>NZ_OZ253498.1:0-600000 GCF_965262185.1 Candidatus Pelagibacter sp.
GTAAGAGAGCACCCTGTTTTATTAAATAGAGCACCGACACTTCATAGACTTGGTGTTCAAGCTTTTGAACCAAAATTAATTGAAGGTGATGCAATTGAGCTACACCCTTTAACATGTGCAGCTTTTAATGCTGATTTTGATGGTGACCAAATGGCTGTTCATGTACCTTTAAGTTTAGAAGCTCAGTTGGAAGCAAGAATATTAATGCTATCAACAAACAACATTCTATCTCCTTCAAATGGTAAACCTATAATCGTTCCAAGTCAGGATATGATTTTAGGAATATATTATCTTTCACAGGAACCAGTATCGGATAAACCATCTGGATATTTTACTAATTCTGATCAAATAGAGTTTGCATTATCTTCAGGTGAAATTAACGTTCATAGCACTATTATTTCAAGATATGAAACTGTTGATGAACAAGGAAATAAGAAGATTGAAAAATACACATCAACTGCAGGAAGATTTTTATTAGCCAACTTATTACCAAAAAATAGCAATATTAAATTTTCATTAGTTGATAGATTGCTACCCAAAAAAGTTGTTTCTGAAATAATTGATGTGGTTTTCAGATTCTGTGGTCAGAAAACGACAGTTATTTTCTGTGATAAACTTAAAGATTTAGGATTTAAGCATGCATTTAAAGCAGGAATTTCATTTGGAAAAGATGATTTAATTATCCCTGAAAATAAAACTCAATTAATTGATGATACTAAAAAATTAATTGCTGATTATGAAACTCAATATGCTGAAGGTTTGATTACAAGAGGCGAGAAGTACAACAAAGTTGTTGATGCATGGTCTAAATGTACAGATAAAGTTGCGGGTGAAATGATGAAAAGAATTTCTGCAACTGAAAAAACAGAAGAAGGATTAAAAATAAACTCAGTATTTATGATGGCTGATAGTGGCGCAAGAGGTTCAGCAGCTCAAATGAAACAATTAGCTGGTATGAGAGGATTAATTGCAAAACCTTCAGGTGAAATTATTGAAAGTCCAATTATCTCTAATTTTAAAGAAGGTTTAACAGCTTTAGAGTATTTTAACTCTACACACGGAGCAAGAAAAGGATTAGCAGATACCGCGCTTAAAACAGCAAGCTCTGGTTATTTAACGAGAAGATTGTGTGATGTTGCTCAAGATTTAACAGTAACAAAAATTAAATGTGAAGAACCAGGTTTTATTGAACTATCAGAGATCTTAGAGGGTGGTAATGTAGTCGTTAGTTTAGCAGAAAGAGCGCTAGGTAGAGTTACAGCTGCTGAAGTGAAAAATCCTTTAAGTGGTGAAGTAATAATCAAAAAGTCTGAAATGATTGATGAGGCAGGCTGTGATAAAATTGATGCAGCAGGTGTTAAATCTATAAAAGTTTATTCAGTAATGACTTGTAGTTCTAAAGAGGGTGTTTGTGCTACTTGTTACGGAAGAGATTTATCTAGAGGTAAAATGGTGCATGTGGGTGAAGCAATTGGTATGATTTCAGCTCAATCAATTGGAGAACCAGGTACGCAGCTAACGATGAGAACATTCCACGTTGGAGGAACAGCTTCGGTCAAACAAGATAACCAAATTATTAGCAAAAGCGATGGGACATTAAAAATTATTAACTCAAATATTCTAGAAGACTCAAAAAAGAATTTAATTGTTATGGGAAGAAATACTCAACTTTCTATTGAGGATGATAAAGGAGTTCAAATAGCAGTTTATAAAGTTGCTTATGGATCAAGATTATTTTTTAATAATGGAGATAAAGTTAAAGCAAATACAAAAATTTGTGAGTGGGATCCATATACAACTCCAGTTATTGCTGAAAAGAGTGGTATTGCAAGTTATGTTGATTTGATAGATGGTGTTTCAATTCAAGAAACTACTGATGATGCAACTGGTATTTCATCAAAATCTGTGATTGATTGGAGAGGTCAATCTAAGAGTACAGATTTAAAACCAAGAATTACTTTAAGAGATGAAAAAGGAAATGTAATTAAAAAAGCAGATGATAATGAAGCTAGATATTACTTAGTACCAGATTCAATTTTATCAATTAAAGATGGTCAAAAAGTTTATGCTGGTGATGTTATTGCAAGATTGCCTAAAGAAACAACGAAAACTAAAGATATTACTGGAGGTCTTCCAAGAGTAGCTGAACTTTTTGAAGCTAGAAAAGCTAAGGACAGTGCTATTATAGCCGAAAACGATGGAAGTGTTGTTTTTGGAAAAGAAGTTAGAGGTAAACAAAGAATTTCGATTGTTCCTGAAGACGGATCAGAACCATCAAATTATTTAATTCCAAAAGGAAAACACATTAACTTTAATCCTGGTGAAAAAATTCAAAAAGGTGAATATCTTTTAGATGGACAGCCATTACCGCATGATATTTTAAGAATTTTAGGCATTAAAGAATTAACAGAATATTTTGTTAATCAAGTTCAAGAAGTATATCGATTACAAGGTGTAATTATTAACGATAAACATATTGAAACAATTCTAAGACAAATGCTTAAGAAAGTTGAAGTTAAGGTATCTGGAGATTCAAGTTATTTACCAGGTGAAGTGGTTGATAGAATCAAGTTTGATAATACTAATGAAAAATTAGTTGCTGAAGGCAAAACTCCTGCAGTTGGAGAAAGAGTTTTAATGGGTATTACTAAAGCTTCACTTCAAACAGAATCATTCATTTCTGCTGCATCTTTCCAAGAGACAACAAGAGTATTAACAGATGCTGCAATTAAAGGGAAAGTTGATCCATTAAACGGTTTAAAAGAGAACGTAATTGTTGGAAGATTAGTTCCTGCTGGAACGGGTAATATCAAGAACAGATGGAACAACAAGGCCTTGGAAGATGATAATAGCTTCTTAGCAGAACAGGATAAACTTGAAGCTTCTGAGCCTGAAGAAACACAAGTAAATCAATAAAAAAATCACCTAAAAATTGCAGTTTTAGTTTGACAATAGCTGATTAATAAGTATTTTGGCGATGTTTTTGGTTGGAATGTAGTGCTCTTGAGGTACTAAACGCTGCCACAAAATAACCTGTCAGTTATTTTCATCTCAAAAATAAATTAATTAATTTTAAAAAAGAATTATGCCAACTATTAATCAGTTGTTAAAAAAAAAAAGAGTTAAACAAGTTTCTAGAAACAAAGTTCCTGCTTTACAAAAGCAACCTTTAAAAAGAGGTGTTTGTGTTAAAGTTTATACAACCACTCCAAAAAAACCAAACTCTGCATTAAGAAAAGTTGCTAGAGTTAGATTGTCAAACGGTTTTGAAGTAACTGCTTATATTCCAGGCGAAGGTCATAATTTACAAGAACACTCTGTAGTACTAATTAGAGGTGGAAGGGTTAAAGATTTACCTGGTGTTAGATATCATATCTTAAGAGGAAATTTAGATACACAAGGTGTTGCAAATAGAAAACAGAGAAGATCTTTATACGGAACAAAAAAAGGTAAATAATGTCTAGAAAAAAAACTCAACCCAAAAAAAATGTAGTTCCTGATCCAAAATTTAATTCAACTATAATTCCAAAATTAATAAACAACATTATGTATGATGGCAAAAGAGGTATTGCTGCAAAAATAGTTTATGAAGCAATAGAGAAAATCAAAACAAAAACTAAAGATGAACCTATAAATGTTTTTAATGAAGCAATTAACAACATCAAACCAACAGTAGAAGTTAGATCACGAAGAGTAGGTGGTGCAACATACCAAGTACCAGTTGAGGTAAAAAGCAAAAGAGCTCAAGCACTTGCAATAAGATGGTTAGTTGATTCTGCTAGAAAAAGAAAAGATAAACACATGGCAGATAAAATTTTTAACGAACTGTATGATGCTTATGAAAAAAAAGGTGCTGCAGTAAAAAAACGAGAGGATGTTCATAAAATGGCAGAGTCTAACAAGGCATTTGCACATTTTAGATGGTAAAAAATTATGGCTAGAACTCATACATTAGATAAATATAGAAACATTGGGATCATGGCCCACATAGATGCTGGTAAAACAACTACTACAGAAAGAATTTTATATTATACAGGAAAAAGTCATAAAATTGGTGAAGTACATGATGGTGCTGCAACAATGGATTGGATGGAGCAAGAACAAGAAAGAGGTATCACAATTACTTCTGCAGCAACAACTTGTTTCTGGAATGACCACAGAGTTAACATAATCGATACTCCAGGCCACGTAGATTTTACAATTGAAGTTGAAAGATCTTTAAAAGTATTAGACGGTGCTGTGGCTGTATTTGATGGAGTTGCTGGTGTAGAGCCTCAATCTGAGACAGTATGGAGACAAGCAGACAAATATAAAGTTCCACGAATTTGTTTTGTAAATAAACTTGATAGAACTGGTGCAGATTTCTTTAGATGTGTTGATATGATCAGAGATAGATTGGGTACTAAACCATTAGTTTTACAAGTTCCTATTGGAATTGAAGCTTCTTTAACTGGTGTTGTTGATCTTGTTAAAATGAAAGCTCAAGTATGGAAAAATGAAGCTTTAGGCGCAGAGTGGGAATATAAAGATATACCTGATGATTTAAAAGAAATTTCAGAAAAATACAGAACTGAATTAATTGAGTCTGCAGTTGAGCAAGACGAAAAGCTAATGGAAGCGTATTTAAATGGAGATGAAATTAAAGAGGAAGATTTAGTTAAATGTATTAGAAAAGGAACTTTAAATTTTAGCTTTGTGCCTGTTTTAACTGGTTCAGCTTTTAAAAATAAAGGTGTCCAACCTTTATTAGATGCAGTTATTAATTACCTTCCAAGTCCAGTGGATATTGGATCTATTAAAGGAACAAAACTTGGTTCTGATGATGAGATTGAAATGAAATTCGAAGATGGATCATCTTTTTCAGGATTAGCATTTAAAGTAGCAAATGACCCATTTGTTGGTTCATTAACATTTGTTAGAATTTATTCTGGTACAATTAAATCTGGTACAGCTGTGTACAATTCTTCATCAGATAAAGAAGAAAGAGTTGGTCGTATGCTTTTAATGCATGCAAACTCTAGAGAAGATATTAAAGAAGCAAATGCAGGTGATATTGTTTCTTTGGCAGGTTTAAAAAATACTATGACAGGACACACTTTGTGTGACAAAGAAAATCCTGTTTTATTAGAGCCAATGGAATTCCCTGAACCAGTAATTGAAATTGCTGTTGAGCCTAAAACAAAAGGTGACCAAGAAAAAATGGGTGAAGCTTTAGCAAGATTAGCTAAAGAAGATCCTTCATTTAGAGTTTCATCTGACGAGGAATCTGGTCAGACAATCATCAAAGGAATGGGTGAGCTTCATCTAGATATTATTGTTGATCGTATGAAAAGAGAATTTAAAGTTGAAGCAAATGTTGGTGCTCCACAAGTTGCTTACAGAGAAACAATAGAAAAGTCAGCTGAATTTGAATACATACACAAAAAACAAAGTGGTGGTGCTGGCCAATTTGCTAAAGTAAAATTATTTGTTGAACCTCAAGAACCAGGCAAGGGTAGAGAGGTTGAAAGTGCCATAAAAGGTGGAGCTATTCCAAAAGAATTTATCCCTGGTGTTGAAAAAGGTATTGAGACAGTTTCTGATAGTGGAATACTAGCAGGTTTTCCTATGATTGATTATAAAGTAACAATTGTTGACGGTCTGCATCATGATGTAGACTCAAGCGTTCTGGCATTTGAACTTGCCAGCAGGGCATGTTTTAAAGAAGCTTGTACTCAAGGTGGACTAAAGCTTTTAGAGCCTATTATGAGAGTGGAAGTTGTTACTCCAGAAGATTATATGGGTGATGTAATTGGTGATTTAAACAGTAGAAGAGGCCAAATTAGCACTCAAGAGCAAAGAGGAAATGCAACTGTTATAACAGCAATGGTCCCTTTAGCTAATATGTTTGGCTACATTAATAATCTTAGATCAATGTCACAAGGAAGAGCGCAATATTCAATGTTCTTCGATCATTATTCTAAAGTTCCACAAAACGTTCAAGATGAAGTAACTAAAAAGGTAGCAGGTTAATGGAAAAACAAAATATTAGAATTAAATTAAGAGCATACGACAATAAAGTTTTAGATGCTTCTACCGAAGAAATAGTTAATACAGTTAAAAGAACTGGAGCTACTATAAAGGGTCCAATACCACTTCCTACGAGAATTGAAAGATACACAGTTTTAAGATCTCCACACATTGATAAAAAAAGCAGAGAGCAATTTGAGTCTAGAACTCACAAAAGATTAATTGATATTATTGAACCAACACCACAAACAGTAGAGGCTTTAATGAAACTAGACTTAGCTTCAGGTGTAGATGTGGAGATAAAAATATAATTATGAGTGAGATAGCTTTATTAGGTAAGAAAATTGGCATGACTAGAGAGTTTTATAAATCTGGTCAATTAGTGCCTGTTACAGTTCTTAAAGTTGAAAAAGCTAGAGTTATTCAAGTAATTGAGGAAGAAAAAAGAGGTTATAAAGCTGTTCAACTTGGGTATGGAAAAATAAAAAATTCAAAATTAACAAAAGCAATGAAAGGTGTTTTTGCAAAGAAAAACACTGAAGCTAAAAAAAAATTAAAAGAATTTAGAGTGAACGATACTTCTGCTTATAAAGAAGGAAATGAATTTGGTTTAGAAATTTTCAAAGATATTAAATTTGTAGACACAAGATCAAAAACAATTGGTAAAGGTTTTGCTGGTGCAATGAAGAGACATAACTTTGGTGGCTTAAGAGCCAGTCACGGTGTTTCTATTTCTCATAGAGCTCATGGTTCAACAGGACACAGTCAAGATCCTGGTAAAGTTTTTAAAGGAAAAAAAATGGCTGGTCATATGGGTGATAAGCTAAGAACAATGCAAAATATCGAAATAATAAAAACAGATTTAGAAAATGAGCTACTTTATTTAAAAGGATCTATTCCAGGATCAAAAAATGCTGAAGTAATGGTTAAAAGATCAGTTAAAAATATAAATAAAATGACAATCAGTGAAAAATTAGCTGCTGCTGAGGAAGCAAAAAAAACACCAGATAAGAAGAAAAAATAATGAAATTAGATAAAATTAGCATAGACGGAAAAAAAGATACTATTGAAGTGTTAGATAAAATATTTTCTGCAAAGATTAATCAAAAGTTAGTTGCTAGTGTTTTGTACAAAACAAACGCTAACTACAAAGGTAGACACGCTAAGACTAAACAACAAAATGAAGTGAAAGGTCCGACATCAAAAATTTATGCACAAAAAGGAACTGGAGGAGCAAGACACGCTAGTAGAAAAGCTCCTATTTTTGTTGGTGGTGGTATAGCTCATGGTCCAAAAGGTGAATTAGCTTACAAAAAAAGAAAGTTAAATAAAAATGAAAAGAAACAAAGTGTTGCTTCTTTAATTACTGAAAAAAATAATAATAAGAACTTATTAATTTTAAATGATTTTAATTCTGAAATTAAAAAAACAAAAGAAATGAATTCAATAATTAATAAACTAGAGATTTCTAATTCATTAATTATTCTTGATAAAAATTCAAAAGATAAGATAGAAAAATCTGTGAGAAATATTCCAAACGTAAAAGTTACTGACGTAAATCATTTTAGCGCGTACGATATTATAAAATTTAAGAAAGTAGTTTTTACTGAAAGTTCAGTAAAAGAATTGGAGAAAAGGTATTCTTAATATGGATAAAATTCATTTATACGACAAAATTCTTTTCCCAGTTGTTACTGAAAAATCAACAAACCTATCAGAATTGAATAAAATTACTTTCAAGGTTCCTGACGGTGCTAATAAAAAAAACCTTAAAAAAAATATTGAAAAAATTTTTAAAGTTAATGTCACTAAAATTAACATCATCAATAAACAAAATAGAACTAAACTCACTAGAGGTAAAAAAGTGAAAGTTTCAGGATACAAAAAAGCAATCATAACTCTAAAAAAAGGTCAAAGCATTGATCTAACAACAGGAATTTAAGAAATGGCATTAAAAACTTTTAAACCATACACAAAATCTACTAGAGGTACTATTTTAGTAGATAGAACAGGGCTATGGAAAGGCAAACCTTTTAAAACTCTTGTTTCCCCAAAAAATGCTATGAAGGGTAGAAATAATAATGGACACATCACTTCAATTAACAGAGCGGGTGGTCATAAGAAAATGTATAGACATGTTGATTTTTATAGAAAAAAATTTGACATGGAGGCTACTGTTGAAAGAATAGAGTACGATCCAAATAGGTCTTGCTACATCATGTTGGTTAAATTTGAAGATGGAACACATTCGTATTTTTTAGCTCCTCAAAAAATTAAAGTTGGAGATAAGATTGAGAGTGGATCAAAAAAAGAAATTAAAATTGGAAATTGCATGCCGCTACAAGATATACCAGTTGGTATCAATATTCATAACGTTGAAATTCAACCAGGTGGCGGCGGTAAAATAGCTAGAGCTGCTGGTTCTTCAGTTACGATTAGTGGATTAGATGGAAATTATAGTTTAATTAAATTAGCATCAGGGGAAGTACGTAAAATAGACTCAAGGGCTTTAGCTACTATTGGAATATTAAGTAATCCTGATCAAAAAAATATTAAAATTGGTAAAGCTGGTAGATCAAGATGGTTGGGAAGAAGACCTCATACTAGAGGTGTTGTTAAAAACCCAGTAGATCACCCACATGGAGGTGGTGAAGGTAAGTCAGCTGGAGGAAGACATCCTGTATCTCCAACAGGACAATCGGCAAAAGGTTTAAAAACTAGAGATAATAAGAGAACAGATAAATTTATAGTGAAGAGAAGAAATAAAAGGAAGGATACTAAGTAATGGCTAGAGCTGTATGGAAAGGACCATTTGTTGAAGAAAGCTTGATGAAAAAAGTAGACAAGTACAAAGATGATCCGAAGAAAATTCCAATTAAAACATGGTCTAGAAAGTCTACTATTCTTCCAGATTTTGTAGGGGTAGCTTTTCAAATATATAACGGTAAGAAATTTATACCAATAACAGTTTCAGAGGATATGGTGGGTCATAAATTAGGAGAGTTTGCTCCAACAAGAACTTTTTTTGGACACACACCAGCTGATAAGAAAGCTAAACCAGCAGAGAAAAAATAATTATGGGTAAGAAAAAGAAAATTGATAAAAACAACGATAAGACTGTAAAGTCTATAAACAATGGAATTAGATCTAGCGTAAGAAAGATTAATCCAATTCTAAAAAGTATTGTTGGTAAAAAGGTCGATGTAGCTATTAGAGATCTACAGTTTTCGGAAAAAAGAGTTACCAGAGATATTAGAAAAACAATTAGCTCAGCTGTTGCAAACGCTGAAAATAACTTTCAATATGATATCGACAATTTAATTGTCAAAGAAGCGTATTGTGGAAAAAAAATTGTTATGAAAAGATTTAGACCAAGAGCAAAAGGTAGAGCGGCACCAATTTTAAAACCTTGGTCAACAGTAACTATAATTTTATCAGAGGCAAAACAAATGGAGAAACATGGGACAAAAGGTTAATCCTGTAGGTTTTAGATTAGGTGTAAACAGAGGTTGGGACTCTGTTTGGTATGCTAAGAAAAAAGATTTTGGTAACTATCTAATTGAAGATTTTAAAATAAGAGAATACATCAAGAAAAATGTAATTAATTCAGGTGTATCTAAAGTGATGATAGAGAGAACATCAAACAAATGTTACGTCACAATTTACACATCTAGACCTGGATTTGTAATTGGTAAAAAAGGTAGTGATATTGATAAAATTAAAAACAACTTATCAAAATTTACTACAAATGAGGTAAACTTAAATATCAAAGAGGTTAAAAAACCTGAAACAAATGCATATTTAGTTGCTGAAAACATTGCACAACAGTTAGTAAAAAGAATTTCATACAGAAGAGCTATGAAAAGAGCCATGCAATCATGTATCAGACTAGGTGCAAAAGGGATTAAAGTTTCAGTAAGTGGAAGATTAGGTGGTAATGAGATCGCTAGAACCGAATGGTTAAGAGATGGTAGTATACCATCACACACTTTAAGAGCAGATATAGATTATGCAGAAGCGGAAGCTCTTACAACATATGGAATTATTGGAATTAAGGTTTGGATCTATAAAGGTGAAGTTTTTGCAAGAGAATTTAGCCAGGAAACAAACAAAGTCACTCCAAAGGAAGGTAAACAATAATGCTTCAGCCAGTAAGAACTAAATGGAGAAAAGCTCATAAAGGAAGAATTCATGGTAATGCTACTAGAGCAAGTACTATTAATTACGGTGCATATGCCTTGAAGGCATTACAGCCTGAAAGAGTTACTGGAAAACAAATTGAAGCTGCTAGGGTTGCTTTAACTAGACACATGAAAAGACAAGGAAGAGTATGGACAAGAGTTTTTCCAAATATTCCAGTTTCTAAAAAACCAATAGAAGTTAGAATGGGTAAAGGAAAAGGATCACCAGAATATTTTGCTTGTAGAGTAAAACCTGGAAGAATTTTATTTGAAGTTGATGGTGTTTCTGAACAAATTGCTAAAGAGGCACTTTATAAAGCTTCAGCAAAGTTACCAATAAAAACAAAGACAATAAAGAGATTTGCATAAATGAAAAAACAAGAGATTAAAAAATTAAGCAAAGATGAGGTTATCAAAAATATTGATAAGCTTAAAAAAGACTTATTTAATTTTCGATTTCAAAAAATGAATTCTCAAATAACTAATCCTGCAAAAATTGGAGAAACAAGAAAAACAATTGCAAGATTGAAAACAATTTTAAAAGGAAAATCAAATGCCTAAAAAAATATTAACAGGAGTGGTGATAAGCGACAAACCTAATAAAACAATTACAGTTATGGTAGAGAGAAAATATTCACACCCTGTATTGAAAAAAGTCATTAGAGTCAGAAAAAATTACAATGCTCATGATGAAAATAATACATTTAAAACAGGTGATAAAGTTTCAATTATTGAAAGCAAACCATTTTCAAAAAATAAAAAGTTTCAAGTTATGGAGAATAATAAATAATGATTGGTGTGCAGACAGAATTACAAGTTGCTGACAACACAGGTGCAAAAAGAATAGAGTGCATCAAAGTATTGGGTGGATCTAAGAGAAGATATGCCAGTATTGGAGATACAATTGTAATTGCTGTGAAAGAGGCTATCCCTAAGGGCAAAGTAAAGAAAGGAACCGTTCATAAAGCTGTAGTAGTAAGAGTTAAAAAAGGAATTCATAGAAACGATGGATCAAAAGTAAAATTTGATAATAATGCAGCAGTATTAGTTGACGATAAAGGTGAACCAGTTGGTACTAGAATATTTGGCCCTGTAACTAGAGAATTAAGAAGTAGAGGGCAAATGAAAATAATTTCACTAGCACCGGAGGTTTTATAAGATGATTAAAAAAGGTCTAAAAGTAAGAGTGCTAACTGGAAAAGACAAAAAAAAAGAAGGTGAAGTTATCGAAATCGACAGAGCAAATAATAGAGCCAAAGTAAAAGAAATTAATATGGTTAAAAAACACGTTAAAACAACAAAAGAGAAAAAAGGTGGTATTTTTTCAAAAGAAGGTTTTATTCATTTATCAAATTTAAAATTAATAGATGAAAAAGCAGAAAAGAAAAAAGAGGCTAAGAAATAATGACTCCAAGATTAAAAGAAATTTTTAATAAAGAAATACAACCAGCTTTAAAAGATCAATTTGGCTTCAAAAATATTTACATGGCTCCAAGAATTGAGAAAATTGTTTTGAACATGGGTCTTGGTTTAGATGGTTCAGACTCTAAAATTCTTAAATCATGTGAAGAGGATATGGCTAAGATAACAGGCCAAAAACCTGTGACTACAAAATTTAAAAAATCTGTAGCAAACTTTAAGACAAGAAAAGGGTCTAATGCAGGTTTAAAAGTTACTTTAAGAAAGAACAAAATGTATGAATTTTTAGACAGATTGGTGAATATTGCTCTTCCAAGAATTAAAGATTTTAGAGGATTATCACCGAAAGGTTTTGATAAATTCGGAAATTATACTTTTGGCATAAAGGAACATATCATATTTCCCGAAGTTAGTTTTGATAGAGCTGATAAAGTTAGAGGCTTAGATATCGTTATTGTTATAAAAGCAATTAACAAAGAGCACAGCTTTGCATTATTAGAAAAAATGAATTTTCCATTTATTAAAAAAGGAGACAATTAAAAATGGCTAAACTTAGTGCTGTAAATAAAAACAAAAAAAGAATTAAACTTTCAGACAAAATGTTCAAGAAAAGACAAAATTTGAAAAAAATAATAATGGATAAAAAACTTCCATTAGAGGAAAGATTTAAGGCACAGCAGAAATTATCAAAATTGCCAAGAAATTCAGCTAAAACAAGAGTGATGAATAGATGTGAAATAACAGGTAGACCACATGGTGTTTATAGAAAATTAAAAATATCAAGAATTGCTCTTAGACAATTAGGATTACAAGGAAAAATACCTGGCTTAGTTAAGTCGAGCTGGTAGGAAGGAAAATTATGAGTTTAAGTGACCCAATAGGAGATATGATAGCTAGAGTTAAGAATGCTCAAGCGAGAAATCATAAAAAAGTAGATCTGCCATCATCAAACTTTAAATCAAAAATTGCCGATATACTTAAAAATGAAGGTTTTATAAAAGATTTTAAAATCAGTTCAGAGGATAATAAACCAACATTGTCTTTAGAACTTAAATATCACTCTGGTAACCCAGTTATCAGTGCATTTGAAAGAGTTTCTAAACCAGGAAGAAGAATTTTTTCTAGTGCCGAAGGTTTACCTAAAATTAATAACGGTCTTGGTATTGCAATAGTTTCTACACCAAAAGGTGTAATGACTGATATTGACGCCAGAAAACAACGTGTTGGTGGCGAAATTATTTGTAAGGTATTTTAATGTCTAAAATTGGAAAAATAAATATATCAATCCCTGAAAAAGTTAAAGTGGCTTTAGCTGGCAATATTATAAATATAGAAGGGCCATTAGGAAAGAAATCAATAAATATTGATTTGGATATTTTTAATTTGGATATCAAAGAAGGAAAAGAAATTTCAATAAAACCAAAAAAAATTGACCAAAATTCTAAACGACTTTGGGGCATGAACAGAAGTTTGATTAATAATGCTGTGATTGGTTCAAGCACTGGCTACGAAAAAGTGTTAGAGCTTGTAGGTGTTGGATATAGAGCGGCATTAAAAGGAAATCAGCTAAATTTACAATTAGGCTACAGTCATGATATTGATTTTGACATTCCAGAAGGAATTAAAATTGCTGTAGAAAAACAAACTACACTTAAGATCACTGGATCTGACAAACAATTAGTTGGTGAAGTTGCATCAAAAATTAAAACATTTAGAAAAATTGAGCCATATAAGGGTAAAGGTGTTAGAGAAAAAGGCCAATATGTTCTTAAAAAAGAAGGTAAGAAAAAATAATGAAACTAAACACTAGTATTAGAAAAAGATTTAGAGTTAGCAACAAAGTAAAAAAAGTTGCTCCAAAAGATAGATTTAGATTAAGTATTTCAAGATCTGCCAAAAATATTTCAGCTCAAATCATTGATGATACAAAAAAAGTAACTTTATTATCAGCTTCATCCATTGAGAAAGATTTAAAATCATCTGATAAAATTAACAAAACAGAGCTTTCAAAATTAGTTGCCCAAAAACTTGCAAAAAAAGCTCAGGAAAAAAATATTACAAAAATTTATTTTGATAGAGGATCTTATAAATATCATGGTAGAATTAAAGTATTTGCAGACACGTTAAGAGAAAATGGGATGGAATTTTAATTATGGAAAATAACAAAGACAAAAAAACAGACGATATTTTAGAAAAGTTAGTTCATATCAATAGAATTACAAAAGTTGTAAAAGGAGGAAGAAGATTTGGTTTTTCAGCTCTTGTAGTGGTAGGGAATCAGGCTGGAAAAATTGGAATAGCACACGCTAAAGCAAAACAAGTTCCAGATGCAATTAAAAAAGCTAATGAAATGGCTAGAAGAAAATTAACACATATACCTTTGAGAGAAGGAAGAACAATTCATCATGATGTGAAAGCTAAAGATGGCTCTGGTAGAATAGTTTTAAGAGCAGCATCAAAAGGTACAGGTATTATTGCAGGTGGTCCAGTTAGAGCAGTATGTGAGGTATTGGGTGTAAAAGATATTGTTGCTAAATCAATGGGCACATCAAATGCACACAATGTGATTAGAGCTACCATGAAAGCTTTAATGAAACAAAATTCACCAAAACAAATTTCAGCAATAAGAAATAAAAAAATATCAGAAATTATTGAAAAAAGAGGATAATGATTACATTAAATACAAGACAGAAAATTAATAAACCTAAAATTAGAGTAGGAAGAGGTATTGGTTCTGGAAAAGGTAAGACATCGGGGAGAGGTGTTAAAGGTCAAAAATCTAGATCTGGTGTAGCAATTAAAAGTTTTGAAGGTGGTCAAATGCCTTTATATAGAAGACTACCTAAAAGAGGCTTTAATCCAATTTCAAGAGAAAACATAGCAATTTTAAACTTAGAAAAAATTCAGTCTTATATTGATAAAAAAAATATTAATCCAAATGAAGTGCTTAATTCTTCATCTCTAAAAAAATTAAAACTAATAAACAAAAACTCTACAAAATTAAAAATATTAGGTACTGGAGAGTTAAAAGATAAAATTAATATTGAGGCTGACTTAGCATCAAAATCAGCAATAGAAAAACTAGAAAAAATTGGTGGATCTATTCAATTAAAAAAATAATTTGTTTAAATGAGTGCATCATCTTCAACAAATGATCTAAGAAATAGAATAATTTTTACCATAGCAATTTTAGCTGTATATAGATTTGGTACATTTGTTCCTTTACCAGGAATTGATCCAGAACAATTAAAAATCATGATGGATGGCAATCAAAAAGGGTTACTTGGTATGTTTAATGTTTTTGCTGGAGGAGCAGTTAGTAGAATGGCAATTTTCGCTCTTGGTATAATGCCATACATATCATCTGCTATTATAGTTCAGTTGTTAACAGGGGTTTCAGATTATTTTAAGAATTTAAAAGCTCAGGGAGAAACTGGCAGAGCAAAGATTACTCAAATTACAAGATATGGAACAGTTTTACTCGCTACAGTCCAAGGTTATGGTTTATCGGTAGGTTTAGAGTCTTCAGCAGATTTAGTAATTAATCCAGGAGCATTTTTTAAAATTACAACAGTAACAACCATTGTTGCTGGTACAATTTTTCTTATGTGGTTAGGAGAACAAATCACTCAAAGGGGAATTGGAAATGGAATTTCTTTAATTATTTTTGCTGGTATCGTTGCTGAAATACCTAGAGCTTTAGTTACAACTTTTGAACTAGGTAGAACAGGCGCTGTATCAACTTTCATGATCTTAGCAATTTTTGTTCTTTTAATATTAACTATTTTATTTGTTGTTTTTATGGAGAGAGCGTTAAGAAAAATTCTTATCAATTATCCTAAAAGACAAATGGGAAACAAAATGTATGGTGGAGAGTCTTCTCATTTGCCATTAAAAATTAATCAAGCAGGAGTAATACCAGCAATTTTTGCATCTGCTTTATTATTGTTACCAGTTACTTTTTCTAATTTTTCTTTCTCAAACAATGAAACTTTTTTAAACTTAAGTTCTTATTTTACCCAAGGCCAACCTTTGTATATGTTACTATATGCATCTGGTATAATATTTTTTACATTTTTCTATACTTCAATTACATTTAACCCAACTGAAACAGCAGAAAATTTAAGAAAATATGGTGGCTTTGTACCAGGAATTAGACCTGGTGAAAGTACAGCATTATATATTGAAAATATTTTAACTAAACTTACTACAATAGGTGCTCTATATTTAACACTTGTATGTTTAATGCCAGAATTTTTAATAGCTAATTACCCAATTCCTTTTTATTTGGGTGGTGCATCTATTTTAATTGTTGTTGTTGTAGCCATTGATACTGTAACTCAAATTCAAACGAGATTAATGAGCTCTCAATACGAACAATTAATTAAGAAAACTAAATTTGGAAAGTAAGTGAATATAGTTTTGTTTGGACCGCCTGGTGCTGGAAAAGGTACTCAAGCTAAATATTTAGTAAAGAAACTAAACTCATTTCAGATCTCAACTGGCGAACTTTTAAGAGAAGAAATATATAAAAATTCTGATATTGGCAAGATAATTACTAATGACATGAAAAATGGTAAATTTGTAAGTGATGAAATTGTAAATAAGCTTATTGAGAATTTAGTCTCTGACCCTCAAAAAAAAAATAGATTAATATTTGATGGATACCCTAGATCTTTGAGCCAAGCAAAAAATTTAGATATCTTACTCGAGGCATCAAATCAAAAGATAGATTTAATTTTGTATCTCAAAGTTGATAAAGATACGGTGGTAAAAAGACTGGAGAAAAGAAAAATTATTGAAAATAGATCAGATGATGAAACAAGTACCATACTAAAACGTTTTGATACATACATGAACACAACAGAGCCAGTACTGAATTACTACTCAGAGAATCCTAAATTTAAGGAAATTGATGGGAGCCTAGAAATAGACGAAATAACAAGCAAAATAGACACTTTTATAAATGTTTAAGACGTTGACTTTGATTAATCTTCTTATATAAAAGGCACAATTTATCACAAAAATTATGGCTCGTATCGCTGGTATAAACATTCCACAAAATAAACTTGTCCACATTGGACTAACATATATTTATGGGATTGGAGATAAATTTTCACAACAAATTTGTTCTTCTCTAGAAATTCCAAGAGCCAAAAGAGTGAATGAATTAACTGATGATGAAATTTTAAAAATAAGAGAATACATCGATCAAAATTTTAAAGTCGAAGGAGATCTTAGAAGAGATTATTCTTTAAGTATTAAAAGATTAATAGATCTTGCATGTTATAGAGGAACAAGACATAGAAAAAAATTACCTGTAAGAGGACAAAGAACAAGATGCAATGCAAGAACAAGAAAAGGAAAAGCAATCGCTATTGCAGGGAAGAAATTAACACCAACTAAAAAATAATAATGGTAAAAACAGAAAAAACTGACAATAAAGATCAGAAGGTAGAAAAATCTTCTAAAAAAAGTGCAAAGAGTTCTTATTCAAAAAAGAAAAAGATTAAAAAAAATATTTTAAATGGAATTGCTTATGTGCAGTCAACATTTAATAACACAATAATTTCAATTGCTGATACAAATGGAAATGTAATATCCTGGGCATCTGCTGGACAGAAAGGATTTAAAGGATCAAGAAAATCTACACCTTATGCAGCTCAAATAGCAGCTGATTCTGCAGCATCAAAAGCATTAGAGTATGGAATGAAAACTTTATCCGTTGAGGTAAAAGGGCCTGGTTCAGGTAGAGAAACAGCATTGAGAGCTTTACAAGCAAGAGGTTTTAAAATTTTGTCAATTAAGGACACAACGCCGATGCCTCATAACGGAACTAGACCACCAAAAAAAAGGAGAGTTTAATGGAAGTAGAAAACGTTAATGTTAAAAATTGGAAATCTTTGATTAAACCATCTAAATTAGATGTACAAATTAGTGACGACTTAACGCATGCTAAGATAATAGCTGAACCTTTAGAAAAAGGTTATGGATTAACCTTAGGAAATTCCCTAAGAAGAATTTTGCTTTCTTCAATCAGAGGAGCTGCAGTTACTTCAATTCAAATAGATGGTGTTTTACATGAATTTACATCAATTAAAGGTGTAAGAGAAGATGTAACAGACATAGTATTAAATGTTAAATCACTAGCCTTAAAATGTAATTCTGAAGGTACAAAAAAATTAGTTTTAGATGCAAAAGGTCCAGGTGAAATAAAAGCTTCAGACATTGCTCCAGTAACAGATGTAGAAATATTAAATCCTGAGTTAGTAATTTGTAACTTAGATGAAAATACTACTTTTCACATGGAAATGAATGTAAACACTGGAAAAGGTTATGTTCCAGCTGAGCTTAACAAACCAGAGGAGCCTCCACTAGGTTTAATTGCTATCGACTCTTTGTATAGCCCTGTAAAAAAAGTTTCTTATTCTGTTAGCACAGCAAGAGAAGGTAAAGCTCTTGATTATGATAAATTAACAATGGAAGTAGAGACTAATGGTTCAATTTCTGCAGAAGATGCTGTTGCGTATTCTGCTAGGATTTTTCAAGACCAGTTGAAAATGTTTGTTAATTTTGATGAGCCAGTTGAAGCTCCAGTAAAAGAAGTTTCATCTGAACCTGAGTTTAATAGGAATTTATTAAGAAAAGTTGATGAACTTGAGCTATCTGTTAGATCAATGAATTGCTTAAAAAATGACAACATAATTTATATTGGTGATTTAGTACAAAAATCTGAGGGTGAAATGTTAAGAACCCCAAATTTTGGTAGAAAATCTTTAAACGAAATTAAAGAAGTTTTAACAGGAATGTCTCTGTATCTAGGTATGGAAATACCTAACTGGCCACCAGACAATATTGCAGAAATGTCTAAAAAATTAGAGGAAGCAATTTAATGAGACACGGCTTAGCCAACAAAAAGTTAAATAGAACTTCTGAGCATAGAAAAGCTCTGTTAAAAAATATGTTAAATTCTTTAATAAAATATGAACAGATTAAAACTACATTGCCAAAAGCAAAGTTTTTAAGACCTCAAGCTGACAAAATTATTACTTTAGGTAAAAAAGATACATTGCAAACAACTAAGATGCTTGTGTCTCAATTGCAGGATATTAAATCAGCTAACAAAGTAAAAAAAATTCTTTCTAAAAGATATTCAAATAGAAAAGGTGGCTACACAAGAATTATTAAAGCAGGTTTTAGATATGGTGATAATGCTCCAATGGCAATTATAGAGTTTGTAGATAGAGATGTTGAAGCCAAAAGAGTAGACAAGAAGAAAAAAGATACATCAAAAGAAACTCCAAAAACAGAAGAAAATAAACAAGCTATAGCTTAAATCCAAGTCATGAACAAGTCATACATCGTTGATTCAACGTGTAATGATATGCGTATTGATAGATGGATGAGATTAAATATTGGAAAAATACCTCAAGGTTTAATTGAAAAATATCTTAGGACAGGAAAAATTAAAATTAACAAAAAAAAAGTTAAAAGTTCTCACAAAATAAAAAAAGGAGATCAAATAAATATATTTAATATTAAATTTAAAGAAAGAGTAGAACAAAAAAAAATAAAATTTTTACCAACTAAAGAAATAATAAAATCAAACGAAGATCAAATAATTGATGATAATGATAATTTTGTTGTATTAAATAAAGCATCAGGAATATCAGTACAAGGTGGCACAAAATCTAAAAAAAACTTAGTTGATATTTTTGCAAAGAGTGAAATTTTTAAAGGAACAAAACCTTATTCTGTTCATAGATTAGACAAAGATACATCAGGTGTATTTATAATGGCGAAAAATAGGGAGAGCGCACAGTTACTAACGTCATTATTTAGATTAAGAAAAGTTCATAAAACTTATCTTGCTATATGCCAAGGAGAAATAAATAAAAATACAGGTGTTTGGGATGATGACTTAATAAGATATGATGGAGATAAAAAGTTAGTAGAAAAAGCAAAAACTTTATTCAGGGTATTAGATAAAAATTCTGAAGCATCTTTATTGGAGTTAAAACCAATAACTGGAAGAAAACATCAGTTACGTAAACAACTTTTTGCAATTGGAAATCCTATATTTGGTGATACGAAATACAAATTATCTAAGTCAGATAAAGGTATAAATAAAAATCTTATGCTGCACTCGTATCAAATTAAATTTAAAATAAATGACATGAAGCATACTTATTCAGCTTTATTACCAGAATATTTTAAAAAGTTGTTAAAATCAAAAAGACTTAGATTTTCAAATTTGAAATAAAATTTTCAATAATTTCATTATTCAAGTTAGAGTAATCTTGATTTAAAATTTTTTTTAAATTCGTAACACCTTTATCAGAAATTCCACAAGGTACTATTTTTTTATAATTTTCTAAGTTGTTATCAACATTTATTGCAAATCCATGATACGCAATCCATTTTCTAACTCTAATACCTATTGCTGCAATTTTTTGAATTTCATTTTTGTCTTTGTACCATATTCCAATATTTTCTTTATCGGGAAATGTTTCAATATCATATTTTTTTAAACTTTGAATAATCGTATTTTCAATAGTTGTAATAAATTTTCTAATGTCTTTTTTTTCTCTTAGATCAATAACAAAATAACAAATTAATTGACCTGGACCATGATAGGTAATTTTTCCACCTCTGTTTGATTTTAATAGATCAATTGATTTATCAATTATTTCATTTTCTTTATACGATGTTCCTGCAGTAAAAATTTCAGGATGCTCTAAAATCCAAATTAATTCTTTTTCTTTATTAGCTGTAATATTTTTTAATCTAGACTCTAGAAGATCAATTGCCTCAAAATAATTTACTGGTTTTATTGACTTTTTGATCTCTATATCCATTTAAAATTTGTAATATTCTAATTATGTATTAATAGTGCACAACTAAATTATAGGTACATTTATGTCTTTAATTAAAAAAACTAAAGATAAAAAAGTAAATTTTGAATTCAATAAAGAATATTTGAGAGTTGTTACTTCCAAAATAGCTAACAATGATGCAAAATTTATTAATGATTCATTCAATGAAATGCACCCTGCTGATGCAGCAGACATAATTGAACACTTAAGTATTAGCGATAGAGAAAATTTAATTAAACTAAATAATTTTAATATTGATCCAGAAGTTTTTGTAGAACTAAATGAGTCTATACAAACTGAGATAATTAAATATTTATCTTCAGATTCAATTGTAACTATTCTTACCAACCTAGAGTCAGATGATGCTATTTCGATTCTAGAAAATGTACCCGAAGAAGACAAGAACATTATATTAAGCTCATTACCTCCTAAAGACAGATTTGCTCTGTTAGAAAGTTTAAGCTATCCAGAGGATACTGCCGCTAGACTTATGCAGCGTGAGTTTACAGCTATACCAAGCAACTGGTCTGTAGGTCAAACAATTGACTATTTAAGAGAAAATAAAGATCTACCTGAAGAATTTTTGGAAATTTTTATTGTTAATGAAGAATTTAAACCTATTGGAACAGTTCCATCGTCAAGAGTGCTTACTTCACCAAGAGACACAAAGATGGCAAGCATCATGTCAGAGTCTCAACTATTAGTGCCTGTGGATATGGATAAAGAAGAGGTGGCTAACCTATTTGAAAATTATAATCTTAACTCAGCAGCCGTAGTTGATAAAAATAATAAATTGGTAGGAATGATTATGAACGACGATGTTCTTACAGTCCTAAAAGAAGAGGCTGAGGAAGATGCATTAAGACTTGCAGGTGTAGGTGATGAGGAAATTACTGATGGGGTTGTCACAAAAACTAAAAGAAGATTTAACTGGCTTTTACTGAATCTATTTACGGCTTTTTTAGCAACTTGGTGCATTAGCTTGTTTGGAGCAACTATCGAGCAAATGGTTGTTCTTGCTTTCCTTATGCCAATTGTTGCGTCAATGGGTGGTAATGCAGGAATGCAAACATTAGCTGTTACAGTCAGAACAATTGCAACAAATGACTTAACCCAAAATAATTTTTCATCAAATGTTTTTAAAGAATTTTCAATTGGTATATTAAATGGAATTATATTTGCAGCTATAAGTGCTTTAATAGTTCAAATTTGGTTTCAAGATAGTATTCTTTCAATAATCATTTCTATATCAATGGTACTTACAATGATTATAGCTGGTTTGTTTGGTATTCTTGTTCCTTTCACTTTAAAAAAAATGAATATTGATCCCGCAATTGCTTCTAGTGTTTTTGTTACTACCATTACTGATGTAATAGGTTTTGTTTCATTTTTAAGTGTTGGGGCTTATTTTCTTTAAAAGTTATCAATTAATCTAACGTTATCAATATAATAAGCAACAAATAAACGTGAGTCTCTAACATTATTAGATATTTTAAGATTTTTAATTGATCTTAATTCCAAGTATTCAATTTTAATTTTTAAAAGTTTCTCAAAATATTTCATTTGAATTCTCAAATTTTGTTTGATTTTTTTACTATTTGCTAAATTTCTTTTTAATTTAATTAAATTTTTGCATAAAAAACTTGCTTTATTAATTCCATTTAAATCTAAATGATTGTTTCTTGAAGACAACGCTATTTTGCTTTTATTTCTGATTGTCTTGCATGGAATAATAGAAGTTTTATATTTATTTTTTAGATAATTTTTTATTAAGAAATATTGTTGATAATCTTTCTTGCCCATAAATATTTTTTTTGGATTTACTAGATTGGTTAATCTTCCCATTACATCTAGCACTCCTTCAAAATGGCCTTTTCTATATTTAGCACATAAAATTTTATCTTTATTTGCGATTTTTATGTTTGATTTTTTATTATTATTGTAAACATCTTTGAATTTTGGAATGTATAAGAAATCTACTTTTTTAGTTTTTTTTAAAATTTTAATATCTTCTTTAATATTTGTGGGATAGTTCTTGAAATCTTTTTTATTGTTAAATTGTTTGGGGTTAACGAAAATACTAACTATTGTCTTTTTGCAAGTTCGATTTGATTTTTCTATAAGTGATAAATGACCCTCATGTATACTCCCCATTGTGGGAACAAACCCAACATCATTAAATGGCCTTAAAGCTTTAAATAATGAATTATTATTTAATAAAATTTTCATTTGTATTAGAAAACTAGATAAGTAAAACATTTATATGATTAAACAAGCAATTATTCCTCTAGCAGGTCAAGGAACCAGACTTTTGCCTTTAACAAGTGTTTTTGCCAAAGAACTGCTCCCAATAAATGGAAAGCCAGGAATTGAATATATTTTAGATGAATGTATTGAAGCAGGAATTAAAGAGGTTGTTTTCATCATATCAAATAAAAAAAAGATGATTAAAAATTATTTTTATAGTGATGCTTTTTATAAAAAAATTATTAAAAAGAAAAAAGATCCCCGAATAATTACTGAATATAAAAAAATAATTAAATATAAAAAATTAATAAAATTTGTATATCAAAATGCACCTAAAGGAACAGGTGATGCTGTATTTAAAACAAAAAAATATATAAAGGATAAATATTTTTTAATGTTGCTACCAGACGATTTGATAATTAATAAAAACTGTTCCAAAGATATGATTAAAGTCCATCATAAATATAAATCATCTGTAATGGCTAGTATGAAGGTTAATTCTAAAACTGTTTCAAGATGGGGCATCTATAGTTTAAACAAAAAAATTTCCAAAAATGATTATTTCATTGATAAAGTGGTTGAAAAACCTTCAATCAAAAATGCTCCCTCTAATAAAGCAGTAATAGGAAGATATATTCTTCCCAAAACTATATTTAACAAACTAGCCAAGCAAAAACCTGGTAATAGTGGTGAAATACATATAACTGATGCTATTCAAACTTTAATAAAAGAAGGTGAAAAATTTATTGCTCATAATTTTTCGGGTAAGTATTTAGATTGTGGAACAATGCAAGGATTTATTAATTCTAATAAAGAAATAGGAAAACTATGAAACTTTGTATGATAGGTACTGGATATGTTGGTTTGGTCAGTGGTGTTTGTTTTTCAGACTTAGGTAATGATGTTATTTGTATAGATAAAGATAATAATAAAATTAATAATTTAAAAAATGGCAAAATACCAATTTATGAACCAGGTTTAGAGGAATTAGTTAAAAAAAACTTAAAAAATAATAGATTAAATTTTTCAACAAATTTAAATGAAGCTGTAAGAAAATCTGACATAATTTTTATATGCGTAGGAACGCCAGCTAAAAAAAATAGTAACAGTGCTGACCTTTCCCAGGTTTATTCAGTTGGAAAAGAAATATCTAATTCAATTAATAAATTTAAAATAATTATAACAAAATCAACTGTTCCTGTTACTACAGGTGACGAGTTAGAAAAAATTATATCAAAAAAAGTAAATAAAAGATTGTTTTCAGTAGTATCTAATCCTGAATTTTTAAGAGAAGGTGAGGCTATTAGAGATTTTATTTATCCTGATAGAGTTGTGGTTGGTTCAAACGAAGAAAAATCAAAAAAAATACTTAGAAATTTATATTCGCCATTAATTTCCAAAGGTGCAAAATATGTTTCTACAAATAGACGAGCTGCTGAGCTAATTAAATATGCTTCTAATGCTTTTTTGGCAACTAAAATTACATTTATAAATGAAATTGCAAATTTATGCGAAAAAACTGGAATAGATGTTGAAGATATATCTATAGGAATTGGACTTGATAACAGAATAGGAAGTAGATTTTTAAGAGCTGGTCCTGCGTATGGAGGCTCTTGTTTTCCAAAAGATACTAAAGCTATTGTATCTACAGCTGATAAATTTAAATCTAATTTGTCTGTAATCAAAAGTGTTATTAAATCTAATCAGAATAGATCAGATTTATTACTTAAAAGGCTTCATTCAATAATTAAAAATTTTAATAATAAAAAAATTTCTTTTTTGGGAGTTACATTTAAAGCAAACACTGATGATATGAGAGACTCCTCAAGTTTAAAATTAATTCTTAATCTATCCAAAAAGGGAGCAAAGATTAAATATTATGATCCTACCGGTTCAAAAAAAGAATTCAATAATCTAAAAAATGTTGAATATGCTAATTCAATTCAAAACTGCATTTCTGGTTCAGACCTTATAATTATTCATACTGAATGGAATGATTTTAAATCAATTAATTTTAAAAAACTTTCTAAAAATAAAAAACTTATTATTTACGATATGAGAAATATATTCTCACCAACTAAAATAGAGAAACTAGGTATAAAATATTTTGGTATAGGCAGATAGTTTAGTTTAACTCAAATATAGCATCAACTTCTACAGAAACTCCAAGTGGCAAACTGTTGGTACTTACTGCAGCTCTTGTATGCATGCCAGCATCCCCAAATATTGATGCTATTAAATCTGAAGCTCCATTAATTACTTTTGGCTGTTCAGTAAAGTCATTTGTTGAATTAACAAATCCAATTAATTTGATACATGATTTTATTTTAGACAAATCTCCAGCACATGCAGCTTTTGCTTGAGCAACTAAACTTAAACCACATCTTTTTGCAGCTTCATAACCTTGTTCTGTACTTAAATCTTTTCCAACTTTTCCCTTAATTAATTCTCCATTTTCATTAATCGAAATTTGACCAGAAATAAAAAGTAAATTTCCTGTTTTTTTTGTTGCAACATAAGATCCAACAGGAGCCTTCGCTTCTGGAAGTTCTATTTTTAATTCTTCGATTTTTTTATTAAAATTCATTAACTATTCTTTTTTTTTAATCTTATTTTTAACTTTATCTCCAATTTCTACAAGATTTTCTTTCAGTTCTTTGGCTTTTTTAGATGTTCCTTCTTTTAGTTCTTGAGTTTTTTTGATGTTCCATCCTTTAATTCCTTAGCTTTTTTTGAACTTGCTTCTTTTAATTTTCTTGCATTACATTCCATGTAATCTTTTGAAAATTTTTTAAATTCATTACATTTATTTTCTTCTGCTAAAGAAAAGATACTGTTAAAAAAAAACTATGAAAATTAAAAATAATTTTTTCATTTTTTCTTTTTGTTTTTGCCTTTTTTATTTTTGTCGTATTCTCTTCTTTTTTCAATTAAGATTAAAGCCTCTTCCATTGTAAGCTCTGTTGGATCTTTTTCTTCAGGAATTGTTGCATTTAAAGATTTATATTTAATATAAGGACCATATTGTCCCTTCATAACTCTAACTGGTTTTTTATCTTCTGGATGTTCTCCTAAATCCTTAATAATTGAAGAAGACATTCTTCCTGGTTTTGCTTCAGCAATAAGAGTAATTGCTCGATTTAATCCTATAGAGAAAATTTCATCAATATTTTCTATTCTAGCTGATTTATTTTCACACTTAAGATAAGGACCAAATCTTCCAGTATTTAAAATTATTTCCTTTTGATTATCAGGGTTAACACCAATTGATTTTGGTAGAGAACATAAAAACTGAGCTTTTTCTAAATCTATACTTTCTAACTCTAAACCTTTTGGTATAGAAACATTTTTAATTAATTCATTAACATCTGGTTTAGATTTTTTGGTTTTTTTCTTTTTTTTAGTTTTTGTCTCCTCTAATTTTTCTTCCTCAAGTTTTTCATATTGAAGATAAGGACCAAATCTTCCATTTTTCAGATATATATCATTACCATTTTCATGTTTTCCTAAAAATTTAGGTTCTGCTAACTGTGATTGAGCCGCTGCTTTTGCCTTAGACAAGGGTCTAGTGAATTTACACTCTGGATAATTTGAACATCCTATAAAAGCTCCACCTCTAAAACTATTTTTAAGACTTAGTGAACCTGTGTCACATAGCTGACACTTTCGAACAATATTTCCATCTTTATCAGTATCAAAAATTAAAGCTCCTAAACTTTCGTTTAAAAGATTTAACACTTCTCTTGTTCTTTTCTCCTTAACCTCAGAAACATTATTATTAAAATCTTTCCAAAACATCTCTAAAACTTTTATCCAGCTTTCTTTACCAGTTGTAATTTCATCTAATTGATCTTCTAAACCTGCTGTAAAATTATAATCAACATATTTAGAAAATAACTTTTCTAAAAAAGCTGAGATAAGTTTGCCACGATCTGTTGGAAAAAACCTTTTATTTACTATTTCTGCATAACCTCGATTAGCTATAGTTGAAATTATACTTGCATAAGTAGAAGGTCTACCAATTCCCAGTTCTTCTAATTTTTTTACTAAACTTGCTTCAGAATATCTTGGAGGTGGCTGTGTAAAATGTTGTTCATCCATTAATGCTTCAATATTAATTGGCCCTTTAGACATTTCTGGTAAAATTTCTTCATCATCATCTTTACTTGTATTTGAGTAAACTTTTAAAAAACCATCAAATTTAAGTACAGAGCCACTTGCCTTACATATTGTTTGATTATCTTCAGATTCTATTGTTATGGTATTTCTATCAAATTGGGCAACCTCCATTTGTGAGGACAAAGCTCTGGACCAAATTAAATTATATAGTTTTTGTTGATCATTGCTTAAATATTTTTTTAAAGTGTCTGGAGCTCTATTTATATCAGTTGGCCTAATAGCTTCATGAGCTTCTTGTGCATTTTTAGCTTTTTTACCAGAATAATTATTTGCAGATGCTGGCAAATATTCATTACCATACTCACTTTTAATAAAATTTCTAAAATCATTTACTGCATCAGCTGACAAATTAGTTCCATCAGTTCTCATATAAGTAATCAATCCAACAGTATCTCCATCAATCTCAACACCTTGATATAATTTTTGTGCAATTTGCATTGTTCTTGAAGCTCCAAAACCTAGTCTACTAGATGCAACTTGTTGTAATGTTGAGGTTGTAAATGGACCAGAGGGGTTTCTTTTTAGAACTTTTGATGAAATATCTGTTATTTGAAATTTTTTCTCTTTTATTTCTTTGATTGCTTTTTCAATGCTATTCTTGTCTCTAAAAGTAAATTTTTCTATTTTGTTACCATTTAATTGTGAGATGCTTGCAGTAATAGTATTTTTATTATCATCTCCAAATTTAAGAGTAAGTGTCCAAAATTCCTCTGGATTAAATAATTCTATTTCATGCTCTCTTTCAGTGATTAATTTTAAAGCTACAGACTGAACTCTTCCAGCTGATTTTGACCCAGGTAGTTTAGTCCAAAGTATTGGAGAAATATTAAAACCAACTAAGTAATCAAGAGCTCTTCTTGCCATGTAGGCATCCACTAACAAAGGTTCGATTTGTCGTGGATTTTCAATGCCATGAATTACAGCTTTTTTTGTTATCTCATTAAAAACAACTCTTTCAATTTCTTTATCTTTTAGAAGTTTTTTTTCATCAAGATATTCTTTAACATGCCATGCTATAGCTTCACCTTCACGGTCAGGGTCAGTCGCAAGTATTATTTTAGAAGACTCTTTTGCAACATCAGTTATTTCTTTTAAATATTTTTTTGAAAAACTATCAACTTCCCATTCCATTTTAAAATTATGATCAGGATCAACTGATCCATTTTTCGATGGTAGATCTCTTATATGTCCATAACTTGCTAAAACAGTATAATTATCACCAAGGTATTTATTGATGGTTTTAGCTTTTGCAGGACTTTCAACTATGACTAGATTCATAATTTAACAAACTACTTAAAAGTGTTTGATAGTCAAATTAATAAATTTTAGTCTTGTTTTCTTCTTTATTTATCAGTCGTTTAATATTTTCTCTATGTGTATAAAATATTAAAATAAACATTATTCCAAAAAATAATTCATTTTCTGTTGAATCAAAAAGTAATAAATAAATAGGAACTGAAAAGGATCCAATTAATGATGCTAATGATGAAAATTTAGAAATAAAAAAAGTTACAAGCCAACAAATACCAAAAACTATTCCAAACATTATATTCATACTGCATAATATACCAACATAAGTTGCTACACCCTTACCACCTTTAAACTTTAACCAAACTGGAAAAACATGACCCAGAAAAGCACATAAAGCTGATACATAAATCAGATCAGGAAAATTTACCTTTAGATATAAAACTGGAATAACTGCTTTAACTATATCAAGTATTAAAGTTGAATAACCAATAAATTTATTTCCTGTTCTTAGAGCATTTGTTGCACCAATATTACCTGATCCAATATCTCGAATATCTTTTTTTAAAAAAATTTTAGTTAATATTAACCCAAAAGGGATAGAACCCATTAGGTATGAGATAATACCTATTGTTAATAATTCCATTTTTATATCTTAAATAATTCTTTACCTTTTACAAATGTATTGGTTACTTTTCCTTGAAGTTTTTTGTCCTCAATAGATGTATTTTTGGATTTAGAAATTAAATTTTCTTTTTTTACAATCCAAGGTTTATTTATATCAACTATACAAAAGTCAGCATCATTACCAATTGAAAGATTTCCTTTATTGATATTTAAAATTTTAGCTGGATTAGATGTTAGTGCTTGGATTATTGTTTCAAGTTTTACAGATCCATTATGAAATAGTTCCAAACTTAAAGACAATAAAGTTTCAATACCAGAAGCACCTGTTGCTGCTTGCGAAAATGTCAATCGTTTTGATTCTTCATCTTCAGGTTTATGATCTGAAACAATGACATCAATTGTTTTATCTTTTAATCCTTGGACTAAAGCCAATCTATCTTCTTCTTTTCTCAATGGCGGAGATAATTTTAAAAATGTTTTGAAATCTCCAATATCATTTTCATTTAAGGAAAGGTTATTTATTGAAACTCCACAAGAAAATTTAATATCATTTTTTCTTTGTTTAATTATTTCTACTGATTTGCCTGATGATAGTTGAGATATGTGATATCGACACTTTGCTTTTTCTAACAATGTTAAATCTCGTTCAATAATTATTCTCTCAGCCACATCTGGTATGCTTGACAATCCTAGTTTAGTAGCAATTATACCCGAATTTATCATACCGTTTTTTGCTAACTCATAATCTTCAGCATGTTGCATTATTAGGCACCCTAAATCCTTTGCTGAATTCATTATTCTTGACATTAATCTAGTATTTTGAATAGTCTTTACACCATCTGTAAAAGCTACAATCCCTTTATTAGCTAACAATCCAAATTCTGTCATATTAGTTCCCTCTACATTTTGTGTAAGAGATGCGCATGGAAATATATTAATCTTAGATTTATCTCGTCCTCTTCTTTTTAAAAAATCTACAATTGAAACATTATCAATTACAGGATCTGTATTAGGCATTGTTACTACAGATGTTACTCCTCCTGATACAGCTGCATTACTTAAGGTTCTAAAATTTTCTTTATACTCATACCCAGGTTCTCCAACAAAAACTCTCATGTCGACTAAACCAGGAAATATATATTTTCCTTTTAAATCAATTGGTTTTTCTCTGGATGGTAAATTATTTATATTTACTTTTTTTCCTATTGCTTCAATTTTACCTTCTTCACTAATAATCAATCCTCCATTTTCATTAATTGAATTGTGGGGATCAATTATATTTGCGTTAATAAAGTATCGTTTTTTCATTTATTCACAAAATATTTTTAAACAGGCCATCCTTACAGCAACTCCAAGTTCAACTTGTTCTTTGATTACACTTTTATTTATATCGTCTGCCAATCTAGTATCTATTTCGATACCTCTATTCATTGGGCCAGGATGCATTATTAGTGCATCAGGTTTAGCATGATCTAATTTATCTGGTGTTAAACCGTAATATTCATAATACTCCCTATTTGATGATAAATAAGAGCTTGTCATTCTCTCATTTTGTAATCTTAGCATCATTACAATGTCACAATCTTTCAAACCTTTTTTCATATCGGTAAAAGTATTGACACCAAACTTTTCAATTTCTTTTGGCATCAAATTTGTGGGAGCAACAATATTTACTTCAGCACCAAGCATTGTTAGCAAATAAATATTTGATCTTGCGACTCTAGAGTGAAGTATATCTCCGCATATAGCAATTTTTAATCCTTCAATTTTTTCCTTCCTATTTCTTATTGTTAAAGCATCCAGTAATGCTTGAGTAGGGTGCTCACGCCTTCCATCACCTGCATTTAATACTACACAATTTACTTTTTGAGATAATAAATTGCATGCTCCAGAATCTTGATGCCTTATTACAATGATATCAGGGTGCATCGCATTTAAAGTCATTGCTGTATCAATTAAGGTTTCACCTTTTTTAATTGCTGAATTATTCATATTCATTGACATCACATCAGCACCAAGTCTTTTTCCAGCTAACTCAAATGAACTTTGTGTTCTTGTAGATGGTTCAAAAAATAGATTAATTTGAGTTTTGCCTCTAAGAACATCAATTTTCTTGTTCTTACTCTGATTTAATTTAATGAAAGTTTCAGATACATCTAAAATGCAGTTAATATCACCTACTGATAAATCTTGGATACCTAACAAATGTTTTTGAGATAATTTAATAGCTTTGGTGTTTTTTGCCATTAAAACTAACTCTATAACTATAAAGCCATAGAATGGCAAGGATTAATTATTTAGATAGTCTATGGCTCCCTGAAGAATAAAAGCTGCTGCGTTCTGATCTATATTCTTTTCTCTTTTAGATACATTAACATCTAAATGGCTTGATAAATTAAAAGCCCCAACAGTCGATAGCCTTTCATCCCAGAGACACACATCAACATCTATCTCTTTATCTATATTTTTAGATACGTCATTGACTGACTGTGCCGAAGAGCCTGAAGATCCATCCATATTTAAAGGGTAACCAATGATAATTGCTTTAACATCATTCTCTTGAATAATGTTTTTTAACTCTTTAATTAATTCATTATTTTTTGATTTATGTATAGTTTTATAAGGGGTAGCAATTAATTGTTTTTCGTCACAAATTGATACACCAATTCTTTTTGAGCCTAGATCTAAACCTATCAAACGACATTTTTCTGACTGTTTTTTTTTAAATTCTTCTATTGTGATCATGTTGTATATTTTAAACTATAGTGATAGTTTGCGACATATTTAAATAGCATATGAGCATCGATCTTAAAACTATAAAGCATATATCTAAGTTATCAAGAATTTCAGTAGATGAGAAAAAAGCTGAAAAACTTGCTAGTGATTTGAATTCAATTTTTGATTTCATTGAGAAACTCAATGAACTTAAAACTGAAAATGTTGAACCACTTACATCTGTGGCTGAAACAACTTTAAAATTAAGATCTGATGAAGTTAAAAGTAAAAATTTAAGGGAACAAATAATAAAAAATTCTCCAAAAGATAATGAAGATTATTTTGTTGTACCAAAAGTTATAGAATAATGTCTGATATAACCAAGCAAACACTATCTGAATTAGTTAACAATATTAGAGAAAAAAAACTTTCTTCTTCAGAAATTACCCAAGCTTTTGTTGATAGATCAGAAAAATCAAAAGAATTAAACACTTATATTACTGAAGATTTTAGTAATGCTTTAGATAAAGCTAAAAAATTTGATGACAACCCAAATTTGGATTTAAAATTACCAGGAATACCAATGGCTGTAAAAGATTTATTTTGTACAGCTAATGTAAGAACAACAGCTGGTAGCAAAATATTAAATAATTTTATACCTACTTATGAGTCTACTGTTACTCAGAATATCTGGAATGAGGGAGCAATTCTTATTGGTAAATTAAATTGTGATGAATTTGCAATGGGATCATCAAATGAAACAAGTTTTTTTGGCAACGTTCAAAATCCGATTGATAAAAATTTAGTTCCAGGTGGTTCATCTGGTGGTTCATCTTCTGCTGTAGCAGCACAATTAACTCCAATTACAATTGGAACTGATACAGGTGGATCTATTAGACAACCGGCGTCATTTACAGGAACAGTGGGTTTAAAACCAACTTATGGTAGTTGTTCTAGATACGGAATAGTTGCTTTTGCATCTTCTCTTGATCAAGCTGGTCCAATGGCTCAAAATGTTAAAGATTGTGCTTTGTTGCAAGAGGTAATTAGCTCATACGATCAAAAAGACTCAACTTCTATTGATTTTAAGAGAAACCAGTACAGCAAAGAATTAACAAAAGACATTAAAGGAAAAAAAATAGGTATACCAAAAGAATATAGAGTTGATGGAATGCCAAAAGAAATTGATGATCTTTGGCAGAAAGGTATTGAATACGCCAAAGATTGTGGTGCGGAAATAATTGATATTTCTCTTCCACACACAAATTATGCTTTACCAACTTACTATATAGTGGCGCCAGCTGAAGCATCTTCTAATCTTGCAAGATATGATGGTGTTAAATATGGATTTAGAGCTGATGGAGAAAACCTTATTGATATGTATGAAAAAACTAGATCAGAAGGATTTGGAGCCGAAGTTCAAAGAAGAATAATGATAGGTACATATGTTTTATCTTCAGGATATTACGATGCATATTATTTGAAAGCTCAAAAAGTTAGAAAACTAATTAAAAATGATTTTGATGAAGCGTACAAGAAAGTAGATGCAATATTAACGCCATCAACACCTAGTTCTGCTTTTAAAATTGGTGAAAAAACAAACGACCCAGTTTCAATGTACTTAAATGATATTTTTACTGTTCCTGTAAATTTGGCGGGTTTACCAGGAATTTCTATTCCAGCTGGTCATGACAGCAAAGGCTACCCTTTAGGTTTACAAATTATTGGAAAAGCATTTGATGAACAAAATATCTTAAACATTGCTTATGCAATGGAAGAAAAAATTAATTTTAAAAATAAAATTACCGATTGGTGGATTAAGTGAGTAAAGAAAAGTTAGAATATTTAATTAATAGAAATGACAATCAATACGAAGTTGTCATTGGTTTAGAAGTTCATGCTCAAGTACTTTCCCAATCAAAGTTATTTTCTACTTCAGCTACTAAATTTGGTGCTGAACCAAACACACAGGTAAGTTTAGTAGACGCAGCGTTTCCCGGAATGCTTCCAGTGATTAATGAATTTTGTGTGAAGCAAGCAATTAAAACTGGAATAGGATTAAAAGCTAAAATTAACAAAAGATCAGTATTCGATAGAAAAAATTATTTTTATGCTGATTTACCACAAGGATATCAAATCTCTCAATTTAAGGACCCAATAGTTGGTGAAGGTAAAGTTATTTTAGATATGCCAGATGGTCAAAAAGAAGTTGGTATTGAAAGATTACATTTAGAACAAGATGCAGGTAAAAGTATTCATGATTTAGATCCAAAAAATACTTTTGTTGATTTAAATAGGTCAGGTGTTGCTTTAATGGAAATTGTTAGCAAACCTGATTTGAGATCACCAGAGGAAGTTAATGCATATATTAAGAAATTAAGATCAATCATGCGATATTTAGGAACTTGTGATGGCAACATGCAGGAAGGATCTTTGAGAGCAGATGTTAATGTTTCTGTAAGAAAAAAAGGAACAAAAGATTTTGGTACTAGATGTGAAATTAAAAACGTTAATTCTATTAAATTCATGCAAATGGCAATTGAATATGAAGCAAATAGACAAGTTGATTTAATTGAAGGTGGACAATCTGTTGATCAAGAAACAAGACTTTTTGATACTAAAAAAAATGAAACACGATCTATGAGGTCAAAAGAAGATGCTCATGATTATAGATATTTTCCAGATCCTGATTTATTACCATTAGAAGTTTCTGATGAATTTATCGATCAATTACAATCAGAAATACCAGAGTTACCGGATGAAAAGAAAAAAAGATTTATAGATCAATTTAAATTAACTCCATATGAAGCAAATATCATGGTTTCAGACATTGAAACCTCAAACTATTTTGAGGATGTTGTTAAAAAATCTGACGTTAAATTAGCAACTAACTGGATAATAGGTGAATTATTTGCTGCACTTAATGAAAAAAATTTAGAAATAACCGATAGCCCAATTAGTGCTGGTAATTTATCAAAATTAATTAATTTAATTAAGGATGGCACAATTTCTGGAAAAATTGCAAAAACTGTTTTTGAACAAATGATGGAAGGGGACAAGGATCCCAAAAAAATTGTTGAAGAAAAAGGATTAAAACAAGAAAGTGATCCAAAAGCTTTAGAGGCTTTAATTGATAAAGTAATTGATAGCAATAGAGATAAAGCTACCGAATATAAATCTGGTAAAGTTAAATTATTTGGATTCTTTGTTGGACAAGTAATGAAAGTTTCAGGTGGAAAAGCTAACCCTCAGTTAGTAAATGAGATTTTAAAGAAAAAACTTTAGTTTCATGGGCTCAGACCTAAAAATTAGCACAAAAATTCAAGAGTACATTTTAAATAATGGACTAGATCTTCATTCAGTTCAAAAAGAAATTATTTCTTATAATGAATCTCTGGGAGATATTAAAAGGATGCAAATATCTATCTCACAATCTCAATTTTTACACTTAATAGTAAAAACATCTAATGTTAAAAAAATACTAGAGATTGGAACTTTTACTGGCTTAAGTGCTTTATCAATGTCTCTTGCTTTACCAGAAGATGGTAGAATTATTGCTTTAGACAAAAATCAAGAAACTAATGAAATTGCAATAAAATTTTTTGAAAAAGCAAAGCAAAATCATAAAATTCAAACAATAATTAAACCTGCTTTAGAAAGTTTGAGTGAAATAAAAGAAAACGATTTTGATTTAATCTTTATTGATGCTGATAAGAAAAATTATAAAGAATATTATGAAAAATCTTTAATATTATTAAAGAAAAATGGCTTAATAATAATTGATAATGTTCTGTGGTATGGTCAAGTTGTTGATGAAAATAGTGATGATAAAATCACTTTAACTATTAAAGATTTTAACAATTATGTTTCTAAAGATAAAAGAGTTGAAAAAATTATAGTTCCATTAGGTGATGGTATAACAGTTTGTAGAAAATTATAATGATTGGTGTTTTTGGATTTTATAAGTTTATTAAAATTTCTTATTTAAAGAAAAATCGAAAAATACTTCAAGATCAATTATTAAACAAAAACATACGCGGAACAATTATTATTTCTAAGGAAGGGTTAAATGGAACAATTTCTGGAAAAAATAAAGATATTAAACTGATCAAGGATTATTTACACAAATTATTTAAATTTGAAAAATTTGATAGCATTAATAATTCAAAAAGCTCTTTTCAGCCGTTTCATAAACCAAAAGTAAAAATTAAAAAAGAAGTGGTTCCAATGAATTTAAGTTTAAAAAAGAGAATTAAAAAAAAAGATAGTCATGTGAACCCTAAAAAGTGGAACTCATTAATTAAAGACAAAAAAACTGTTTTAATTGATGCGAGAAAACCTTTTGAATATAAAGTTGGAACTTTTAAAGGTTCAATAAATCCAGATGTAGATAACTTTCGAGATTTTCCAAAATATCTTAAAAAATTAAAAAAAAATCAACCAATTGCTATGTTTTGTACTGGAGGTATTAGGTGTGAAAAAGCGTCAGTCTATTTAGAAAACAAAGGCTACAATAATGTCTACCAACTAAAGGGTGGTATTTTAAATTATTTAAAAAAAACAGACCCAAAAAAAAGTTTATGGAAAGGTGAGTGCTTTGTCTTTGACAACAGAATTAGTTTAAAGCATGGTTTGAAAATAGGTTCTTACTCAATGTGTAGTGGTTGTAGAAAACCTATCTCTCCAAAAGATAAAAAATCTAAAAAATATGAAGAAGGTGTTTCTTGTCCAAATTGTCACGATAATTTAACAAATGATCAAAAATCGAGATTTAGAATGAGACAAAAACAAATTAACCTTGCTAAAAAAACTGGAAAAAGTCATATCTTTCAAAAAGAATATTAAATTATTTTTAGTTTAAATAAATGAATTTATTAAAAGATGACGTCTCTCAACTTATAAAAAAACTTGCAATACCAGCAAGTGTTGGAACATTATTTCAAACATTATACACTTTAGTTGATACTTTTTATGCTGGGAAAATTTCGCCTGAAGCTTTATCTGCATTAAGTAAATCCTTTCCAATCTACTTTCTAATTATTGCTACGTCTATTGGTGTCACTGTTGCTGGCACTTCGTTAATTGGTAGTAGCATTGGGGAAAAAAACGAAAAAAATATATTAGGTTATTTTACGAATATCATTCTTTATTCAGTAATAATTTCAATAATTGTATCAATAATTGGATTTAGTTTCTCTGAAAAATTATTTTTAACCATGAATTCATCAAGAGAAGTAACTACTCTTGGCCTTGAGTATACTAATGTAATATTTTATGGAACTATTCTCTTTATTCTGGTTGTTGCTTTAAACTCATTTCTTCATGCTGAGGGAGATACAGTTACATATAGAAAAGCTCTTATATTATCTTTTTTTTTAAACATTTTATTAAATCCAATTTTTATATTTGGATTTTTATTTATCCCAGCTTTTGGTGTTGCAGGCATAGGTTATGCAACTTTGATTGCTCAATTTCTTTCTCTAATAATGGTTTTAATTAAATTGTTAAAAAATAAACGCATTAAAGAGATCAATGTTCAAAATTTTAAGATTAAATTTTTCTACATTAAAAATATTTTCTTCCAATCAATGCCAATCACAATAGCTATTCTTGGGTACTCAATTGCTGCAACTATCGTATTTACTTATGTTGCATTTACAGGAGAATATGCTGTAGCTGGTTATGGAGCAGCAACAAGGATAGAGCAGGTTGTCTTGTTGCCTGTATTGGGGATCAATACAGCAATCATATCAATTATTGCACAGAATATTGGTGCGAAATATTATGATAGAGTAAAACAATCTTATTTTACATCAGTAAAATACGGCTTGGCTATAATGTTAGCGTCTGGAGTATTGGTATTTGTGACTGCAGATCTAATGCCAAAATTTTTCTCATCCAACAGTGAGGTTATTGAATATGGATCAATGTATTTAAAGATTTCTGCATTTATCTTACCAGCATACCCAATTTTTTTTCTATCAAATGGTTTTTTTATGGCTTTAAAAAAATCTGAGAAAGCAATGATTAACAATATATTAAGGAACGTTTTGGTTCCTTTTTTATCTTATTATATAGCACATTCTATTGATGCTGATTTTAAAACTTTCTTTTATATATGGGCAATATTGCAATGGTTAATATCAATCTTACTATTCTTTTATGTTAAATATTATATTAACAATAAATTAACTACTGGTTAATGTTTTATACAAAAAAGAAATTGATAATTTTGATAATTATTTCATCTTTATTTTTTATACTTACATATAACGATGTAAAATCTGAAAATATAAATAAAATATCAGGTTTTGCTAAAGTTGTTGATGGAGATACAATTAAGATCAATTCAAAAAAAATTAGATTATTCGGTATTGATGCGCCTGAAAAAAAACAAAAATGTAAAAAAACTTATTTAATAATATCTTTTTTGTCTTTTACTAAAGATTATATGTGTGGAGAAGTATCTACTCAAAAGTTAATTAAAAAGATTAATAAACAAAAATTAAATTGTAATATTTTGGATGTTGATAGGTATAAAAGGTTAATAGGAGAGTGTTTTGAAAGAAATATAAATTTAAATTCTTGGATGGTTTCAAATGGTTATGCAGTAGCATATAGAAAGTATTCTAAAAAATATGTTTCAGATGAAATTAATGCCAAAAATAACAAATTAGGTATTTGGCAAGGTAAATTTGAAATGCCGTGGGATTATAGGCGTAAAAATTAATCTTTATAATCTTGAAGAGCTATCTTCCATCCATTCCCAAAGATGTTTAGCAAATGATCTTCTAACAAATAAATTAACAAAATCTTTGTCTTTATTGTGAATAATTACATCTATATGATTTAGCAAAGTTTGAGTTGTTGACCCTTTTTTTTCACGAAATAAATTAAAATTAAAAGGACATCCTGAAGAAAAAAGTTCATATATTTTACCACCTTTTATCTCTAATTGAACAAATTGGTCAGTTACATCGGTTACTGCTCCTAATGATGTTTTTGAAATATTGTTAAATAATATATCGTTTAATTGGTATGTATTGGTTTCTTTACTAGTAGTCTCATTTGATACAATCATCCATTCATCTGGACTTAACCATATCGCAGTAAGTTTATCACTAGATGAAGATGTATTTGCTTCTGTTGGCAAAATCATATTTAAGCTTTTTCCTACATTTGTAAAAAATTCTCTTGTTTTGCCCCTTAAATTTAATTTCATTATTGGTGCAATTTCCTTTACGGAAACACCGTTGTTATTAATTTCACTATTTGTTACTTGATTATAACTAAGCATTTAATCTCTCATTAGTTTGATCAAAAAATACTGGATTTGAAACAGTTACATTAATTGTTTTATCTTCCATAGGGATATATAATTTTTTACCCATCATATCTTTCCCACCTCTGACAACGGCTAGGGCTATAGATTTATTTAAATTTGGACTAAAGTAACTTGATGTAACATGACCAAGCATTTCAACAGGATTTTTATTTAGTTCAGAAACAATTTGTGCTCCTTCCTCTAATACAACTTTTGGGTCATCTGTTAATAATCCTACCAATTGTTTTCTGTCTTCTCTCATAGTATCTGATCTGTAAAGAGATCTTTTGCCAATAAAATCATATTTCTTTTTACTAACAATCCAATCCATCTGTAAATCTATTGGTGTCATTGTTCCATCTGTATCTTGGCCAACAATAATGAAACCTTTTTCAGCTCTCAGTAAGTGCATAGTCTCTGTACCATAAGGAGTAATATTAAATTCTTTACCAGCCTCTATACATTTCTCCCATAGATCTTTTCCATAACTTGCTTGCACGTTAATTTCAAAACTTTGCTCACCTGTGAAACTTATTCTCATAATTCTGCAAACAATACTTCCGATTTTTGTTTCTTTAAAAGACATGTGTGGAAAATTTTCATCAGATAAATCTAAATCAGGAATAATTTTTTTAAGAATTTTTTTACTATTAGGGCCACACAAACTTGCTGTAGCAAATTGATCTGTAACTGAAGTTAAATATACATCTAATTCTGGCCATTCAGTTTGAAGGTAATCCTCTAATTTTCCAAGAACATTTGCTGCCCCACCAGTGGTTGTTGTCATTAGATAGTGATTTTCGCCTAATCTTGTAGTAACACCATCGTCATATACCATACCATCTTCATTCAACATTAAACCATATCTACATTTGCCAATACCAAGTTTTGACCATGCATTTGTGTAAACTCTATTTAAAAACTCTGAAGCATCACTTCCTTGTATATCAATCTTACCAAGTGTGGACGCATCCAATATTCCTGAACTTTCTCTTGCGGCTTTGCTTTCTCTTTGAACTGCTTGGTGCATACTTTCACCATTAATAGGGTAGTACCAAGCTCTTTTCCACTGACCAACATTTTCAAATTCTGCTTTTTGTTCAACATGCCAATCATTCATAGGTGTTCTTCGAAAAATATCAAAAAACTTACCAACATTACGTCCGACAATTGTTCCAAATGTTAAAGGAGTATAAGGAGGTCTAAAAGTAGTTGTTCCAAGTTCTCCCATCTTAACACCTGCTGTATCTGCTATAATTCCCAAAGCATGCATATTTCCTAATTTTCCTTGATCAGTTCCCATCCCAGTTGTTGTATATCTTTTGACATGCTCAATAGATCTAAAACCCTCTCTTAGTGCTAATTTTATATCTTTTGCAGTTGCATCATTTTGATAATCAACAAAAGGCTTAGTTTTGCCTAAAGTTTTATCAGACGGTAATAACCATATATTTCTTTTTGAAATCTCTTGGTCGTTATTAACAGTAATATTTTCAAAATCTGTTTTATTTATATCTAAAAAATCTTTTAGTTTTTCATTTAAGTTTTTAAATATTTCATCAAGCTTAAAATCACCACAACAAGATCCAACACTTATTTGATTTGAATTATTTTTATTTGGAATAAATATTTTTTTATCTTCATCAAAAGCAAGTTTACTACCTGACTGAGTACATAGGTGAACAGTTGGAGTCCATCCACCAGCAACCCCTAAACAATCACATGAAATAGAAATTTTATTTCCAGTTACTGAAGTTCCATCATTTGATAGTTTCATTATTGAAACATTGTTCAGTCTTTTATAACCAGAGGTATCAACAACTGTATGTTCCCAGTATATTTTTATACCTGCATCAATAACTTTTTTTTCTAAATTTGTTTCGGATTGCTTTCTAATATCAACTACTGCTTCTACTTTTATACCTTTATCGTTTAATGAAAGTGCACTTTCATATGCACTATCATTATTTGTAAAGAAAACAATTTTGCTGCCACAAGCAACACCATAAAAATCACTATATTTTTTAATTGCAGAAGAAAGCATTATTCCAGGTCTATCATTATTGTTAAATACCATCGGTCTTTCCAAAGCACCTGTTGCCAAAATTACCTTCTTTGCTCTTATTTTAAGTAACCTTTGTCTAATTTTATTTGTCTTATCTTTTTTTTCTAAATGATCTGTTAAGTTCTCTCTTGCTAGCAAATAATTATATTGATGGTACGCAGCAACACTTGTTCTAGTTTTTATTTCTAAATTTTTAATATTTTTAAGTTCTTCAATTTCTTTTTTTAACCATTCAGATGAAATTTTGTTATCAATTTTATTACTTTCATTGTTTTCATAAATAGTTGATCCTCCCAATTCATTTTTTTCATCTAAAAGTAAAGTTTTGTAGTTATTCTTCGCAGCATTTTTAGCTGCTAGAATCCCAGATATACCTGCGCCAACTACAAGAACATCACAATGAATATATCTGTGATCGTAAATGTCAGGATCGTTTGATGTTGGTGATTTCCCCAGCCCTGCTGAGTGTCTTATAAAGTATTCATATTTTTCCCAGAAGCTTGCAGGCCACATAAATGTTTTGTAATAAAATCCTGCAGGAAATAAGGGGGATAAAAAATTATTTATTCCACCAATATCAAAATTTACACTTGGCCAGCAATTTTGACTTGATGCCTCCATTCCTTCATATATTTCAACTTCAGTTGCCCTAACATTGGGTTCAGTTCTATTAGTATTGGGATTAATTTGAACAATTGCATTGGGTTCCTCAGAACCTGATGTCATTATACCTCTTGGTCTATGGTATTTAAAACTCCTACCTACTAAATGTACATTATTTGCCAATAAAGCAGAGGCAAGTGTGTCTCCTTTAAATCCATAATAAGTGGTACCATTAAATTTAAACGAAACTCTTGTTGTTTCATCAATATATTGGCTAGATTTAACTCTTAAATTTTCTGACATTTGTTTTATATCGAAGGAGGTTTTTCTCCCATTTTATAGATTGCTTTAATCTCATCATTCGAAGTGTCTCTAATCATATTAAACCATTTACGACAACCATGAGCATGGTTCCATCTTTCATATTGAACACCTTTAATATTTTTTCTCATAAATAAATATTCTGCCCATTCATCATCACTAAGTTCTGTTGGTTGTTTTGGTCTTTCAATATGAGCTTCACCACCAGCTTTAAATTCTTGCTGATCTCTCTCACCACAATATGGACAATTAATAACAAACATTAGTGAGCAACTGCTGCAGCACCATGTTCATCAACAAGGTCTCCACTTACAAATCTATTTAAATTGAATGCTGCATTAAGTTTATGTGGCTCATCATTAGCAATTGTGTGTGCAAACAAATCTCCTGATCCAGGTGTAGCTTTAAAACCTCCTGTACCCCAACCACAATTAAAATAAAGTCCTTTGATAGAAGTTTTACTTAATATTGGACTTGCATCAGGACATATATCCACAATTCCTCCCCATTGTCTTAACATTCTCATACGACTAAAAATTGGATACAATTCTAAAATAGCATTTAGAGTACCTTCAACTATTTGATGACTTCCTTTTTGAGTATATGAAACATAATCATCTGTTCCAGCACCAATAACTAATTCACCTTTATCAGATTGACTTACGTAAGCGTGCACAGCGTTTGACATTACAACTGTATCTATAATTGGTTTCACAGGTTCTGACACTAGTGCTTGAAGAGGTTTGCTTTCTAAAGGAAGTCTTATTCCAGCCATATTAGCGATCACACTTGAATGTCCGGCTGCCACAACTCCAATTTTTTTTGTTTTAATAAATCCTTTTGTTGTTTCTAAACCTTCAACACTATCACTATTTCTTTTTATACCTTTTACTTCACAATTTTGAATTATATCAACACCCATTTCATCAGCACCTCTAGCATAACCCCAGGCAACAGCATCATGTCTTGCTGTACCAGCTCTTCTTTGTAACGTACCACCAAGTACTGGATATCTTATATCTTGAGATGTATTTATAATTGGACAAAACTTTTTAACTTCTTCTGTACTCAAGTAAACAGCATCAATACCATTTAGTCTATTTGCGTGTGTTCTTCTTTTTAAATCTCTTACATCTTGCAAATTGTGAGCAAGATTCATTACACCTCTTTGACTAAACATTACATTGTAGTTTAACTCTTGAGATAATCCTTCCCAAATTTTTAGCGCGTGATCATAAAGTCCAGCACTAGCGTCCCATAAATAATTCGATCTAATAATTGTAGTATTACGACCAGTGTTTCCTCCACCAATCCATCCTTTTTCAACAACAGCAATATTTTTCATATCGTGTTTTTTTGCTAAATAGTATGCTGTCGCTAAACCATGACCACCTCCACCAACTATGACAGCATCATACTCTTTTTTTGGAGTAGGGTCTTTCCATGCTCTTTGCCAATTCTCATGGTATGAAAGAGCGTTTTTGATTAATGAAAATACTGAGTATTTATTTCCCATAATAATTGAATAATTACTTTATAAATATTGAATTTTCAATAAAATCACTTATTACACAATGTCATACGGAGAGATGGGTGAGAGGCTGAAACCAGTCGTTTGCTAAATGACCGTGCGAGGAAACTTGTACCGAGGGTTCGAATCCCTCTCTCTCCGCCACTAATATAAAGGCTGATCTTTAAAAAAATCTTTCATTACTATTGGATTTTGTTCCAGCACATATCTGTACACATTATAATTTTCCAATACACGCTGAACATAGTTTCTAGTCTCTCTAAATTTAATCAGCTCAACCCAATCAACATAATTTATTTGTTTTTTTTGTGGGTCCTTATTTAATTTTTTCCAATATTTAACTCTATTTGGACCAGCATTGTACGCAGCTATTGCAAATGGATAAGAACCATCATATTGCTGAATTAAACCAGCAATATAATGAGACCCTAAATTTATATTGTACTCTGGATCGGTTGTTAATCGAGAATTTGCATAAGGAAGCTTTGCTTGTTTAGCAACTAATTTTGCTGTGTAAGGCATTAATTGCATTAAACCTTTTGCACCAGCATGACTATTTGCTTTTAAATCAAATTCACTTTCTTGTCTTATAATTGATAAAATTAACGCACTTTCAGGAATCTTTCTTCCATTAATGTATTTCGGTGTGCTTATTAATGGATAATTGTATTTGTTATGAAATCTTTTTTGATAAGAGGCAATTTTTGATATTTGTATTGCAAAATCATATCTACTGATACTGGTAGCAAGTTCAGCAGCTAAAAGTTCACTGCCTTCAGAAACGTTATCATTAGCAAGATGTCTTAAGATAAATTTTGTATATTTGTCTTTCTTTAACTCATGTAAAAGATGTGTGATTTTTACTAATTCTTTATTAAAAAAAGCTTTTCTGTATTCATCTTCAACCAAAATTGTTTTATCAAGTTCAAATTTTCCATTAGGATTAATTTTTAAAAATGCTAGTTGTCCGTAATATGTAGTTAAATATTTTGTAGCCTCTTTATACCATTTTTCCGATTGATCTTTATCTTTTAGTTTTTCATATGATCTACCTAACCAATATGCACCCCTTGCAACACTTATTGGATAATTAACATTATCAAAAAAGTTTTTAAAATGATCTTTAGCAAGAAGTGGATCATTTAAAAAACTTAGTGCTATCCAACCACTCATCCATTCTGCCTCTGCAAATTCAGACCCTTCAGACATTCCATGATTGCTGCTAATTTTATAAGCTAATTCATATTGTTTTTTATAAATTAACTTTCGAGAAATGATTTCTCTTTCTTTCCACCATTTGTCAGGTCTAACTAAATAATCTTTATCATTTCTTATCTTGAGCAAAATTTCAATAGAAGACTCCAATCGTCCTTTTTTTCTTCTCCACTTTAAACGATCATAGTTTAATCCAGCATCATTTTTTAATTTTTTTGGAACATTTTTAATTGCTTGATCTACACCATATCCTTTGGTCATCAAAATATGTCTTGCATTATAGAGTAATTCATACTCTTTAGGTAAATATCTGATTAATCTTTTTAAATCCCAATGATCACCATTCCATGCTAGATGATCAGCTCTTTTAATATAATCATCTGCATTAAGATATTTTTTATATTTTTTTCTGAAAAACCTTAATTCACTTTTTGATAAATCTGCAGAAATCCATCCATTTTTAATTAGACTAATTCCTTTTGCTTTGTCCCCTGATAAAATATGACTTTCACCCAAAATCATTTTACCATATCCACTTAAGGGCTCATTTTTTGAAAACCAATTAATTATTTTTCTTGGAGAAACTTTTTCTGTTGAAAGTTTGTGCTCAGCTAAATACCTCAATCTATCTATTCTTGGATAATGTGAATTTTTTTTGATAAAGACTTGGTAATCAAAAAAGGATTCTTGATTTCCTGTTGTTAATAAATGTCTCCATTTGATAAAATTATATATAGATTTATCTTTAGCTTTTTTTGAGATTTTAATTGCAGATTTCCACTGTCCTTTTCGCATCTCTCTTATAGCTTTTTTTGCAATCCCAAAGTCTTTTTTATTATAAAATTTAGAAATTTTTATTGTTTCTGAATTGAATAATCCGCTTATAACTGGTTTTTTTTTAGGTAAAAGCAAACTAAGTTTGGTTTCTTTTTTAGGTACCTTTTTCTCAACTTTAACTTTTGAAGGTTTTTTTAGAGGTTTGATTGTGTTTAATATTATTTTTTTATTTAATTCCTCAGAGGATAGCGATGGTTTTTTTAAAGGTACAATCTGTGCCCAACTAAAATTAAAGCTTATCAAGGAAGTTATTATTAAAAATAATAATTTTTTAAACATAATCTTTTGGTATATGAATCTTTAAACTATGTTATAAGTATTTATGTTCAAAGGATCAAATGTTGCTTTAATTACGCCGTTTAAAAACAATCTCTTAGATGAGGAGGCGTATATTAAATTAATACATTTTCATATTGAAAATGGAACTAGTGGGCTTGTACCTGCTGGTACAACAGGAGAATCCCCAACATTAAGTCATGATGAACATCAAAAAGTAATTGATCTCTGCATAAAAGAAAGTAATGGAAAAATTCCAGTTATTGCTGGAACAGGTTCAAATTCTACTGAGGAAGCTATTTCTTTAACCTCACACGCTGAAAAGGTGGGTGCAAATGGTGCTCTCATTGTAACTCCATATTATAATAAACCTACGCAAGAAGGTTTGTACCAACATTATAAAGCTATAAATGACAAATGTGGGATACCAATAATAATTTATAATATTCCAGGTAGATCAGTTATAGATATGAATGTTGATACAATGGCAAGACTGTTCGAGTTGAAAAATATAGTTGGTGTAAAAGATGCCACTGGAGATTTGGACAGGGTTGATCAACAGTTATCAAAAATGGGTAAAGAATTTATTCAATTGACTGGTAATGATGACAATGCGCTAGAATTTAATAAAAGAGGTGGAGTAGGCGCAATAAGTGTAACAGCAAACATAGCGCCAAAACTTTGTTCAGATTTTCAAAAATTTTCTAAATCTGAAAATGATATTAGTGAAGCTGAAAAATTAGATAAAATTTTACAGCCAATTCATCATTCAATGTTTGTTGAAAGTAATCCTAGTCCAGTAAAATATGCTGCTAAATTATTAAATCTGTGCGAAGATGATGTTAGATTACCTCTGGTAAAAGTTACTGAACAAACTAAGGAAATTGTTAAAAAGTCTCTTCAGTCAGCAAAATTGATTTAATGAACAAAAAAACCAATTCTGGTTTAAAAATAATTTGTTTAAATAGGAAAGCTAGTTTTAATTATTCTTTTGAGGATATATTAGAAGCAGGAATTGTTCTTAAAGGTTCTGAAATTAAATCAGTAAGAGATGGAAAAGTTAATATAGCAGACTCTTATGCAGTTGAAAAAAATGGAGAAATAATTTTAATTAATTCTCACATATCACCTTATAAACAAGCAAGTTATTCCAATCATAACCCAACCGATGAAAGAAAGTTACTGTTAAACAAAAGAGAAATAAACAAATTAATTGGAAAAATGCAAAGAGATGGATTTACTATTGTTCCAACCAAAATGTATTTTAAAAAAGGGAAGGCCAAAATCGAATTAGCAGTTGCTAAAGGAAAGAAGCAATATGATAAAAGAGCAACAAAAAAGAGTAGAGACTGGAACCGTGAAAAAGCAAGATATATTAGAAAATCAAGCTAAAATTGTTTATTTAGGTATTGGCTCTAATTTAGGTGATAGAAAAAAAAATATAGAAATTGCAAAATCCCACTTAAACAAAAATAATCTGGATTTTTTATCTATCTCAAGTTTTTATGAAACACCTTCTTGGCCTGACCCTAAAAAACCTAAATTTTTAAATATAGTCATTAAGGCAAAATTTTATCACGATCCAGAAAGTCTCCTTAAAATATGTAAGAAAATTGAAATTTTATTAGGAAGAAAAAAAGGTAAAAAAAATGATCCACGTATCTGTGATATTGACATAATCGATTTTAATAAAAAGGTTTTAAAAGTAAAAAACAAATTAACTTTGCCTCATAAGCTTATGCATAAAAGAAATTTTGTACTTATCCCTTTTTTTGAAATTCAAAAAGAATGGCATCATCCAATTATTAAAAAAGATCTTAAAAGCTTGATTTCTTCAATCTCCCAAGGAGACATTAGGTCTATTAAACAAATTTAAATTAATGTTATAATAAAGTTATGCTGAATTCTAATGAACTAATTAATAAAGTTAAAAATTATAATAAATTTTTAAATCCTGAAAAACTAGATAAAGCTTATAATTTTGCTGTCAAGGCTCATAAGAGTCAAAAGAGAGCTTCCGGTGATCCTTACTCTGTGCATCCAATTGAAGTTGCAAATATTTTAACAGAGTTAAAATTAGACAGTGCTACAATTGCCACTGGGTTATTGCATGACACTATTGAAGATACCTTTGCAACTTATGAAACAATAAAAGCTGAATTTGGCGATGAAGTTGCTGATTTAGTTAATGGTGTTACCAAAATATCTGTTTTTGAAAATACAGCTGGATCAAATTCTAAAGTAGAAAATTTTAGAAAATTAATTTTAGCAACATCAAAAGATATTAGAGTATTGTTAGTGAAAATTGCCGACAGATTACATAACATGAGAACGATTAAAGCAATTACTAAAGAGGAAAAAAGACAAAGGATTGCACAAGAAACAATGGAAATTTATGCTCCATTGACAGATAGAATGGGTATGCACCGAATACGTGATGAGCTTGAAGATTTGTCATTTGAAATTTTAAATTTTGATGCAAGAAAATTGATAAAGAAAAGACTTGATGAAATAAAATTAGATAAAAAAGATATTTTTAAAGAGCAATCATATGAACTTAGTGAGTTATTGAACGATCACAAAATTAATTCAGAAATATATGGAAGAGAAAAAACTCCATTTTCAATATGGAGAAAAGTTCAAAAAAAAAGAGTTTCTTTAGAGCAGATTACAGACATCATTGGATTTAGGATTATATTAGATACTATTGATGATTGTTATAAAACACTTGGCATATTTCATAAGAAATGGAACTGTATACCTGGCAAATTTAAAGATTATATTTCTTCGCCTAAAATAAATGGATATAAATCAATTCACACTTCAGTAATTGGTTCAAATAAAAAGCCTATAGAGATTCAAATTAGAACAAAAAAAATGCATGACTTTGCAGAGAGAGGTGTTGCATCGCATTGGCAATATAAATCTTCTGAAAAATTTAATTCATTAAGTTGGAAAGAGTATGATTGGTTAAAAGATTTGGTTGAGATTATTGAAAAAAATGAAAATCCTGAGGACTCTTATGAGTATACAAAGCTTCAAATGTTTCAGGAAAATGTCTTTTGCTTCACACCAAAGGGATCTGTTATCAAATTACCAAAAGATGCAACAGCAATCGATTTTGCTTATGCTGTGCACACTAAAATTGGTAATTCTGCAATTGGATGTGAAGTAAATGGAAATAACAGTGAATTACAAACAATATTAAGAAATGGTGATAGGGTTAATATTCTTACATCTAAAAATAGTTCACCATCTTTACATTGGATACCTACTACCAAAACAGGTAAAGCAAGAGCTGCTATTAGAAGATATTGGCATGATAAAGGTGAGCAAAAAGAGGAAAAAACAAAAAAATATAACACTACACTATGGATTTCACTGCCAGATAAACCTGGTCAACTTGGTGATATAAGTTCTTTAATTGGAAGACATAAACTTAACATTTCTAATTTAGAGATGGCAGGTAAAAACCCAAACTACATTAACTTTAAATTTAGATTAATAATTAGAAATCTTAAGAATTTTACAAATTTTATTGCAGAGCTAAAGCAAAAAGGTATAAAATTTAAGATAATTAGACACGAAGAAAAAAGAAATGCTTTCACTCAAAAAATCCTTAAATATTTTAAAAAAGACTGATGCGTTATTAGAAGGACATTTTGTTTTATCCTCAGGACTTCACTCTCCAAAGTATATTCAATGTGCTAAACTTTTAAGCTTTCCTAATTTAGCTGACAAAATTTGTAAATCATTAGCAAATAAAATTAAAAAAAATTTTAAAAAAATTGATTTAATACTTGCTCCTGCAATGGGTGGCGTGATCATAGGTTATGAAATTGGTAAAATTTTAAAAAAAGAAACAATTTTTTGCGAAAGGGTAAATGGAAAATTCACTCTCAGAAGAGGCTTTAGTATAAAAAAGGGCGCAAGGGTTTTAATTATAGAAGATGTGATTACAACTGGTAAATCCAGTTTGGAATGTGTGAAACTTATAAAAAAATCAAACGCAAAACTTGTTGGTTTTGCTTCTATAATTGACAGATCAACAAAAAAATCTCTGAAAATAAAAAATAAAATTGTTTCTCATTTAAAAATAGATGTTCCTAGCTATAACCTTAAAAATATACCTAAATCTCTAAAATCAATTCCCATTACCACTCCAGGAAGTAGATTTATTCAGTGAAAAGACTAGGCGTAAATATAGATCATATTGCAACACTGCGTAATGCACGTGGTGAAAAACATCCAAATCCTGTTTTTGCAGCAAAAGAAGTTATAAAATTGGGCGCAGACTCTGTAACTATTCATTTAAGAGAAGATAGAAGGCACATAAATGATTTAGATGCTAAGAAGATTTGCGCCTTAAATAAAGTGTTAGTTAATCTTGAAGTCTCAATGAATAGTGAAATAATTAAAAAAGCTTTAAAATATAAACCAAATTACATTTGTATTGTTCCAGAAAATAGAAAAGAAATAACTACAGAAGGTGGCTTAAATCTAAAAGATAATTATAAAAAATTAAAAGAAATAATTTTTAAATTTAAAAAGTCAAATATTAGAACTAGTTTATTTATCAACCCCAACTTAAATGATATTAAACTTTCAAAAAAATTAAATGTGGATTGTGTTGAAATTCACACTGGAAAACTAGCTAATCATGTTAAATCGCATAAAAATTTTTCAAGCGAATTAAATAGAATTAAACAAAGCTCAAAACTTGCATCTAAACTAGATATAGAAGTACATGCAGGTCATGGTTTAGATTACAAAACTACTAAAATTTTAACAAAAATTAAAGAAATAGAGGAATTCAATATAGGACATTTTATTATTGGAGAGTCGATATTTTATGGTCTACCCAAAGTAATTAAAGATTTTAAAAAAATTATTAAAAATTAATGAAAATTTTAGGTATTGGAGTTGATATAATTGAAAATAAAAGAATTAAAGAAGCTATAAAAAGTAAATCTTTTATTAATCGAGTTTTTAGTGTGAGAGAACAAAGACAATCAAACTTAATAAAGAATAAAGTGGCTTTTTTTTCAAAAAGATTTGCAGCAAAAGAAGCATTTTCAAAAGCTTTGGGTACCGGATTTAGAATGAAATTGAACTTTAAAGATATAGAAGTAGTTAACGATAAAATGGGTAAACCAAATTATGTTACAAATAAAAAAATCACCAAAATGATCCAAAACAAATTTAAAATAAAAAAATATAAATGTTTTCTCTCTATTTCTGATGAAAAAAAATATTCAACAGCATTTGCTATTATTCAATCATAATGAAACTAGATAAAAATTTTTTTTCAGAAAATATAAAAACTTTATTTTATGCTTTGATAATAGCAGTAATAATTAGATCACTTTTAGTGCAACCTTTTTATATACCTTCTTCTTCGATGGAACCCACATTACTTGTAGGTGACAGATTATTTGTTACGAAATATTCATATGGGTATAGCAAACATTCTTTCCCTTTTAGTCCGCCAATACTTAGTAAAAGAATAATGTTTAGAAGTCCTGAAAGAGGGGATGTAATTGTATTTAAAACACCAGCTGATAATAGAACAGATTATATAAAACGTTTAATTGGGCTGCCAGGAGATAAAATTCAGTTTATTGATGCAAATCTATATTTAAATAGTAGCGAAATACTTAAATCTAAAATCCCACTTAAAACAAAAATTTATTGTGGTGACACAATAATAGATGTCTTAAAGTTTGAGGAAAAATTACCTAATGGTAAAAAATTTCATACAGTTTATTTAAAAAATTATACCTATCAAAATTCAGATGTTTTTACAGTTCCAGATGATCATTATTTCTTTTTAGGTGATAATAGAGATTGTTCTAAAGATAGCAGATTTCTTTCAAGTGTTGGTTATGTTCATAAAGATAACTTGGTTGGTAAGGCTCAATTTATTTTTTTTTCATCTGATAAAAAAATTGGAAGTTTTATTGAATTTTGGAAATGGCATAAATCTATAAGATTTAAAAGAACCTTTAATGTTATTAATTAATGAAAATAAAGTATCAAGAATTAGAAAAAAAAATAAATATAGTTTTTAAAAATAAAAATTTATTAGACCAATCTCTTACTCATAAAAGTTTTAATTCCTCTAAAAATAATGAAAAAATTGAATTTTTAGGTGATCGTGTATTAGGACTGGTCATGGCTAAAAAATTATTAGAAATTTATCCTAATGAAAAAGAGGGAATACTTGATAAGAAATTTGCTTCACTTGTTAATAAAAAATCTTGTCTTGAAATTGCAAAATCAATTAATTTAGAAAAATATATTAAAACTTTTAATCCTAAAAATAAAAAAATCAAAATAGAGGATAAAATTATTGCAGACAGTTGCGAAGCTTTAATAGGAGCAATTTATCTCGATAAAGGTTTCAATGTTGTTGAAAAGTTTATTTTAAAGCATTGGGAGGCTAAAATTAGTGACAGTGTTGTTACAGAAATTGATGCTAAAACAAAGTTACAAGAACAATCATTAAAAAAATTTAAAAGTCTTCCTAAATATAAATTAATCTCAAATACTGGTCCAAGACACAAGCCTGTATTCAAGGTGGGAGTAAAATTACCTAATACAAAATACTTTATTGGGATTGGCAATTCAAAAAAAAATGCCGAACAAAGTGCTGCTACAGAGTGTTTGAAAAGTTTAAATTAATAATATGAATTGGTCTGATGAATGTTTTTTATTAAGTAAAAATAGATACAACGAAAACTCTCTGATTGTAGAAATCTTTACCAAAGAAAAGGGTAAAGTTTCAGGTATCATTTTTGGTGGTACATCAAAAAAAATTAAAAATTACCTTCAAATAGGAAATAAACTGCATGTTAATTATAATTCAAAAAATGAAAATAGAATTGGTTACTTTAAAGTTGAAATTTTAAATGCTTATAGCCCTTTGTATTTTGATGATAAGCAAAAATTATCATGCCTAACCTCTGCAATGAATTTGATTAAAATTTTAACAGCAGACGCACAATCAAATGAAAAAGTTTTTTTCATAATTCAGAATTTCTTTTTAATTTTACAAGATAAAAATTGGTTAAAAAAATATATTTTTTGGGAATTAGAATTACTCAAAATATTAGGTTATGATTTAGAATTAGAAAATTTAGTAGAGAAAGATACCGAAAATAACGAAACTGTTTACTATGTTTCATCATCAAATGAAAAAAAATATGTTCCAAACTTTCTTATAGAAAAAGATAAAGAGGTTGAAGATATTAAAATTTTATTAAAAGGTTTGAAGTTAGTTAATGATTATCTAGATAAAACAATTTTAAAACCAAACAATATTAATTTTCCAAATAATAGATTGTTATTTCTTAATACATTAAGGTAATTACTTTATTATTTTGTCAATTCGATCAGCGTAATAACTCACAATCGCATTTGCACCAGCTCTTTTGAAAGCCACTAAGCTTTCATACACTGCATCTTTATTTACAAGGTTTTTATTAATAGCATTTTCTATTAGACTGTACTCCCCAGATACTTGATACGCAAAAACTGGGATTTTGAATTTTTCTTTAATTGATTTAATTATATCCAAATATGGCATTCCTGGTTTAACCATAACCATATCAGCTCCTTCTTTTATATCTAAAGCAACTTCTCTTAATGCTTCATCAGAATTTCTAAAATCCATTTGATATGTTTTTTTATCTCCTTTTAATGAACTTTTTGACCCCACAGCATCCCTAAAGGGACCATAAAAGCTGGATGCATATTTTGCTGCATAAGATAAAATTTGAACGTCTTGGAAATTGTTTTGATCGATTGCTTTTCTAATTTTACCAATCCTCCCATCCATCATATCTGATGGAGCTAAAACATCACAACCCATTTCAGCTTGAAGTAAAGATTGGTTTATTAAAACTCGGATTGTTTCATCATTTAAAATTTTATCAGATTTGATTAATCCGTCATGTCCGTGAGAGGTATATGGGTCCAGTGCAACATCACACATAATTCCAATTTGATTTTTGTATTTTTTTTTAATCATTCTTGATGCTCTACAAACAAGATTATTTTCATTTAGTGCTTCTGATCCAAGTTCATTTTTCAATGATTTTTTTGTATTTGGGAAAAGAGCAACCATTGGAATTCCTTTGCTTATCGCTTTGTCGATAATTTGACTGATTCTATCCACTGAATACCTGTAGACGCCAGGCATCGATTTTATATGTTGTTTTTTATTTATTCCATCAATAAGGAAAATTGGAAGAATAAAATCATTAGGACTTATGGTATTTTCCTGAATCAGTTTTCTAGTCCAAGAAGATTTTCTGTTTCTTCTTAATCTTAGGCTTGGATATTTTCCTACAATCATGTTTAAATTTACTTTATTAATGCGACAAATGTATTATACAAATAAATCTTAAATTAAGTACAAAACCATTTTTATGAGTAATGATAACACAAAAGTTGTAAACCTAAACTTAAAAAAAGATGATAGAATTTTAGATTTTAGTGATTTTCAAAAACAAAACTTGAAATTTGATATAAATAAACTTCAAGAAGCCTATAACCAAATAATTCAGACAAAAAAATTTGAAGACGCTGGGATAACTCATTTTGGAGCAATTTCATTAACACAAATACCTGGTGATCCTGACTCGACCAAGGGTAATAAAGCTAGAGGTGTATACTGGACTAAGCCTGATAAAACTGGAAAAGAGGTTTCAAGAGACGTTCAAATAGATGAGGCAGCTTATTCTGAATTTATAAAAGACTATGAGAACACTTATTTTAAAGAAGTGTATGATGTTTTATCAAGGAAATACAAATTGGGTAGAGTAAGAATTTTACTAAAAGAACCAAGATCAACTTTAAGTTGGCATAGAGATCCAGAACCAAGATTGCACATTCCAATTGTAACTAATCCTGGATGCTTAATGGTCATAGATAATGTTGCAAAACATATGCCTGCAGATGGTTCTGTGTGGGTGACTAATAACACAAAATATCATAATGCATTTAATGGTGGTGAAGAAAATAGAGTCCACCTTGTTGCTTGTGTGTTAGATTATAAATTCAATTAATTTGAAAAAAATATTTATTTCTTCAGATCATGCTGGTTTCAAACTTAAAGAAGCAATTAAAATTTATTTAGAAAAGAAAAAAATTAATTTCCAAGATTTTGGCCCTTCAAATGAGAATAGCGTTGATTACCCAGATTTTGCACATAAAGTTGCAAGAAAAGTAAATTCATCAAAAAAAAATATTGGTATTTTGGTATGTGGATCAGGAACTGGAATGAATATTGTGGCAAATAAACATAAAAATGTTAGAGCTGCTCAATGCTATAATGAAAAATCTACAAAATTATCTAGATTGCATAATGATGCAAATATCATTACATTAGGTTCTAGATTGCTAACTAAAAAAAATGCATTAAAATTTATTAGCATTTTTTTAAATACAAAGTTCGAAGGTGGGAGACACTTAAAAAGAGTAAAAAAAATATAAATAATTATGTCTAGTGAAAAAAGTTATTTAAACGATAGTTATAAGAGTTTCTTTGAAGATGGTTTATCTAGCAAGGACCCTGAATTATATAAAGCTATAAAAGACGAACTCTTAAGACAACAACAACATATAGAATTAATTGCATCAGAAAATATAGTTTCACAAGCAGTTCTTGAAGCTCAAGGATCAGTTTTAACTAATAAGTATGCTGAAGGTTATCCTGGAAAAAGATACTATAATGGTTGCGAACATGTAGATGTTGCAGAAAGTCTTGCAATTGAAAGATTAAAAAAATTATTTAATTGTAAATATGCAAATGCACAGCCTCATTCTGGAGCCCAAGCAAATGGTGCTGTGTTTTTAGCTTTATTAAATCCTGGTGAAACATTTATGGGCATGAGTTTAAATTCAGGCGGACACATAACCCACGGATTAAAAATATCTATGTCAGGTAAATGGTTTAACGCTATAGGTTATGACGTTGATAAAGATTCTGAGCTTATTGATTATGATAATGTTGAAAGACTTGCTTTAGAACACAAGCCTAAATTAATAATAGCAGGCGGCAGTGCTTATTCTCGAGTAATTGATTTTAAAAGATTTAGAGAAATAGCTGATAAAGTTGGAGCCTATTTAATGGTTGATATGGCACACTTCTCAGGACTTGTGGCTGGTAAGGGTTATCCAAATCCATGTGATTATGCTCATGTTGTAACTTCAACTACACATAAAGTTTTTAGAAGTGCAAGAGGTGGAATAATTTTATCTAATGACGAGGAACTTGGTAAAAAGTTTAACACAGCTGTTTTTCCTGGTTATCAAGGCGGACCTTTGATGCATATTATTGCTGCTAAAGCTGCTGGTTTTCAAGAAGCTCTTCAACCAGAATTTCAAGATTATATAAAATCTGTTTTAGCTAATGCAAAAATCTTAGCTGAAACTTTAAAAAACAATGGGTTTAAAATTTATTCAGATGGAACTGATACTCATTTAATGCTTGTTGACTTAAGACCTTTTAATGTTAAAGGAAATCTTGCAGCAGAAAGTCTATCAAGAGCCAACATAACATGTAATAAAAATGGAATACCTTTTGATACAGAGAAGCCAATGATTACATCGGGTATTAGATTGGGCACTCAAGCGGCTACTACACGTGGATTTGGATTAAATGAATTTAAAACTGTAGGTGAATTGATAACAAAAACTATTAAAGGTTTATCTGAAAACCCTGATGATAACAGTAAAGTTGAAAACGAAGTAAGACATGAAGTTATTAATCTAACTTCATCATTTCCAATATATAAAAACTTATAAATAATGATTTGTCCTTGTGAAAAAAAAGGTGATACATCAGTTGTAGATTCTAGACCAACTGAAGATGGAACTGCAATCAGAAGAAGACGATTATGTGTATGTGGTGAAAGATTTACTACCTTTGAAAGAATTCAATTTAGAGAATTAATGGTTGTTAAAAAAAATGGAAGAAAATCTTCTTTTGACAGAGATAAATTATCTAAATCAATCTATATAGCATTAAAAAAGAGACCAATTGATACTGAAACTGCAGAAAAATTTATAAGTAAAATCTCAAGATCATTAGAAGAACTTGGACAAACTGAAATATCAACAAGCACAATTGGAACAATGGTTATGGAAGGATTAAAAGAGCTTGATCCTGTAGCATATGTGCGTTTTGCTTCCGTTTATAGAAATTTTAGAGAAGAAAAAGACTTTGTGCAATTCGTGGACAGATTAGATGTCTACAAAAAAAGATAATTTTACCAGTAAAGATAAACAATTCATGCAAATTGCCCTTAATTTGGCAATTGCTCGCGAAGGTTTAACCGGTATAAATCCATCTGTTGGATGTGTAATTGTTAAAAATAATAAAATTATATCTTTAGGACAGACTTCACATGATGGAAGGCCTCATGCTGAACGAAATGCAATTAAAGATTCTATTGAAAATGTTGCTGGCTCAAAGATGTATGTCACATTAGAACCGTGTTGTCATAAAGGAAAAACACCCCCATGTACAAATTTAATAATTAAATCAAAAATATCAGAAGTTATTTATTCAATTTCTGATATTGACGAACGCGTAAGTGGCAAATCTTTCTATATTTTAAAATCAAGTAAAATAAAAGTTAGAAAAAATCTTTTAAAAAAAGAAATCAGTCGGTTTTACTTTCCTTATTTTTTTAACAGAAAAAATAAAATACCTTTTGTTACAGGTAAAATTGCAATTTCGAAGAATAATTTAATTTATAGTAAAGAAAAGCAAAAAATTACCAATATTTATTCTGATAAATTTTCACATTTTTTAAGATATAAAAATGATACGATATTAATTTCACACAAAACCTTAAATAAGGATAATCCAAAACTCAATTGTAGACTTAAAAACAAAAATAATTTTTCACCTATAAGAGTTATTTTAGATAATAAGCTAAATTCTAATCTAAATTCTTACTTAATAAAATCAGCAACTAAAATAAAAACAATTATTTTTTATAATGAAGCAACAAAATCAAAAATCTCATTATTTAAATCTAAAAAAGTCTTATTAATAAAATCTAAAATTAATAAAAATAAAGAATTCAAATTAAAACAGATATTAAAAAAACTTTATTCTTTAGGAAGTAGAAATTTATTGGTTGAAGGTGGAGATAAACTTACAAAATCATTCATAAAAGATGAAATTTTTAATAAATTTTATTTGTTTAAAAGTTCAAATAATCTATCTAAAAATACAGAATTTGTTGAATTTAACAGTTTAAATACTTTAAAATCAAAATATAGATATAAGTCAAAACTAAATCTGAAATTAAAAAAAGATAAAATAGATTTATATAAAAATTATGTTTAACGGAATTATATATAACCAAGGTAACGTCAAAAGAATTACCAAAAGACCAAAAGGTATTAATATATTTGTTAAAAGCAACTTAAAGGTTTCATCAAAAGATATGGGATTATCAGTTGCATGTGATGGGGTATGTCTCACATTAATTTCGTATAAGTCAAAAATAATGGAGTTTTATTTATCTAATGAAACTTTAATTAGGTCCAAATTTAAATTTCTCAAAACAAATGATGTTTTGAACTTAGAGTTACCTTTGAAATATGGAACTAAAATTTCTGGCCATATTTGCCAAGGTCACGTGGATACGGTTGGAATAGTTAATAGTATTAAAAAAATTGATAAATCTTATCTTTTTGATTTTGAGATACCAAAAAAGGAAAGGAAACATTTAATAGAGAAAGCATCAATATGTGTAAATGGTATTTCTCTTACAATTTCAAAAATTACAAAAAAAGGTTTTCAAATTTGGATTATCCCTCATACGTATAAAGAAACTAATTTATCTACTTTAAAAAAATCTAGTTTGGTAAATATTGAGATTGATATCTTGTCTAAATATGTAAGAAATTATTTTTATGACAAAAAGTAATTTTGCATCAATAGAAACTATTATTAATATTGCTAGAAAAGGTGGTATGTTCATACTAGTTGATGATGAAAAAAGAGAAAATGAAGGCGATTTAGTAATATCAACATCTGATACTAATTCAAAAAATATAAATTTTATGGCTAAGTATGGAAGAGGTTTAATTTGTTTGGCACTTGATAGTGTTCAAGCAAAAAAGTTAAATCTTTCATTAATGTCACCAGTTAACCAATCTAGAAATAAAACTGCATTTACTATATCTATTGAAGCAAAAAGAGGAATTACAACAGGAATTTCAGCAAAGGATAGAGCTAAAACAATTAAAGTTGCTTCAAAGAAAAATGCTAATAAAAATGAAATTGTATCTCCAGGTCATGTGTTTCCAATAATAGCAAAAGATGGAGGTGTACTTGTTAGAGCTGGGCATACAGAAGCTTCAGTTGATATTTCAAAATTGGCAAAAAAAAATAATTCAGCTGTTATTTGTGAAATTATGAATGAAGATGGATCAATGGCCAAAGGTAAGGATTTATTTAATTTTGCAAATAAACATAAACTTAAAATAGGTAAGATTGAAGATTTGATTGCCTATAGACTTAAAAAAGAAAAATTAATTAAATTAAAAAAGCAAAGCTCAATAATTGTAAAAGATCAAAAGTATAATATTCGAATTTATGAAAATTTAATTGATGGTTCAGAACATTTTGCTCTTATTAAGGGAAAAATAAAAAAGGGTATTACTCCAAGGGTAAGAGTAATCTCTTCAAATGTAGTTCAAAATTATTTAATTAATCAACAAATACCAAACTCATTTAACAAAACTTTAAATTATTTTAAAAAATATAACAATTGTGTATTAGTATTTATTAAAGACTCTAATTTAAAATCTGTAACACAAACTCTGAAAGATTATAAAAATAAAGATTTTTATAAAAAGGGTAATGACAAATTAATAAGAAATTATGGAATTGGAGCTCAAATTATAAAAGATTTAAAAATTAAAAATATGATATTAATCACAAAATCTCCAAAAAAAGTTATTGGTTTAGATGGTTATGGTATAAAAATTACTAAACAAGAATTGATATAATGAAGAAAAAAATTTTGATTGTTATAGCTGATTATTACAAAGATATTGCAGATGGATTGTTTAAAAGTGCTTTAAAATTAATCCCAAAAAAAAATAATATAAAAGTTATTAACGTTCCAGGAGCATTTGAAATACCAGTGACTATTTCAAAAAACATAAATAAGTATGATGCCTTTTTAGCTTTAGGTTGTGTTATTAAAGGTCAAACTCCTCACTTTGATTTTATTTCTCAAGCAGCAATCAGTGGTATTATGAAATTATCAATTTCAAGTAAAAAACCAATTGGGAATGGAATAATTACTTGTTTGAATATGTCTCAAGCTAAAGCCAGAAAAAAAAAGGGTGCGGAAGTAGCTGCAGCAGTAATTTCTGTTTTATCTCAAAAATGAGAACACATTTTAATCCAAAAAATAATCCTAGAGTTATAATAATTCAAAAACTTTATGGTAAATTTTATAATGAAGACGATGAATTACAGTTTCCAAAACACAGATTTAAAAAATTTATTAAAGATATTGTACTAGGAACTATCGAAAGAAATGATCTAATTATAGATGAATTAAAAAACAAATTAGGCGAAGAATTTGTTTTTGAAAATTTAGATAAGGTTTTTCAAACTATTTTAAAAGCTGCTACATATGAATTAATGTACAAACCTAATTTATCCTTAAACATAATTATTAAAGAGTATTTAAATTCATCAAATTATTTCTTAGAAAATTCACAAACTAAGTATCTGAATGCTTTGCTTGATAATGTTGGAAAAAAATTAAGAACAAATGCATGAATTTGAATTAATAAACAATTATTTTTCCAATATTTCTAAAAAAAATAAAGCAGCTTTAAATTTAAACGATGATGTTTTTTTTGATAAAAAAAAAGGATTAGTTATTTCAGTAGACACCTACAATATAGGTACACATTTTATAGATTTTAAAAGACCAGATTTAGTTATTAAAAAGATTTTAAGATCTTCAATTTCTGATTTAATCTGTAAAGGAGTTGAGCCAAAATATTATTTTATTGCTGGATCAGGGAATAAAAAAAACTTTACAAAAAATAATCTTAAAAAAATATCTAATTCTTTAAGGCAAGAGCAGAAAAAATATGATTTATTATTAGGAGGTGGGGATACAACTTTTTCTAATAAACTTAGCTTTACAATAACTTCAGTCGGATATTCAAAAAAAATAATCTACAGAAATCAATCTAATGTAAATAATGATATATATGTTACAGGAAATTTGGGTGATAGTTTTATTGGACTTCAAGTTTTAAAAAATAAAATTAAGTTGAATAAATCTAAAACGAAGTATTTTATAAATAAATTTTATATGCCTGATATCCAAAATAAGTTTTCTAAAAATTTACTTTCTCTAGCAACTAGTTCTATGGATATATCTGATGGCTTAATCACAGATTTGAATAAATTAATAAACAAGCAAAATGTTTCTTATAAAATTTATGAAAAGCTTATTCCTGTATCAAGAAATCTTACCAACCTTATCAATAGCAAGAATTTAAAAAAAATTGATCTAGTTTCTAATGGAGATGATTATCAAATTTTGTTTACTGCAAAACCAAACAAAGCCAGAATCATAAATAAATTAAGTAAATCTCTTCATGTAAAAATTTCTAAAATAGGAACTATTTTATCTGGTAAAAACAAGTCTTTAATTTTAGACCAAAAAGGCAGAGAAATCGCCAATAATAAAAGTGGTTATATCCATCAATTTTGAAGTTAATTATTGTCTTTTTTGACTTTTTTTGTATTGTCCGGGCTTAAAAAATTAACAACCAACAACTGAGGGTTATATGAGTGCAACTGTAGAAACTATTTTATTATACACAATCGGAGCCGGTTTTTTATCTATCGTTTATGGGTTTTTTACTGGAAAAAACATTTTAAATTCAAGTGCAGGAAATGCAAAAATGCAAGATATTGCTTCAGCCATTCAAATCGGAGCAAAAGCTTATCTAGCAAGACAATACAAAACAATTGCAATTGTTGGTGCAGCTGTTCTTGTAATTGTTAGTATTGCATTCAGCCCGTTAGTTGGACTTGGTTATTTAATAGGTGCAACATTATCTGGTATAGCAGGATATGTTGGTATGTTAGTTTCTGTAGAAGCTAATGTTAGAACTGCTGAAGCTTCAAGAAAAGGTCTAGCTCAAGGTCTTTCAGTGGCTTTTAAGTCTGGTGCTGTAACAGGTATGTTGGTTGCTGGTTTAGCATTGTTGGCAATAGCAGTATATTATTTTTTATTACTTAAATATGAAGTTGATGAGAGAGAGATTGTTAATGCTCTTGTTGCCTTAGGGTTTGGTGCATCTTTAATTTCAATTTTCGCAAGATTAGGTGGAGGTATTTTTACCAAAGGTGCAGATGTTGGGGCTGACCTAGTTGGAAAAGTTGAAGCTGGTATACCCGAAGACGACCCAAGAAATCCCGCAGTAATTGCGGACAACGTTGGAGATAACGTCGGAGATTGTGCTGGTATGGCAGCTGATTTATTTGAAACATATGCCGTTACTATTGTAGCTACAATGGTTCTTTCATCAATTTTCTTTGTTGGTGATCTTAATATGATGATTTATCCTTTAACAATTGGTGGTGCTTGTTTATTAACATCTATTTTGGGGACATTCTTCGTTAAACTTGGAAAAGATAAAAATGTGATGAATGCATTATATAAAGGATTTATTGTATCTGCAGTTGCATCACTACTTATTCTTTGGCCTGTTACTGATTATGTAATTGGTTTTACAAATGTATACACTGTTAATGGAAATACCTTTAATGGAATGGATTTGTACTATTGTGGAGTAATTGGTTTAGTTATTACAGGTTTATTAATCTGGATTACAGAATATTATACAGGAACAAGTTATAGACCTGTTAAATCAGTAGCTTTATCATCTACAACTGGTCATGGAACTAATGTTATTCAAGGTTTAGCTGTTTCAATGGAAGCAACAGCAATACCTGCATTAATAATTGTTGCTGGTATCTTAATTACAAATTCTATTGCTGGTCTATTTGGTATTGCAATTGCTGTTACAACAATGTTGGCTTTAGCTGGAATGGTTGTTGCGTTAGATGCTTATGGCCCAGTTACTGATAATGCTGGAGGAATAGCTGAAATGTCTAACTTGGATAAAAAAGTTAGAAAAACTACCGACGCTCTAGATGCTGTTGGTAACACTACTAAAGCTGTTACAAAAGGATACGCTATTGGTTCTGCCGGTCTAGGTGCACTAGTTTTATTTGCAGCTTACACTGAAGATATCAAGCATTTTTCTAAAGAAGCAGGCTCTGCTCTTGAAGGTATCGTTGTAACATTTGATTTATCAAATCCTTATGTTGTAGTTGGTTTGTTAATTGGAGGTATGTTGCCTTACTTATTTGGATCTATGGGAATGCAAGCTGTTGGAAGGGCAGGTGGAGCTGTTGTAGTCGAAGTTAGAAGACAGTTTAAAAAATTTCCAGGTATCATGAAAAGAAAACAAAAACCTGATTATGCAAAATTAGTTGATTTGTTAACTGTTGCAGCAATCAAGGAAATGATAATTCCATCATTATTACCTGTTTTATCACCTGTAGTTTTATATTTTATAATTCTATCAATAGGTGGTCAGGTTGCTGCTTTAGCTGCAGTTGGTGCTATGCTTTTAGGAGTTATAATTACTGGACTTTTTGTAGCTGTTTCTATGACTGCTGGAGGCGGTGCATGGGACAATGCCAAGAAATATATTGAAGATGGAAATCATGGAGGCAAGGGTTCAGAAGCTCACAAAGCTGCTGTAACAGGTGATACCGTTGGAGATCCATATAAAGATACCGCGGGTCCAGCAGTTAACCCAATGATTAAAATTACAAATATTGTTGCATTATTATTGTTAGCAGTTATCGCTGGCTAATTTCTTTTTTACGACTTTCGGCCCTCTTATTAAGAGGGTCGTTGATTTTAGACCGCATACTTGAGAAAAATTTATATAAAAAGGAATTTTTTTTAAGTTCTGTACCAGTTATATCTTTAGAAATTTTTAGATTTTTCATATTATCTTTGTTATAGAGTTCTTTTTTTTCTAATATTCCATATTGGTTTATTTCTAAAACCAATACATTATTTGTATCAATTTTCATTTTTCCTAAATTTTTTAATTTTGATTGTGTTTGTTTTCTTTCAATATAAATCCATAAATCATTATCGAATTTACTTTTTGTTGATGGATATCCTAAAATTTTTATAATATCATTTTTATTAGTTTTATTAATTATAAGAGTGTTTTGTTTTTTATCTAAATTTGGTACACCATGGTGTTTTATCACAGGTTTAATAGTACAATTTGAAAGTATTAAAAATAAAAAAAATATATATAATTTATTCATGAGCAATGAGTGTATATATATTTATAATAAATTGATTAATTTCACTAGAAATAAAGATTTATATAAGGATTTAAATAGAGAAGACAGCTTTTCTGATCGGTTGACTTTATTTTTACTTCATTTTTCATTTTTTCTCAAAAACTATAAAAATGAAGAAAATAAAAAAGTTTTACAAGAAATTTATGATTACAACTTTAGACAATTAGAATTAAGCATTAGAGAAATAGGATACGGAGACCAATCTATAAACAAAAAAATGAAAGATTATATCAATTTGTTCCATTCTATGGTTTCTGAGATTCATTTTTGGGATGATTTATCAAAATCAGATAAAATTGAAAAATTATCAATATTTTTAGAAGATTTTAATAATATTGATGATTTACTTGATTATTTTGATGAATTTAACTTAGATTTGTCAAAAAAAACTTTGAATTATTATTTAAAAAGTGTAAGTAACCCATAATTATGGCAGTACCAAAACGAAAACAAACCCCTTCCAGAACTGGAATGAGGAGGGCACAAACAATGAAATTTTCAACTAAAAATATAGTTGAGGATAAAAAATCAGGTGAATACAGGCTTTCCCATCATCTAGATTTAAAAACAGGTATGTATAAGGGTAGACAAGTTTTAGACCCAAAAGAATAGTATAATAATCTAAATGTCCGAAAAAACTAAAATTGCAGTTGATGCAATGGGAGGTGATGGTTCACCAAAAAAAGTTATAGATGGCATTGTTTACAACCATCAATCAAATAAAAACATCCTTTACAAAATATTTGGAGATAAAAATAAAATTTCTCCATTAATTGAAAATAAAATTAATAAAGAGTTCTATGAAATTTTTCATACAGAGAATGCAATTAAAAGTACGGACAGTCCTTTAGAAGGTGCAAAAAGAGGAAAAGACACAAGTATGTGGCTTGCTATTCAAAGTGTTAAAGAAAAGCATGCTGATATAGTTATATCCGCTGGTAATACTGGCGCTCTATTAGTTGTATCAAAATTGAATCTTAAAATGATTGAAAATATAGATAAACCAGCTCTATCTGCGCTGTGGCCAAATAAAAAAGGCATGAGCGTTGTATTAGATCTTGGGGCCAATATTGAATGCAGTGCAAAAAATCTAAGTGATTTTTCTTCGATGGGAGCTGCACTTTATAACTCGCTATATCCAAATGAAATGGCCAATGTTGCTTTATTGAATATTGGTTCAGAAGAATTAAAGGGTAATGAAGTAATAAAAGAAACATATCAAATTCTTAATGACAAAAAATCTGAAAATTTTATTTTCTCAGGATATATCGAGGGTAATCACATAATGGATGGTGAAGTTGATGTAATTGTGTCAGATGGATTTACAGGAAATGTAGCATTAAAAACAGCAGAGGGAACTGCAAATTTTATTACAAGTGAATTAAAAAAAGCGATGACTGGAAATTGGATAGGTAAGTTTTCTTCACTTTTAAATATTACAAATCTAAGAAAATTTAAAAAAAGATTAGATCCAAGACTTTACAATGGTGCAATTTTTATAGGATTGGACTCTCCAGTAGTAAAAAGTCATGGTGGTACCGATTACGTTGGCTTTGCTAACTCATTAGATGTTTGCCATAGAATTGTTAAAGGTAATTTGATAGAAAAGATTAAACAGAATCTTTAAATGAGAATAAATTTAACTAAAAAAGATTTAGTTAATTTAGTTTATATGCAACTAGGTTTTTCTAAACAAATTTCAGAAAATTTAATTGATGATTTTTTATCAACAATTGTTTCCAACATTAAATCTGAGAAAAAGCTAAAATTATCTAAATTTGGAACTTTTTCTATTAGACAAAAAAAAAGTAGAATTGGTAGAAACCCAAAAACTAAGGAAACTAAAGTAATAACTAGTAGGGATGTTGTTTTATTTAAACCTTCAAAAGAATTTAAAGAGTTTATAAATCTTAAAGATTATGGATAAAGCTGATCAGGCTTATAAAACTATTGGTGAAGTTGCTAAAATTTTAGACTTAAAAGTCAATAAGAAAGGTTCTTTGCCTACACACATAATAAGATTTTGGGAAACACAGTTTAAACAAATCAAGCCAAAAATTCTTAATTCCAATAGAAGATATTATGATGAAAAAAATATTGATCTTCTTAAGAAGATTAAATATTTGCTTAAAGATCAAGGAATGACAATTAATGGAGTTAAAAAGATCCTTGATAATGAAGATACTTTAAAGCTTGACGAAATGGCAGATAAATCTATAAAAGCTGAAAAATTAAAAAATAAGTTAACTAAAATATCAAGTATTTTAAAAACACTAAAATAAATGGCAAAAAAAACACACGTAAAAGTTAGAATGGTACCTGAAGCTAAACCAGATAGTCCTTACTTTTATTATGTAAAAAAACCTGCAGGTGGCGAAAAAGCTAAGGTAAAATTATCTGCAAAAAAATACAATCCTGATACTAGAAAACATGAAATGTTTGTGGAGAAAAAGCTTCCACCACATAGTAAATAAATTATTTTTTTTTAAAATTTCTTCTTTCGTAATCAATATAAGACCAAATCATATTTTTCCAAATGCGATTAGTTATTTTTGGATCTATGCCTTGTTTTAAGGATTTTGCTTTAATTTTTTTTAAAATAAAATTAATTCTTTTCTTATCTACGATTTCTTTTTTAAATTCTTTAAGCTTTAAAACTTCCTCAACTAGCTTTGTTCTATATTTTATAAGTGATAACAGTTTATTGTCTAATTTATCTAGCTTAACTCTTATTAAATCTAGTTTTTTTTTATTATTTGGCGACATTTAATTTATTGGAATACTTAATAATTATTATATTTATCTGAGCATGTACAGTGAGAATAATCATTTAAATAATCAACTTAAACTGTGGATGCTATCATTATTAGTTTTAGTTTCTTTAATAATATTGGTTGGAGGCTTGACTAGATTAACTGACTCCGGTTTATCAATTACTACTTGGGAATTATTTGTTGGTTTTTTTCCTCCTTTTACAAATGAAAAATGGTTGGAATATTTTAGTTTATATAAAACAATTCCTGAATACAGCCAAAAAAACTTTAATATGACTCTTGATGAATTCAAAGTAATATTCTGGTGGGAGTGGGGGCACAGGCAGTTAGGAAGAATAATTGGTTTAACCGTATTATTCCCAATGGTTTATTTTTCACTAAAACAAGGGGTTTGGATTATAAAAAAATATGGACTTATTTTTTTACTAGTTTGTTTTCAAGGATTTTTGGGTTGGTACATGGTATCAAGTGGATTAGTTGAGAGAATAGATGTTAGTCATTATAGACTGGCAATACATTTAGTTACAGCTTTTATCATTTTATCAATTGTATATTGGCAATTTTTAAAGTTATCATCCTCTTCAAATCAAACAGTCTCTATTAATTTTTTTATAGTAAAAATTTTTTTAGTTTTATTATTTTTGCAACTAATTATAGGCGCTTTTGTATCTGGAATGGATGCTGGTAAAATTTATAACACTTGGCCATTGATGGGTGTTAATTATTTTCCTGATGACAGTAGTTTTGAAGAGTTTTTGAATTTAAAAGTTTTTGATAATCCTTCTATTGTTCAATTTATACATAGAAATTTAGCATACTTAATTATTGTCTTTTATGCCTTAATCCTCTTTAAGGTAATTAACACTGGAAACAAAAAATTATACAAACCTATCACTGTAATTGGTTTGACTTTGGCATTTCAAATTTTTCTTGGTGTGATAACTATTTTATCTGGAGTAAAAATGTTATTTGCATCTTTACACCAGATAAATTCTATTTTGATAATACTTTCAACTTTGTATTTTTTATTTATCTCAAAATACAAAAGATAGATTAATTAATTTCTATTTGTAGACATATAAATTAAATTAACTAACTGCTTTTAAATTACCTTTTGATGATTTGTCTAAGGCTTGATCTAAATCATCGATGATATCATCAATATGTTCTAAACCAATACAAAGTCTAACATATCCTGGAGTTACACCTGAAGCAGCTAATTCATCCTCATTTAATTGACTGTGAGTAGTTGTTGCTGGGTGTATTGCTAAACTTCTAGCATCACCTATATTAGCAACGTGATAAAACATTTTTAAAGCTTCAATGAACTTTTTACCAGCCTCGATACCACCAGCTAATTCAATACCAACTAAAGCACCATTACCATTTTTCAGATATTTTTTTGCTCGACCTGATATCTCTTCATTATGTTCTGTAGCATAAATAACTCTCTTAACTGCTTTATGATTTTTTAAGTACTCTACAACTTTTGCAGCATTATCACAGTGTTGTTTCATTCTTAAAGCAACTGTTTCAAGTCCTTGTATGACGCCGAATGCATTATCTGGAGAAAGCGCTGATCCTAAATCTCTCAACAAAGTTACTCTTGCTCTTACTGCAAAAGCAACATTTGCACCTGTTAATTCAGGCACAGCTTTACCCCAAACAACACCTCCATAACTTGCATCAGGTTCATTAAATAGCGGCTGCCTTTTTGGATCTGCTGTCCAATCAAAATTTCCACTATCTATTAGTGCACCTCCAACAACTGTTCCATGACCAGCTATATATTTAGTTAAAGAATAAACAACCACAGCAGCACCGTGCTCAATTGGTTTACAAATTACAGGAGCAGCAGTGTTATCCAAGATTAATGGAATGTTATATTTCCTACCAATATCTGAGACTTCTTTAATTGGAAAAACTCTTAAATATGGGTTTGGCAATGTCTCCCCATAAAAAGCTCTAGTTTTATCGTCTATTGCTTTTTCAAAGTTTTTTGGATCTGAAGGATCTGCATATCTTACTTCTATACCAAGCTTACTTAAAGTATGCGTAAATAAAGAAACTGTTCCACCATAAAGATCTGTTGAACTAACAATATTGTCTCCAGCTTGAGCAACGTTTAATATTGCAAAAGTAGATGCAGTTTGACCAGAAGCTACAGTTAAACTTGCAAGACCACCTTCAAGAGCAGCGATTCTTTTTTCCAACACATCGTTAGTTGGATTCATTATTCTTGTATAGATGTTTCCAAACTCTTTTAACGCAAATAAATTAGCTGCATGTTCAGTGTTATTAAATTGATACGAGGTTGTTCTATAAATTGGAACTGCTACTGAATTTGTAGCTGGATCACTTCTGTAATCTCCACCATGTATCGCGATAGTTTCTGGATTATTTCTTTTTGTACTCATTTTTACTCCTTTTTTAGTGCTTTTGCTTTATGCAAGGCGCACAATACAGTTCAAATGCCTACCGATTATAATTTTATGAAAATTCCATTTTAGCAGTTTTATGCCCGCAATAGGATCAAATCGGCAATTTAAAATTAGCATATTAGTCATGTTTTACAAGCTAAATATAAAATTGACTTTGAATAATTTAATAGTATTAATCCTCGCACAATGACAAAATTCACAAAAAAAGATCAAGTTTCATCATCTTGGTACGAGATAGACGCAAAAAATGCAGTTGTTGGAAGATTAGCGACTGTTGTATCTAATATTATTAGAGGTAAAAATAAAACTACATATACACCTCACATGGATGATGGAGATTTTGTTGTAGTAAAAAATATCGAACAAGCAAAATTTACTGGTAAGAAGTTTCAAAATAAAAAGTACTATAGACATACAGGACATCCTGGAGGAATTAAAGTTACTACACCAGAAAAACTTCATGAAAAAAAACCTGGAGAAACTTTAAAGCTAGCAGTTAAAAGAATGTTGCCCGGAGGTGTTTTGGGTAGAAAACAATTAACAAAATTAAAAATTTATTCTGGAAGTGAACATCCTCATGCTGCACAAAATCCAAAAGTTATAGAACTAGATAAACTAAACAATAAAAACATAGCAAGAAATTAATATGGAAAACTTACAATCAAATACAAAAACACCTAAGCTAAAATTAGATTTTAAAGATAGTAAGTATGCAACTGGTAGAAGAAAAACTTCAATAGCAAAAGTATGGTTAAAAAAAGGTTCTGGTAAAATTTATGTAAATGGTAAATTATATAATGAATATTTTGCTGATGAAATTCATAAAATGCAAATTACAAGACCTTTTGAAATTATAAATCAAGCTACGGATTATGATGTTAGATGTAGCGTAAAAGGTGGTGGACCTACAGGTCAAGCTGGAGCAATGGTTCATGGTATTTCTAAAGCTTTGGTTCTCTTTGATGAAAACTTAAAAACAACATTGAAAACTGAGAAGCTTACAACCAGAGACTCTAGAGCTGTTGAGAGAAAAAAACCTGGTAGAAGAAAAGCTAGAAGAAGCTTCCAGTTTTCTAAAAGATAATTTTTTTTACAATTTAAACTGCTATAATAAAAAATGCCTAAGCTTAATGCATTAGTTGCCGGATCTACAGGATATATTGGTGTTCAATTAATCAAGTTATTAATTAACCACAAATATATTAATATTAAACATCTATGTGGAAACTCGTCTGTTGGAAAAAATATTTCTAATTATGATAAATCTCTGTCAAAAAAAAAATTACCTAAAATCGTAAAATTTAATCCTAAATTGTTAAATGGTGTTGATGTTGTCTTTACAGCTCTACCAAATGGTGAAGCTCAAGATATAGCAAAAAAACTTAATGATAATATTACTCTAATTGATTTAGCAGCAGATTTTAGATTAAAAAAAGCTAATGATTATTTAAAATGGTATAAACAAAAACATCGAGCTCCAAAACTACAGAATAAAAGTATTTATTGTTTACCCGAAATAAATCGTGATGAATTAAAAAATCACAATATAATTTCATGTCCAGGATGTTATCCAACTTCAATCTTATTACCCCTTGTTCCACTAATTAAAAATAAATTAGTTAAATTAGACAATATAATTATTGATTCAAAATCTGGATATTCTGGTGCCGGTAGAGGAGTTCATAAAAAATATAAAGATAAGAATTTATACGAGTCTTTAAGTGCTTATGGTGTCGGTTTTCATAGACATAATTCTGAAATTCATCAATTTTTAAGCAAATTTGCAAATAAAAATTTTCAATTTAGTTTTACTCCACATTTATCTCCAATGTTTAGAGGCATATTAAGTACAATTTATTTAGAATTAGAAAAAAATGTTAATCAATCAAAAATCATTAAAACACTTGAGATGTTTTATAAGGGAGAAAATTTTGTTAAAATATTAGACTCTGATAAACTCTTAAGCACAAATGATGTTATCAATACAAACAATTGCTTTATTACAGTGTGTAAATCAAAATACAAAAACAAAATAATCATTATTTCTGCAATAGACAATTTAATCAAAGGTGGAGCAGGTCAGGCTGTTCAAAATTTAAATAATAAATTTAATTTTCCTGAAAGAACTGCTTTAAAATGAAATATTTGATAATTATTTTTCTAATTTTTTTAAGTAATTGCTCTTTAAATAAAGATTCTCAGTATTGGACAGAACATCCTGCTGAAAATAAAAAAAATCAAAAAAAAATAACTGAAATACTTAAAAAGTCAGACGATATAACAAAAATGACATTAGAAGAATATGAGATTTATATAGATGACTATACTAAAAAAAGTAAATATCCAGATATAAGCAAATGAATAATATAGTGAATGTTGCAGTTGTTGGACTTGGTCAAGTTGGTAATTATTTATTTAATGAACTAATTATTAAAAAAAAAGATATTGAACTTAAAACAGGCAAAAGAGTTAATGTAGTAGCTATTTCTGCAAAAAATATAAATAAAAAAAGGAAATATAAAATTAATAGAAAAATTTTTTATAAAAACCCTTTTGAAATTTTTAAAAAAGAAAAAATTGATATATTATTTGAAGTAATTGGACAATCTGATGGGGTTTCTAAAAAATTAGTTGAAACAGCTCTAAAAAATAAAATTCATGTAATTACACCAAACAAAGCTTTAATTTCAAAACATGGAAACAATTTAGCTAAACTAGCTGAAAAAAATAATGTCAATTTAGAATTCGAAGCATCTGTTGCTGGTGGGATACCTATATTGAGATCTATTAAAGAAGGATTGGCTACTAATAAATTATCTAAAGTTTATGGAATTTTAAATGGTACTTCAAATTATATATTATCAGAGATGGAAAATTCAGAGCAAAATTTTATTGATGTTTTGAAAAAAGCTCAACTGCTTGGATATGCAGAACCTGGCAACCCTAAATTAGATTTAAATGGTTTTGATGCATTTGCAAAAGTGAGAATTTTATCTGCTTTGGCTTTTAATAGCAAAATTTCTAATAAAAAATGTTTAATTGAAGGAATAGAAAAGATTGATTTAAAAGATATTAAAATTGCAAATCAATTAGATTTAAGAATTAAACTACTGGGTATCTCTGAACTCAAAAATAATCAACTTTTTGAAACTGTTCATCCATGCCTTGTAAGTAAAAAATCATATATTGGTAATGTAAATGGAGTAATGAATGCTGTGATTCTTAATGGTAAACCAGTAGGAGAAAGTGTATTACAAGGGGAGGGTGCTGGACCAGGTCCTACTTCATCATCTTTATTATCTGACTTATTATCTATTTTAAGAGGAAACATCAAAAAGCCATTTGGTGTAAGTGTAAATAAGCTAAAAACTTTAAAGACTTACAACGTAAATAATTATGTTAATTCTCTATATTTAAGATTTGAAGTTAAAGATAAACCAGGCGTTTTATCTCAAATAACCAATCGTTTAGCTAAATATAAAATTTCTGTTAAAAGATTAATTCAAACTCCAGATAAAAAAAATAATAAAGCTACAATCGTAATAGTTACTCATAAAAGCACAGAATTAAATTGTAATAGCTGTTTATCTATATTTAAAAAAAATAAGAATATCTTAAAATCACCTACGTTAATTAGATTGCTTGATTGATGGAAATTTATTTCAAGCTTTTTGAAGTTTTATTTCCAGTATTTTTTATTATTGCTATTGGCTATTATCTTGGAAAAAAAAACCCAAAGTTAGACACAGATTTTATTACAAATTTTGCTGGGAATATTGGTAGTCCAGCAATGGTATTTTATGCAATAACAACTACAGGAATCTCATTTAGCATTTTTGTAGAATATTTTTGGTATTCGTTAATTCTTATAATTGGCTTTAGTTTTATAGGAATAATTTTTTTAAAATTTCTTAAAAAAGACATCGTAACAGAATTGCCTCCTTTTATTTTACCTAATACAGGTAACATGGGATTACCTTTGTGTTTATTTGCGTATGGAAATCAAGGATTAGGTATAGCTGCAACAATTTCCTCTTTAGTAATTCTTTTTCATTTTACTTTGGGTGTTTTTTTAGCGAGTAAAAAATTAGAACTTAGTTTACTTTTAAAAAGCCCACCTGTTTATGCAATTATCATATCAGTTTTATTTTTATTTTTTGAAATAGAAGTTCCTGTATTTTTGGTTAACACAACCATGATGTTAACTTATGCTGCAATCTTTTTAATATTAATGTCTTTAGGTATAGCATTAACAAGATTTAAGGTTTTTTCATTCAAGTCTGCTTTTATTTCATCAATTGGAAGAGTAATTATTGGTCCTGTAATTGGTTTTATATTAATTAAATATTTTAATTTATCTGGATTTGCTGCAGGTGTATTATTAATTCAATGTTCAATGCCAAGTGCTGTTTTAACTTATTTGGTTGGCTCAATATATTCTTCAAAAGAAGTTGTTGATAGCATAGCAAGCATGATTGTCGTATCAACTATAATGTCGTTTATAACAGTTCCTATAACAATATTCTTTGCTTTAAAATATTTCTATTAAGATATATCTTTCAGTTGTGAAGGCTATAATTTTAAATGCATCCGCTTGGATGATTGTACCTGTTATGGATGCGTTTGCTAAATATTTAAGCTCATCAATGGATGTTTTGCAAATAACATGGGCTAGATATTTTTTTACAGTAGTTTTTACTTTGTCTTTAATGCTTATATTTTATAGGCAATCATTAGTTTGGACAAAAAAACCAGCTCTTCAATTAATAAGAGGTTTGATATTTGTTTTTTCTACGTATTTATTCTTTTATGCGATTTCTGAAATTTCACTCCCTAAAGCTTTAACATTAGCATTTGTAGCGCCGATTTGTGTCACAGCTTTATCTCCATTTTTTTTAAATGAGAAAGTAGGGGTAAAAAGATGGACCGCTGTATCATTAGGATTTGTTGGTACTTTGATTGTTATTAGACCTGGATTTATTGAACTTAATTTAGCTACTTTAGCTGCTTTAGGTAATGGAATTTGTTATGGATTTTACCTTATTATAACAAGAAAACTTAGCACTTCAGATAACCCTCTTTTAACGCTTTTGCTTTCAGGTTTAATAGGAACGATCATTATTAGCTTATTTATGCCTTCTGTATGGGTAAATCCTACTACAAATCAGTGGATTTTAATGGCTTTAATCGGCTTTATAGCCTCTGTAGCCCATCTTTTCCTAATTTTATCACTCAAATATGCAGATGCCTCAAAATTAGCTCCTTTAGGCTATACAGAAATCATAACAAACATATTAATTAGCTATTATTTCTTTCATGAATTACCAGATAATTGGACTTACTTAGGTCTTTTTATAATTGTCTTAAGTGGTCTCTATATAACCAGAAGAGAGTATATTTTAAAAAGAATCAATTAATAGTATTTGTTTGTATACTAATTATTAATGTTTTACATTAATATACTTAATTAAATTATTGTAATTGTTGAATAAATTATTTATATATAAATATAATTAAAACACATTATTACTTGGTGAAGTAGAGTAATATTTTGGTTTTTAATTATAATTATTAATATAAACAGCTTTTGTGGAACACATTGATATTTAAAAACACTAAATTTAGTTAATAGCTTTTAAAAAATAATATATATTGCTAGAAGTGTTTAAGTTCAACAGTTTTTTACTAACAAAATTCTTAAATATATTTTTTCATCAAAAATTCTAGGGTAGGTGGCTTAAAAAACCTGTAAAATACAGCAAATTTGTGACATTAAAAAAGGGTTGATATCATTGAAAAATAGAGCAATGCAGTAATAGAATATGCTCTTTAATCGCCCATAGAGGGTATTTATTTAGTTATATTTAGATATATAGTACAACTGAAGGGTGAATAGCACTATTTACATGATTATTCAAGAAAATCGTCTAAAAGTCTTTATTTGCAACACTTTTTTAACCTTAAATGTCTACTTTTTCAGATCTAAGTAAACGCAGTTTAGTCTTAATTCCACCTTTTCCTGAGTATCCTCCGAGTGACCCATCAGTCCTAATTACCCTATGACAAGGTATTTTTGGGGGATATGGGTTTTTCCCAACTGCATTTGCTACTGCTCTATGAGCTTTTGGCTTTCCAATAGCTTTTGCCACCTGAAGGTAGGTTCTGACTTCTCCTCTAGGTATTTTTTTCAAATAATTCCAAACTTTTATCTGAAATTTAGTCCCTTTTAAGTTCATATAATTCAAATCCTGTATTTTTTGCAATTTTATCATATAATTTTTTCGCTGTCTCATTTGAAGAGTGGGTTATCCAACGAATTCCATCCCAATTATTTTCTTTAGATAAGGATTCTATGTATTTTATAAGTTTTTGAGCTATTTTCTGGCCTACAAAATGTTCATCTACAAATAAATCATCTAAAAATCCAATATATTGACCTTTAATTGGTCTTGGCATTGTTCTGTAATGTGCAATTCCAACAATTTTATCTTCAATTTTGTAACATATTCCATTCACAACATGATTTTCATCGTGTATCCAACTCCATAAAGCATCTAAAATCTCTTGTTTCATAGGAACTTTATAAAATTTAGCGTAACCGCAATATAATTTTATCCAATTTTCCTTATCTTTTCTTTTAATTTTTCTAATCATTTACATTAGTTATTTGTATTAAATTATTGTAATAATTATCTTTTTTGGTTTATAAAATTATACAATTCTTTTATTCCATTACTCGCATTTCTTTGGAAAATTGCAGGTATTAATCCATGAATTAAAGCCATAAATCCACCAGTAATCATTTTTGAGCCTACTTTGAACGCTAACCTCATATGCTCTAAATAACTTTCATTAACTGAATTTAGATGTTCTTGTGATTTTTTGATCATAATTATTATAATTATTAGTATTGACTATTAAAATCTATTAATATATTACTAATGATAATTAATTGTTATCAATAATAATAATATGAATCAGCTAACAACAGATCTAAAATTACTTCATGAGGCTACATTAGAAAATTTAAAAAGTTCTAAGGCAAATAATACATTAAGAGCATACAAATCTGATTTTAAAGACTTTGGAGCATTTTGCTCTAGGCATGGATTAAACTCATTACCAACTGAACCCAAAATAGTTTCGTTATATTTGACCCATCTTTCTAAAAACTCAAAATTTAGCACTTTAAGAAGACGCCTCGTTTCTATTAGTATGGTACATAAATTAAAAGGTCATTACTTAGATATCAAACACCCAATAATAATTGAAAATTTAATGGGTATTAGAAGAGTTAAAGGCAGTATTCAAAAAGGTAAAAAACCTATATTAATCAAACATTTAAAGTTAATAATTAATTCAATAAATGAGCAAAAGACAAATGAAATTAAGAAGCTTAGAGATAAAGCGATAATTCTAATTGGTTTTGGAGGCGGTTTTAGAAGAACAGAGTTAATTTCTATTGATTATGAAGATTTAGAATTTGTACCTGAAGGTCTGAAAATAACTCTTAAAAAATCAAAAACTGATCAATTTGGTGAGGGAATGATTAAAGGACTACCCTATTTTGATGATAAAAACTATTGCCCTGTAATTAACCTTAAAAAATGGTTAGAAATTTCTAACATTAATTCTGGCCCTATTTTTAGAAGATTTTCAAAAGGATCAAATTTAACTGATAATCGCTTAACTGACCAATCTGTAGTTTTGTTAATTAAAGAACATTTGAGATTAGCAGGAATAGAAAACAAAAACTTTGCAGGTCATAGTTTGAGATCAGGTTTTGCTACTGTTGCAGCTGATTCAGGTGCGGATGAACGAAGCATTATGGCAATGACAGGGCATAAAACAACACAGATGGTAAGAAGATACATAAGAGAAGCTAGTTTATTTAAAAACAATGCTTTGAATAAAATAAAATTATAATTAATTTTAATTAAAACAAAGAAGTTTTCTTTCCTAAAGAAATATCAATTAAATATTTTGAAATTTTAGTTCCATTAAATAATTTAAAGTATTTTTTTTGACCTTTTTTTGCAATATTTTGCCTAATTTTATCATTCTTAGAATAAAATTTAATTTTATTAGCTAAATCACTAATATTTTTATAAAAAACAATTTCATTTTTGTTAAAAAAATCACTCATTTGAACCTTTTCATCTATAAATGTCATTAGACCGTTCCCCATTATTGATGCAATTCTATTGCTTGAGTAATATTTGGTAGGGCTACCTCTACTAAGATTGAGTCCCATTTTTGAGTTAATGAGTGTATTATTAAAGTCATTACCCCAAATAGGTTGCTTGTTTGAAAATCCATAAAAATCATATTTTATATCAGGAATTTTTTTAACAAGTTTATCTAGAAAGTTAATTCTTTCATCTTCAGTTCCTTCTTTTAATGTGGCTCTATTAACACCATGACTCATTGCATAAAACAAATCTTTTTTAGGACGCATTTTGTAAACCTCAAAACTCTCAATATTTTTATCAACAGGTACAAAGAAAAAATGAAAATTATTATTATTAATTTCTTTTTTTAATACCGATGGATCAGTTGTAATAAAATTATGATCTACAAAATTTGAATATAGTTTGATATTAGAAATATTTTGTTTCGAATAATTTAGGCTAGGCATTACAGGATCTTCATTCCATTGTGATAAAATAAGATTTTTATTAATTGATTTAAATTTATCAAGCGTACTTAGCTCAATATTTTTAGTATGACCGAAAAAAACAATATCAGGATTATAATTTTGAAAGGTTTCAATTAAAAATTCTTGAAAATTATTTTTATTAGGAATTAAACTAAAAGATTTGTTATTTTTTAAAAAGTCCCTATCACTAATCTCTAATACATCATGTCCATTTCTAATAAAACCATTTGTAAATTTTTTTCCTAAAGAAATATTGAAAAGTCTATGGTTAAGTTTCTGACCTTGATTATATAGGTTGATTATTTTTAATTTTTTTTTGTTAAAATTAATTTTAAAAAAAGGAACACAACTTTCACGTATCTGATCTATAACTTTAGTATTTTGACTAATCAAATGTTTAACATTATTTCGACCTTTCAATTGTAAGGATCTTCTTTTTTTATTGTTATTAATTAACTTTTTAATTTCAATATAAAGATCATTTGAATTAAGATTTTTCAAAATAATTGCTGAGTCAGTTGTCTCTGTTAGACCTCCCCTATCACTTATTATTGTAGCACATCCTCGTGAAGAAGCTTCAAGTGATGTTCTTCCAAATGGTTCTTCCCACCTAGATGGTACAACGGCTATTTCTGATTGATTTAAAATATTTAATGTTTTTTTATGATTAAGAAAACCAAGTTCTTTATGTTGATTGTGATGAATATAAATATTTCTTCTATCCTCATCTCCTAAAGAATATGCTTTCCAATTCGGAAATTCATCAAGTATTTTTGTTATTGCATCTTTAAAGATATCGTACCCTTTAGAATGATTTAATCTTCCAACAAATATTATATTTTTTCTTTTTTTAATTTTTTTTTGCTTATTAACGCTAGGATAAACAGTTTCTGTTTTAGTTTGTAATTTTTTGTCTAAATTTAAAAAAAATCTCTCACGAACCCATTCGCTTACGAATATAATTTTTTCTACAGATTCTAATATTTTTAATCTTTCTTTAGTAGTTTTGGATCCTTTCATTGACAGTGGATCATTGTGAAAATAAAAAATAAATCTGTTTTTAATTAAATTGGTTAATTTAAATAATAACTGAGGTCTGTTGTGAATTTCTATTATATCAAAAAATTGATTATTTATTTCTTTAGATAACTTTATGGCATATTCATTTGTTGTACTTTTGAATTTAGATTTAATGTGGTTTAATTTGATATTTTTATAGTTGACTGTTAAATAATCTTGATACTTTGTGTGCCCATAAATTATATTATTTTTTTTATATTTTGATTTTTTAAAAAACTCTGAGACCCAAAGTGATGCAGCTGAAGCTTTATTGTAAGAATAATTTTCTTTGTAGGGTAATATTGTTGCAATCCTAAGATTTTTTTTTGTTAAAATCATAAATTATCTTTGATCTTTCTTTTCTATCTTTTTTTAACTTATATTCAAATGAAAGCGCTTTTGATTTTGAATAAAATTTTTTTTTATATATTAATTTCCATTTATAACCTTTTGTAGATTTGGCTCCTCTGCTTGTATTGTGTTTAGCTAATCTTTGATTCAGATCATTTGTATAACCAACGTATGTTTTATTTGGGAAATTATCTAAAGTTTTAATTAAGTATACGTAATAAACCATAACGGTTTATATCATATATGGCGGTCCCTAGGGGAATCGAACCCCTCTTTCGAGGATGAAAACCACGTGTCCTAACCGATAGACGAAGGGACCGAATTGCTGCTTTTTATTGTAAAAAAGACGATTAATCAAGCTTATCATATTATTTTTTGATTTAATTTTACAACCTTTTTAAGGTTTGAGTGTTTATGTGTCACTAAAGTCTCTGAAATAAATTTATCTTCATCAGCTTTGATACCTGAAACTAAATCGCCCTTAGTAATTCCAGTTGCACAAAAGATCGAGTCTCCTTTAATAATTTCATTTAAATCATATTTCTTTGTAAGATCATCAATTCCCATTTCTTTAGCTCTTTGTTTGTCTTCATTTGTTTCAAATAAAAATCTACCTTGAAAACTACAATCAAAAGCATCTAATGCAGCAGCTGCCAAAACCCCCTCTGGTCCGCCTCCTGTTCCTAAAAAAATATCAACAGAATATTTTTCATCTGTTACTAATAGTGCCCCAGAAACATCTCCATCAGATATAAATTTAATTTTAACTTTTAAATCTCTTAATTCTGCAATAATTTTATCATGCCTAGGTCTTTCCAAAATACATGCGGTTAAATTCTCAGGTTTTTTGTTTAGGTATTCGCTTAAATTAAAAATATTTTTTTTGACTGAATAATCTAAATCAACAACGTTTCTCTCTCTAACTTTGGTTGAGATTTTTTCCATGTAAGTTTCAGGAGCTTTAAATAAGTTGTTTTTTTCCGCAATTGCAATTACTGATAAGGCTCCTGGAAGATTGTTTGCTACAAAATTAGTTCCCTCTAATGGATCAACAGCTATATCAAGTTCTGGACCATTATTGGTTCCAAGTTTTTCACCAATATACAACATTGGAGCCTCATCTAACTCACCTTCACCTATAACTATTTGACCTATCATATCCATATTATTTAATTCTGATCTCATAGAGTCTACAGCTGCTTTATCCGCTGCAATTTTATCTTTTTTTCCAACAAAATATGATGAAGCAATTGCTGCCTTAGAAGTTACGTTAACAAATTGATCAATAAATTTTTTATCAATGGCCATTAGGCTTTTTTATCAATTAACTCTTCTTGCATTATTTTTGACTCAAATTCTCTTAAACGTTTATATACACTAGCAAGTTCAATTATTGTTGGCCAAGCTTTTAATATATATTGCATGGATCCCTCAACTCTACCAAAAGCTCTAATTATTTGTTGCATCACACCAAGGGTAACTGCTCCAGCTACAATTGCAGGTGCTAAAAAAACATATGCAGACAATACATTTGCTTGTAAGTATGCAATTCTACCAATATTAAAATATAAGTATCTAATATAGCTTAAGAAGTGAATATTTCTTACACCGTCAAATAATTCTTCGATAGTTTTTGGACGAATGGTTCCATCATCCTCTGCAATTACAAGTATTTTTCTATAAGCTGCTTCTTTTTTTTGAAGATCATACTCAACACCTACTAACCTTAAAATTATTCCAAGCAAAATCAAAAATATGGTCCCACCTACCGACCAAATTAAAGCACCAACTATTAATCCATAATCCCAATCACCGAAGAAAAAAATTGGAATTCCAACACTTAAACCAAATAAAATTGGCATAAATTCAACCAGTATCATTAAAGCTTCAATTAAACTTGTTCCTAGAGACTCCATTATTCTTGAAAATTTAATAGTGTCTTCCTGAACTCTTTGTGCAGCTCCTTCTATTCTTCGAGCTTTATCATAAACACTATGATACCATTCAACCATAGCAGTTCTCCATCTGAACAAATAGTGTGAAGTAAAAAAACTAACAATAACTGCTACACCTACATAAATAGCAGCCAAAGTAATAAAAGATAATAAGCTTGCCCAATACTCTTCTATAGTAATAGAGTTTGGTGCGCCTAAGGCTTTTTGAATCATATCGTAGAACTGACCAAACCATTCATTAATTTTTACATCAATTTTAACTTGTATCCAAAGTGATGTTAAAATTATTGCTGAACCAATCCATGACCATATTAACCAATGTTTTTGAGTAAAAAACCTAAACATTTTTTATTTTAAAAAATTATCAGCGTAAGATTTTTTTACTGTTTTTCTTTTTCTAGGCTCAATTAATTCAAATTCTATTTTCTTTTTTTTTGCATAATTGATTGCTAGTTCTTTTGATGAAAACTCTAATTTTAATTCTGAATAAGTGTCAGATGAGCTTTCCCAGCCCATCAATGGGTTCTTTGTTGGATCATTAGTTTTAAATTCTAATATCCATTTATCATTTTTTGCTAAACCTGATTGCATTGGGTTTTTGTTTGGAATGTAAATAATTGCTTTTTTCATAATGATGGTCGGAGTGGCAGGATTCGAACCTGCGACCCTCTGGTCCCAAACCAGATGCGCTACCAGGCTGCGCTACACTCCGAGTTGGATGTTTATAGCGTAATCATTGGTGTTTTCAACAAAAGAAAGAAAGACAAAATGGTACTAAATGCGAACATTAGTTACTTTGTTTGGGGGCTATTTGGGGGCTAAGCTGAAATTTTATGCCCAATAAAATCAACACTTATTTTGTGTGTAATTTTTGTTTGGGGGCTAAGTTGGGGGCTAAGTTGGGTCTATAAAAAAAATTTTATATTCCATGTTTTCCGAGTGGGAAGAAGTATCGACTGACAATTTCTTTCTAACAATTACTTGTAACCATGAAAGGAAATATAAATATGAAAGCAAATAATAAAATAAACTTCATTAAAAAATTAGGAATTCAAGTGGATGATGAAGGTAGATGTAATATCACAAATACTGAATTGCAAATTTAAGTTAAAATGAATTAACTAATAACTTTATTATGTATTGGGAAATTGTAACTTAACATTAGTTACAATTATTTTGAGGTTGGATCTCTTTTATATTACTTTTTCTAAACTAAAGATTTTAAGCAATTCTTGCTTTTTTAGAATAAATAGATTGAAGATAAAATCCTATTGGTAGACTATAGACAATTGCTAACCAATTATTAAAAAAGTTACCATTAGGAGAAAAAGGCCATACTGTTATTAATATACCTGCTAATAAACACACCTGATAATCTGTTAAATACCTTTTCTTTTTTAATACAATTGATTTTAGCTGCCTATAAGCACAATATAAAACATAACAAAAAGCACTAAATAAAAAAGAAAATCCTATTAATCCAGTTTCAGCTAATAATTGAACATAGAAATTATGTGGATGGGTACTACAAGGGTTAATACCTTCTGCATATTTAGGATCAGAGCATTTAATCCTAAACATCTTAGGACCATGGCCTAAGATAGGTTTATCAAGGAACATATTAAAAGCAGTTCTAATATGGCTATCATGGTTAGGTGAAAATATAACAACCTTATCACCCCCTACCCCAACTTGCTCTAAAGTAGTATCAATCATCCTTTTTTTAACAGTAGGTGAAACAGTAGTAATTCCTACAATTAAAGTTAAACTTAATAACAGTGTGATTAATCTAATATATTTTAACCGGTCAATAAGAAGAACAATAAACAAAGAACTTAACATCATATACATAAAACTCGTTCTCTCCCCTGTTAAATAAACAAGAACATCTATTAAAATAAATAACAATACTCCAAAAATAGCTAAATATTTATCTCTCACCTTTAACACAATCATCAAAGCAAGTAACAAAGGAAATAATCTCGATAAATAGCTTCCAAGTTTTGGACGATCAAAAACTGAAGTTACATGAAAACCTCCAATTAATTCTTGTCCAAAAACATTAAACCCTAATAAAAACTGAAAATAACCATCAAGGATTAAAAAACAAAAAACTCCACATAAGCAATAAAAAAAATACTTTAAAAATAACTTATTATAATCAATTAAATACCAAACTAAACAAGCAAAAACTCCAAACCTAAAATAAAATAAGCTACTCTCAAAGCTCAACATTATATCTTCAGATAAAACAGAACTAAAAAAACAAACTAAACAAAAAGTTAAAAATACCTTAAAGAATTTATTCTCGAAATAATCAATTCTATTATCTCTAAAGCAAATATATAAAAAAACCAAAACTCCCAAACTTAATAATAAATCAGGAATGAACGGTCCAGTTAAAAGCAAAGCAGGAAATAAGGATAGAATAAAGTTCAAATTATTTGTTTAGTTTCTCATCTTTGACTATTTGGCCATTATCTAAATGAATGATACGGTTACAAAATTGATTAATAAGATTAATATTATGACTTGCAATCACAAGGCAATGAGTATTGTCTAATTTATTTTTGAGCTGTAGTTCAAATTTTTCCATAACAAATTTATCTCCAAATCCAAAAAATTCATCGATTAAAGCATTTTGAAAATTCATCATTAAATAAGCAACAATTTGAACCCTGAGTTGATAACCTTGGGATAGTTCTGATAATTGATAATCTAAATATTGATTAAGTTGAAATTCTTCTAAATATTTTTTTAACTTTGAATGATCATATTCGGTTATTTGATAAAAATAAAAAATACGCTTAATATTATCAATGATATTTAAAACTGGACTGGTTAGAGAACCAGGTGATGAAAGATAAAAAAACTCTTTTTGATTAACAAAGCTTCCTTTAAATTCTTTATAAATTCCAGCTAGTAAACGTAATAAAGTTGTTTTACCACTACCATTGGCTCCAACTAAACCAATTTTGTCCCCACTTTTAATATCTAATGAAAGATTATTTAGTACTAAATGATCTTTTAACTTGAGGGATAAATGTTTTAGTGAAATTATAGTTTCAGATTTGATTTGCACAATATGATATTTTTTTGTTAACAAAAAAATAATTAACTAAATAAAAAAAAATCACTAAACTTAAGCAAACTATAAAGCTAAACTGATTATAAGATCCTAAGATAATAGCATCTCTAAATATATTTAAGATATGAAAGATAGGATTAAATTGTAACAAAAACACTTTTGTACTTGAAATTTGTTGAGGATACCAAAAGATGGGGGACAAAAAAAATAACACAATCATCATACTATTAATTAATTGTGTCAGGTCTCTAAAGTAAAAAGAAATAATAGATAAAATTTTACCAATTTGTTGAACTAAAATAATTAATATTAAACATGACGATATAAAAGCTAAAACGTTAAATAAAACATCAAAAAATAGCAGAAAACATAGCAACACCAACAGATTCATCATAAATGTAATTAATAATCTTAAATAAAGGATTGTTAAAATATCATGAGCATTAATATTAATGTTTAAAAGTAAATGATTATTAAATAAAGCATCACCATAAGCAGGGACTGCAAGAGCTATATAATTCCAAATCCAAACCCCAATACAAAGATATAAAATAAAATTAGAGTCCATCGCTAAAATATCTGCTAAAAAAAAACCTTTAGCAAAAACTAAAATCATAAAACTAACCGGAATCCACAAATAAGAAATCTTAGAATGGTTGTAGTCAATCGCCAAATTTTGCTTAGCAATTTTAAACAAGGATAAATTCATTTACTGATAGTTTTTGTATTTAAGTAAATTTAAAATTTTAAAAATGTTTGATATTATTAAAGCAAAAAAAAATGATAAATTAGTTTCGAGGTTTGTGCTGTACATTAACAAATAATAAATAGAAATATCAAAACATCTCCCAAAAAAAACTTTTAAATAAACTGAGATTGTAAAACTCACCAGTATCCATAAAAAAAGATATTTCGGAATAGTCGTAACCAACAATAAGATTCTGTATCGATAATTTAATTAGTATAAGAATATTCATTTCTTTAGAAATTTAAATATATTTAATTTAAATATGAATATTTTAAGAAATATAAAAGTAAAAGAGAATATGTTCCTTAGTTGATATTTATTGAAGTGATTCTTTAATGTAAAAAAATATCTTAGTCTCTTTAAAAAGAAAATCTTATTATTTGTTTTTAAAATTTTATATCCAAAAAATTTTATTGGTTTAATATCAATTAATTTTGATATTAAACTTTCTTCAAAAAAAAAATTTGGTTTTCTGTAGTAAATTCTATTTGTGCTTATTTTTTTTTTATATAAAAAGCTCTTAACATGATCAACATCATCATAATCATTATTAGAGTACTTTTCCAAAATTTTTTTATCAATATTCAGTCCAAGAAAAATTAAAACTCTTTCAATACTTTGCTCAGTGTTATTAACAAGTTCTTCATATTTAATTACAAATATATTATTTGGATAATTCGATTTTAAATTAATAATTAAATTTGCCTCGTAATTCCATCTGTGGACAAGTGAAAAAATATTATGATTAGTAAAACCTGATTTAATTTGCGAATAAATAGTATCATAGGGATTCCTAATAATTAGGATGACTTTTGTATTTATAAATTTACTGATTAATTCATCTATAATATAAATATTTTTTGGTGTCTTATCGCCTACATATAATAAGTTTTCTTTCTTTGAGACGTCTATAATAAGCTGATTTATGATGTTTACAAATGAGTCATTACTAAAATTTTTATCTATAAATTTTTTTTTATTAATGTTTTTTGACCAATGAGATACACTTGGAATATAATTTAATATATCCAAGAAAAATGTTAAATTATGTTTAGAGCCATTTATAATTCTCTCAAAAAGTTTAGTATATCTATAAAAGTAAGAAGACTCAGGCGTAATATATATTGATTTATGTTCGTTTAAAATTAATCTTAAGAGAGTAGTTCCCGATCTAGGTGGGCCTGCTATAAACAAATTACTTAGCATTCGAATTTTTATATTTCAATAATTTTTTATATTCACATAACGATGCAATAAGTAGAGAGATTAATGATGAAAATGATTTAATAAGTATCAAATATGTCAAATATATATAATAAACTTCAAAATTAATAATATTTAAAGTTAACATCATACTTGGCAGGCCAACATCTCTTAATGAAACTAATCCAAAACTAAATGGTATGTAGTTTAATAAAAATATAATTGAATGTATAAACATTAATAATGATAATCCCACTTCGATATCAAGTTTTTCATTTAAAGTATAAATAAAAAATAATGATAAAACGTAGTTTAACAAAAAAAATAAAAAAATTAGTATAATATTCTTTGAATTGAGAGTATTTAAAAAATTCTTATTTAAGATGTTATAAAATTTATTTTTTTTTACTTTAAAAATAATTATTAAGAATATAAAAATTACAAACAAAAATATTAATATTATTGAATAATTTTTAATGTAATTTATTAAAAAATATATTTGACTTAAATTAATGAAATATAATGTGATTGCAGAAATTATATAAAAAAAAAAAATAATGAAATAGTATTGGATAAAAAACTTTATTAAATTCGATTTTTTTTCAAAATTACTCAATAAATCAAACTTTATAGTTTGAATAATAAAATTTGGTAATACAATCTGCATTGCCGAACATTTAAAATTAATAAATATAAAATGAATTAGTTTTTTTGTTTTTGACTGAATTCTTAAAAAGAAATAAAAACCGTTTAAATTATAAATAATTAAGTAAAATGTTGCTAAAAAAATGATATCTTTTAACAGATTAAAATTAATAATAATTTTATTTTGATAAAAATTATACGATACAAAAATTAAGGATATAATAGAAAATAAATTATATAGATAAACTCTTTTATTTTTAAAAAAATTTAGCATTAATTTTTTTTGCATAATTTTCCATATTATGGATTTTTTTCATTTTATTTAATTCATTACTCATTCTTAAAATTTTCTCTTTATTAAGTCTATTTAGAACAGACTTTAATGAGCTTTTACTTCCAAGTTTAAATATTAATGCATTTTTGTTGTGTAAAAATATCTCGGTTATTCCCTCTATTGATGATCCTATTATTGGTCTGTTATATTTTAAAGCCATTGAAGCAACTCCAGAACCAGTATTGGACATATAAGGCATAATTATTAAATTCGATTTAATTATCTCTTTTTCAAGTTTACTGTTTGAAACAAAATTAAATTCATACAAAATTTTTTTATTTGATTTACTAATAATATCCTCCCAATATTTTCTGTCTTTATACCAGATCTCACCTATTATTTTTAATTCAATATCTTTCCTTTTTAATGAATTAAATACATCTAAAAAAAAATCCAAACCTTTATATGGTCTAATAATACCAAAAAATAAAAGTTTAATATTTTTTTCTAAAATTAAATTATATTGAATGCTTGAATTATCGTATAAGGGATGGCTTAATCTTAAAATATTTGCTGAATTATGAAATTTTATAATTTTTTTTTTATCATTAGTAGTATGTACAATAAAGTTATCAAACCTTTTAAGAAAAAATCTTATCAATAATCGTTTAAAAAATTTTGAATCATGGTCATAGACATTATGACATAACAAAATAACTTTATTTTTATTGAACATAGTTATTAATAAAAAAAAAGGAATATGAAAGAATGTCCAATAAGTTAAAATTACTTTATTTGATTTTGAAACAAAATTAAAAATCTTAATAAGATCTTTTATGTTAATTAAATTAAAGTATTTATTTTTAAATTTATAAATATCTGTAAATTGTGAATTTCCAGGATAAAGAAATTCAGGGTAAAGTTTTCTCAATCCTATAAACCCTAATCTATTAATCTTATTAAATGATTTATGAAAATTTGTGGTATGTATAGCTATACCACCTCTAACTGGAGGTGAGGCAGGTCCTATTAATATAGTTTTACTCAAATTAAGATAAATTTCTTTTTCTTAGATCCTTAATCAAAAACCCAACTATGCCCAGTGCTATAAGTATAAATGCCAGAAGAATAGACATAGACCCCAGAATCAGGGATTGAATATTGCCACCTCCATCGTTAATGAAATAATTGATTAAAAAACGAATTATTGGGACGATGCCTAAGACAAAAGGTAGTAGAGAAACTGTAGCAAAAAACTCGAAAGGTTTATAAATTATAAAGCACTTTATAATGACTGTTAATTGTCTCGATATAAACTGAAACATACCTTTAAATAATCTTGATTTTCTGATGGGGGGATTAACTTCTATTGGTATTTCAGTTATCTGTAAATTTTTGTCTTGTGCTTGAAGAATAGTGTCCAGAGTATAACTAAATTTAGATGTCACAAAAAGTGTATTTATGGCCTCTTTGCTGTATATTCGAAATCCACTGACTGCATCAGTAATTTTTACCCCGGATATAAGCCTAACCACAGTTGAACCTATTTTTTGAAAACATTTCTTTAAAAATGAAAAATGCTTTATTTTATCATGATTTCTCGCACCAATGACAATATCTGACTTGGAATTAAGAATACTATGATATAAATCATTAATATACTTAGATTGGTATTGATTATCCGCATCAGTATTAATTAAATAATCATACCCCTTTTTTTTTGCGAAATCTAAACCTTCCTGAAAAGCATAACCAAGGCCCATATTTCTTTTAAAAGAAATCACATGATCAACCTTTAGCTCTTTTGCCACTTTAACAGTATTGTCAGTTGAACCATCATCAATAATTAATAACTCATAATCAAACGCGCTAACATTTGCACGAATATCATCAATAATTTGAGCTAATTGATCTTGCTCATTTAAACAAGGGATTTGTATTAATATTTTCAAATTAAATTATTGACAAAGATATAAGTTGAAAGAATAGTTTTTATTATAAATTGTTTTTGGTATACTGTTGTAATTTTCACCTAATCTAACATAATTATATTTGAGGTCTGTTAAATAATCGCAATTTAAATTATCAAAATTATTTTTTTTGGTAGCGACTAGGTAGGGAAAATCAGTTTTATTAGTTAAATCACTAAATTGATCAAGGTTTTTATATGAGATCGGCTTTAAGGAATAAAAACTTATTAGAGAAGAAATTGGATACTTATCTTTGGAATTAAATAAGATAGAATAGTTAATATATTGTTGAAAAATATCATCATTTAAAGCTAAGGATTTATCTAAATTTTTCATTTCAGATAGAAAAAAAAAATCTTTATGAAATATTTGATTAGAATTTATTTGTAGATAAACTGTCAAAAAAAAAATAACTAACGAAAATAACTTTAATAATTTTAACCTATAATGAAAGAAACAAACTCCAATAATTAAACAAGGTATAACTATCGGTATAAATCTTCTATATCCCCAATATAATTGAGGAGAATTTCTTATATCAAGAAATAAAACAGAGAATAAAGTTAAAAGTATGAAAATAAAAATTAAAAATAAATTTTTTTGAAATTTAAATTTAAATATACCTAATATTAATCCAAATATTCCCAAAACAATAATCAAATTTGGGAAAATTAAAGTTAAATTATCAAAAATAAATTCATTATTAGTATTGATTATTTTTCCATGCATCAATTTTTTTTCAAAAGAACTTGTAAATTCGTCTCTAAAAATTAAGAAATAAATGAAAAAAAAACCTATTAACAAAAATAATTTTTTAACTATTTTATTTTGAAAAAAATAATTATTTATAAAAATTTCTATTTTTTTATATTTTAATACAATTTGTATAAAAAAAATATTAAATATTACAAAAATAAGCGAGTAATTTAAAAAAGAGTTAAAAATATTTATATTTACTCGATTAAAATAAATTTGATAATAATTTGAAACAAACAATTGAAAAATAAAACTTGTACATGCCAAGAAAATAGCCAAATTTAAATTTTTAATAGAAATTAAAATGATCGATAAAAATATAATAAACCAACTATCTATCCTGATGAGATATGTAAAAAAAAATAATAAATTAAAAATTATAAAATAATAAAGATAATTATTTTTATTTTTTTTATCATTAAAAAATTCATATAAAAATAAAAATATATTAATTGTTGCTAAATAACCTATTGGTTCTGAGTAAGGTGATCTAAAAAACCAAGTGAATAACGGAGACAAAAATATAGATAGTGTTAAAAAAAAACTAACAATATTTGATTCAGATAATCTTAATATCAAAATGTATGTTGATATAGCTGAGGTAATTGAAATTAATGTTAATGAATAAAATGTGATATTTTTAAAAAAAATACCAAAAGAAGCCATTAAATAAGATGGTCCGGGGAAAAAATCTAATTGTAAATTGTTATTTATAAGTGATGTACCATTTAAAATTTTACCATAACCATTGTTAAATTCTTTAAAAGTTTCAAAAAATGCATCTGTAAAATTATATGTTATATGATCTAAACCAGTATTTACAAATAAATATGCTCTATATGTATAAATTGATGGATCTTGTCTTATCTCTATTATGGGAGAATAATTAATATAGATTATTAACAATATTATAATTAGGATTAAAAAATATAATTTATTTAATTTTAAATTAAAATTTATTTTATAAAAGTTATCGGTATATTTGATTGATGCTAATGAAAGTATAAATGATAGTATAACAACATAAATACTGAAATTGAAATTTAGATAAGAAAATATAAATCCTAAAACTGTTACTAAGGAAATAAAAAAAACAAAAAAATTATTTAAAGTTGAGATAGATTTAAACATCTTTATTAAATAAAAATCTCAGTCCTAAATTTCCACTATGATTTTCAAAGACGGTTTTAACTTCGGTTTTATTATATTTATTAATTATAAAAAAAATTTTATTTAAATCGTAAGTATACATGGACATGCTTTTATGAATTTTAGAATTTTTGTCTAAGCTGTAAAAATTAATAGTTTCCCCGCTAGTATTAAAAAAACCTTCTAATCTAATGTCATTTAACCAATGTTTACTTCTTAAAAAAATTATATGTAAATGTATCAAGCCTCTTGAATTTAAAATATTCAATAGATCATTAATAATTTTATAACCTTCTTCTTCTGGTATATGTTGAAAAACAATATAAGAATTAATAAAATCATATTTTTGCTCAAACAATTTTTTATAATTATTAAAAAAAATAAATTTACTTGAAGATGAATTTTTTTTACTATGTTCCTCACATAATTCTATGTAATGTTTTGAAATATCATAACCATAAATATTTTTAAAATATTTTTTTAAGGGGAAAGTTAATCTACCAGCTCCACAACCAAAATCTAAAGCAGTAATATTTTTGTCTAATTTATTTTTATTTAACAAATTATCAATGAATATTTCTCCACTTTTATAAAATTCATTAATTTTATCTTCATTTAAATTTTTTGTTTTAAAACTTTCATCTGCTAGGACACCAAAATAAGGATTTTCTTTTGCAATCAAATTCCAAAATTGTTTTGAATAATTATATTTTTTCATTATTTTTTAAATCACATACTTGTAGTGTATAAAATTTTGAATATTTCTTATTATTATAATTCCATATACTTACATTCTTATTGAATTTAATTAATTTCATATCTCTACAATTAAATATCTGTAAATTTGAAAATTTTAATAAATTATTTATTTTGTTTTTATTGAATTTATCAGAGGTAAATATTGCTTTTACATTAATTAAGTCTGTTGGTATTTTATCTAAAATTTTCTTATTGAGTAAAAATATATTCTTATGATCAATAAATGGAATATGTAACGAAGTTGAATCATAAGTTAATAATGTGTTGTTATTCAAAATTTTTAATTCTTTTTCATCTATTTTAAAAATTTCTTGCTTAGGATCATAACTAGAAAAATTGTTAATTTTATTTTTAAAATTAAAATTATTAAAAAGAATTAAATAAAGTATCAAAAATGTATAAGCATTTAGATGTTTAAAGTTAAATTTATTATTATTAATAAATATTAAAATATTAGAGATTATTAATAGTTCTAGAGTAAAAGCATATCTAAAATGAAAAAAAGATAATGACCAAAGAAAATAGGTAACTAAATTATAAATACTCAATTTAAAATTAAATTTATTATTATAGGTTAGAAAAGGCATGATATAGATTAATGAGAATATAAAGCTGGACTTAGAATATTTATTGAAAATGTTTGAAATTGGAAAAGTTATTTTATCAAATAAAGTGCTATTTAATGTTTCCAATCTTGCATGATACCAATTAAATTCTTTATAAAACTCTGATTTAAAAAAACCGTTAAAATATGGAAAAAAAGGATTATCATATTTTAAGTATAAGTTTATAGACCAAATTCCATGAATTATAAAAAAACCAATGATAATTCCTGAAATATAATATGTGATATTTTTGATTTTAAAATTTTTAAAAAAAATAAAAATTCCAAATAAATAAAAAATATTAGTTAATTTAAAACCTATAGAAAATCCTATTAACAATCCAGACACAAGGTATGCTGTAGATTTTTCTTCAAGGAACAAAATTATAGAACATAAAATTAAAATAGAAGTGTATATGTCCGAATGGGTTGAATTTAAATGAAACCAAAAATTATAATTAATTATTAAGATTATTAAAAAAAATAAGATAGTATTTAGATTTTTACTTAAACTTGAATGTGCTTTATTTACTGAAAATATAAAATAAATAAAAGTTGAATAAATAATACCCTGAATAAAACCAACAACAAATGTAAAGAACAAATGGTTGTTAAAAAATAATAACAAGTAAAATATTTTATATATGTATGGATTATTATAAGTTTGAATTTTACTTATAAATAAATCATATTCATTTATTATATTATTGAATGAAATATAACCACTAAAAATATGGTAATTTATCGTATCATAATGAAAACTAATTTTAGAAAATAAACTAATTAAAATTATGAATAATAAAACAAAAAAACTATAATTTATTCTTGTCAAAGTCTAATGATGCTAAAATGTATTTTTTTTATGTTCTCTAAAATAATTCCTGAAAAAAAAGCTAATAAAGATATTACAAAGAGTGAAACAGATACTATTAATGATGGTATTTTATAAACATAATTAAACATTAAATATTCCTTAAAAGGAAAATAAAAAAAATAAATTGATGTAGCAAAAAAAATAGCGCCTAAAATAGAAAAAAACTTAAATGGAAAATAGCTTATAAAATTTGTCAAAATACAAAACATTATTAACAAGCCATCTTTAATAGGATTCAGTTTAGATTTTGATTTGCCACTTCTTTCTTTAAAATTTATAGGAACTTCTTTAACATAAATTCTGTTCAATTTTAGAATACAATTAATTTCTGTCTCTAAAGAGAATCCCGATCTAAAGAAAAAAAATTTTTTAATTAAATCATACTTAAATATTCTTAAACCAGTGAATATATCTTTTAAATTATCAGAAAACATTAAATTATAAAATTTAGTGATGAAACTATTGCCATAGTAATGAAAATAATTATTTGATAATGATTTTAAGTAGTTTAAATTTGATATTCTATCCCCGTTTACAACATCATAATCTTTTAAATAAGTCATTAATTTTGATATTTCATCTACGTCATAAGTGTTATCACCATCAATCATGGCCACATAATCACACTTATTTAAATTTTTAATACCTTTTAAAATAGCATTTGTTTTACCTTTTATTTTTTGACTTATTAATCTAAAATTTTTATTTTTTTTAACATATTCATAGACCTTATTAAAAGAATTGTCTGATGAATTATTATCTATAATTAAGACTTCTTTATAAATGTTATTATTTTCTACTTTTTTTAGTAATTTAGGAACAGCATCAGCTTCATTGTAAATAGGTATTAGCAATGAAATAGAAATTTTATTTCTATTTTTAAATTTATTTTTTTTCATTTATTTTAAAAAAAAAATTTTTTTTAAATTTAGTATTCAAAGAAATTTTTCTAAATGATTTTTTTTGCATCATTTTATTTTTTAGTTCTTCATAAGAGGAAAAAGTATTATCGATATTTAAACATTTTAAAATTTCAACTTGTCCACCGAAATTAAATACAAAAGGAATACAGTTAAATGATATAGCTTCAACAATACTCATGCCAAAATGTTCTGCCATTTCTGGTTTATTATCTAAGTTTTCTTTAAAGCCTGTAAAATGCCAATATATTGATGCTTCTTGGTAATAATGTAATAACTTATCCCTAGATAAATTTTTGTGTAACTCAAAATTTAAATTATTATTTTCTAAAAATTTTTTTACTTTTTCATAATAATTTATTTCTATTTTATTATTAATATCAATGGAACCACATAGTATTAGTTTCCAATCATTGAATTTATGTGTTGCACAAATTTGTTTAAAAAAATACGACATTTCAAGTTGTTTTTTTGAATGTCCCAAAGGTGTCCATCTACCAACACTTAAAATAATTTTTTTCTTATGATTTTTTTTGATTTTATTATTTAAATTGAATTTAGGATAACTGATTTTGCTTTTAAATTTTTTTTTCCAATATGTTTTAGTCCATTTTAGAGTGTATTTTGAATTAGGAATAAAGGTATAGGAGTTTAAAAAATCAGTTGTAACATTTTTTTGAGGAAAACTAATAAGAAAGTAAGACTTTTTTGCATGACTGATTAAATTGGACAAATATGTTGAGTTGATAAAAACATCATATTCATTACTAATATTATCATTTTTAATGTTTAAAATTCTTTTTCTTAATTTTAAATTATTATGACCAAAATAATTCTTTAATTTGTCAATATCAAAATCTGTACTTGAGATTAAATCTATACAATTATTTGATAATTTAAGCTCATACAAAAAATCAAGTGCTCTTTTTTCCCCACCACCAAGTGTATTCCAATATTCATTATAAATAGCTACTCTTATGACATTAGGCTGTAATAAATTTTTTATCCCCTTTTTTGTAATAGTATTAATTTCTGATAAAAGTTTTTTTTTTACATTAGTTAAATCTTGAAATTTTATATTTGATAAAAAATCATTTAATTTACTTTCAATATTTTTCTCTTTAAATAAGAAAAAATCATATAATATTTTATTTCTTGCTACATAATATTGCCAGTGAAAAGAATTTTCTACTGAGGTTGCTGAATGTTTGTGATAAACAACAGCGTTGTTTTCATATGCAACTTTACCTTTTTTTACTAATCTATTTGATAATTCAGAATCTTCATAATAATTTTTAAATTCTGTAATAAATAGTTTATTGTAACCTATAGTGTATCGATTAATTAGTACTGCACACCCACAAACTAGTTCTGAAAATTCTTTATTTTTATATTGATTTAAATCTAATTCACCAAAACCAACATCGTATGGGTTTCTATAATTTGAAGACCCTGCATTATTTATTATATATTTGTTATTTTTATCAATTGTAAAATTTTTTTTAACTAAAATTTCAAAATTATTCTTAATTTCATAATTATAAAATTTTTTATCATTGATTTTAATATAATTTATAAGTTTTTTATCAGTAATATTTGCTGATTTAAGTTTTAAATAAATATTTTCATCTTCCGGTAACCAAAGTGTTAATTCTTTTTTATCTGTTTTAATAATATCTTTTTTAATAGAATGATAAGATTTTATAAAATATTTTTTATATTCAAGATTATCTATCAAATGTTTAAAATTTAAATCTACATTTTTACCTATGTGTAATGATAATTTAAAAAATTTTTTAAAAAATAATATTTTTGGTGTTACAGAAACAATATCTTTGTCTTGATTATATTTATTAATGAGTCTCTCTAAAAAATTACTATCTAATATTGTATCATTATTTAAGAGTAAAATTAAGTCACCTATTGATTTTTCAAAACCAATATTATTAGCCTCTGCAAAATACAAATTTTTTTTATTTACTATTATTGTTACGTTAGGATATTTTTTTCTTACAAAATTAACTGAATTGTCATAAGAATTGTTATCAACAAATATGATTTCAAATTTATTATATGTTTGATTGTATAAAGATTTAAAAAGACTATCTAAATGATTTAACCCATTATAATTAACTATAATAATTGAAACATAGTGATCATAAATTTTTTTTTTATAATTTATATTTTTTATTTTTCTTTTAAAAGGATGTAATGCTAGGTGAAATTCACCTCTTAAAAGTCTTCCAAGCCATCTTAAAGGTTTTGTAATTTTGAATGAATTACTTTTTTTTATGTTTTCATACTTTGTAAAATTTTGATGATTTAGATTTTTTAAGATATCAATTTCTTGGTCTTTAGTGGTTAAGGTTTGGTTAAGGGATTGAATAGTGTTTTGTTGTTGTTCGGTTTCTTCAGTTCGTTGGGTAAGAGTACTATTTAAATTATGAATTTCTTGGTCTTTAGTGGTTAAGGTTTGGTTAAGGGATTGAATAGTGTTTTGTTGTTGTTCGGTTTCTTCAGTTCGTTGGGTAAGAGTACTATTTAAATTATGAATTTCTTGGTCTTTAGTGGTTAAGGTTTGGTTAAGGGATTGAATAGTGTTTTGTTGTTGTTCGGTTTCTTCAGTTCGTTGGGTAAGAGTACTATTTAAATTATGAATTTCTTGGTCTTTAGTGGTTAAGGTTTGGTTAAGGGATTGAATAGTGTTTTGTTGTTGTTCTAAGTTGATGAAAGTTTGGCTAATAATAGAAAAGTTTGAATTAAAAAGTTTTAATTGATTATATTTATCTAAATAAAATTTAGATATCTCTTTATCGAACAGCTTTTCTTTAAAATTTATCTTGGATCTATATAACTTTTTATCTACAAAGTTTTCTATTTCTTCTTTTGTTGGCTTGTAAATATTCTTAATTTTCTTTTTTTTTAAAGAATTAAATAATTTAATAGTTTCTTTATAAGGATTATCTATAAAATTATCGTAAAAACATAATATAGTATTCTTTATATTAATTTGTTTTACTAATCGATCTGTATAAAAGTCCCATAAAGCTAACCCCGATGTATATTTAATATTATTTCTTTTATTGAGTGATATTGATACTTCCAGAGGATTTCTTAGTACTAAAATATTTAAATTATTTTCAAGTATATTTTCCCAGCAATTATAAGTTAAAGAGAGTCTAGGATCTTTAATAAACCATGGTCGATGAGGTTCTAATTTATAAATTATATTTTTAAGTTGATTAAGATATTTGGATTTATCTATTTCTACATTTTTTAATCGATATGGATTATCCCAACTTGATTTATAGTCATTAAGTATTTTGTTATTCAAATCCATAACATCTTTTCTCTCCCAAAATCCCTTTGGATTATCTTCTCCAGGAAGAACTGTTTGATCTTCAGAGCTATAATAACAACCCATCAAATTTAGAATACGTGATACCATCGATGTTCCAGATCGATGCATACCTAATACCAAAATCTGTTTAGACATTTTAAATTAAAATTTTAATTGGCCTATATTTAATTCTCTTTTTTGCTGATAGATTTTGAGAAGAGTAGAACAGTCATCAAGATCATTAATTTGACCCAAGTCATACCAATAATCAGTAGATTTAAGATTGTAGTTAAAGCATTGTTTTTTTTTTAGATAAATTTTATTTACATCTGTAATTTCGTATTCACCTCGTCTTGAAGGTTTTAATTGATTTAAATGTTTAGTTAGATTTTCATCAAATAAGTAAAGGCCTGTAGCGATCAAATTAGATGTTGGTTTTTTTGGTTTTTCTACAATTGATGTAATTTTATTATTCTTTAAGTTAACTACTCCATAATGCTGAGGTTTTCTTACTTTAGTACAGACTATCGTACAGCCTTGGTTGTTAATAATTGATGTTAGGTTTTCGAAATTAGATATAAATAAATTGTCACCTAATATGACAGTTGTTTTTTTATTTTTAATTTGTTTTTTAAGTAAAAAAAAGCAATGAGCTATACCTTTTGGTTTATTTTGAACTTTGTAATAAAGTTTAATGCCGTATTTTTTTCCATTACCAAGTAGTTTTTTAAATAAAGGAATGCTTTCTTTGGTAGAGATTAGATAAATAACTTTGTGACCAAGCCTAATTAATGTTGATAAGGGATAATAGATCATGGGTTTATCATGAACAGGGAGTAAGTGTTTATTAACCACTTTAGTTAAAGGATAAAGCCTAGTACCCTTTCCTCCTGCCATGATGATCCCTATTCTATCTTTCATCTAAATAATCTTTTAGAACTTGTCTCCAACTTGGTAATGAAATTTGTAATAATTGTTCTAATTTTGAGCTATTGAGCTTTACTAATCTTGGTCTTTTAGCGTTTTGTTGGATTAGATCCGTTTCAATATTTTTTATAGATGTTTTAATATTTTTTAATCTTAAATATTCTTTTGCAAAATCAAACCAAGAACATTTTTCTTTTGGGCTTAGATTGTAAATTTTAATAGGTTTTATATTTTTTAATTCTATGAGTTGTCTTGTTATTTTTGCAATAAAAATAGATGAGGTTGGAGTTCCAACTTGATCCTCAACTACTCTTAAAGGATTTTTTTTATCAATTTGTTTTTGTATTTTGTTTAAAAAACTATGGTCTTTATTCCCATACACGAAAGATACCCTTAAAATATAACCATTTATTTTTTGTCTTAGAATAGATAAGTCCCCTAATAATTTAGTTTTACCGTAAATATTTAAAGGATTAGGTATTGATTGTTCAAAATAATCAGAAGTTTTAGTTCCATCAAAAACATAATCCGTTGAGTAATGAATTAGAGCACAATTCATTTTTTTTAAAATTTTTGATAATTCATTTGGATAGGTTGCATTAAGCAATTTTGCTTTATCCGTATCTACTTCTGCTTGATCAACTTTGGTGTATGCAACAGCATTAATGACATAATCATAGGATTTATTGATAAAATAATTTTTAACTGCTTCTAAATTTGTGCAATCTAGTTGTTCTTTATTTACATGCTCTACATTGTGGTTTTTGAGTTCTTTTATTAAAGAAGAGCCTATTTGGCCGTTTGCACCTATAACTAATATCTTCAAAAATCTTATAAATAAGCAGCTTTTTTGCTTTGGTTTTGATTTAAATAATAATCAATTGTTTTATCTAATGCTTCTACAAATGAGGTTTCAGATTGCCAATTTAAATGTTTTTTAATTTTATCTGAATTCATGGCATATCTAAAATCATGTCCTGGTCTATCTGTTACATAAGTGATAAGATTTTTAGAACTTTGATTTAGTTCTAATTTTTGATCCATAAGGCCGCAAATTAAATTTGTTAGATCAATGTTTTTATATTCCTTACCACTACCAATATTATAACTTTCTCCTATTTTTGAATGTTTTAGAACTTTTAAAATAGCTTTCCCAAAATCTCCTGCATATATCCACTCTCTAATTTGCTCTCCTTTCCCATAAATTGGAATAGGTTTTTGATTAATGATATTATTGATTACTTTTGGAATTAATTTTTCTTCATGTTGAAAGGGACCAAAATTATTACAACAATTTAAAATAATTGCAGGAAAATCGTAGGTTGAAATAAAAGATCGAACTAAATGATCAGCTGCTGCTTTTGATGCTGAATAAGGGTTTCTTGGATTATATTTCGTTTGCTCTGTAAAGGGAGAGTCTTTTTCATTTAAATGACCAAAAACTTCATCGGTTGAAATATGCACAAATACAAAATCTTTACTTAATTTGTTTTGACTAATTTGGTCTTTACAAATCTGAATAAGATTATGAGTTCCTAGTATATTTGTTTTAATGAACTGATCACTTTGTTTTATAGAATTATCAACATGAGTTTCAGCTGCAAAATGAACAACAGCATCAATATTGTAATGATTGAATATCTCTTTGATACCTAATTCATTGCAGATATTTCTTTTAAAAAATTTATAATTTTTCTTATTTTGAATATAATAAATCTTATCTTTTGAGGCATAAGTTAAATTATCAACATTTATAATATGATAATCTGTATTTGATAATATTAAATTACAAAAATTCCATCCAATAAAACCTGAGCCACCAGTTACAAGAATTGTTTTAATATCTCTCATTTAAAAAGGAAAAGTTTTTATCTTTTTTATTTAAAATAAATTTATTGATATTTATTTTGTTAAACTTTAATTTTGGATCCTTGATATTGATCCCTTGTTCATGTTTAGGTGAATAATATTCATCAACTTTATAAAGAACTTTGGTATTTGGTTTTAAAGTTAAATAACCATGCGCTATTCCTTTTGGAATATAGATTTGCTTTTGATCTTTTTCAGATAATTTAATAGTGATCATCTTTAGATAAGTTTTTGATCTTGGTCTTAAATCTAAAATAAAATCTAATATTTCACCTTGATCTACCCTTATTAGTTTTGATTGAGCGAAAGGTTTTATTTGGTAATGCAAACCTCTAAAGGTGTATTTTTTTTTATTAAATGAAACATTGTCTTGAAGGGTTGTCTTTATATTTAATTTCTTAAATTTTTTAAGGTTGTAACTTTCTGTAAAATATCCCCTATTATCTTTAAATAATTTAGTTTGAATGATTAAAACTCCTTTAATCTTGGTTTTTATAATTTTCAAATCTTAGGCTCTTTTAAGAAGAAATGATAATTTTAACATCCAATTACCCAGTGTTGTTTGCCTGTATATGCCAACTCTATTTATGTAAGATGGATTAAAATTAATAAATGTAGATTTTTTTCTTAAATATTGAAATTTATAAAAAACTTTTAGATTTTCTTGTGTTGCAAAATCTAAATATTCCATAAGATTTTTTTCATTTAAATTATTCCAATACTTAAATCTTCCAAGTAAACCCATTATTATTCGTCTTAATTGATTAAAAAGACCTAGGTTAGAACCATTAAAATTGTTTTCATGTTGACGGTACATAACTTTAGGAAATGGATCATAAAATACTTTATGTCCTGAAAAGGTGGTTAGAATATAAGTCCACCAATCATGCATCGGAACTGTAAAGTTAAATGAAGGTTTTAACATTTCAAATAATTTGTGGTTAAAGACCATCGTATTAGCCCCTGCTATCGATTGAACAATTGCATTTTTAAAACAAGGTGCAAATTCAAATAAAGGAGAATGACCAATGGAAGTTAGATTTTTATCGACATTTTCGGTACGTCCACAATATAAGTCATGTCCTTCATTAATTTTGTTTATCGCAGTGATTAATTTATCTTGATACCAAACATCATCTTGATCTGAAAAAGCATAAAAATCATAAGTGTGTGTAATTTTAGGAAGAATACTTAAAAAATTTTTAGCAGGATGTTTAAATTTTACATTAAAGATTGCTTTAAAATTATCTGGATATTTATTTTTGTAATCTTGAATGATGTTTAACGTGTTATCTGTTGATCCATCATCAGAAATATAAAAATGAACATTAACTTCACTTTGATTTAAAATACTATCAATTTGGTGCGATATAAATTTTTCACCATTGTAAGTCGCCATTAAAATTGCAACAGTTGGTTTGTTGTTTATCATTTAAACATAGCTCCGCACTCAGGCTGTAGTGGTTTTTTACAGTCTTTCATCAATTTCATTATTAGTTATTAGATAAAGTCAATTCCAACTGTGGATTGGTCTTTATTAATTACAATTGGATGCTTGTAGTTATCTAATAATATTTTTATTTCTTTGTCGTTTTGCTCTAAGACTTCAAAGAATATGTTTTTAAAAGGACCTGAGGTAAATTGGCCTTTGTTTTTTAAAAATTTTAAAAAAAACTCTTTTCCTAAATACCCTTTTGGATCTTCTTCACTTTTACAAAATTGAATAAAGTCATTAATCGGTTTTTGGTGGTATAGGCTATCTTCTAATATTTGATTAATACCTTTGGTGTATTTAATCTTTTTTAGAATTTCCTTATTTTCCTTAATTTCTATAAAAAAATAATTAAGTAAAATGTTCTTTATTTTTTTATTAATTTTTGTGACAGGTCGGTAATATTGAACTATACTAATTTTAGCTAATTCGCTAATTGCAAGATTGAATTCATTAGGTTTATTTTTAGCAATTAGCCACATAAACCTTATTTTTAGAACTTCTTTGATACTTAAAAATATTAAATAATCCTATTTAAAATTAATATTAAATTTCAATATTAATATTAACTTTAATTTAACTTTAATAACTGTTAATTTTTTCAAGTGTCTTTTAAATATGAATTATTAGAAATAATAAATTCGAGAGATAAAGATCTAAAAAAAATATCAGTTGATAAAACAACTTTAGAAATTGTGCTTTTATTTTACAAATATGAATTAGAAAAAAAAGATATTATTGCTGATAAATTTTTAGATGAAAATAAAATCGATGCATCTCGCTCTAAGAAAATTACAATCATCCAAAATTTAGAAAAAAACAATATCATAGAGAGAAAAATAAATATCAAAGATAAAAGAACTAAAAAAATTAGTATAAAAAAAGAAATTAAAGATAAGCTTAAAAAATATTTAGAAAACTAATTATGGCAAAGAAAAACATTAATGATTTGATAAATTTTGTACACAATATTGATCAAAAGCTGTTTAAAGATGTTAAAGATTTGTCAACTATGGATCAAAAAATTTTAAATAAATTTATTTCATTAAAAGAAAATTTAGAAAATTTAGAAAATTTAGAAAATTTAGAAAATTTAGAAAATTTAGAAAATTTAGAAAATTTTAAAACAATTATTTATACTATTGCACGTGAAACAAATAAAAAAAATAGTGAAATTATAGAAAAATTAAATTATTTTAGAAAACTAAACATAATTTAATTATGAGTATAATTAGATTATTAAGTATCACTGTAATAGTTTTTATTTCATATGTTTTAATTCATCTTGTACAATTACAGATTTATTCAGGTAATTTTTTAACCAGTGAATTTAATACTATAGCTTATTCAATTTATATTCCTCATGGGTGGAGACTATTAGCTTTTTTAATTTATGGTTATTGGGCTGTTCCAGGGCTATTTTTTGCTCATTTGTATACGGGTTTCATTAGTGAAGGATTTGTAAGTTTTGATTTAACTTTTATATCTATAACATTAATTTCAACACTGTGTGTTCCTTTAGGAGCATTAATAATAAAAAATATCTTTAAAAATTTAGATAATTCGTTTAAACCAACTTATATAATTTCATTAACATTAATCTCAGCTTTTATTAATGCTAGTTTAGCAAATATTCTAAGATTATTAACAAGACCAAATTATGAAATAGAGAGATTTTTACCTGAGTTTTTAGGTTATGTGACTGGAGATACTTTGGGAGTTGTTTTGATTGTGTTCGGTTATATTGGAATTAAACGTTTGTTTTTTTTATCTGTTTCAAAATAATTTATTAAATTTTTATATTATTTAATTATCTAGGATTTTATAGGATAATTGATAAGTTTTTTTAATAATTTTTTTTAGAAACTTTTTTGAACAACTAAGTTTATAAGATCTTGTAATACTCGTAGATATATACGAACCTAAATACAAAATTGTAACCTCACCCTCTTTTAAAAGTTTCTTTTTTCTAAAAGCATGCTTTAGGATCCCTTTTAATAAATTTTGATAATGGCTAACTAAAATACAATGATGAATTTATTGGATTTTTGTTATACCTATTTTCATATGGGGGCTATTTGGGGGCTATGCTGTTTTTTATTGAACAATAAATTACTTTTGATATGTTAAATTATTGTTGATTAACAATGATATTTTGGTTTTGAGATGTGTTAAAATAAATAATCTCCCAAACCAGATGCGCTACCAGGCTGCGCTACACTCCGATCGAAGTACTAATACAGTAGTTATTGATAATTTCAATGTATAAAGAAGCCTAAATTAAAAGAAATTTAAGTAAAATCTGTTATATAACGAAGTATGATAATTACTTGTCCAAATTGCAATAAACAATTCAGAATTGATAATTCTTTAATTCCTAATGACGGAAGAGATTTGCAGTGTGGTTCATGCAATCATATTTGGTTTTATAAAATTGAAGAAGAAAATGAAGAAGTTTTAAAGTTAAATAATGAAATCGAAAGTAAAGATAATGAAGTCAAAGTTGAAAAGAAAGAGGAAATAATAGAGGAGAAAAAAAAAGAGTTTGTTAAAGTTAATAATAAAATAAATAATGAAAAAGAAAATATTTTAGAAAAGCAAAAAAGTAACAATTTATCTAAAAATTTAGGAAATAATGGAATAAAGTTTTTTTCTTATTTAATTGTATTTATTATATCTTTTGTTGCTTTAATTATTCTGCTAGACACTATTAAAACCCCACTTATTAATGTGTTTCCTGGATTAGAAATTATATTATTTAACCTTTTTGAAACATTGCAAGATATTAAACTATTTATTATAGACCTAATTTAATATTTTATGATTAACTATATATCTAAACCTTTTATATGGTTCTTTAAATTAGAAGCTGCAAGTGGACTTGTTCTGCTATTCGCTGCAATCATTGCATTATTTATAAGCAATTCTGGATTAGCAGATTTATATTTTGCTACACTAAATAAATATCTGTTTATTGGTTTTAATAATTTTGGATTAAAATTATCAGTATTACATTGGATCAACGATGCCTTGATGGCAATATTCTTCTTCTTTGTTACCTTAGAAATTAAAAGAGAATTTTTACAAGGTGAACTTTCCAATGTTAAAAAAGCTTTATTACCAATTATAGCAGCTGTAGGAGGTATGTTAGTTCCTGCATTATTTTATGTTTTTATTAATTTAGGTGATAGTGAAACTTTAAATGGATGGGCAATTCCATCTGCTACAGATATAGCTTTTTCTTTAGGAGTTTTATCATTGCTTGGAAAAAGAGTACCTCTATCATTAAAAGTATTTTTAACAGCTTTAGCTATTATTGATGATTTAGGAGCAATAGTAATTATTGCCCTATTCTACTCTGGAGATTTGAGCATTAAGTATTTAACCTTAATGCTTTTAGCTTTTATTGTTTTGTTGTTAATAAATAAATTTAAAATTAAAAAATTCTTACCTTATTTAGTAGTTGGACTTTTTCTTTGGGATTTTACTCACAACTCAGGTATCCATGCTACAATTGCTGGTGTTTTATTGGCTATGACAATCCCTCATAGAAAAAAAGACAAAGATTTTTCACTATTGATAAAAATAGAACATACAATTAGTCCATATGTTGCTTTTGGAATAATGCCTCTGTTCGCATTTGCAAATGCAGGTGTTTCTCTTGAAGGTTTATCTTTCACTTCATTATTGGATAAGGTTCCACTAGGTATTGTACTTGGTCTATTTTTGGGTAAACAACTTGGTGTATTTATATTCTCTTATGTATCAATAAAATTAAAAGTAGCCCAAATGCCAAATGATACAAGCTGGTATAATTTTTATGGAGTTGGAGTTCTTACTGGTATTGGTTTCACAATGAGTTTATTTGTAGGGAATTTAGCTTTTGTTGATAATATGCAATATATGGATGGTGTAAAAATAGGTGTTTTGACTGGCTCATTACTATCTACTTTATTTGGTTATTTTTTAATATTACTTACACCAAATAAACCAAAAAAATGAAAAAAATAATATTTCTAATTTCTATATTTATGTTTTTATTTAAAACCGCAGCAACAGCAAACTATGAAAAAAAGTTTTATGATTTCACTATTCAAAGCATAGCTGGTGAAACAATAAATCTAAATGACTATAAAGGTAAAGTTATTCTGGTTGTTAATACAGCAAGTTTTTGTGGTTTTACCAAACAATATGACGAATTACAGGAATTATGGGAGTTATATAAAGAAAAAGGTTTAATTGTTCTTGGAGTACCTTCAAATTCCTTTAACCAAGAAAAAAAAAACGATGCAGATGTGAAAGAATTCTGTGAAGTAAATTTTAATATCAATTTTCCACTAACAACTATCACAGAAGTTAAAGGAGAAAATGCTCATGAACTTTTCAAGTGGGCAAAAGAAAATCACGGTAAATCTGCAGTTCCAAAATGGAATTTTCATAAAATTTTAATTAACAGAGAAGGAAAAGTAGAGGATACTTTTGCATCTTTTACTAAACCAATGTCAAAAAAGTTGATTAAATCGATTGAAAATATTTTATAGTTCTAAAGTTAAACCATCATGAGCAGGTATAACATTTTTAGGCAATAACTTTTTAAGAACCTTATAATCTAACACTGGTGATAAATTTGTAAGAATAGCTTTTTTGGGCTTGAATATTTTGATGATATTAAGTGAATTTTCCAAGTTGAAATGTGATGGATGAAAATTGTACCATAAACAATCAATTATTAAATATTTCAAGTTTTTAAAATATTTAAAATCCTTTTCAAAAATTTTGCTTACATCGCTTATGTAAGCTAATTTTTTATCAATAATAAAACAATTCGAATTTACTTTCCCATGCTCAACCGTAATAGATTGAATGTTAATTTTTTTATTATTATTTTTTATGTAAATATTTGTTGGTAATTTATTTAAATTTAATGTTGCCGGGTATTCTTTCGAGTAACTTTTAAAAATATAAGAAAATGAATTTTTAAGATATTTTGAAGTGTCATTATCTGCATAAACTTTAACTTGTTTCCTGCTATTTATATAAAAAGATCTTAAATCATTTATTCCATGAGTTTGATCTCCATGCATATGGGAATAAAGAACTTTATTAATTTTTTTAATTTTGTGTCTTAAAAGTTGCTGTCTTAAATCAGGAGAAGTATCTATTAGTATATTCTCATCAGTAGTTTTTAATAATGCTGAGCATCTTGTTCTGTAATTTTTTTTATTTTTTGGGTCGCAATTTCCAAAAAAACCATCTGGTCTTGGTACACCCATTGAGCTTCCACAGCCTAAAATAATAAATTTCATATTTTTTTAATTAAAAAAAAGTTTATTAAAATTATTAGTAGTTAGCTCTATCAGATCTTTCTTAGAAATATTCTTTATTTCGGCTAATTTTGCAGCTGTAAAATCGATAAATGATGGTTCATTTTTTTTTCCTCTATTCGGCACTGGTGCCAAAAAGGGACTATCGGTTTCAATTAAAATGTTCTCAGTTGGAATTGATTTAAAGGTATCTTGTAAATTAACTGAATTTTTAAAAGTGATAATACCACTAGCAGAAAAGTAAGAATTTAAGGTTAATAATTTTTCAGAAAATTCTTTTGAACCAGTAAAACAATGCATTAAAATTTTAATATTTTCATCGTTATATTCATTTAGAATTTTAAATGTTTCATCTTCAGCATTTCTTGAATGAACAATTAGAGGAATATTGGTTTTAATCGATGCTTCAATATGTTCTCTAAAGCTTTTAATTTGTTTGTCTTTTTCACTATTATTGTAATAAAAATCTAATCCGGTTTCACCGATACCTATAATTTTTTTATTATTTTTTAAATTATCAATAATTTCTTTAGCAGTAATTACGTTTGTAGAACTTTCATGTGGGTGAATACCAATTGTGCCATATATCATATCATCTTTATTAACTAGTTCCTTAACTCTAGAGAAACTTTCAAAAGATGTTGAAATTGTTAATAATTTTTTAATACCTATAACTTTTGATCTTTGTAATACATTAGGCAAGTCACTAAACAAAGGTTCGTGATCAAGGTGACAGTGTGAATCAATCATTATTTTTTTCTATTTTTTTAAATAGTATATCAATTTTATTAATATTATTTCCTTTAATTAAATACTCATTATCTGAAAGGGAATTTAATTTTATTTGATCTTCATTGATATCAAAAATTTTTAATGCTTTTAATGAAGAGTCAGGAATAATTGGATATAACAAGAAACTTATTTTTCTAACAATTTCTAGTGTAGTATAGACAATTGTATTTAATCTAATCTGGTTATCTTTCTTCTTCCACGGTTCTTGATCATTAAAATATTTATTGGCCTCAAAAAGAGAATTAACAATGTAATTTACATAAAAATTGATATTTTGATGATCTATTTTAGATCTTATATTATCTAAATTTTTTTTATACTTATCTAAAATTAGTAAATCTTCATCAAGAAATTTAATTTCAGATGGAATTTTACCATCACAATTTTTGTTAGCAAAAGCAGTAACCCTTTGACATAGATTTCCATAGTTATTTGCCAAATCACTATTGATACAATCCTTCAACCTATCTTGTGAAATATTACCATCATTGCCAAATGAAACTTCTTTAATAAGATAATATCTTAATGGATCTAAGCCATAATCTTCAATTATTTCTAAAGGATCCAAAATATTCCCTTTGGATTTAGACATTTTTTCCTCTCCAGATAAAATCCAACCATGACCATAAACTCTTTTTGGTACTTCAATTTTAGCAGCCAATAAAAAGGCTGGCCAATAAACTGCATGAAATCTCAGTATATCTTTACCAATTAAATGTATTGATGCAGGCCAAAATTTTTTGAACAATTCATCATCTTTATTTGGGTAATTAAGTGCGCTTAAATAATTTGTAAGTGCATCTAACCAAACATATATTACGTGATTTTCATTACCTGGAACTGGTATACCCCATGAAAAACTTTTCCTACTAACAGAAAGATCTTTTAAACCACTTTTTACAAAACTAATAACTTCATTTCGTCTAGTTTCTGGATAAATAAAATCAGGGTTTTCTTCATAATATTTTAATAATGGTTTTTCCCATTTTGAAAGTCTAAAAAAATAGGACTCCTCTTCAATCCATTCTACTGGAGATTTTGATGATATAGCCATTTTTTTACCATCTATTTCTTCAATTTCTTCTTCATTGTAAAAAGCCTCATCAGATACTGAATACCAACCAGAATAATTTGATAGATAAATATCATCATTCTTTTCAAGTTCAGACCAAAGATATTGAACTGTTTTTTTATGCCTTTCTTCGGTTGTTCTAATAAAATCAGTGTTGCATAAATTTAGAGTATCTGAAAGATCTCGAAAAGTTTTGCTTATTTGATCACAAAATTTTTGTGGAGTCTCCCCTGCTAGTTCAGCAGATCTTTGAATTTTTAAACCATGTTCATCTGTTCCGGTTAAAAAATGTACTTTGTATTCATCAATGATTTTAAATCTTGCGAAAAAATCAGCAGCTATACTTGAATAAGCGTGTCCCATATGAGGTTTAGCTGATGGATAATAAATAGGAGTTGTAATATAAAAATTTTTATCCATTTAAAACTTTATCTTCAAATTCCATAAATAGAGTCTCTTCATCCAAATTATAAATTTTAGTATCATTAATTTTTTTTAAAAAATAATGATAAAGGTGAAATAATTTAATATTTTTTGTAGATATATTGCTTCTAAAATAAACTTCAATAAAAGAATATATTAATTGAATAATTGGTTTGTTTTTTTTGTAAGTCTTACTTGATATTAAACTTTGCAAAAAAGTATTTAAATTATAATTCTTAAGATCTAAATCAAAATTTTCTGCAAGTTTTAATAATTCATATAATTTTCCTGGTGTTGTAAAGTAATTTACCAAATCTTGATTTACTAAATTATAAACATCATCATTTATTAATTTATTAATAATTTCAATAGATTGATTATTTTTTAAAAAAATTTTGAAATTTAAACATCGTGATTTAAGTGTTGGTAAAACTCTTTTATTATTATTAATTAAGATAAAATTAATATTCTCATTAGGTTCTTCTAAAACTTTTAGTAATGCATTAATTGAATTCAAATTTAATAATTCTATATTATCTATTAACACAAATCTTTTTTTATCATTAAATGATGATTTATTAAGATTAACTATTAATTCTCTTATTTGATTTATATCGATATTTTTTTTATCTTCAGCAACATCTATTAAATTAAAATTTGGATTGGATTTATTTTGAATAAGTTTGAATGATTTATTTTCTAAATTAATTTTATTATTTATAACATCATAAGAATGTTCTTCATTTTCTGATAATACAAAGTTTATTAGATGATAACCTAAAGTTGCTTTACCTATCCCTTTTTCACCCGATAAAAGTATTTTATTTGGTAATTTATTGTTTAAATATAATTTAGATAAATGATTAAAAATTTCATTATGTTCATATAAATTTTGTTGTGTAGATGAATTTAAATTCATTTAATTAACTTTTTAACTTTATTTATAATTAATTCTTCATTTTTTATAATATCTAAATTTGAATCTATTATTTTGTATTTTTTTTTATTTAATTTTGACAACTTAAGAAATCCATTTTGAACTTTGTTATAGAAACTGGTATTAAATTGATCATATCTATTCAAAGATTTTCTCATTTTTAATCTTAAGAAAAGATTTTTTTTATTTACAACATTAAGAAATGTAAAATTAACCTTAATATTTTTTAATAAATATTTATTAATTATATTTATAATTTTAATATCAACACCCATGCCATAATGCTGATAAGCAATTGTAGAGTCTGTAAATCTATCAATTAAGATAACTCTTTTTTTATAATATTTTTTAATAAGATTAATATTTTCACTTCTGGCAGCTAGATATAAAAGTAAATCAGTTTTTACATTAAAATTGGATTTCTTATTTAAAATTAATTTTCTAATTTTTTCAGAATTTAAACTCCCTCCAGGTTCTCTGATTTTTAAATATTTAACTTTATTTTTGTCGAAATACCTTGAAACAACTTTAATATGATGACTTTTGCCACTACCTTCTATACCTTCAAAAACAATTATTGGCTTCTTAGACATCGCCCCAAATTAAGTAGTTTAATGATTTAAGCAATCTAGAAAAGAAATTTACTTTTTTAATTTCTTTTAAAGCAAGCAAATCATACTCACCTACTAATTCTTGGTCATAAACTACTTTTAATGTTGCAACTTTTTGATCTTTATTTATTGGTGCTTCTACAGGACCATCATAATTTACAGAAACCTTTAACAATTTTTTTTTGGCTTTTTTAATAGTTTTGTAAATGTCTTCATTTGTATAAACATCAACTGTATCTTCTTTTCCTAACCACACGTCTATCTTTTGAAAAGGTTTATTCGCTTCAGCAATTTTAACTAAATCAAAATTTGTGAGTCCATAAGTTAACATTTTAGTGCTTTCTTTTGATCTAGAATTTTTTGAGTTAAAACCACTACCAACAGCAATTAATCTTCTTCCATTTCTCTCTATAGATGAAGCTAATGAATATTTTTCTACAGCTAAATAACCAGTTTTGATACCATCTGCTCCAAGATTTTTATATAATAAAGGATTTCTATTGCCTTGTGTTATCGGATCACCTCCTGTTCTATCCCAAGTAAATTCTTTTTCAGCAAACATTTTATAAAATTCTGGATGCTCTTTAATTAGATATCTAGACATGATCATTATGTCTCTAACTGTTGAATTGTTATCTGGATGGTTAATTCCTGATGAATTAGAAAAGTTTGTATTATCCATGCCTAACTCTTTAGCTTTAGCATTCATTAAGATTGCAAACTCTTCTTCAGTACCCGCTATGCCTTCTGCTAATGCAACGCAAGCATCATTACCAGATGCTATGATAATACCTTTAAGTAAATTTTCTACTGAAATTTCATCCCCTACCATTATGAACATTGACGAATAACCTGATGTAGATAATCGCCAAGCTTTTTCTGAAATAATAAATTTCTCATCCAAACTTAAATCACCAGATTTAATTAAGTCGAAGGCAATAATGGATGTCATGATTTTTGTCATAGAAGCAGGATAAATTGATAAGTCAGCTTCTTTTTCAAAAAGAATTTCACCAGAATGATAATCTTGAATAATTGCAGTTTTTGCTTTCACATCAAAATTTGCATATGATTTAAAAGCAAATAAAATGAATATTAAAATAATTAAATTTAATTTTTTAAACATCTTTAATAATTTTTAGGTTTTCAAAATTTAGTTTTTCTATTTCTTCAAATGACTCTTGAATTTTTTTTATATCATTAAATGGACCTAATAATACCCTATATTTTGTTTGGGATAATTTTTTTATTACAGGGTTTGTTATCTTTGTTTCATCCTTAATCCTTTGAATCATATTTTCAGCTGAATCTTTATAATAAAAATCTGCAATTTTAATTGAATATAGAAAATTACTTTGAGTAGTCTTAGGCAATTCCTTCTTCTCTTTGGTTCCTAAATTATCTATAGTTATTCCGTCGACAGGAGCTTTTTGAGCTACTTTTTTTTCTTCATCAAATGTTTTAGCTTTTTTGGCTACAAAAGTTGATTCATTAGAAATTAGAGATAATTCAACATAAGGTTCATTTTCATCAAGCAACAATTCATCAACAATTCTTTTGGTAATTACTGAATTATAAAAATTTGAAAAAATTGCATTATTAGATATCACTTGTGCAATAACAGTTTTTGTATTTTTGGGGTTAGTAATTTTTACAAATGAGTTTTTTCTAATTTTGGTATGAAAAATAAACAAACCTCTGTTGTTTAATTTTTTTGAAATATTTTTTTCATTAAAGAAATTTTCATCATAAATTAATGCAAAACCTTGATTGGTGTACTCTCTATTGAAAATATATTTTGAGTTATCTTCCTCAATTTCATCTGAAGGTTTTGAAGCTACCTCCTTTTTTATTGTTTTAAGTTCTGTTGTTGTTTCATGTTCTGTTTTGATTATTTTTTTTTTTGGTTCTTCCAATTGTTTACAGCCTATAAGGAAAAGAAGTAAAATTAATGAAAGAATTATTTTAAAGTTCATTTTTAAATTTATCCTTTAATGTACAAACAGCTAAAGCAAATCTTAAAGATCTATTCCATTGTAAAATTATTTCATAATTATCAAATACCACATAAGCTGGATTTAAGGTTTCAGCATCAGGGATTATATCCTTATCTGGTGTTATTATTGCAACCTCTAACTGATCGTAATTATTTGGAATAATATTATTGTTCTGAATGTATTGCCTAAAAAAGTTTAATTGTTTCTTATTATGTAATTTTTTTGCAGAAATATTTAAATATTTTTTTGGAATTTCATTATTTAATTCAATTCTATAAAAACATGGTTCATTAGTTTTCCAACCTATTTTTTTTAAATAATTACTTGCTGAGGCGTACGCATCAGGGTTACTTTTTAAATTTATAGAACCATTACCATCATAATCAGTTGCATAATTTTTCATAGTGGAAGGCATAAATTGGAAGTAACCAAAAGCACCGGCCCAAGAACCATATAATGTATTATAATCAATTTGATTTTTCTCTATTAAGTTTAAAAGTATTAAAAGTTCTTTCGTAAAAAATTCCGATCTTCTTTTATCAAAGCTTAATGTAGCAAGTGAAGAAAGAATGTCCATTTTACCTACATAGGTGCCAAAATTTGTTTCTATTCCCATTAATGATAAAAGAAGCTCTTTTTCTATATTAAATTCATTTTCAACAGAATTAATTAAACTTAAATTATCAATATAAAGTTGTTTTCCTTTTTTTACTTTTTTGTCTGAGGTTCTTTTTGATATATAAGTTTTTGTATCTTCATAAAATTCTGGTTGATATCTATCATATTTAATCACATCGGGTAAAAACTTTGTATTAGACATAACTAAGTCAAATGTTGCTTCGGAAATATTATTTTTAAGAGCAATTCTTTTAAAATTTTTTTTCCAATTTTCGAATTCTATATTTATATCTGCAGATGTGATTGAATGAAAAAAAAGAGATAAAAATAAAATAAGTGTAAGTTTAATTAGTTTCATATAAATCTCTTAAGTATATAATTACAGCAATCCAGATTATAATGAAACTTACCAATTTATTAAATGAGAAAACTTCATCATAATAAAAAAAACCTAATAAAAATTGTAATGTTGGAGTAATATAGAAAATCATTCCAGTTGGACCTAATCCACATAATTCAACACCTCTTACATAAAAAAATAAAGGTATTACAGTCATTGGGCCCGCTAATAATATTATTAACATCATTGGAGGGTCAGATAATGAAAAATCATTGTAACCATTTACTGCAATTATATAGAATGCAACAATAGCAATCGGTAAAATAAAAACACTTTCAATCAAAAGTCCAATATCAGTATCTACGTTAACTTTTTTTCTTACTAAATTATAAAAACCCCAACTTAGTGCTACAATTATACCGACCCAAGGAAGCGATTTTAAACTTACAAAAATTAAATATAAAATTGATAAAATAACTAAAGTAATTGAAAAAATTCTTTTATTATTTAATTTTTCTTTAAAAAAAATATAACCAAGAAGAACACTTAAAATTGGCATTATAAAATAACCAAAACTAGCATCTATAATTCTGTTAGTAGCAATAGCATAAATCCAAACGCCCCAATTCATAAAAATCAAAAAACCTGAAATAAAAAGGTAAATTAAATTTTGTTTACTTTTAATTATCTTAAAAAAAATATCCCACTTTGAAAAAAAAAAAGTTGTTAATATTAAAGTCAAAGTTGTCCACAAACATCTGTGGACTACAAGTTCAATATAACCAATAAAAGTAATATATTTAAAATATAAAACTCCAAAAAAACCCCACCAAAAAGATCCAAATCCGGCAAGTAAAAGCCCTTTGTTAAATTCTTTGTTCATGTAGCTTTGATATTAGTCGTTAATGAGTTTTTTTCGACTATTTTATGGTTGAATTAAATAATTATAATTATAAAACCTTGCTCAAGGAGAGATGGCTGAGCGGTTGAAAGCACCGGTCTTGAAAACCGGCAAAGGGGCAACTCTTTCCTGGGTTCGAATCCCAGTCTCTCCGCCATCATCTTAATATTTAAAATTTTTAAACAACAAGCTAATGTTGTTTTTTTCTATTTCAAATTCAGTATCAAAACCATTATAGAAATTATATAAATTTGCGTCATCAATATTAAGAAATTTATCTAGATCAATTAAATCTTCTTTTTGTAAATCATTAATGTATTTTTTTACAAATTTACCTAATAGCTTATCCATTTCCTTGGTACCTCGATAATTGGAACGATAAATAATTTTTTTTTTTAATTCATCTATATTGAGGCTCATTATTAGAATATAATTAATTTATCATGGATAATAAAACTAATTTTGAATATTTATTATCTGATCTAACAGCTTTAAATGGCGTTGGTATAAAAACAACAAATTTACTTAAGAAAAAGAATATAAATAATATTTTTGATTTACTTTGGAAACTTCCAAAGGCTTATACAGATAGAAGTTTATCAACAAAAGTAAAAGATTTAAAGATCGGTGAAAATCAAACTGTTACTGTTGTAGCAAATAAATATTTGTTTCCAAGAATTAGAAAATTACCAAATAGAGTTAAATGTTCAGATGAAACAGGAGAGTTAGATTGTGTCTTTTTTAATAGCTATGAGGGATATATCAAAAAAATATTACCTTTAGGAAAAGAAATAACTGTAAGTGGGAAAATTGGCTACTTTAAAAATAAATATCAAATTACCAATCCCAAGTATGTGTCTGAGGATTCAAGTTTAATAAAACAAGTGCATAATAAATATTCATTAACTGAAGGAATATCAGAGAAAATTTATAATAAAATCATCAAACAAATTATAAATAAATTGCCTGTCCTAAAAGAATGGCATTCAAGTAAAATTTTAAATAAATTCAATAATATCGGTTGGAATGATGCAATTAAAGAATTACACAAACATGAAAATATAGGAAAATACAAAGATCATTTTTATCAAAGGCTTGCGTACGATGAAATATTTGCAACATTTTTAGTAAATTCAGAAATAAGAAAAAAAATAAAGAAGATCAAAAAAAAAAATAAAATTATTAATTTAAACAAACAAAAACAACTTATTAATAAATTAGATTTTTCATTAACAAATGATCAAATCAAATCAATTAACGAAATTAATAACGATTTATCATCTTCAACTAAAATGTTCAGACTATTACAAGGAGATGTTGGAAGTGGAAAAACAATTGTTTCATTATTAGCTGCATTTAATACTATAAATTCTGGTTTCCAAGTAGCTGTAATGGCCCCTACCGAAATACTAGCAAGACAACATTATAAATTGGCACAAAAATTATTTCCGTCAAATATATCAACAGAGTTAATTTCTGGTAAGTCTAACTACAAAGAAAAAAAATTAATCCTCAATGAATTAATAAATAATAAGATTAATATAATTTTTGGTACTCATGCTATTTTTCAAAAAACAGTTAAATTTAAAAAATTAGGATTAATTATTATTGATGAACAACATAAGTTTGGTGTTAATCAAAGAAAAAAATTATCTGACAAAGGTGGAAATGATTGCGACGTATTATTGATGACTGCTACACCTATTCCTCGAACTTTAACAATGACAATTTATGGTGATATGGATTTATCAATTATTAGAGAAAAACCTAAAAACCGTAAAATGATAAAAACTTACAGTAAATTAGAAAGTAAAATTGATGATGTAATTAAATTTATAAAAAAAGAAATTAATTCAGGAAATCAAATATTTTGGGTCTGTCCATTAATTGAAGAGTCTAAAAAATTAGATCATACTTCTGCAATTCAAAAATTTGAATATTTAAAAAAATTATTCCCTAAACAAGTCTCTATTCTTCATGGAAAAACAGATATAAATGAAAAAGATGAAATTTTAAAAAAATTTTTAAATAAAGAATTTAAAATATTAGTATCAACAACAATTATCGAGGTTGGAATAGATTTTCCAAATGCTAATGTCATTATAATTGAAAATGCAAATAAGTTCGGTCTATCACAGCTCCATCAATTAAGAGGTAGAGTTGGTCGTGGAGAGAAAGAAGCAACTTGTATTCTGATGTTTAAGTCAAATTTGAGTGAAAATGCTAAAAAAAGAATAAATATATTAAAAGAGACCAATGATGGATTTGTTATTTCTGAGGAAGATATGAAGATCAGGGGTTTTGGTGATATATTGGGTTTTAAACAAAGTGGTGTTAAAAATTTCAAATTAGCAGACCCAATTCAAAATAGTGACTTATTTGAATTAGCTGAAAAAGAAATAAAAAGAATTGAACTTGAAAATGAAAATTTAAGTAAGTTTAAACCTTTAATTAAATTGTACGATAGAGCAGATATTATTAACGATATAGCTTAAGAATTATTAGAAGTTCCAGCAGAAACTATAAATTTAGAGGCTTCTTCAAAAGACATGTTTAAATATATAACATCTTCAACTGGAAACATTAACAAAAAACCACTTGTTGGATTAGGTGTTGTTGGAACAAAAACATTTACTAATTTTTTATTTGTCTTCTTTGCCATTTCACCAGTATTTTCTTTTGTAGCAAAACCAACAGCCCAAACACCTTTTCTGGGATATTCAATTAAGACAACACTTTTTTTTCCATCATCTTTTTTAGAAAAAGTTTCTGTCATCTGCACGATTGCAGAATAAATAGTTCTTAAAAAAGGAATTCTTTTAAATAGATCATCAATTAATTTTAAAATTCTTTTACCAAAAAAAGATAAGGACAAACCACCAACTAAAGTAATAAACACAATAGTTATTACAATTTCAACTCCAGGAATATTAAAAGGAAGATAACTGTTTGGATTTATGTTTTTTGGTATTAAATTTGAAGATAAACCAATTAAAATTTTGCTTAAATAAAGGGTAAAACCAATAGGAATTAATACAACTACACCAGTAATAAAATAATTTCTTAAAGTTAGAGAAAAAGATTTTTTTGTACTTTTTTTTGACATATTAGTTTTTAACTATAACTAGCATATATAACAAAAATTATTGCAATGATAAATAATACAACTAAAATTTTATTATTGAGATTCATAATAATAAATTATTATCAATTTTAGAATGAAATGAATAGAAGAAAATTTTTAACATACGTTGGTTGTGGTTGCGGAAGTTTACTTTTTCATTCATGCACAAGTGCTCCTATTACTGATAGAAAACAATTAAAATTAATACCAGAAGCTAAATTAAATGCGCAAGCTGCTCAAATTTATGAAAAAGTTAAAGAAAAAGAGAAAATGAGTGATGATACAAAAACTTTGAATGAAATAAAAGAAATTGGAAAAAAAATGGAAGACTCAATTAGTGAATATTTCTATAGATCTAATTTAAATGACCCAACCGCAAATTTTGATTGGGAATATATATTAATTGATAATAAAAAAGTTAGAAATGCATGGTGTATGCCAGGCGGAAAAATTGCAGTGTATACAGGTATACTAGATGTAACAAAAAATACTAATGGTCTAGCTGCAGTAATGGGACATGAGGTTGCTCATGCAGTTGCAAAGCATTCTGTTGAAAGAGCAAGTAGAGGAGTTTTACTTAACACTGGTACCAGAATTATTGATATTGCAAGTGGTGGAATATTATCAGATATCAATAGAACAACTGGCATGAATACAGTTGGCCTATTATCTCAAATTGGTTTAATGAATCCATTTAACAGAAAACAAGAAAGTGAAGCTGATTATCTTGGTATGATTTTTTCATCTTTATCAGGATATGATATTAGAGAGACAGTTAAAATCTGGGAAAGAATGAAAGAATTTAATAAAGGCAAAGAACCACCGCAGTTTATGAGTACTCATCCTTCATCTGAAACAAGAATTAAACAATTAAATGATTGGATGAATGAGGTAATTCTTGACTATCCACCGATTGAAATAAGTTAAATTTAAAAAGTGGTGAGCCGTGATGGACTCGAACCATCGACCCATTCCTTAAAAGGGAATTGCTCTACCAACTGAGCTAACGGCCCACAAAGATTCATTTTTATGAAAATGAATATGGTTTGTATATAGATAAATTTTAATATTTCAATTCGTTCAATGTAATTTTTATAAAAAGAATTCGTTATAAATGTGGGCTTTTCATTACAAAGTTGTACACATAATAGCACAGTTATTAAAACTACAACTTATCAATGTATTTATCGTGAAATTCATCGAAGGTATTATTCATAATATTTTTTCTGATTTCAGACATTAATTCTTGATAAAAATTTATATTATGAAGTGTTAATAACATTGATGCTAATATTTCATTGGTATTAAACAAATGATTTAAATAGTTTTTTGAATATTTATTTAAATTTAAATTTTCACAATTAGGATCTAACGGAGTGTTGTCATGCTGGTATTTGTTATTTTTAATATTTACCCTTCCATTCCAAGTAAAAGCAAGACCTGTTCTACCAGATCTTGTTGGAAGAACGCAATCAAACATATCTATACCTCTTTTTACCGCTCCTAAAATATCTGATGGTGTGCCAACACCCATTAAATAATGAGGTTTTTCTTCTGGTAAATGTTCTTTAATGCCATCAAGAGTAGCAAACATTTCATCTTGAGTTTCACCTACAGCTAATCCTCCAATTGCATAGCCATCAAATCCGATCTTTGTAAGTCCTTCAAGTGATTTTAATCTTAAATCTTTAAATAATCCTCCTTGAATAATTCCAAATAAAGCTTTGTGAGGATTGTTTCCAAATGCCTTTTTAGATCTCTCAGCCCAATACAAAGATAGATCCATAGATTTTTTTATTAAATTATAATCTTCAGTTTTTTTTGGACACTCATCCATTATCATTACAATATCTGAGTTTAAGCCTAATTGAATCCTAATACTTACTTCAGGACTTAAATAAAATTTTTTTCCATCAACGTGTGAATTAAATATGGCACCTTTTTCACGATCTATTTTATTTAACTTTGATAGAGACATTACTTGAAAACCACCTGAGTCTGTAAGTATTGGCAAATCACAATTCATAAACTCATGTAAACCACCTGCTGACTCAACTCTTTCCACTCCAGGACGGATCATTAGATGATATGTATTAGATAGTATTATTTCTGATCCAGTTTTCTTTATATCATCGATTGTACAAGCTTTAACTGTTGCTTGTGTGCCAACAGGCATAAATGCTGGTGTATTAATCTCACCTCTATGAGTTTCTATAACACCACGTCTAGCAAATTTATCTTTGTTTAAAACTTTAAAGGCAAAATTTTTTAATGCCATTTAATATTTTACAAAGATTTAAAACTTATAATTTTATCAGGATCTGTTACAGCACCATTGTTATTTTGGTCACCTCTTTTAATTTTATCTACAAACTCCATTCCCTCAATAACTTTACCAAAAACAGTATATTGTCTGTCTAAAAAAGGAGCTGGTTGAAAGCAAATAAAAAACTGGCTATTTGCACTATTTGGATCTTGAGCTCTAGCCATAGATAACGTGCCTCTGTCATGAGGTAAACTATTAAACTCTTGCTCTAAATCAGGCATATCAGATCCACCCATACCTGCTCTTCTTAAGTCAAATTCCTTAGACTCTGAATTTCCAAATTTAACATCACCTGTTTGAGCCATGAAGCCATCTATTACTCTATGAAATACAACGTTGTCATATTTTCCACTATTAGCTAATTCTTTAATTCTTTTGACATGGTTTGGTGCCACGTCTTCAAATAATTCAATTTTTACATCACCATCTTTAAGTTTTAAAATCATTATATTCTCCTCAGCTATTAATTGATTTGCACTAATAAAAAATAAAATAAATATGTACGATAAAATTCTATTCATATTTTTCTTTTAAAGATTTAATTGTGCTTTTGGTAGTAAATTTTTTAATATTTCCATTTAATTTAACAATTTCTTTAACAAATCTAGATGAAATAATTTGATTTTCTACATCTGACATTAAAAAAATTGTTTCAATATTTTGGTTAAGCTTTCTATTCATCCCTGCTAGTTGAAATTCATATTCAAAATCAGATACAGCTCTTAAGCCACGCAATATGATATTTGATTTATATTTTTTGCACAAATCTGTAGTTAGTGAACCAAAGGATACAACTATAATTTTTTTTTTATTTAATTTTAAATCCTTGAATAAAGCTTTATTAACAATTTCTATTCTTTCCTCAGAAGAGAATAAATAATTTTTATTACTCACATCTGAAACACCAACTACTATTTTATCAAAAAGCTTTAGTGCTTTTTTAATAACATCTATATGACCATAAGTAATTGGATCAAAAGTTCCTGGATATATAGCAATTTTACTCATTAAATTAAATTATCATCAATTTTAATTGCAGAAACAACTTTTTCATCACCAGACAATTTTATAATTCTTACGCCTTGAGTATTTCTACTTGCAGTTCTTATTTCTTTTACCGCAACTCTAATAACTCTTCCTTTGTTTGTGGATATTAAAATTTCATCACCTTCAAAAACTGGAAAAGATGAGGTTATATTTCCGTTTCTTGGAGAATTTATAATTCCAATAATTCCCTTTCCTCCTCTATTTGTAACTCTATAGTCTAAATGAGAAGTCTTCTTACCATAACCATTTTCACTTATTGCTAAAACAAATTTTTCTTTTGCTATTAATTCTGATTTTTCATTTTTTGATTTTTTTCCGTTTTTACTCAATTTATCATTATTAATTACGGACAATGAAACAATTTGATCACCAGATGCAAGCTCAATTCCTTTAATTCCTTTTGAAGATCTTCCCTTGAATACTCTTAATTTTCTAGCTTCAAAACGGATACATTTACCAAATCTAGTACTTAGAATTATATCTTGATCATCTTTACAAATTTTTACTCCAACAATTTTATCATTGTTATCAAGTTTCATTGCAATTTTTCCTGAAGCATTAATGGAAGAAAAATCCTCTAAACTATTTTTTCTAACTTTACCTTGTGCGGTTGCAAAAATAATTTGATAATTTTTTGAATCTGTATCTTCATCAGGCATTGGCATAATTGAACTGATAGATTGATGATTTTTTAGTGGAAGTATATTGAATAAAGATTTACCTTTTGAAGATGATGATCCTTCAGGAATTTTCCATGCTTTAATTTTATAAACAAGTCCTTCTGTTGAAAAAAATAAAACTGATGTATGAGTATTAACTGAAAGAGTTTGTATTACAGAGTCTTGATCTCTGGTCGTAATACCAGATTTACCTTTTCCACCTCTTTTTTGCTGTTTTACATTATTTAATGAACCTCTTTTAATATAGCCTTGCAATGTTACTGTGATGATTACAGATTGTTTTTGGATTGTTTCTTCGATGTCATAATTTAATACCGCATCAATGATTTTAGTTCTTCTTGGTACAGCAAATTTCTCTTTAATATTTTTTAATTCTTCACTTATTACTCTTAAAAGTTCTTTTTTAGATGATATTATTTTTTTATATTTAGCAATTAATTCAGCTAATTTTTTAATTTCAACTTCAATTTCATTGATACCAAGAGCTGTTAATTTTTGTAATCTTAATTCTAAGATAGCTAAAACTTGTGGTTCGGATAAAGAATAAATATTTTTACCCTTTTTTCCCTCCACTAAAGAAATTAATTTTTGTGATTTGTTTATTTTCCATTTAGTTTTAAGAATAGCATTTTTTGCATCTTCAGGTGTTTTGGAAGATCTAATGATTTTTATAATTTTATCTAAGTTTTCTACAGCTACAGATAGACCAATTAAGATATGAGCTCTTTCCTCTGCTTTTTGAAGATCAAATTTTGTTTTTTTGATTACTACATCTTCTCTAAAGGATAAAAAATTAGAAAGAAATTCTTTTAATGTACATGTTTTTGGTTTTCCTTCTACTATCGCTAAAGTGTTAAAACCAAAAGAACTCTCTATTTGAGTGTTTTTATAAAGTTGTCTTTTAATTGTTTCTGGTTCAACACCATTTCTTAAATCAATCGCAACTCTTATTCCCTCTCTATTAGACTCATCTCTTATATCTTTAATACCTTCAATTTTCTTTTCTCTAACTAATTGTGCAATTCTTTCATTTAATACAGCTTTATTTACTTGGTATGGAATTGAGGTAATTACCAATCTATCTCTCCCATTCTTTAGGCTTTCAACTGATACTTCGCCTCTAATTTTAAATGAGCCTCTTCCATTGTTGTAACCTTGTTTAATTATGTCTTTGCCGATTATTATACCTCCAGTTGGAAAATCTGGGCCTGGAATATGTTTCATTAATTCTTTTATTTTAATATCTTTGTTTTCTATTAAGGCTAAAGTACCATCAATTATCTCACCAAGATTATGTGGAGGAATACTAGTTGCCATTCCAACAGCTATACCTCCAGCCCCATTAACTAATAAATTTGGAAATTGTGCGGGTAGTACGCTAGGTTCTTTTTCTGTTTCATCGTAATTACTTTTAAAACTAATCGTATTTTTCTCGATATCATCGATTAAATATTGAGAAACTTTTGATAATCGTGTTTCGGTATATCTCATTGCAGCAGCTGGATCACCATCAATAGATCCAAAATTACCTTGACCTTGAACAAGTGGTAAACTCATTGAAAAATCTTGCACCATCCTAACTAATGCATCGTATACAGATTGATCACCATGAGGGTGATATTTACCAATTACATCCCCAACTATTCTTGCTGATTTTCTAAATTGTTTAGACCAATCATAACCGCCTTTGTACATTGCATAAAGAATTCTTCTGTGAACTGGTTTTAAGCCATCTCTTACATCTGGTAATGCACGACTTACAATAACACTCATTGCATAAGACAAATAAGACGAACTCATCTCGTCATGCATAGAGATTAGATTAATGTTCTTATCTTTTGGTTCTTCAGTTTTTTGCATAGAAATTAAAATGGTATTTCGTCATCCATATCATTTGACACTTGAGAAGAATCCTCAATATTATTTTGTTGATTTGTGTCATTTTGAATTCCACCACCTGTATTTCCTCCACCTAACATTGTAAGTGAAGAATTGTAACCTTGTATAACAATTTCTGTTGAATACTTATCTTGGCCAGATTGTTCATCTTTCCATTTACGTGTTGTAAGTTGTCCTTCCACATAAATTTGAGCACCCTTTTTTAAATATTGTTGAACAACATTTACCAATCCTTCATTGAATACAACTATACGGTGCCATTCAGTTTTTTCTTTTCTTTCACCAGTATTTTTATCTTTCCATGTTTGACTGGTTGCAAGACTTAGTCTAGCTACACTCTTGCCATTTACCATTTGTTTAATTTCAGGGTCTGCGCCCAAACGACCAATTAATAATACTTTATTTAAACTTCCAGCCATAATATTTTACTATTTGTTAAATTAATTAATAAGATTTATATCACAATTCTTCTGAATATTAATTTTATTGACTCAAAGCAACTAAAAATATGATGAAAAAGATAGTTATTAAGGGCGCTAAAGAACATAATTTGAAGAATGTGACTGTAGAGATTCCAAAAGATAAATTTGTAGTGATAACAGGTTTGTCTGGGTCAGGAAAATCTTCATTAGCTTTTGATACCATCTATGCTGAAGGTCAAAGAAGATATGTTGAAAGCTTATCTGCTTATGCTCGTCAGTTTTTAGATAAAATGAAAAAACCTAATGTTGATTTAATTGAAGGCTTAAGTCCTGCCATAGCAATTGAGCAAAAAAATACTTCAAAAAATCCCAGATCAACAGTTGCTACTGTTACAGAAATTTATGATTATATGAGAGTACTCTATGCAAGAGCGGGTATTCCCTATTCTCCTTTTACAGGTAAGCCAATAACCTCTCAAACAATTACTCAAATTGTTGATTTAATTAAAAAATTACCAAAAAAATCTACAATTTATATTTATGCGCCTGTAGTAAGAGGTCGTAAGGGTGAATATAAAAAAGATATTTTAAGCTATAAAAGACGTGGATTTAGAAAAATAAAAATTGATAATGTATTATACGATATAGAAAAATCTCCTAACCTTGATAAAAAATTAAAGCATGATATTTCAATTCTAGTTGATAGAATTGTACTAAATTCAAAACTTGGAAATAGATTAGCTGAAAGTGTAGAAACAGCTGTAAATTTAGCTAATGGATTAGTTTTTGTTGAATATGAAGATGAAACGTTACCTCAAAAATTTAGAAAAATTGAAAAATTAATTTACTCAACAAAGTTTGCTTGTCCAGAAAGTGGTTTTACTATTGAAGAAATAGAACCAAGATTGTTTTCATTTAATAGTCCCTATGGTGCTTGTGAAGAATGTGAAGGTATAGGAATGAAATTAAATGTAGATCCAAATTTAGTAGTGCCTGATGAGCGAAAAAGTTTAGCAGATGGGGCAATTGAACCATGGGCCAAATCGACAACTTTATATTATGCCCAAACATTAGCTTCACTTGCAAAGCATTATGAATTTTCTCTTAATGAAAAATGGAAAAAACTTCCAAAAAAAATAAAAGATATAATTTTATATGGTTCAGATGAAGACGAAATTAAATTTAATTATGATGATGGATATGAAAAATATTCATATAAAAAAACTTTTGAAGGTGTAATTAATAATCTTGAAAGACGTTTCTTAGAATCTGATAGTGAATGGAAGAGAGAAGCGATAGCCGAATATCAATCTGATACTGCTTGTGATGCTTGTAATGGTGATAGACTTAAAGAAGAGGCATTATGTGTAAAAATTAATGATTTAAATATTAGTGAGGTTACTAAAAAATCAATTCACGATGCCGCCGAATGGTTTAAAAGCTTAGAAAACAATTTAGATAAAAGGCAATTTAAAATTGCAGAGCATGTCCTAAAAGAAATAAATGAAAGATTAAATTTCTTACTTAACGTTGGTTTAGATTATTTAACACTCTCAAGAGAATCTGGAACTTTATCAGGTGGAGAAGCTCAAAGAATTAGATTGGCATCACAAATCGGATCTGGTTTGACTGGAGTATTGTATGTTTTAGATGAACCATCAATTGGTTTACATCAAAAAGATAATGTTAAATTAATTAATGCATTAAAAAGATTAAGAGATCTTGGAAATACAGTAATTGTTGTTGAGCATGATACTGAAACAATGGAAAATGCAGATCACATTATTGACCTCGGACCAGAAGCAGGAACGAATGGTGGTCAAATAACAGCTCAAGGAACTTATGAAGAACTTAAAAAGGATAAGAAGAGTATAACTGGACAGTATCTTGCAAATAAACAAAAAATTGAAATTCCTAAAACTAGACGATTAGCAAAGAATGGAAGATTTGTGGAAATAAATGGTGCTAGTGGAAATAATTTAAATAATGTTAATCTTAAAATTCCCACAGGTACATTCACTTGTGTAACAGGGGTTTCAGGTAGTGGTAAATCTACATTAATATTACAAACATTATTTCATGCATTAAATTTGACACTTAATAATAAAGCTAGAAAAACGCCTAAAGCATTTAAAGGTTATAAAGGTGTGGAATTAATTGATAAAATTATTGATATTGACCAATCCCCTATTGGCAGAACGCCAAGATCTAACCCAGCTACATATACTGGAGCTTTTGGTCCTATAAGAGATTGGTTTACTAGCTTACCCGAGTCTAAAACTAGAGGTTATAAACCGGGAAGATTTTCATTTAATGTTAAGGGTGGTAGATGTGAGGCTTGTGAAGGTGATGGTGTTATTACTTATGAAATGCATTTTTTACCAGATGTTTATATTCAATGTGATGAATGCAAAGGGACAAGATACAATAGAGAAACTTTAGAAATTAAATTTAAAGGAAAAAGTATAGCCGATGTTTTAGATATGTCCGTTGATGAAGGTTGTGAATATTTTGAAAACATATCTAATATTAAATCAAAATTACTAACCTTAAAAAAAGTTGGACTTGGTTACATTAAGATTGGACAACAAGCTACAACACTATCAGGTGGTGAAGCACAAAGGATTAAACTAGCTAAAGAATTATCAAAAAGATCAACTGGTAGAACCATGTACATATTAGACGAACCAACAACTGGTCTACATCAGCACGATATTAAAAAATTACTAGAAATTCTTCACACTTTTGTAAAATTAGGAAATACCGTAGTTGTTATAGAGCATAACTTAGATGTTATTAAAACAGCTGATTATATAGTTGATATGGGTCCCGAAGGTGGTGTTAAAGGTGGCAAAATTGTTGCTGAAGGTAAACCTGAAGAAGTTTGTAAAGTCAAAGAAAGCTACACAGGACAATTTTTAAAACCTCTTTTGTATTAACTATTAGATTAAAAAAGTTAGTTTTGTATATGAATAATAAATTTTTAATGTTATAAACTAAGAATCATGTCAAATTTACTTTCATCATTATCTAAAACAGTTCATGCTTCGTTAGCATTGGCTATTGTGCTTTTTTTGGGTTTGTTTCTTCAAAATGACGGTTTTGATTTTGATGTTATTTTTTATAGCTGGTTTGCAAGATATGTTCATGTCGTGGTAGGTATAATGTGGATTGGTTTATTATGGTATTTTAATTTTGTTCAAATACCTAATATGGCAAAAATACCTGACGAACAGAAACCTGCAATTGGTAAAGTTATAGCTCCAGCTGCATTATTTTATTTTAGATGGGGAGCGGCATTAACTGTTTTATCAGGATTAATTCTAGCATATCTAAATGGATACCTTCATGATGCTATGACTTTAAGTATTGGATCAGGTGTTCCAAAACATACTGCTATTGGTATTGGGATGTGGTTGGCTATTATCATGGCAATAAATGTATGGTTTGTAATTTGGCCAAACCAAAAAAGAGCATTAGGAATTGTTGAAGCTGATCCAGAAACAAAAGCTAAGTCTGCCAAAACTGCTATGTTATTTTCGAGAACCAATACGTTATTATCTCTACCAATGTTATTAACAATGGTAGCTGCTCAAAACTTATATTAGTATTATTTTATTAAAATTTTTTATTATCGTCTTCTCTCAAGACTGTTTTTTGTGAAACTCTCAATCTTACTAAAACTGTATTAGCAATATATATCGAAGAATAAGTTCCAAATACAACACCAAGTATCATTGCTAAAGAAAAACCTTTTAAAATTTCGCCTCCAAAAAAGAATATAGCTAATAAAGCTAATAACGTAGTAGCTGAAGTTATTATTGTTCTAGATAAAGTTTCGTTGATTGAAATGTTTGTTAATTCAAAAATTTTAATATCTGAATATTTTCTTAAATTTTCTCTAACACGATCAAAGATTACAACTGTGTCGTTCATAGAATAACCAACAATTGTTAGAACAGCTGCAATAATTGATAAATTAATTTCGAGACTAAATAATGAAAAAATTCCCAAAGTTACTACAACATCATGAAATAAGGCCAAAATAGCACCCAAACTAAATTGCCATTCAAAACGGATCCAAATATAAATAAGCATTACAGCCAGAGATAAAGAAATAGCTATCACACCAGCTTTAAGTAATTCAGCGCTTACTTTAGGACCTACGTTTTCAACTCTTCTAAAGTCATAGTTATTTCCAAAAGAACTGTCTAAATCTTTTTTTATTTCTTCAATAATATTTTTTTTATTATCTTTATTTTCAAATTTAATTAGAAAATCAGTATCATTTCCAAATTTTTTAACAGAAACATCTCCTAAATCCATTTGATTAAATTTATCTCTTAATGAACTGACGCTAATTTTGCTATCTGATGACCTTAATTCAATTAATGTACCACCTTTAAAATCAATACCGTAATTTAAACCTTTAAAAATTAGCAATAAAAGTGATGCTGTAATTAAGAATATAGATAGGATATTAAAATGATTGTAGTATTTATTAAAAGCTATCATTAGATTAATTTTTCCTTATTTTTATTTCTTATCACATAAAGACTAGTTAATAATCTTGCTATAAAATAAACTGAAAATAGAGTTGTAAATATCCCAACACCTAGAGTTACAGCAAATCCCTTTACTGGACCAGATCCCATAAAAAATAAAATTATAGCAGCTAATAAAGTAGTAATATTTGCATCAAAAATTGCTGTTCTTGACTTTGTATAACCTCCATCAAAAGCTAAAATATTATTACTTTCATCTTTAAGCTCTTCTTTAATTCTTTCAAAAATTAACACATTTGCATCAACTGCCATTCCAACAGTTAAAATTATACCTGCTATACCAGGAAGAGTTAGTGTTGCTTCAAATAAAGTTAAAATACCAAGTAATAAAAATAAATTTATTATTAATGTTATGTTAGTGATTAGGCCAAAAACTTTGTATTTCACAAACATAAAAATAATAACTAATAAAAAACCTATGGCTAGAGCGATCATTCCTGCATTAATCGAGTCTTGTCCAAGATCAGGACCTACAGTTCTTTCCTCTATAATCTCTAATGGAGCCGGCAAAGCTCCAGACCTTAATAATAAAGCTAAATCAGTAGCACTTTGGAAAGTAAATCCACCACTGATCTGTCCAGACCCACTTGCTATAGTATCTCTAACAACAGGTGCACTAATTATTTTCCCATCCAAAACAATAGCTAATTGTTTCCCAATACCAGTAGATGTTGCTTTACCAAATCTTTTAGCTCCTACTCTATCTAACGTAAATGACACAATAGTTTGATTTGTCTGAGTATCCATTTTTGGTTGAGCATCTAATAGATTTTCACCACTGATGATTATTCTTTTACTTACTGTTGCCTCTTCTAAGCCATCTTCAAATTTTAACTTCTCAACACCAAATCTGTCACTTTCATCATTGGTTACAAATCTAAATGTAAGATTTGCAGTTTTTCCTAATAGTGATTTAATTCTTTGAGGATCATCTAACCCAGGAAGTTCAACAAGAATTCTATCATTACCTCTTTTTAAAATATTTGGTTCATTAGTACCGACTTCATCTACCCTTCTTCTTACAATTTCTAAAGCTTGATCTTGCGATGAAGTTTTGAGATTGATTATGCCTTGTCTTGAAAAACTTACTTTTAAATTTATACCATTGTCTTCGATATCAAGTTGGTGTGATTTAAATCTTGGGTAATAAGGATTTAGATCACTATTTTCATCTTGAAAGACATCTAGTATTGCTTGTTTATCTAAATCAGCAACATTGAAAAAAATATTTTGATTGTCAATTTTAATATTATTAACTTTGATGTTTTTCTCTTTGAAATAATTTCTAATAGTAGTTGTTAAATTTTGTAATTTTTGTTCAATTACAGGCTCATTGTCAATTTCAAGCAAAAGGTAAGAACCACCTTGTAAATCTAAACCAAGGTTTATTTTTTTATCAAAAAAACTATCATCAAACTTAAATAAATTTGATGACGCAATTAAAATAAATAATAAAGAAAATAAAGTTACAAATAAGATTCTTAGTTTAGAAAAATAAAGCACTTATCTTAATTGATTATTTTTTAACTTCTGGAGTATTGTTTAAAAGACTTTGAATACCTGTAGCTTTAACAATTTCTACTTTAACATTTTCAGCTATTTCAACTTCTACTTTGTCGTTATCAATTAATCTTTCTACTCTTCCCGTAATACCACCTGAAGTGACTACTTTATCACCTCTTTTTAAACCTTCGACCATTGCTTTATGCTCTTTAACTTTTTTTTGTTGTGGTCTTATTAAGAAAAAATAAAAAATAACAAAAATTAATATTAAGGGTATAAACTGACCTATTCCTGAACCATCCATAAATCTCCTTTAAATTATGGCATTCTTATACTATCTAACTAATTAAAACAACTTTAATTGTTAGAAATCAATTCCATATTATTCATATAAGGTCTTAGAACTTTAGGAATTTTAATAGTACCATCTTTTTGCTGATAGTTTTCCATTATTGCAATCAGAGTTCTTCCAACAGCTAAACCACTACCATTCAACGTACCCACAAAAACATTTTCCTTATTATTGTTTTTATATCTTGCCTTCATACGCTGAGCTTGAAAGGTAGAACATGATGAACATGAAGATATTTCTCTATACTTATTTTCAGATGGTAACCAAACTTCAATATCATAAGTCTTCTCTGCACTAAATCCCATGTCACCTGAACATAAAATTACTTTTCGATAAGCTAATTCTAATTTATCTAGTATGTCAGTAGCACAATTTGTCATTCTCTCTAATTCTTCTAAACATTTTTCATTTTCAACAATGCTTACCATTTCAACTTTGTAAAATTGATGCTGCCTAATCATACCCCTTGTATCCTTTCCATAACTTCCAGCTTCTTTTCTAAAACAAGGAGTTGAAGCAACAAATCTCATTGGTAAATTATTAAGATCAATCATTTTATCTTTAACAATGTTAGTTAAAATAACCTCAGCTGTTGGTATCAAAAATTTTCTATCTGAACCTTCTTCAAATTTAATTTCAAACTGGTCATTTTCAAATTTTGGTAACTGTCCAGTTCCATACATCGTGCTTTCAGATGCCATTAATGGTGGTGATATCTCCTGATAACCATTTTGATGAATATGAGTATCAAGCATAAAATTTGATATAGCTCTTTCTAAAAGAGCCAATTTATCTTTTACAAATACAAATCTTGATCCAGTAGTTTTTGTAGCTAAATCAAAATCAAGCATATTTAGTTTTTCACCTAATTCGTAATGTGTTTTAGGTTCAAATTCTAAATTAGGTATCTCTCCTGATTTTAATATTTCTTTGTTATCATTTTCATCTTTACCATTTGGGACATCTTCATGAGGTACATTGGGTATACTAGACAGCAAACTATCTAGATCAAACTTAATTTTTTTTTGATCTTCTACAATTTTGTCGAGGTCTTTGCTTATTTCTTTAGATTTCTTAAATAAACTCTCATCTTTGGATTTAGAAATATCTTTTTTTTCTTTTTCTAAACTTTCTTTTTTTTGAATTAAATCTCTATTTTGTTCATCTAATTTTTGAATTTTTTCAAAATCTACATTTATGTTTCTTTTTTCAAGAGATTTTTTAAATTTAGAAAAATCTTTTCGTATTTCTTTAATGTTATGCATCTTCTTTTTGTAAATTTTTATTTTCTATAAATTTTACTGAAAATATTGATAATTCATACAGAATTAATAAAGGTATTGCTAAACCTATTTGAGTTATTGGATCTGGTGGTGTTAACAATGCAGCTGCTGCAAATATAATAACAACTACATATTTTCTTCTCTCTTTTAAAAATTGACTATCAACTATTCCAATTCTTGCTAATAAACTTAAAACAACTGGTAACTGAAAACTGATACCAAAAGCAAAAATTAATTTCATAACTAGTGATAAATATTCATTAACTTTAGCCTCTAATTGAATTGGTAAATTTGTAGAAAGACCTGTGCTTTCAAATGAAAGAAAGAATTTAATCGCAAGTGGCATTATCAAATAATAAACGAGCATACCTCCTAAAAAAAATAATATTGGTGTTAATACAAGGTAAGGCAGAATTGCTACCTTTTCATGTTTGTACAAACCAGGTGCAATAAATTTCCAAATTTGCATCAAGATAAAAGGACATGTAACAAAAAAAGCAGTGAAGAATGATACTTTAAGATATGTTAAAAAAGTCTCTTGTAAAGCTGTAAATATCAATCTTCGATCAGAACCATCTTCTTTTACAGCTTGTGCAAATGGATCAACTAGAAAACCATAGATATGTTCTGCAAATAAATAACAAATTACAAAAAAGATAAATAAAAAGATAAAGCTATTTATTAACCTTTTTCTTAGTTCCGTTAGGTGACTAACAAATCCACTTTCCTGATCTTCATTACTCATCTTTTTTAGTTTCTTTTTTTATTTCGTTATCAATTTTTTCTTCATCTATCTCTAGATTTGAAACTTCATTTTGAATGTTGTTTACATATCTTTTAGCTGATCCAATCCAAGACCCTGCTTTCTTTAACATTACTGGAAAATCCTTTGGACCGAGAACTATTATAGCAATAGCAACAACTATTAAAATTTCAAACCAACCGATAGTAGGCATTTGAATTAATTTTTGTTATCCGAGTCTTTGTTTTCGTCAGATATATTTTTTGGCTCTGTGTCGTCAGTTACATCTGACGCCATTCCTTTTTTAAAACTTTTAATACCCTTAGCTACATCACCCATTAAGCTTGAAATTTTTCCTCTTCCAAACAATAAAACAACCAATATAACTACAATAGCTATTTGCCAAATTCCTATACTCATGAAAAACTTATAACCTTTTTAAGGTTATTTTGAAAGTTACTTTTTTATTAATCTTTCTCTTTAGGATCTAGAGTGCTATTGAGCATTTCATCTATATTGGAATAAATATCCTCTTTTTTCTCTTCTTGCTTTTCTTTGTAAAATTTTCCAGTTCCAAAAATAGCATTATCAACACTTGAACTATCAATTAAACCAGCAGCACCTAATTCATCAATTGTTGGAAGATCAGATAATTTTTGTATGTTAAAATGGCTTAGAAAATCATCAGTGGTTATGTATTGAATTGGTCTTCCTGGAACATCTTTTCGACCACCAGGTTTTACCCAATTCAATTCCATTAATATCTCTAAAGTGTTAGTACCAAAAGCAACACCTCTTATTTCCTCTATTTCAGCTCTAGTAACCGGTTGATGATAAACAATTATAGCCAATGTCTCTACTGCAGCTCTAGACAATTTCTTTTCAACAGTTTTTTCTTGGGACATCAAACTTGATAAATTTGGTGATGTTCTAAAAGACCACTTATCTTTTATACAAATTAAATTAATTCCCCTATTTAAATATTCTTGTCTTAATTTTTCTAAAGACTCTGGAACATTACCTTTTTTAGAAATTTTACTTTCTATAGTATCTAGATCTAAAGGCTCAGCTGCTGCAAAAATAATTGCTTCAATTTCTTTATCTAAATCTGATAATTTTGATGGAAATTTTACAACATTATCTTTTGAAACTTTTGCTTTTTTAATCATTTATTTCCTTTATATAAACTTCATCAAACAATTTATCTTGTTTAATAGATAAATTTCCTTCTTTAACCAATTCTAATGATCCAGCAAATATCCCAGCCTTACCAGTTCTTTTGTATTTTGAACCACTTTTAAAATTACTTGGTATTAATTCATCAAGTTTTTTCCATTCAAATAATTTACCAAAAAAATCCTTAATAGTTTTAATACCATCTTCAGTTGTAAATACAGGAAGTTTTGGAATATTCATTTTTTGAAAATCTTTAGTCATTATTATTGTTGAGTAAGCTTTCATTAGTTCAAATAAACTTAAGTTATACTCAGTACTATAAATAGATCTAATATTTCCTTTCATGCCTCTAGTTCTTATTTCTCTGCCCAATCTTTTTCTTTTAAGCATTTGTTCGGATAATAATCTGATTAATTCTAATTTTTTTAGCTGTAATTTTAACTTTTCAGCAACTTCTTGTACTTTAAATTCTTCTTCTGGAGTACCAGGTAAAAGTAATTTTGATTTTAAATAAGCTAACCATGTTGCCATTAAAAGATATTCAGAAGCAATTTCTAAATTTAAGTTTTTTTCCTTAGTAATATACTCATGGAACTGATCTGCTAACTTAGTTATAGATATTTCTTCTAAATCAACTTTTTGGGCTTTCGCTAAATCTAAGAGAACGTCTAATGGACCATTATAATTATTTATATCAACATTGAATAATTCAGAATCACTAGAAGACATAAAAAGATATTAGCTTAAAATTTTATAAAATTGAGATGTTTTTTTTACAACAAAACTATTCACTTGAGGTGAATTTTCCGCAACTATCTTCATTTCTTTCATATTTCCATTACAATGAAGAGCTAGGTTGCAACCTGCACTGAATAAATTAATGGTATTAAGTTTTAAATCATCGCTTAAACTCTTCATTGATAAGTCATCTGAAATTAAAATATTCTTAAATCCTATATTTTTCCTAATAATATTAATTATTTTTTTAGAGTGTGTGGCAGTGTTATTTTTATCAATTTTTGAATAAACAACATGACCTGTCATTGCAAATAAGCATTTCTTCTTTTTAAATGTCCAAAAATCGTTTTTAAGAAGATATCTATATGTTTTGTTAATAATCGGTGTTGAGTAATGACTGTCGACTTTTGCTAAACCATGACCAGGTATATGCTTCATTACAGTTCCTATTGAGTTATTTTGAAATAATTCAATACAAATATCCCCTAATTTAGAGACAATTTTTTTATTTTTTGAATAAGATCGATCACCAATTACCTTGCTAGCGCCATTAACTCTAAGGTCTAAAACTGGAACAGTATTAATATTCACACCAATTAAATTCAATAAATAAGAAGTCTTATCTACAAATAACTTATAAACGATTTCAAATTTTTTTTTATCTTTATTAAACAAATCTCCAAAAAATTCAGATGTCATATTATCAAAGGAAATTAAATTTCTTAATCTGTTTACTCTTCCTCCTTCCTGATCAATCATAATTGGATATTTTTTATCCTTAAAAATTTTTCTAATGCTAGAGGTTAATTTTTTAACTTGATCAAAAGATTTAATATTTCTAGTAAATAGGATAATTCCCCAGGGTTTATATTTTTTTAGAAATAAAATTTCATTTTTAGATAATTTTGTTGATTTTAAACCAACTATAAAAGATTTTCTTTTACTTATCATTGTCTAATAATTTCCAAAAATTAAATTTTTTCTTTTTCTTTTTGTTTGTTTGCTTAACATACTCAATTACATTTTGAGTATCATTCTCTAAAACTGGTAAATTTTTTGAATATAATTTTATTTTTTCATCAATATTTTGATGAGATCTGTATGATTTTTTTTTGTGTTCATCTGAAAAATAATATTTTCCTGTAAAAAAAATAAATAAAAGTATTACTAAAACAAATATTAAGTATTTTATTTCTTTAAGCATTACATTTGATTTGGTGTATCTACACCAACAATATCCATACCTGTTTTTATTACATTAGAAATAGCCTTCAAAAAGATCAATTTATCTGGTGAGACTGTTTTTTGATCATTAATGAACCTTTTTTCAGGAAATTGTTTTCCTAAATTCCAATACGAGTGAAATTCCGATGCAAGATCGTATAAGTAAATAGGTATTCTATGTGGTTCTAATTTTGTACTAGCTGCGTCAATACATTTTGGCCACTCAGATAATTTTTTTAAAATTTTAATTTCATCATTAGAATATTCAAAATTGAAATCATATAATTCAATTTTTGAATTTAAGTCTTTATCTATATGTCTAAATACAGATGAAATTCTTGCGTAACAATATTGAACATAATATAATGGATTGTCCTTAGATTTTTCTTTGACTGCATCGAAATCAAAATCTAATTCAACATCACTACTTCTGTTAAGCATAATAAATCTTGTTGCATCTCTTCCAACTTCTTCAATCAAGTCATCTACGGTAATATAATCTCCTTTTCTTTTTGACATTTTGAAAGGCTTGTTATCTTTGATTAACTTTACCAACTGACTAATTTTACAAATTAATGTATCTTTTTTTCCTGACAGTGCTTCAACAGATGAAGTAATCCGTTTTATGTAACCTGCGTGATCTGCTCCAAGAATATTGATTAAGTAATCGAAATTTCTATCAACTTTATTTTTATGATAAGCAACGTCACTTGCAAAATAAGTCCATGTGCCATCAGATTTTTGAAGTGCACGATCTTTATCGTCACCAAATTCTGTTGATTTAAATAATAATTGCTCTCTTTCAACCCAATCTTTGTTATCTTCACCAGCGGGGGCTTTGATTTTTCCTTTATAAATAAAGTTATTTTTTTCTAAAAAATCTATTACACTTTCAACTTCATTGTTTAATACAATACTTTTTTCACTAACAAAATTATCATGTTTAATACCCAAGCTTTTAAGATTGTTTTTGATAAGCAGAAGTGCCTGCTCTATTGATAAGGCAGTTAATTTATCACTAATTTCGTCAAAATTATCAAATTTAAGATCTGAATTATTTGAAATTATATTTTTTGCAAAATCAATTAGATAATCCCCAGGATACAAATCAGGATTATCTTCAGGAAATGTTTCTTTAAAATGAACTTCTCTAATTCTAAAATATACGGATTTAGTAAAATTTATAATTTGGTTACCATAATCATTCACATAATATTCTCTTGTAACTTTATGTTTATTAAAAATTAAAACATTAGAGATAACATCGCCTAGAATAGCACCTCTACAATGTCCTACATGCAAAGGACCTGTAGGGTTTGCCGAAACAAACTCCACTAAATAATTATTTTTTTTCTCTTTCTCATTAATTCCAAAATTATCTGCATTATCTGTAATATCTTTAATAAAATTTGACCAAAAAGATGGTTTAAATTTAATATTAATAAATCCTGGTCTGGCTACAGATATTGTTTCAATTTTGCTGTCATTATTTTTAATTTCAGGAGCAAGTTTTTCTGCAAGCTGTAATGGTGAGGTTTTATTGATTTTTGATAAAACCATTGCAACATTTGTTGAAATATCACAATTAAATTTTGGTGGAGGTATTTCTGCATTAATACCATTAAAACTCTCTGGAATTTCTAGCTGATTATTTTTATTCAAATCAACAATAACTGATTTAATTTTGTCTAAATATAATTCAAAAATATTCATTTATTATGGTTATAAAGGTTAACAGCATATCTATCAGTCATACCAGATATAAAATCTGAAATAGCTCTATATTTGTCTTTAGTCAATTGATCTTTGGACAAAAATTTTCTTGGATTTGATTTAATTATTTTAAACAATTTCTTAATTATTAATTTACCTTTATGATTTTTTTTCAATACTGATTTATTGTCATACATTTTGTGTCTCAAGAAAGATTTAATTTCTTTTTCTGCACTCTTAATTTGATTAGAAAAGCAAACGATTAACTCATTAGATTTCGTTACATCTCTTGAGGATTTTACCTTAAGCTTTTGAATATTTTTTTGAGTGTTGCTCAATAAATCTCTAACCATGAGGTCAATTGAGTCTCTTATAATTTGATTTATTGCAATTTTATAATTTTTACTAGTAATTTTATTTTTATATTTTTTATGAATATTTTTAAAAAAATCTATTTCAACCAATTCTTCCATTTTAAAAAGGTTAGCTTTTATTCCGTCTTGAATGTCGTGATTATTATATGCAATATCATCTGAAATTGCTGAAATTTGAGCTTCAAGAGACGGAAATGTATTATACGTAATTTTACCTTTAAAAGCTTTTGACCCTATTAACTTATTAACTAAACCAATATCCTCAACAGGTCCGTTATGTTTAAGAAGACCTTCTAAAGTTTCTACAGTTAAGTTTAATCCCTTAAACTTAAAGTACTTATTTTCTAAAAACATAACTATTCTTAAAGTTTGAAGATTGTGATCAAATCCACCATAATTCACCATACATTCATGCAAGGCATCTTCTCCAGCATGACCGAACGGAGTGTGGCCTAAATCATGTGCCAAACTTAAAGTTTCGGCTAAATCCTCATTTAATTTTAAATATTTTGCTATTGATCTTGCAATCTGAGCAACTTCTATTGAGTGAGTAATCCTTGTTCTAAAATGATCTCCTTCTGTATTAACAAATACTTGGGTTTTGTGTTTTAACCTTCTAAATGATGCACTATGAATAATACGATCTCTATCTCTTTGAAAAGGAGATCGATATTTTGAGTTAGCTTCCTTAATTAGTCTGCCTTTACTTTTGTATACCCCTAACAAAGCGTCTTTTTTCATCCTTTAATTAAAATAATTAAGTATTATATTAGTAATATCAGTGTTGAGACATGATTAAAGAAATTAAATTTACAGATAATGCGTTAAAACAAATAGAAAGTTTGTTAGCAAAAAAAGACAAAGGATCTTTTTTTAGAATCGCAATTAAAGGTGGGGGATGTTCAGGATTTCAATACGAATTCACTTTTGATAAATCAAAACAAGATGACGATTTAAATTATCAAAATATTTTAATTGATAAAACTTCTGCAGATTTACTTAAAGGATCTGAAGTTGATTATGTTTCTGAATTAATAGGTGAACAATTTAAAATATCTAACCCACAAACAAAATCCTCTTGCGGCTGTGGTGTTTCTTTCTCGCTTTAATGCTGATTTCATCCTGGAATGTCAATTCTGTAAGAGCAAGAATTGAAAATATCAAAAGTTATTTATTAAAATATAAACCTGATATTTTAATGATGCAGGAAATCAAGACTGAGGATATCAATTTTCCTTATGATGAATTTTCTTCAATGGATTACGAAAGTCATGTATTTGGGCAAAAAAGTTATAATGGCGTAGCAATAATTTCTAAAAATAAATTAAAAAATATTAAAACTGATTTAATTAAAGATAAATTAAAACAATCAAGAATAATTTCAGCTGAGTTTGAATATAAGAAAAAAACTGTTCAATTAATTAATATATACACTCCAAATGGAAATCCTGTTGATACTGAAAAATATGACTACAAAAAAAATTGGCTAGATCAATTAATTAAACAAATGAAAACTTTATCTAAGAAAAATCCAAATTTAATTCTAGCTGGCGATTTTAATATAATTCCATCAGCAGAAGATGTTTACAATGTAAAAAGTTTTGAGGATGACGCTTTATATAGGTTGGAAATCAGAAAAAAATTTAGAGAGATGATAAATCTAGGTTTCAATGATGTATATAGATATTTTAATGAAGAGGATGAAGGATATACATTTTGGGATTATATGAGAGGTGCCTGGCAAAAAAATAATGGTATGAGAATTGATCATTTTTTAGTTTCAAATTCACTAATAGATCAAATTAAGGATATAAATATCAACAAAGATCCTCGTGGAAGAGAAAAACCCTCTGACCACACTCCTATTGAAATTACTTTAGCTTAAAGATTTAATTTTATTAACTAACTCTTCGTTTATATTTCTTGGACCAGTGTCCAATCTATTTTTATGACGTCTTTCACCTGGTAATCTTACTTCACCCATTGATTTCATCTTCTCAAAAAATTCTTCTGCATGTTTTTGCCAATCAGTTCCTGAAGTTTTATCTGGACTTATTGCCAATATAAATTCACCCCCACTTGGAGGACCACCATCATTATTATCTTTTGCAGCTGTTTCATAACTAAAATTATCACCAACTAAAGCGCCTGCTAATAATTCAACCATCATTGCAATTGCAGAACCTTTATAACCACCGAAAGGTAACAATACTCCACCGTCAGTAATTTCACCTGGATCAGTTGTTTCTTTTCCATCTTTAGTTAATCCTGTTCCAAGTGGAACTTTGTGCCCTTCTCTTTTAGCAACTTGGACTTCTCCCATTGCCATTGATGCAGTTGCCATATCGTAAACAACTGGAGTTTTACCAGGTCTTGGCCAAGCAAACGAAATTGGGTTTGTTCCAAATAATGGCTTTATTGCTCCTGCAGGTGCTACTGCAGGTTTGTAAGATGTGCAAGCAAATGCAACTAAACCATCTTCAGCTAATTTTTCTGTTTCAGGCCACATAGCAGCCATATGATGTGAATTGTTTATTGCTAATACTGCAACACCATTTTCTTTTGAAGCTTGAGCTAGCTCTGGTAATCCTTTATTTAATACAACAGGTGCTAAACAATTATTTCCTTCAACTTTAATTACTGATGGAGATATTTTTTTTACTTCAGGTTTTCCTTTTCCATTAATTTTTCCACTTTTAAGACCAGCAATGTATGCAGGTAATCTAAACAAACCATGTGATACAGAACCATCTCTTTCGGCATTTCTGATTAAATCTGATAAAATTGATGCTGTCTCATCATCGCATCCATTAGCTAAGAGTGTTTTTTTAGCTAAATCATAAATTTCATCTAATGTAAGTGCTACAGTAGTCACTCAATCATTAAATATTATTTATGCTTACTTTTCAAATCCTTTTTTAAATCTTCGTGATCACCTACAACGGTATGATATTTACTTTTAGTTACATATTTTTCCAAGAATGGAACAGCTAACAAAGGTAAAAATCCTCCAATCACAATACCCAATGCTGCGCTTTGTAAATCTGGATCGGCTAAAGCTGCTATAAAGTCAGCAATAATATGTGCAAAAACAATTCCAACAATTCCAGCTATTGCTCCATTTGATATAATTTTAAGAAATCTATTAATACTCCAACCTGTATAAAAACCTATCAAAGGAATTAAAGTATGAATAAATCCAAAGGTTGCTCCCCTTAAAATACTGTGCTCTTCTATTAGCTCTTCCATAAAATGAAGGATTTCAGGTAAGTCATGAGAATGTCCCTCTGCGGCTTGAACAGCAGTTAAACTAAATAAGTAGAAGGCTGAAGATAAAAAACCTATTTTTTTCATTAATTACACTCCTTGCATGTTGTTAGCACTTCCATTTTAAATTTATTAAAATCATATTTTTTAATATTGTTTTTTTTAAAAAATTCTAAAAAGATATTTGATTTAAGTTCCTCTGTGTCACCACATTTCTCACATATTGCTATAGCTGTATTATGATTATCTTCATGAGTATGATTGCATAAAATATAAGTTTTAGTTTGATTTGATTTATGTATTCTCTCTTCTTCAATCAAACTGTCCAGAGCTCTATAAACAGTCATTGGTTGAGTTTTTTTAATTTTTTGTAGCTTATCTAAAATCTCATAAGCAGTTAAATGCTTGGATGATTTTTTAATTATATTAAAGACTAATTCTTTATTAGACATATTGTTATGTTATAACATAACAAAATATTGTCAACATAATTTAACACTTATGTTTAAAAAAATTATTGTTTAGATTAGATGTTTTTGATTATAGTAGACTAATGAAAGACTTAGATTTATTTAAGAAAAATGGATTTATCGTTAAAGAAAACCTCATTTCTCAAACAAAGATAAACAAAATAAATAAAATTGTTAATGAAGTAATTTCAAAAGAAAAGAAAAGAAAAAAACGTAATGGTGCAAATGGAACTCAATCCTATAATAATTACCATTTTGTTTACAATGCAGACTCATCAAAAAATAAAGAAATATTAAGATTAAATAACCCTCAGAACAGGCATAAAATCTTCTATGAATTATCTAGAGATAAAAAGATTATATCCATAGCTAAAAAATTGTTAGGTGGAACAGTTAGATTTCATCTTGGTAAATTAAACTTTAAGCTTCCAAATAAGAAAAAAGGTAGTGAAATTGGATGGCACCAAGATTGGGCTTTTTACCCTCATACTAACGATGATTTAATCACAGTTGGTATATATTTAGATGATTGCTATGAGAAAAATGGGCCTCTTAAAATAATAAAAAACTCACACAAAAAGAAATTATACAGTCACCACAGCAAAGAAAATTATTTTGTTGGAAAAATAGATACTAAAAAAAATAAAATAGGAACTAAAGATAGTGTTTCTATAACTGGAACTGCTGGAACAGTTGTTTTTTTTCATTGCAGATCAGTTCATGGATCAGGACACAATCTTATGAATAACTCAAGACCTCTAATTTTATTTGGTTATAGAGCTTGTGATGCTTGGCCATTAATCAATGATGGAAACCCTCACCCTGAAGTTAATTTAGAAAATTATGACAAAAATATTATTGTAGGAAATAAATCAATAAAACCAAGATTAACTAAAGTTCCAACAATAATCCCACTACCTAAGAAGAAACATTATGTTTCTATCTACGAACTGCAAAAAAATTAAATTAAATTCTTTGTAATAAATCTTTAACATAACATTCATATAAACTTTGAATGTTATTTTTAAAAAAATATCTCAAATGGATAAGTACATTCTTAGTATTAACTGGTATTTTACTTACAAATCTTAATATTTATCCACTGAATATATATTTTCATGGACTTGGTGTTGTTGGATGGACAATTTCAGGGTTTTTATTAAAGGATAAGGCTATCTTAACTAATTTTGGATTACAAATTCCACTATTTGTAATTGGTATTTATAAAATTATTTTTTAATGAAAAATATATTATTTGTATGCACTGGTAATTCTGCAAGAAGTATTATAGCTGAGAGTATTATAAATAACGAATACTCGAATATATTTAAAGCTTTTAGTGCTGGAAGTAATCCATCAGGAAAAATCAATCAAGATGTTAAAAGTTTTTTAGAGAAAAACAAAAATTATGATCTAAGAAATTATAGCTCTAAAAACTTTGAAGAATTTATAAATAATGAAATAAAAATGGATCATGTATTCACTGTATGCAATAACGCAAATAATGAGGTGTGCCCTATCTGGCCACAAAAGGAACAAATAATACATTGGGACATAGAAGATCCTGTATCTAAACTTCAAAGTGCAAATAATGAAGAAAAGCAAATAATTATTAGAAACACATTCAATATTATAAGTAGTAAAATTAAAGATTGGATAAATGAAAAATAAAAGTAGATATTTTCTTTCAGAATTTATTGGAAGTTGCTTTCTAGTAATGATCATAGTTGGATCAGGTTTAATGGCTGAAAATCTGACTAACGATATAGCTGTAATGCTAATTGCCAATACTATAGCAACAGGTGCCGGTTTATTTGTGTTAATTACAGTATTCGCTGATGTATCAGGCGCTCATTTTAATCCATTTGTTAGTATTGCAATGACAATTACGGGAAAATTAAAAAAAAGATTACTTCCTTTTTATATTTCTGCTCAGATCTTAGGGTGCATGTTGGGGGTTGCTTTAGCTAACTTCTTTTTTGAACATCAAATATTTGAGCTATCAACAAAATCAAGAGATGGCATTTATATATTTGTATCAGAAATAGTAGCTACATTAGGTCTTATAATGATAATTTTTGGTTCAATGAAATCAGGTAAAATTACTGTAGCTGCTTCAGTTGGTTTGTATATTACAGCTGGTTATTGGTTTACTTCATCAACATCATTTGCAAATCCTGCAGTTGCAATAGCTAGAACTTTTACAGAATCTTTTACGGGTATAAATTATTTAAATACACCATTTTATATAATGGCAGAATTAATTGGAATGATAATAGCTGTTTATCTAGTAAAAAAAGTTTTTTTAAATAAGTGAATAACCAGAAGATCTTACAGTTCTAATTAATTCTTTTTTATTTTTTAAATTAACAGATTGTCTTAATCTTCTGATATGGACATCAATAGTTCTGCTTTCAACATTCACATTATTTGGCCAAACATTTTCTAAAATTTGATCTCTTGAATAAACTCTCTTAGGATTAGTTAAAAAAAATTCCAACAATCTAAATTCTGTTGGTCCAAGCTTAATTTCTTGTTGATCTCTAAACACTCTTTTTTCAATTCTATCTAAGCTTAGATCTTCATACTCTAAACTATCAGATATTATATTTGGATTAGATCTTCTTAACACAGCTTTAATTCTTGCCATTAATTCATTAAAGCTGAACGGTTTAGTTAAATAGTCATCTACGCCACTATCTAGACCTTTTATTTTGTCTTCCTCTTCACCTTTAGCGGTTAGCATAATCACAGGTAAACTTTTAAAACTATTATCTTTTCTTATACTTTTGCAAATTTCTATCCCTGAAAGATCAGGCAACATCCAATCTAATAATAGTAGATCAGGTTGAAATTTTTTTAATTCTTTTAAACCATCATTACCGTTTAATGAGGATGAAACTATAAAACCGTTTTTTTCTAGATTATGTTGAACTAATTGAATTATTGAAGGTTCGTCTTCAATAATAAATATCTTACCATTCATTTTTATTCTTGAATAACTTTTCCTTTAGGTCTGCTACCTTTTAAGTATTCACCTTTAATTAAAAAACAAATTGTTTCTGCTATATTAGTTATATGATCTCCAGCTCTTTCAAGATTTTTTGTTGCAAAAATCAAATGAGTTGAAAAATCTAAATTCTTTTTATCTTTTGAGAGAAAGTCAATAACACTTTCCATGGCTATATAGGTCAAATCATCAACTTGTTCATCTTTTTCCCATACCTCTTTAGCTTTGTCATAATTTTTATTTACATAACTATCTAGAACATCATTTAATTGTTTAATTACTAAATCTCCTAATCTCTTTAAATTTCCTAATAATTCTTCAGGTAAATCTAATGGTAAAGGTTTTACTTTTTTTGCGTTACTTTTTGATAGATCACCTATTCTTTCTAAATCTTGAGATATTTTTAAAGAACTGATTGTTTCTCTTAAATCAATAGCCATAGGTGCTCTTTTGACTAGTAATGTCATAATCTGAGTATCTATTTTGGATCTGAATTTATTTATTTCTTCATCGCTTTTAATAATTTTATCAATAGAGTCTTTATCAACTTTGATTACAGCATCCATAGAGTCAACCATTTGAGACTCTGTTAAACTTCCCATTTTAATTACTGAATCAATTAAGTATCTTAATTCTTCTTCGTATGATTTTACCGTGTGCTCATTACTCATAATTTATCCAAATCTACCTGTAATATAGTCTTGTGTCATTTTATTGTCAGGATTTTTAAAAATTTTCTCTGTTTTACCTACCTCAATTAACTTACCTAGATGGAAAAAGCCTGTTTTTTGTGAAACTCTAACTGCTTGAGCCATTGAGTGTGTTACAATCACAATTGTATATGTTATTTTAAGTTCATCGATTAATTCTTCAATTTTTGCTGTTGCTATAGGGTCTAATGCTGAACAAGGTTCGTCCATTAATATAACTTCAGGATTTACAGAGATTGCTCTTGCGATACAAAGTCGTTGTTGTTGACCCCCAGAAAGTCCTGTACCTGGTTCGTCAAGTCGATCCTTCACCTCTTCCCATAGAGCAGCTTTTCTTAAGCTACTCTCAACGATTTCATCTAATTCACTTTTAGTTTCACCTTTTCCATGAATTTTTGGACCATATGAAATGTTATCATAAATACTTTTTGGAAATGGATTTGGTTTTTGAAAGACCATTCCTACTCTCTCTCTTAAAGATACAACATCTAAATTTTTGTCATTAATTTCAATACCATCAATTTCTATATTTCCAGTAACTTTACAGATATCAATAACATCGTTCATCCTGTTCAAACATCGAATAAAAGTAGATTTTCCACAACCAGATGGACCAATTAAAGCTGTAACCTCTTTTTCATTTAAATCCAAATTAACATCAAACAATGCTTGCTTCTCACCGTAATAAACATTTAAGTTAGTTGATTTAATTTTTACTTCGCTCATTAGTTCCATCTTTTCTCAAATTTCTGTCTTAAATATACCGCTAAGAAATTCATTACAATTAAAAAACTTAATAACATCATGATAGTAGCAGATGTTTTCTCTACAAATCCTCTTTCGGCAGACTCAGACCACAAATATACTTGAACAGGTAGAGAGGCTGAAGGATCTATTGGTGTTGAAGGAATATCAACTACAAATGCAACCATACCAATTAATATTAATGGAGCTGTTTCTCCTAAAGCTTGTGCTAATCCTATAATTGTTCCAGACAAAGTTCCAGGCAACGCTAAAGGAACAACATGATGGAATACAGATTGAAATTTGGAAGCACCAACTGCTAAAGCCCCTTCTCGTATTGATGGAGGTACTGCCTTCAATGAAGCTCTACAAGGTATAATTATCCTAGGCAGTGTCATTAAAGCTAAAGTTATTCCAGCAACTAATGGTGTGGATCTTGGCAATTGGATTGTGGCTAATAATATTTGTAAAGCTAATAAACCATAAACTATTGAGGGAACAGCAGCTAAATTATTGATATTAATTTCTATAAAATCAGTAATCTTATTTTTGGGAGCAAATTCCTCTAAATAAATTGAAGCTAACACTGCAACAGGAAAAGCTAATAATAAACAGATAATTATACTGTAAAAAGATCCAACTAAAGCACCACCAATACCAGCAAGTTCAGGATCACGAGAATCTCCATTTTTAAAAAAATAATTATTAAAATTCTTAATAATTTTTTTATTTTCAACTAACGTATCATAAATAACTAATTGAAAATCTGATATTCTTCTTCTGTCTTCTGGTAAATCTCTTGGATAATTTCCTTTATGTAACTGATCAATATCATCTGATGCTGTAATCTCTACATTGAATGTTTTTCCAATTAAATTATTATTTTCTAAAAAAGCTCTTTTAATTTCAATCTCAGCATCTGTTGTGAATAAGTCAATCAATTGATTTTCTTGATCTAAATCCTTAGCAGGATAAACTTTTAACAAACTCTCAATAGTAACATCATAAAAATCAGCATCTAAAATCTCATTGTCTGTAGCTCCATTTTGAATTTCTAAAAGTTCTTGATCAAAAAAAACTTCAACATTTATTGCTGTTTTCATGAATGCAGAACTTCCTTTTGAAAAAATATTGTGAACCAAAATAAAAACAAACAACAATGCTACAAAAATTGATGCTAGACCATAAAATCTAAATCTTTTTTCAGCATTATGTCTTTTTTTTAATCTTTGTTCTTTAGTCATATTTCTCTCGATATTTTTTAACAGCTCTTTGTGCTATATAATTAAGAACAAGAGTTGCTATGAACAAAGTTAATCCTAAAGCAAAAGCAGATTGAGTTTTTGGACTATCAAACTCTTGGTCACCAACTAAAATCATTACAATCTGAGTGGTTATAGTTGTTGTGGATTCTAATGGGTTAATAGTTAAATTTGCTGCAAGACCAGCTGCCATAACAACAATCATTGTTTCACCAATTGCTCTTGATACTGCAAGTAAAACTGAGCCAATGATACCTGGTAATGCAGCAGGTATAACAACTTTTTTTATTGTTTCAGACTTTGTTGCACCTATTGCATAAGAACCATCTCTTAAAGATTGTGGGACCGAATTAATAACATCATCAGACAATGATGACACATAAGGAATGATCATAATACCCATAATTAATCCTGCTGCTAGAGCACTTTCCGATGATACAGTTAATCCTAAATTTTCACCAATTTGTCTAAAAAAAGGACCAACGGTTAGGGCTGCAAAAAATCCATAAACAACTGTTGGAATACCAGCTAAGATTTCAATTATTGGTTTTGATATTCTCCTTATTTTTAGTGAAGCGTATTCTGCCATATAAATTCCAGAAAATAACCCAATTGGAACTGCAACTAACATGGCAATTAAAGCAATAAATGAGGTTCCTGCTATCAATGGAATAAATCCAAATGCATCTTTAAGCTCTTCGTATTCGGCTGCTGTGATTGCAGAGGCATCACTAACAAAAGCTCTTTGAGGACTCCAATTAGTCCCAAATAAATAATCAAAAATATTTATCACTGAGAAAAACTTTATACTTTCAAATAAAAGTGAAAAAATTATTCCTAAAGTGGTTAAAATTGCAATTAGAGATGAAGCAAATAATAATCCTTTTAAAATTTTTTCAACATCATCTCTTGCTTTGTTATTATTTTTGATTTTTTTTAACGAATAAATTACTGAAGCAATGACAATAGTAAAAATTAATACTATTTTTGAATTAGTAAAAATATTAATAAATTTTGCATATGAAATTGCACTTTCTTTTAAAATAATATCTATATCTCCAAAAAAAGTACCAGCATAAATAGCTTTAATTTTTTCATAAACTAAATTTGCTTCATTCTTATCATTAAAAATAGCTCCCTTATTTGCAGCAGTTTCAATAATTATTGATTTAATAATTACTGGTTCGAACAATGTCCAGATAACCAGGAACACTAAAGAAGGTATCGAACACCATAATACCAGGTAGTATCCATAAAATTTTGGAAGTGCGTTTAATTTAATATTTTTGTTTATTGAGATACTTTTAGTTTTTGATTTACCATAAAAAAATAAAGATAATGAAAATATTGATATTAAGAAAATTAAGACGAAGTTCATTCGAAATGATGTCTATCTTTTAAATGTTACAGTTTTGTTACAAATTAAATTCTAGATTGAATAAAAAAAAGGCCAGATAAACTGGCCTTTTTTTGAAAATAAGATTTTAATTAATTAATACTTATTGTGTTTAAATCTAATGCTGCAGTTCGAGTAACTTTGTACTTGTCAGATGCTAAAGGAACTAATCCAATTTTTCCTAAGTATCCTCTGTTACCCATAGCTTTTTTAGAAGTAAACTCTTTTAAGTATTCCTCAATACCAGGAACAACACCAATATGTGCTTTTTTAACGTAAAAGAATAATGGTCTTGCAATTGGGTATGAGTAATCTTGAATACCTTCTAGAGATGGTTGTACACCTTCAATAGAAGCTGCTTTTACCTTATCTTTATTTGCCACAAGGTAACTGTAACCAAAGAAACCATAAGCATCAGGATTTGATGTTAATTTTTGTACAATAAGAGTGTCATTTTCACCAGCCTCAACTGCATAACCATCTTCTCTCATTTTTGCACATTCTTTTTTAGCTTTTTTACCAGCTGCATCATAAAGAGATTTTGCAGTTTTAGAGCAACCTTTACCCATCACTAATGAATTCCAAGCATCTCTCGTTCCTGATGTTGGGGGTGCAATTAAAATTTCAATTTTTTTGTTAGGAAGACTTGCATCAATATCACTCCATTTTTTATAAGGATTTTCAACAAGTTTACCATCAACATCGACTTTAGCTGCTAATGCTCTCCATAATTGCTCTTTTGTAAAGTTAGAGTCTGGAGCACTAACTGCATGTGCAAAAGAAATACCATCATTACCTACTACAATTTCAATAATTTCAGATACGCCATTTTTTTCACATAATGCTTTTTCTTTTGGTTTAATCGCTCTTGATGCATTAGTTACATCTGGGTGGTTAACACCTACACCAGCGCAGAACAATTTCATTCCACCACCAGTACCTGTACTTTCGATTACAGGGGTTTTAAACTTCCCGCTTTTACCGAATTTTTCTGCAACTACTGTTGCGTAAGGATATACAGTAGAAGATCCTACAATTTTGATTTGATCTCTTGAGTAACTAGTTGTTGTAAAACTAAGTACTAAAAGAAATCCAAATATTACACTTATTACTTTTTTCATAATTCTCCTTTTTAGATTTATAATGCGAACTAAATAGATTTGATTCTTAAATATTTTATTAAAGGAAGGTTAAACTTTTGTTACAACCACTAACTTTTTAGTTGTATTAAAGTGAGTTGAATTTTATATCTATTGTTGTCCCTTGATTTTCTACACTATTAATATCCATTTCAGCTCTATGTTGCGAAACTAAATGTTTAACAATAGCTAAACCAAGCCCAGTTCCTCCAACACTACGACTTTTGCTAGGATCAACTGTAAAAAATCTCTCTGTGATTCTATGCAAAGATTCTTTTGGTATACCTATTCCCTGATCTGCTATTGAAACAATATTAAATTCACCATCTTTTTTTGTAGAAATTGTGATTTCTTTATTTTTGTCACTATATTTAATTGAGTTATCAATAAGGTTTGTAAAAATTTCAATTAATTTATCTCTGTCACCAATTATTTTAAAATTTTCAATTTTATTAAATTTAATTTTAATATTATTTTTACTAATTATTTTTTCGTATGTTTTAATTACATAATCTAACAATTCTATTAAATCTATCTCATGAGTTGGCCTTATGTGCTCTTGCAGTTCAATTTTTGATAATGACAATAAATCTCTAATCAAATTTTCCATTCTTTCTGATTGAGATATCATTACTGGTAGCAAATTGTTTATTTCTGAATTTTTTTTTAATTCTGAATTGTCATCAAAGGTCTCAAGGCCCATTTTAATTGACTGTAATGGTGTTCTAAGTTCATGAGAAACATTAGCTACAAAATCTGATTTTAGCTGCTGAAATTTATGGAATTCAGTTAAATCTCTCATTAGCAGCACGCATGATTGTTCATCAAAAAAAATGTTATTGTGATCTAAATAAGCAGTGATATTTAATCTTTGAGTTGCTTGATTTCTGATTTCAATTTCTAAATCTGTAACATTTGTACCCTCAAAAGTTTTATCAATAGAATTTAAAAGATCTGGATTACGTAAAAATCCACTTATATTTTCATTTAATTTTATTTGAAAAAGTTTATTTGAGGAATTGTTGCTAAAAATGATTTTTTTACTTTTATCTAATATAATTACTGCTTCTGGAATATAATTTAGTAAATCGTACAAATTATTTCTGTAATCTTTACTTTCAACAATTCTAACTGTTTGTTTTTCAGAATTTTCTTCAACATTAATTCCAAATACTTTTTCTTTCTTAAGTAACAAAAAAGTCAATATTGCAATAATAAGTAACAAAATTACATGCAAAAGATCCATGCTGATATAGTAATTGGATTAATTAATTAGTAAATAATTATTTGTTTATACTAATATTATCTAAAAAAATTTTTGCTGCTTCTGTCCAGCTGAATTTTTTAGAAAAATTTAAACAATCTTCGCGTTTAATTTTAAGTGCTTTTAATGCAGATTTTTTTAAATCTATATTTAAAGTATCGATTTTGGTTCCTCCTAAAATATCCTTTGGGCCAGGAACTGGGTATGCAGCTACTGGGGTACCACAATTGAGTGATTCTAAGATAACTATACCAAAAGTGTCTGTTTTACTTGGAAAAACAAAAACATCTGAAGAAGTAAAATATGATGCTAATTCACCATTAGTTCTTTCTCCAAGAAATATATCTTTTGGAAATTTTTTTTGAAGTTTCTTTAAATCTGGACCTTTTCCAATAATAATTTTAGTCCCTTTTAAATTTAGATTTAAAAAAGCTTCAACATTTTTTTCAACCGCTACTCTACCAACATATATCCAAATTGGTCGTTCGTAGGGTAGATCTATTTTTTTTGGATTTTTGAACGAACCATGGTCGCCTCCTCTAGTCCAAGTTACCATTTTTTTATTATCGATACCCAAATCTACCAACTCATTTCTCATGGACTCAGTTGTAATTAAAATTTTTTCAGCTCTATTGTGAAAATTACATAAAAATTTTTCAGACCATTTTGAAGGTATAATTGGAAAATAAAGTTTTAAATATTTATCAAACCTTGTGTGAAAACTTGTGGTAAACTTTAAATTATTTTTTATACAATACCTTCTAGCCATAAACCCCAGGGGTCCTTCTGTAGCTATATGAATTGCATTTGGATTAATCTTTTTAATTAAATTTCCTACTTTGGGCCATATATTGACTGATAACCTTATTTCGTTGTATTTTGGTGTTGGTACTGTAAAAAATAACTGAGGTGAAATAAAATCTACTATATGGCCTTTTTTTTTTAAAATTTCAGAAGTTTGATTTAAAGTTCTGACTACTCCGTTAACTTGTGGATAATAAGCATCTGTTACAATTAAAATTTTCATTTTTATGATGCTTTTTGAAATTTAATTTTTTCTATACTTGTTGATTTTTTTTCAATGAATTTATGATTAATATTATTCCAAGATAATATTTCAAAAGTTCCATCGAATTTTTCAACAACTGCAGTACAAGACTCTACCCAATCACCACAATTTAAATAATTTATACCATTAAAATCTCTGTCCTCTGCATGATGAATATGCCCGCAAATAATTCCATCAAATTTTTTCTTTTTTGCATAGTGAGATAAAGTTTTTTCATAGTCTCCTATGTATTTTACTGCATTTTTTACTTTATATTTTAAATATTTGGCAAGAGACCAGTATTCCTTACCATTTAATTTTCTGAAAAAATTAACTAAATTATTTAACTTTAACAAAATTCCATAAGCAATTGAACCAATCTTAGACAACCATTTAGCATACTTCATAACACCATCCCAAGCGTCACCATGAACAACCAAATAATTTTTACCCAATGTAGATTTGTGTACTATTCTATTTAGAATTTTTATGTCACCAAAAAACATTGGAATAAACTTTCTAAATATTTCATCGTGATTACCAATTATGTAAAAAACTTTAGTACCATGTCTCGCTTTCCTTAAAATTTTTTGAACCACATCATTGTGTTGTTGAGGCCAGTAGAAGTTTTTTTTTAAAGCCCAAACATCAATAATGTCACCTACTAAATAAAGTTTTTCAGATCTTGAATATTTAAAAAATTCCAATAATTTATCAGCTTGACACCCTTTAGTCCCAAGATGAATATCTGAAATAAAAATACTTTTATATTTTAGTATCTCAGACAATTAAAATTCCTAATTGTAACCAATTTGTAACTTTAAACATGTAGGATTTATTTCAATTAAATATTAAAAATTTATTAAAATTATTTTAAATAATTGTTATGAAGTACTGTCTAATTTATAATCAAAACTCATCATCAGGTAAAAAACTAAAACTAGTTGATAAAATATATGAGAAATTAAAAGTTAATAATAATGTAGAATATTTCAGAACCAAGTCTGAAATTGAGGCAAAAGAAATATTTAAAAATTTTAAGGATAAAAATTATGATAGATTAGTAATTGCAGGTGGTGATGGATCTGTTTCGTTTGCTATCAATGAATTAATTAAAAATGACTTCGATTTTAATGAAAATTTTGCAATTGGGTACATACCAGCTGGGACTGCCAATTTACTTCAAGCAGAATTATCAATAACCAAAAAAGTAAATGATGTTTGCAGTGTTTTAACATCAAACAATTATAAAAAATCCAATCTCATAAAAATAAATGATAATTATTTTTTTTTAATGGCTGGTATTGGTTGGGATGCTAAAATTGTTCACTCTATTGATACTCGTATAAAAAAAATACTAGGAAAGATAATTTTTGGTTTAAAAGGATTTCAGCATTTTTTATTTATGAACAATAATAAAATTAATGTTTCATTTGATGGACAAAACCATCAAGCAGATTGGATATTATCATCTAACACTAAATATTATGCTGGTCATTATAAAATTAATGAAACTAATATTTTTGAAAAAAAATTAATAACCTACATATTTAAAGATTTAACCAGGTTAAAATTGTTATATTATGTAATTCAAATAATTTTATACGGTAACCTATCTAGAATTAGTTCAGTTATAACCACATACTCAAATCATATTAAGATTGATAGTAATTCGCAAAATATTCCAGTACAAATTGATGGAGATAATTACGGTAACCATCAACAAATACATATTCAGCTTTCGGACAAAAAAATAAATTTTTTAGTTTAAAACTATTTTATTCTGCCATAAATATCTTGATATCTAACTATATCCGTTTCCTTTAATATTGACCCTACTTGGGCTTCCATAATTTTAACTGGTTTTTGTCCAGGGTTTTGAACTCTGTGAATGGCTTCTAATGGAATAAATATATGCTCTCCAGGTTTTTTAGTAATTGTCTCTTTATTTAGAGTTATTTTAGCATTTCCTTGGGTTACTAACCAATGTTCAGCACGGTGATGATGTTTTTGCAAACTTAGTATTCCTTTTGGTTTTACATAAAGTTCTTTAATTAAAAACTCTTTACCTTCGAATAGATTCGTATATCTACCCCATGGTCTGTAATAAATATTTTTCTTCTTAATGTATTTGTTTTTATTTTTGTCATACATTTTTAAAATCTCTTTCCAACTTCCAAGATCTGACCAAGGTATGTCTAGTTTGATCGCATTAATTTTTTTTGTTTTTTCAAGGATTGCATAATCAAAAGATTTAGCAGTTGCTTTTATAAATGATGCTTTATTTAAATGATAAATGCTTGATTTATATTTTGCCTTATTAACAGCTGTGACACAATTTCTGTATATGGTTGGGTTGTATTTTTTAAAGTTATTGATGATTGAATCTTTTCTAAGATAAAACATTCCTGAGTTCCAATATCCATTTTTTTGAATGATTGCTTTTGCTTTTACTTCTTTAGGTTTTTCAATAAATCTAGTTACTTTATTAATGTTACCTTTAATTTTTTTAGTTAAAAAATAACCGTAATCACTTGTTGGTGATTTTGGTTTAATACCAAACACAAATATATTATTTTCATTAAGATTGGACTTATTTTTATTGATGGCCTTATTAAATATATTCATCTTTTCAATCAAATGATCGGCTGTAAAAAACATTAGTGGCTGATTATCAGGAATATCTTTTATTAAAGCTGTGCTTAAAATAGCTGGAGCTGTATTTCTTTTAGCAGGCTCTACAACAATTTTGTATTTATAGATTTTATTTTTTCTTAAATGTTGTTTAACTTTACTTAGATATTTTTTGTTTGTGCTAATAATTGGTGCATCATAAATGGATGCTTTTGTTCGCTCTAAGGTATTTCCAAGCAAAGTCCAATTACCAAAATCAATAAACTGTTTAGCTTGGTGATTTTTAGAATTAGGCCAAAGACGGGTACCAGCACCACCACATAAAATAACTGGTCTTATTTTCATTAAATCTCTGAGTAGTCTTTAACTTCCATTTTCTTACCTGGATGAGTTGGAGCACCTAAATAAGCGGGTCCAACTGTTTGCGCATATTTCCACAAAGTACCTGATCCAAAATCAGATTTTTTAGCTTTCCATTTTCTTCTTCTTGAAGCTAATTCTTTTTTAGAGAGTCTTACATTGATAGTTCCTTTTTTGGCGTCAATATCAATGATATCTCCGTTCTTTAATAGACCAATAGGACCCCCTAGAGCGGCCTCAGGACCTACGTGACCTACACAAAAGCCTCTTGTAGCACCAGAGAACCTTCCATCAGTTATAAGGGCTACTTTCTCCCCTTTTCCCTGACCGTAAATTGCACCTGTTGTAGATAACATTTCTCTCATACCAGGGCCTCCAACTGGTCCTTCGTATCTAATAATAATTACATCACCATCATTGTACTTTCTGCTTTGAACAGCTTTCATAGCGCTCTCTTCATTATCAAAACATCTTGCTTTTCCAGTAAATTGTAATTTTTTAAGTCCTGCAACTTTAACAATTGCTCCCTCTGGAGCTAAGTTACCTTTTAATCCAACAACACCTCCTGTTGGTGATAATGGATTTTTATAAGATCTCATTACTTTTTGTTTAGGATTAAATTTAATATTTTTTAAATTTTCCTTCATAGTTTTTCCAGTAACAGTCATACAATCCCCATGAATATATCCACCTTCGTATAAAGTTTTTAATAACATTGGTACACCACCTGCTAACCACATATCTTTTGCAACATATTTTCCACCTGGTTTTAAATCTGCAAGATAAGGTGTTCTTTTAAATATTTTTGCAACATCCATTAAATCAAACTTAATTCCTGCTTCATTAGCAATAGCTGGTAAATGAAGCCCAGCATTTGTAGATCCTCCTGTTGCAGCAACAATTGTTGCAGCATTTTCTAAAGCTTTTCTTGTAACAATATCTCTTGGTTTTATTTTTTTCTGTAAAAGGTTCATAACCATTTTACCACTTTCTTTTGCGTACTTATCTCTTTCTTCATATGGAGCTGGAGTTCCCGCTGAATAAGGAAGAGCTAAACCAATAGCTTCTGATACACATGCCATTGTGTTAGCAGTAAATTGACCACCGCAAGCACCTGCACTTGGACAAGCAACTAATTCTAATTTTCTAAGTTCTGCTGCAGACATTTGACCTGATGAATGTTTACCAACTGCTTCAAATACATCGACAACAGTTACATCTTTTCCTTTGTAAGTTCCTGGAAGAATGGATCCTCCATAAATAAATACACTTGGTACATTAAGCCTAACCATTGACATCATTAAACCTGGTAATGATTTATCACATCCTGCAATACCAACTAATGCATCGTAACAATGTCCTCTAACAGTAAGTTCAGCAGAGTCTGCGATAACCTCTCTTGATATTAATGAAGATTTCATCCCTTCATGACCCATTGCAATACCATCAGTAACAGTAATTGTACAAAATTCTCTTGGTGTTCCACCATTTGCTCTGACACCTTTTTTAACAGATTGTGCTTGTCTCATTAAAGCTATGTTGCAAGGCGCTGCTTCATTCCAAGTTGAAACTACTCCAACAAAGGGCTTTGCTACATCTTTTTCAGTTTCACCCATTGCATAGTAAAATGATCTATGTGGTGCTCTATCTGGTCCTAATGATGTATGTCTGCTTGGAAGTTTCTTTTTATTAAATTTTGCCATTATATACCCTTTATTGTTACCGATATTTTTTCAATATCATTCTTTAAATTATTATAATTAGTTTTTTCTTGTTCAACAATCTCTTTTGGTGCACGATCTACAAAACTTTTATTCTCTAATCTTTGAGAAATTTTATTCATTTCTTGTTCTAATTTACTTTGTTTAGTTGTTAAATTTTCTTTGATTAATTTTAAATCCACATCTTTGTCAAAATAAATTTTAAATAAGTCACCTGAGACAACCATTGTTGCAGCAGGTTTTTCTAAATCATCATCGAGTATATTATTTATTCTTCCAAGTTTTTTTAGGATAACTTCATTTTTGTTAATAAATTCTTTTTGATTGTCATTGATACCTTTAATAGAAACATCAATAAATGATCCTGGGCTAACATTTAGTTCATTTTTAAAAGATCTAAGCTCAGAAATGATATTAATGATATTTTCTACCTGCTCAGTGCTATTATCTTTTTTAACTTCTCCTGTTACCCAATTTTTATGCATCAAATAATCACTACCATTCTTATCAAATTGGTCTTTGAGCCATATTTCCTCTGTTACAAACGGAATAAATGGATGAAGTAAGATTAATATTTGTTTAAATACATAAGATGATACTTTTTTAACCTCAGCTTTTGCATCATTATCATCTGAAAATAGAATAGTCTTAGATAATTCTAGATACCAATCACAATACGAATGCCATGCAAACTGATAAGCGTTTTTTGCAGCTTCATCAAATCTGTAATCTTCAAGATTTTTTTGAATTTTATTCTTTGCCTCTATTAGCTCTGAATATATCCATTTATTAATATTTACGTTTAAATTAGGAAGATCATCAATATCTTTAAAATCACATTCATTTGTTATTAAAAAATTATTAGCATTCCACAATTTATTTAAAAAATTTCTATAACCTTTAACTCTATCTTCAGATAATTTTACATCTGTTCCAGGTGAAGCCATTGAAAGTAAAGTAAATCTCAATGCATCAGCACTGTATTTTTCAATTAAATCCAAGGGATCAATTACGTTGCCTTTTGATTTAGACATTTTCTGTCCTTTTTCATCTCTTACAAGTGCATGAACATATATATTTTTAAACGGTTCTTTATCTAAAAATTCTGTTCCAAACATAATCATTCTTGCAACCCAGAAAAAAATAATATCAAAACCAGTAACCAAAACTGATGTTGGATAAAATTTCTTTAAATATTCATCATCTTCAGGCCATCCAAGTGTAGCAAAAGGCCATAATCCAGATGAAAACCAAGTGTCCAATACATCAGGATCTCTAGTTAATTCTACTTCTTTTTTATAAAATTCTTTTGCTTGTGATTTTGCTTCCTCTTCATTGATAGCTACAAAAATTTTATTGTCGGGTCCGTACCAAGCTGGTATTTGGTGTCCCCACCACAACTGCCTAGAAATACACCAAGGCTCAATATTATTCATCCATTGAAAATATGTCTTTGACCAATTTTCAGGGAAGAAATTAGTTTTTTTAGAATTCACAACTTCTTTTGCTTTAACAGATAATTTACCAGCATCAGCAAACCATTGTTCGGTAAGAAAAGGTTCAATTATAGAGTTAGATCTATCTCCATATGGGACTTTATTTTTAATATTTTCTTCTTTTACAAAAAATTCTTTTTCTTTCAGTTCTTTTAAAATTCTTTTTCTAGCTTCAAATCTATCAAGACCTTTATAGTTTTTAGGTGCATTTTCATTTATTTTACCTTCTTCAGTAAAAATATTTATGATTTCAAGATTATTTCTTTGACCAACATCATAATCATTAAAATCATGTGCAGGAGTTATTTTTAATGCCCCTGTACCTTGTTCAGGATCTGCATAATCATCTTCAATAATTTTTATTTTTCTACCAACAATTGGAATAGTAACTGTTTTACCAACAAATGATTTAAATCTTTTGTCACTAGGATTTACAGCTATTGCTGTATCACCTAACATTGTTTCAGGTCTTGTGGTTGCTATCGTTATAAATTCACTAGTTCCATCTATTGGATATTTTATGTAGTAAATTTTTGAATTTACCTCTCTTTGATCTACCTCTAAATCTGAAATAGCTGTTTTAAGTACGGTGTCCCAATTTACTAATTTCTTATCTTTGTAAATTAAACCTTTGTTGTAAAGTTCTACAAAAACTTTAATAACTGATTTGGATAAGTTTTCATCCATTGTAAATGCATTTCTTGACCAATCACAAGAACAACCTAGTTTTTTTAATTGATTAATTATTATGTCGCCATATTGCTCTTTCCATTCCCAAACTTTTTCAATAAATTTATCCCTACCAATCTCATTCTTATCTATTTTTTCAGAGGTGAGTTTTTTCTCTACTAAAGCTTGCGTTGCAATACCAGCGTGATCTGTTCCTGGTTGCCACAAAGTTTCATAATTATTCATCCGATGATAACGCACTAATAAATCTTGAATAGAATTATTTAATGCATGCCCCATATGAAGACTTCCAGTTACATTAGGTGGAGGAATTACAATTGAAAATTTTTTAGAATTTTCTTTTGGCTTAAATAATTGGTTTTTTTCCCAATATGAATAAATCTTATTTTCAACTTCAGAATGGATATATTTATCGTTACTCATTGATTTTAAAGTTTATAATTTAATAATCTTATTTAACAATAATCAATTTGGATCGTTATTTAATAGACTAATATAAAAAATTTAATATAAAAAGGCCTTAAGCTATTCGTCTAAAACAAGATGGCAACGTGGCGGAATGGTTACGCAGAGGATTGCAAATCCTTGTATCCCGGTTCGATTCCGGGCGTTGCCTCCAAAAAAAATCTTGTTTTAGTTTTAAAAAAAAGTAAGTTGTGATTTTTACATTCCTCGGTAGCTCAGTTGGTAGAGCAGTTGACTGTTAATCAATTGGTCGCAGGTTCGAGTCCTGCCCGAGGAGCCAAAAAATTAATCTTAAAATTTAATTATTTAATTCTTAACCAAAGAGGTCTCTTTTTTTTGATTATGATTAAACTGCTTTGGAAATATTAGATCCTGAAATTTGTAATGTTTTGTTAAATTTTAATTTTTGATCAGCATTTAGTTCTGAATAAACTTTTGCTAAAAAATTATAATTAACATTCATATGGCCTTCTTGAGATTTTTCTAAATTTACTAAATATTCAGAAAAATCTTCAAAGAAATAATTAATTGGAACTTTTAAATAATTAGAGAGTTGAAGCAATCTAATTGAACTTACTCCATTAGTTCCTTTTTCATATTTTTGAATTTGTTGAAATGTAACATTTATTGCTTTTGCTACTTTTGTTTGTGTTAAACCCAAAGCCAATCTTCTTAGCTTAAGCTTATTCCCTAAGTGTTTGTTGAAATTATCTTCCATTAAGACCCCTCTTAATTAAATTTTAAAATAGTATTGAACAAATTTATTTCATCAACTGCAATAGAAAAATTTATTTTTTTAACTAAAAAATCTAAAAAAGTAAAAACTTGTCAAGTGTTTGTTAAGTATAGAATGTGTTTAAATATTATAGTATTTGACTTAAAAATAGCTTGGTACGATCACTCTTTGGATTAGCAAAAAACTCTTTAGTTTCGGCTCTTTCAACAATCATGCCTTCATCCATAAAAATAACCTCATCAGCAACCTCTTTAGCAAATCCCATCTCATGAGTAACAACTATCATTGTCATACCTTGGTTTGCTAAATCAACCATTACGTCTAAAACTTCTTTAATCATTTCTGGATCTAGTGCTGATGTAGGCTCATCAAATAACATTATTTTAGGTTCCATGCAAAGAGCTCTTGCAATTGCAACCCTTTGTTGTTGTCCTCCAGATAATTGACCTGGAAATTTTTGAGCTTGATCTAATATTTGAACTCTTTCTAAATGTTTTAAAGCTAATTCCTCGGCTTCTTTCTTAGGCATTTTTTTTACCCAGATAGGAGCTAGAGTGCAGTTATCCACAATTGATAAATGCGGAAATAAATTAAACTGTTGAAATACCATTCCAACTTCAGCTCTTATTTGTTCAATATTTTTTGTATCTTCAGTTAAAGTATTACCATCAACTATAATATCTCCTTCTTGATGTTCTTCTAATCTGTTAATACATCTAATTAAAGTTGATTTACCAGATCCAGATGGACCACAAACTACAATTTTTTCTTTTGGTTTAACTTCTAAATTAATATCTTTTAAAACTTGGAATTCTCCAAACCATTTATTAACATTTTTAATTTGTATAATACTATCAGACATAATTATCGCTCTGTTTTATATTTTTGTTCCAAATTATAGCTATACTTACTCATTGCATAACAAATAATCCAGAAAATTATTGCTGCAAATACATAGCCTTCCATAGCAAATCCTAACCATTCCGGATTAGTTTTTGCTAAATTTAACATTCCTACAATCTCTAATAATCCAACTACAAATATTAAAGGTGTATCTTTTACTAATGCCAGAAAAGTATTAGCAATTCCTGGAATTACTAATTTTAAAGCTTGAGGTAAAATTACAAATATATGCATTTTCCAATAACCCATACCCAATGATTTCGCAGCCTCATATTGACCTCTTGGCAAAGCTTGTAAGCCTCCTCTTATTACTTCAGCAACATACGCTGCTTCAAATAATGAAATCGCAATAATGGCTCTAACCAATTTATCTATAAAAAAATCTTCTGGTAAAAACATTGGAAACATTACAGCAGACATAAAGAGAACTGTAATAAGTGGTACTCCTCTCCAAAATTCGATAAAACCAACTGATATATATCTTATCAACGGTAATTCAGATCTTCTACCAAGTGCAAAAGCCATTCCTATAGGAAAACAAAATATTAAACAGAAGAACGAGATAATGAATGTTAAAGATAAACCTCCCCACGCTCCTGTCTCAACCCAGTTTAATCCGTCAAGTTTACCAAGCTCGATTAACTCTTCATAAAAAACAAAGTACTTAAGAACTATATAAAGAGTTATAGGAACGATTAAAAAATAGTAAAACTTAAATCTACTAGGAATAAAGAAACCAAGAATTATAGAAATAACTGCTGCAATAATTCCATAAGAGAAATCAAAAAATACAGGACCTCCTGAAATAAAAAAGAATATAAATAAAAATGCGATAAAAGGATAAATTACTACATAATACAAAGTTAAATACTTTTTAAATTTTTCAGTTGCAAAATAACCAACTGAACCAAGTAGTGCTAAAGAAATAAAAGATAAATTTATTCTCCATTGTTCAGCATTTGGATACATTCCATACATAAATCTGTTAAACCAAACTTTAATATAAGTCCAACATGCACCTGTTCCTGAACAAACATCTTTACTATCTCCTGTAAAACTAGCATCAACAAAAAACCAGCTTATAATTGGTGGTGTTGCCTTAATGATTACAAAAATAATTAATAATGAGAGAACTGCATTAAAACTATTAGTATTAATGTTTTTGTTTAGACTATCTAAAAATTTGTATCCGCTATGTTCAATTCTAATAAAGTGAAGTCCTATAAATCCAATTATTAAAGGTATTAAAAAACTTAATAAAGTTGGTAAGAAACCTGTGATATTAACATTAAAAAAAGAATTCAAAAATACATCTAAAATACTAACAAAAAACAAAAATGAACCTAAATACAAAAACGTATTCAAATTTTCTTTATCAGGTCTTAAAAAATTAATTTTTGACATTTATTTTTCCTTAATAGCAATTTTTTTATTGTACCAATTCATTAATATTGAAATAGATATACTCAAACTTAAGTAAGTAAGCATGGTTATAGAAACTATTTCGATAGCTTTACCTGTTTGCATCAAAGCAGTACCTGCAAATACTAAGACTAAGTCTGGATAAGCAATTGCGGCAGCTAATGATGAATTTTTAGTTAAATTTAGATATTGGTTTGTAGTTGGTGGAATAATAATTCTTAAAGCTTGAGGCATTACTATTAATTTTAAAACTTGATTTGGGTTTAAACCGATAGAAGCAGCAGCTTCTTTTTGACCTTTTCCAACACCCTGAATTCCAGCTCTTACACATTCAGCAATAAAAGTTGCAGTGTATAACGCTAAAGATAAAGTTAATGCAATTAACTCAGGCGGCAAACTTATACCTCCTTCATATTTAAAAGATGTTGTTGCTAACTGTTTTAGTTTAGGAATTTCAAAAGAAAGACCTACTCCTCCTATTAAAAAACTTAACAAAGGTAATATAAATATTAATCCGATTGATATCCAAAAAACTGGTAACTGTTTACCTTGTGTTTCTTGGACTTTTCTTGCATGAATTCTAATAACTACAATTGCAATTATTGCAGCAACTATTGAATAAAAGAAAATATTAAAATTGTCCCAAACAAAAGCTGGAACGTAAAGTCCTTTAATTGTTAAAAAGAAAACACCAAAAATCGCATCTGCATCTTGAGGTAAAGGCAGTGCTCTTAATGCAGCAAAATACCAAAAAAATATTTGTAATAATAAAGGAATATTTCTGAAAAATTCTACATAAAACGCTGCAAATTTATTTATAAGATAGTTTGGTGAAAGTCTTGCAACACCGACGATAACTCCAAGAATAGTGGCAATAATAATTCCAATGACAGAAACTAAAATAGTATTTAATAATCCAACTAAGTAAGCTCTAAAATAGGAATGAGAACCATCGTATTCGATTAAAGAAAATTGAACATCAAATGAAGACTCTTGAGATAAAAAACCATAACCAAAATCAATACCTCTATTTTCCATATTGACTTGGGCGTTATAACTAAAAAAACCAAAAACTAGAACAACTGCTAAAACTGTAATTAACTGAGGAACTATTTTTTGTAATTTGAAGTTCATTTGAAAGCTTATAAAAAAAAGGGCTAGAAAAATCTAGCCCTTTTTAATTAGTTAAATATGCAATTATCTTGCAGGTGGTACGTAAAGAATTCCACCTTTAGTCCATAACTCATTTGGACCTCTGTCTGGTAAAATTCCAGTGTCAGCTATATTTCTTTTGTAGCTTTCACCATAGTTACCAACTTGCTTGATAATTCTTAAGCTCCACTCATTGTCTAGACCAAAAGCAGCACCTAATTCACCTTCAGCACCAACTAATCTTTTTACAGCTGGATTGTCTGAAGATTTCATCATATCTGCGTTAGCTGAAGTAATTCCATACTCCTCAGCTTCGATCATAGCATTTAAAGACCATCTAACGATATCTTCCCATACTGAGTCACCTTGTCTAACAACAGGTCCTAAAGGCTCTTTAGAAACAGTTTCAGGTAATACAATGTGATCATCTGGATTAGTCATTTTAGTTCTTTGTGCAGCAAGACCTGATTTATCAGTAGTGTAAGTATCACATCTACCAGCATCATAAGCAGCTACGACTTCGTCAGCTTTTTCAAAAGCAACTGGCTCATAAGAAATTCCTTTAGAGTTAAAGAAGTCTCTCATATTTAACTCAGTTGTTGTACCAATGTTTGTACAAGCTGAGATACCATCTTTGAATTGGCTTGTTGAAGTAATACCAGAACTTTTTCTAACCATGAAACCTTGACCATCGTAGAAGTTTACTCCAACGAAAGTTAGTCCGATATCAGCATCTCTAGAAAGAGTCCAAGTTGTGTTTCTAGATAAGATATCAATCTCACCAGAAGTTAAAGCTGTAAATCTTTCTTTAGCACTTAATGGTGTAAACTTAACTTTGTTTGCATCACCTAGTACCGCAGCAGCTACCGCTCTACATACGTCAACATCAATACCAGTCCAATTTCCTGCTGCATCAGCATTAGAAAATCCTGGAAGACCCTGAGATACTCCACATCTTACAAAACCCTTCTTTTGAGTGTTTTTAAGTGTTTTAGATTTTTTAGCAGCCATAGTTTCTGTTGTAAAAGTAAACAACACCGCAACCATTGCTACTAAAGAAGTTAATTGTTTTAAGTATTTAAACATTATTCTTCCTTTTAGTTATTTTTATTTGTTAACAAATAATTCAAAACTTTGTTTTGAATTCGCAGGATTAAACCATTTTAAAAAAATTACTTCAAGAGGAAATTAAGGTCAAAAGACTAAAAAATGGCGCGCCCTGAAGGATTCGAACCTACGACCCTCGGTTTAGAAAACCGATGCTCTATCCAGCTGAGCTAAGGGCGCAATATTTGAATTACATATATATTACAAATTTAATATTTAAACATAAATTTTTTAGCTATCAATAATAAAGATAACAATTCAATACGACCGATAATCATAAAGAAAATAAGAATATATTTAGTAAAAAAATGTAAATTTTGGAAATCAAATTCACTTATCCCGTAAGCTGTGGAATTAACAGTATTCATCAATGTTAATATTGCCAGTTTAAATGAATATTCAAAATGAATATCACTCAAAGATAAAAAAATTGTTAATGAAAAAAGTGAGATTATAAAAATAACAATTGTAAGAAAATATTTATTTATATCTTGAGTTGCAAAATTAATTTTAGAAAATACTAATTTGTTCATAAACACATTTTTTGGTCTACTAAATGAAAGTATTTGATTTAAAGAATATTTTGTTAAAGAGTAAATTTTCAAAAATCTTAATCCTGAACTTGTTGAAATAAATGACCCCCCAATAATAACCAAAAGTAAATACAAAAATTGAAGATTGGTTTGTTCAACATTTAATGATATTCCAATATTAGAAATACTACTTACTAAAGATAAAAAACTAAAAGAAAAAGTATTATCGTAACTAAAAAATATAAAAAATACTCCAACAGTTATTACAAAGTATAAAAATAGATGAATATCCTCATGAAAAAAATTAATTTTTTTTCTTAAAAAAATTAAATTGTATACAAAGAAAATACTAAAGAAAGAAACTAGCATTAATAAAGAAAAAATTATTATCTGTGAGTTTTGGACTAGTATGGTTGAGAGATCATTTACGGGCAAAAAACCACCTGAGGAAATTAAAGTCATTGCTAAATTTAATGAATTAAATGATCTAATTCCAAATAAATTAAGAATTATAAAAATCGCTAAAGTTAAGCTTGAATATAAAATAAATATTTTAATTATTTGTTTTAAAATTTCTGTTGTATTAAATGATAAAAAGTTTGTAAGAGATTTTTTTAAGTTTTCATCATAAATATCAATCAAAAAAATTATAGAAAATAAAAAGTATAATCCGCCTATCCATTGAATTGATGACCTCCATATTATTAATCCTTGATCAATATGTTTTATGTTTTCAAAGATTGTAAAACCAGTTGAAGTAAAACCAGAAACTGCTTCAAATAAAGCATTTAAAAAGGTTAAGTTGTAAATACTTAAATAAAACGGAATTAATAATACCAACGGCATAATAAAATATCCCAAAAGGACAGTTAGTATTTTTTCAAATATTGTGGGTTTTTTTTCAGAGGTGTCAATTTTGTAAAACAAAAAACTAATTAAACCAGAGATTACTAAGCTAAAGTAATATGTATTTAAGTTTAAGTATAAGTTGAAATAATAAGAGTAAATAATATTTAAAAAAGAAAAAGCTGAAATTAATAGAAAGAAAAAACTTAAATATTTTACCCGAAGTATTGGCATTTAATTAAATTGAGCTAATTCTAAAAATGTTTTCAACAACAGAGATTGAGTCTTTTTTGGCTAAAAAAACTACTTTATCTTCTTTTTGAAACACAAAGTCTGATCTAGGGATAATAACTTTATCATCTCTAAGTACAGCACCTATACGTATTTCTTCAGGAAGATTGGAATTTTTTAATTCTTTATTTATCAATTCTGATGTCTCAATAATTTCGGCTTCAATTACTTCATATTCACCATTCATAATTGTATAAGCTGTTTCAATTGTCCCTTTATGGATATGTTTTAAAATACTCGATACCGTATTCATTCTAGGATCAATTAGATCATCAATTTTAAGTGAAGTCTGTAGTAATGAATAGTTTGGTTTATTAATTAAGGCCATTGTTCTTTTGTCATCAATTTCTTTTTCATCTTTTGCAAATTTTTCAACTAGTACACTCACCATTAAATTATCTTCATCATCATTTGTAAGAGCAAGAACAGTCTCCGCTTCTTCTAAATTTGCTTCAGCTAAAACTTCCTCATCTAAAGCATCTCCATTGATAACTATTGTATTATTTAGCTCACTTGCAAGAAATTCAGCCCTGTCTTTATTTTTTTCAATAATTTTTACTCTTGCGGCATCTAAATTTTCCTCAATATTTTTAGCTAAATTAAAACCAATATTTCCTCCACCAACTATAAGAATTTTTTTAGAAACTTTTTCGGTGTGCCCAAATGCTTCCAATGTTTCAGACATTTGGATTGAATTTATAATCACATAAATCTTATCATTAGTTTTTATTTCATCAGTTTTTTTTGGAATAAAATACTTATCCTCTCTTATTACACCTATTACATTTGCTTTAAGATTAGGGTATTTTTTTGTAAGATCGCTTAATTTAATATTAATCAAACTACAATTTTCATTAATCAATATTTCAAGTAACCTAATTTTATTTTCTGCAAAAGGAACACTATCTAAGGCACCAGGAGCTTCGAGCTTTCTTTGGATTGATTTAGCAATTTCAATTTCTGGTGAAATAATAACATCTATTGGTAAGTTTTCTTTGTTATAAACCGTTGTAAACTTTGGATTTAAGTAATCTTGTGATCTTATTCTTGCAATTTTTTTAGGTATTTTAAATATCGAAAATGCAATTTGACATATAACCATATTAATTTCGTCATTTCGAGTTACTGCTATAATCATATCAGCCTCTTGTGCATTAGCCTTTTCAAGAATTGATGGATAACTACCTTTTCCAACAATAGCTTTAACATCAAGTGCGTCATCAATTTTTTGAATATCTTCGCTTGATGGATCTATTACAGTTATAGAATGACCTTGGTCACTAAGCTGTTTAGCAATAGTAAAGCCTACTCTACCTGCGCCACAAATGATTATGTTCATTTAATTAAATTCTTTAATTCCTAAGCCTTTTAATTTTCGGTGTAAGGCACTTCTTTCCATTCCAACGAAATTAGCTGTTTTTGAAATATTTCCATTAAATTTTTTCAATTGAATAGTTAAATACTCCTTTTCAAATTTTTCTCTAGCCTCTTTTAATGGCACAGATAGGCTGTTTTCAGCCAATTGTTCATTGAAATTAATATTTTTTAAGGATTCTTTTATTATATTAGAAATTTTTTCTTTTGTGTCAGGTTGTAAAATTGCAATTCGTTCAATTAAATTTCTTAATTCTCTAACATTACCGTGCCAGTCATGATTTAAAATATAAGTATTGTCCTCATCTATTTCTAATTCATTAATATTATAGTTTTCAGATATTTTTTTTGAAAAATATTTAATCAAAAGTGGAATATCCGAAATACGTTGACTCAATGGTTCAACATTTATTTCAAAAACATTAAGTCTATGAAATAAATCTTCTCTAAAATTCCCTATTTCAATTTCTTTTTTCAGATCCTTACTTGAGGAGCATATTAATCTAACATTTACACTTACGTCATTTGAACCATTAACTCTCTTAAATTTTTGATCAGTCAAAACTCTTAAAATTTTTGATTGTATATCTAAAGGTATTTCAGAAACTTGATCTATTAATAAGGTTCCTTTGTTAGCTTTTTCTAAAGCTCCATAAGATATAGAGCCGTTTTCTTTTTCTTCTCCAAACAATTCAAGTTCATATTTGTTTGAGTCCAATAAAGCTCCATTCAAAACTACAAAGGGATTTTTATTTCTTTTTGATAATTTGTGAATTTTTCTTGCAATTAATTCTTTTCCAGATCCTGAAGGGCCATTAATAAATACTCTACTTTCTGTAATAGAAATTTTGTTAATTTGATCATTTATATTTAGAATATTTTTGCTATTTCCAATTAATTCATATGATGAAAATAATTTTGTTTCATATTCTTTATTTTGTTTTTTAAGATTGTAGTTCTCAACTGCTCTTCTAACAAAATTAAGCAATCTCTCTTGATCAAAAGGTTTTTCAATAAATTCAAAAGCACCTTCATGAAGGGATTTTACTGCCATTTCAATGTTGGCGTGACCTGAAATTATAATAACAGGCACATCTTTATCTTTTGATTTAATATGTGATAATAGCTCAATTCCATCATTATCACCTTTATCCAATTTAACATCAAGTATCGCAACATCTGGAAGTTTTTTATCTATTTCGGATAATGCTTGATTGTAATTAGCAGCAAGTCTTGTTTTATAACCAGCATCCAAAATTAACTCATTAATGATATTCCTTATATCAGCGTTATCATCTACAATTAAAATTTCAGAACTCATTCTATTTAATAAAATCTATTTTAATTTTTGCACCTTCATCTAAAGGTATAAATTCAATTATTCCATTATGATCATTTATAATTTTACTAACTATTGAGAGACCAAGTCCAGTTCCATTTTTTTTAGTAGTAAAGTATGGATTTAAAATATCTTTAATATTTGCTGCAAATATTCCAAAACCGATACCATTATCAATTAAGTTGATTGTTATATGGTTATTTTCTTCATTAACTTCAATCGTGATTATTTTCTCTAAATTACTATCATTTTCTGCTCTTTGTTGGATACTTTCGATAGAATTTTTAATTAAATTAAAGAAAACTCTTGCCAGTTGTTCTTTGTCACTATTTAAAAAAACTTCATTTGAATTGGTGTTAACAGAAATATTAATCGAATTATCTAACTCATTTAATAATTTGATATTTTCTTCAATAATTTGAATTAAATTATTTTCTTTTAAAATTGGTTTTGGCATTCGAGCAAAATCAGAAAACTCATTAACTAAATTTCCTATTTGTTTAATTTGATTATTTATAATCTTAAGGTTTTCATCAAAATTTTTTTTATCATCTTCATTGACTTGATTAGAATATTTTGATTTCATTCTATCTATTGTCAACTGAATTGGAGTTAATGGGTTCTTAATTTCATGTGCTAGTTTTCTTGCTAGGTTACTCCATGCTTCATGTCTTTCATTAATAATTAATTTTTCTTGTTGATTTCTAAGTCTATCGATCATTAGGTTAAAATTTTTGTTTAATATTTCTAAATCTCTGTCAGTTTTTACTTCTGGAACTTTTGTATCAAATTTTCCTTCTCCAATTGAGACAGAAGCATTAATTAAATTATTAATAGATCTAAAAAATCTAGAAGAAAATCGTATAGCTATTGATATAGATACAAACAACAATACACTTACAACAATAACATAAATAATTGCAAAAGATATTTTTATACCTGTACTCTTTTCTTCAACAGTATAATAAAAATTTATAGCTTCTTCTGACTCCGTAAGATATTTTGAAATATCCTTATCTAGATATTTGATCACATATAAAAATCTATTATCAAAACTTTGCAACCTCATAATGGCTGCAGACATATTTTCTGGAGCATTTATAATTTTTAAAGGTCTATCATCATCGAGTACTAGTGTTAATGCTCTATCAACAGGAGGTATGTATGGTTGATTGTCTTGAAGAGAAGTAAACAATAATTTTTTATCAATATCGATTATATGTATTTCGTCAACACCTCTAATTAATTTCTGAGTGTCTAGAAATCTTTTATATTCTTTAGGATTATCATTTAAAAAATTTTTACTTTTATTGGTATCAAAAGCAATTAGTACAATATCTGATTGAATTTTGTTTCTAATTTCTTCAACATAGTTTCTAGCAAGTTCATAAGAATTATTAACAACTGTGGTAACCTTTTTGTCAAAATATTTTTCCAATGCAAATGAAAAAAGGAACAATGAAAAAATAGAAATTAAAATTGAGGGTATTAAAGTAAATAGAGCAAATACAGTAATGTACTTTTTGTTAGATTTTAAACCATCCTTATCGATATCTGTTTTAATCGCTCTTCTAATTTCAAAAAAAATAAATATAAAAAGTGAAGTTAGAAGTAGTATATTTAATATCAAAAGATATTGTAAATTCTTGTCAGTTAATTTTATAAATCCTTTATCAATAAAAGTTAAAAATGTTAAAAAACCTATCGATAATGTGATAATAAATAATATTATCAAATAGATATTTTTCTTAATAAAATCTGACATTTAAGTATAAAATTTCTATAAAATTTATAAATATGAGCAATTATTTTATAATACTAGCTTCAGGACAAAGCAAAAGGTTTAATTCGAAAAAACCTAAACAATACAACATTTACGAGGGTAAGCCTTTATTCAAACACTCTCTTGATAAAGCTTTAAAATCAAAACTTTTCAAAAAAATAGTAATTGTAGTTAATAATAAAAAGGAAATTAAAGAAAAATTTTCTAAAAATGTTTCAGTTATTATTGGTGGGAAAGAAAGATCAGATTCTTCATTAATTGCTTTAAAGTTTATTAAGAAATACAAACCTACCAATGTACTAATACATGATGCTGCAAGACCAAATTTTACCATAAATCTATTAAATAAATTAATAACTTCACTAAAAAAATATAAAGCAGTAATACCTGCAATCAAATCTAAAGACTCAATCAAGTATAAAATTAAAAATCAAATATTTAATTTAAACAGAGATAATTCTACATTAACGCAAACTCCCCAGGCTTTTAACTTTAAAGATTTATATAACTTATCAATAAAGCAAAAAAAGGTAGTTACTGACGAAGCAACATTATTTATTGAAAACAATCTTAAAGTAAAATTCATTCAAGGAGAAAATTTAAATACTAAAATTACTTTTAAAGAGGATATTAAAGAAAAATTAACTTACTTTGGTATCGGATTTGATATACATAGATTAATCAAAGGTAAAAAACTTTATTTAGGAGGTATTAAAATACCTTATCACTCAGGACTAAAAGGACACTCTGATGGTGATGTAATTATTCATTCGATAATTGACTCTATATTAGGAGCAATGAGAAAAAAAGATATTGGAACTTTTTTTCCAGATAACATTAACAAGTTTAAAAATATTAGATCTCCCAAAATGCTAAAACCAATAATAGAATTGTTAAATTCAAATAATTACCATATCAATAATTTAGATATAAATTTGATATGTGAAAAACCAAAAATATCAAAATACAGAGATAAAATAATAAATTCGCTTTCAAATCTATTAGATTTAAATAAAGATTTAATTAATTTAAAAGGTAAGACTACAGAAAAACTTGGATTAATAGGAAAAGAAAAAGCGATTGCCTGTGAAGTAATTTGCTCGATATCAAAATGAAAAAAATTAATGTTTTAATCTCGACTTTCTTTGGTTACGGTTATTTAACAAAAATGCCTGGCACTGTTGCATCGGTTGTCACGACAATCTTTATTTATATAGCTTATGAAATTCTTGATTATACAAGTTTAAAATTTTCAATAGTTTTTTTTGTTATTTTGTTTTTTTACTCTTTTTACGCAGTCAAAGACACAGGGAGTGAATTTGAAAATAAAGATCCTAGACAAATTGTAATCGATGAAGTTTTGGGTCAATCGATGCCTTTGATACTTCTGCTATATTTAAATCAAACAAATCAAATCAATATTGCTATTGAATTTTATTATATTATTTCTTTACTATCGTTTAGATTTTTTGATATTTTAAAGCCATTTCCAGTAAGCTATTTCGATAAAAATTATAAAAATTATTTTGGCATAATTATGGATGATATAATGGCTGGTCTTTACTCAATGGTTGTAGTCTATTTGGTTAGTTTCATATTTTGATGAATTTAAAAAAACTACATAAAAAATTGATAGATAAAAAATTAAGAATTTCTGTAGCTGAATCATGTACAGGAGGTTTGTTGGCTAGCAATCTTACTAAACTACCAAATTCATCTAAATACTTTCAAATGGGTTTAATTACTTACTCTAATGAGGCAAAAATCAAAATCTTAAAAGTAAATAGAAATATCATTAAAAAATATGGTGCTGTAAGCAAAGAATGCTGTGAAGAAATGGTAAAGAATTTATCTAAAATTTCTAAAAGCAAAATTAATGTATCAATTACTGGTATAGCTGGACCCGGAGGAGGATCAAAATTAAAACCAGTTGGTCTTGTCTATATTGGGATTAAAACAGGAAAATATTTACTAATTTTAGAAAATAAATTTAGATCTAAGAACAGATTAAGTATTCAAAAAAATACAGTAAGAGAAGTATTAAAAAAAATTACAAAAATTATTTCTTAAAGATTTTCTGCTCTTTTTTGAAAAGCATCAGCTATTTTGTTTAAACCAAATTGAAATGATTTTTCCATTATTAAATTCAAAAACTTATTTTTAATTTCAAAATCAACATCAAATTTAACTTCTGTTAAATTATCTTTTTCTACAAATTTCCAATTATTTTTAAGATGTTTTAAGGGACCGTCAATATTGGTTACATGAATAGAGTCATTTTTTTTATCATATCTTACATCGCTTTTATAAGTATCTATAAAGGGTCTTTTACCAATGGTTAGATCAGCAATTATTTTTTTTACATCTCCCTCATCATTTGTTTCATGAACCTTTGAGTCTATGCAAAATGGAACGAATTCAGGATATTTTTCAATATCTAAAACAAAATTAATTAATGTTTCTTTATCACGTGCGATGTGACGTGTAACTGATGCTTTGGGCATTAATTACTTTTTATTCTGTTTTGTTGTAACTTAGCAAAATCCTCATCGGCATGATAAGAAGATCTTGTTAAAGGTGATGAGGAAACTAATAAAAATCCCTTTGCTTTTGCTATAGTTCCTAAATCATCAAATTCTTTTAGGGTATAATATCTATCTAATGGAAAATGTTTTGTTGATGGCTGCAAGTACTGGCCAATAGTTATAAAATCTACATCAGCCGCCCTTAAATCATCCATAACTTGCAATATTTCATCTCTTGTTTCTCCTAAACCAAGCATAATTCCAGATTTAGTAAAAATATTTTTATCAATTTTCTTTGCATTTTTTAAAAGTTCTAAGGATGCAAAATATCTAGATCCTGGTCTAACTTTTAAATAAAGACTGGGTACAGTCTCAATATTATGATTAAAAACATCTGGTTTAGCTTTAATAACTTTTTTATAAGCTTCCCCTTTTCTTAAAAAATCTGGTGTTAAAACTTCTATAGTTGTATTTGGATTTGATTTTCTTGTTTGATTAATCACATTATAAAAATGTTCAGAACCTCCATCTTCTAAATCATCTCTGTCAACTGAAGTTATTACAACATGCTTTAAATTTAACTTTTTTACAGCTTCTGCAATTTTGACTGGTTCTAATAAATCTAAATTTCCTGGAACACCAGTTTTTACATCACAGAAAGCACATGCTCTTGTGCATGTATCACCCATTATCATAAAAGTTGCATGTCTCTTACTCCAGCACTCAGTAATATTTGGACAGTTTGCTTCCTGACAAACAGTTACTAAATTATTATTATTAACTATTGTTTTTGTTAAAAAAAATTCTTTGCTATTTGTAAGCTTTGATCTAATCCAATCTGGTTTTTTTTTAATTGGATTTATCGGCTTATTTTCTTTTTCGGGATGTCTACTTTTCATCTTTTTTAATTAAATAAATTGTTTCACCTTTTTTACCAAATAAAAATCTTTCTCTAATTAATATTTCCACATAATCTAAATCCAGATTTGTACTTAATAGAGAATTCTTATGATCAATATCCTCTATTTTATTAATTAATAATGTCTCTTCTTTTTTCAAGTCAGACAAAAGTTCTTTTTTTTCAAAATATGAAAAAAGCCCTCTTTCTCCAGAAACTAAATTAAATATAAAATAAAATATTAAAAAAATTGATGTTAATAAAAAATAATTTCTTTTTATTAATCTCAACATTAGTTGATTTTATTCATTCTTGCTTTATTTCCAAGTTCTTCTTCAATACGAATTAATTGATTGTATTTAGCAACTCTTTCTGAACGTGCTAAAGATCCTGTTTTAATTTGATTAGAATTTGTTCCAACTGCTAAATCAGCAATGAATGTATCCTCACTATCTCCAGATCTATGAGAAATTATTGTTTTATAACCAATAGTTTGAGCAAATTTAATTACATCTAGGGTTTCAGAAACAGTGCCTATCTGATTAAGTTTAATTAATATCGAATTAGATGAAATATTTAAAAATCCTTTTTTTAATCTCTCAAGATTTGTAACATAAAGATCATCTCCCACAATCTGAACTTTGTTCACAGAACGCATTAATTTATTCCAAGCCAACCAATCATTTTCTGCAAAAGGATCTTCTATAGATTTAATTTTATATTTCTTAATAATTTTTTGATACTCTTTGATTGATTTTTCAACTGTAACAAAACTTTTTGAATGAATTGAGTATTTATTTTTTTTAAATAGTTCATTTGCAGCTACATCCAAACAAATTGAAACATCTTTACCATTTACAAAACCAGATTTCTTAATTGCTGAAACAATCAAATCAAGAGCTTGGTTGTTACTGCTAATCATAGGTGCAAAACCACCTTCATCACCAACTGAAGTGGAATAACCTTTGTTTTTTATTAAAATACTTAGGTTTTTAATTACTACAAAACAAATCCTCATTGCTTCTGAGAAACTTTTTGCTCTATCTGGTCTTATCATAAATTCTTGAATTCTAAGACCATTGTTGGCATGAGCTCCGCCATTAATAATATTCATTAATGGATAAGGTAATTGAAAATTATTTTTAAAAAAAAATGTTTTATACAAAGGTAGTTTTTTTACTTTTGCAGAAAGTTTTTTTACAGCCATTGATACTGCAAGCATAGCATTTGCACCTAAATTGGTTTTTTGTCTCGTGCCATCTAAATTAATTAATAAGGAATCAATTCTCTCTTGATTATGAACGCTCTGACTTTTTAATTTTTTTGAAATTTTTGAATTTACTAATTCAACAGCTTTTAAAACACTTTTACCTAAATACTTTTTATTATTTTTATCTCGTTTTTCAAAAGCTTCATAAGTTCCAGTTGATGCACCTGATGGACATATAGCAGATGCACTTAAATTATTTGTATAAACCTCAGCTTCTACAGTTGGATTTCCCCGACTATCAAAAACTTGACGTGCTTTAACTTTTGTTATTTTACTCACTTAATAAGCTTATCAATTTCAGTTAACTGTTTAAGTAAATTTTCTAGTTTATCTAGAGGAACCATGTTAGGTCCGTCGGATGGTGCATTATCAGGATCTTGATGAGTTTCTATAAATACACCAGCAACCCCAACAGCAACAGCTGCTCTTGCAAGATACTCAACAAATTCTCTTTGACCACCTGAAGAATCTCCTTGTCCTCCAGGTTGCTGAACTGAATGCGATGCATCAAAAATAACTGGATAACCATTCTTAGCCATTATAGGTAAAGATCTCATGTCAGAAACTAAAGTGTTGTATCCAAAACTTGCACCTCTTTCAGTAACAAGAATATTTGAGTTTCCTGAGTCTGATATTTTTTTTGTAACATTTACCATGTCCCAAGGAGCTAAAAATTGACCTTTTTTAACATTTATAATTTTGTTTGTTTTTGCAGCAGCAATTAAAAGATCAGTTTGTCTACAAAGAAAAGCTGGAATTTGCAAAACATCAACATGATTAGCAACTACTGAACATTGCTCTGAATTATGAATATCAGTTAAAATTGGAACATTTAATTCTTTTTTAATTTTGTCAAACACAGGTAATGAAGCTTCCAAACCAGCACCTCTCTTACCTTTTAAACTTGTTCGATTAGCTTTATCAAAAGAAGTTTTATAAATAAAACCTAGACCATATTTGGAAGTTATTTCTTTTATTTTTCCTGCCATGTCCATTGCATGCTGTTCTGTTTCAAGTTGACATGGACCAGCAATGATACAAATTTTTTTATCGTTTGAAATTTCTATGTTCCCACAATTGACTGTAATACTACTCATTTATGATTTTTTGCTGCTTTGATAAATGAAGAGAATAAAGGATGAGGAGATAAAGGTCTAGATTTAAATTCAGGATGGAACTGAACTCCAATAAACCAAGGATGATTTTTAAGTTCAATTATCTCAGGAAGTTTGTTATCTGGTGATAAACCAGAAAATATTAGTCCATATTTCTCAAATTTTTCCTTAAATGAAATATCTACCTCATATCTATGTCTGTGTCTTTCTTTGATTAATCTTGATTTATAGATATCTCTAATTTTAGACTTATCTTTTAAAATTGCATCATAAGAACCAAGTCTCATTGTTCCACCTAAATTTTTATCTGTACCTTTAACTTTTTTTCCACTTTTTTCCCACTCATTCATTAAACCAATTATATGAACACCGCCTTTATCAAACTCAGAAGAAGTTGCTTTTTTAATTTTTAATTTATTTCTAGCGAATTCTATTATTGCCATTTGCATACCGTAACAAATACCTAAGAATGGTATTTTATTAATTCTTGAATATTTAATTGCTTCGATTTTTCCCTCAGTTCCTCTTTTTCCAAATCCTCCTGGTATTAGAATACCTGAAACATTTTTAAGTTTGTTTTTGATTTCAGAAACTTTTAATTTTTCTGAATCAATTCTAACTAAATTTAACTTCAGGCTGTTTGTAATTCCTCCATGTGTTAAGGCTTCATCTAATGATTTATATGCATCTTTTAATTCTACATACTTACCTATTATCGCAATATTAACTTGTTTTTTTGTATTAAGTGCAATTTTGGTAATTTTCTTCCAAGGATTTAAGTTATTTGATTTTTTAGATTTTATTTTAAAGTAATCTAAAACTTGAACATCTAACTTTTCTTTAGCAAAACTAATTGGTGCTTCATAAATAGTTTTTACATCAACTGTTTCAATTACATTTTTAATATCAACATTGCAAAATAGAGATATTTTTTTTCTATGCTCTAAAGGTATTGGTCTTTCTGATCTACAAATAATTATATCAGGTTGAATACCAATACTTCTCAATTCTTTTACGGAGTGTTGTGTTGGTTTAGTTTTTATTTCATCAGATGCTTTTAAATATGGAACTAAAGTTAAATGAATAAATAAAGCATTTTTTTTCCCAATATCATTTGAAAATTGTCTTATAGCCTCAACAAATGGTAAGCTTTCAATATCACCTACAATTCCACCTATTTCGCAAATTACAAAATCTTCTTTTGATGTATCGTATTTAATAAATTCTTTAATTCTATCGGTTATATGTGGAATAACTTGTACTGTCTTTCCAAGATATTCTCCTTTTCGTTCTTTTTTTAGAACATCGCTATAAATTTTTCCTGTAGTAATATTATCTGTTTTCTTTGCAGTAACTCCTGAAAATCTTTCATAGTGACCTAGATCTAAATCTGTTTCAGCGCCATCATCTGTTACAAAAACCTCTCCGTGCTGGAATGGACTCATTGTTCCAGGGTCAACGTTTAAATAAGGATCTAATTTTCTAAGTCTAACTTTGTAACCACGAGATTGTAGAAGATAAGCAAGTGATGCTGATGACAGACCTTTTCCAAGTGATGAAACCACGCCGCCAGTGACAAATATATATCGCGCCATGGAATTATCTTATAGCTAATAAAAAAAGAAATAGAAAGTATTAATTAATTATTTTCAGGAATTGATGGAGTATCTTCAGTTTTTTCTTCAACCGTGTCTAAAACTGATCCTGTAGGCGTTAATTCTGCTCTTGAAATTATTGTCAGCGCTAAGCTACAAATGATAAATAAAGTTGCAACTATCGCAGTTGCTTTGGTAATAAAACTACCAGCTGATCTCGATAACATAAAATTTTCTTGTGAAACACCAATACCTAGAGCGCCACCCTCTGATTTTTGAAGTAGCACAAGCACAACTAAAATAAATGCAAGTATGATATTAATTACAAGTAATAATGTTTCCATGGGGGACTAATTAATGGTTTTTTTAATTATATCAATAAATTTCTCTGGATTTTGTGATGCTCCACCTATTAAAAAACCATCTATGTCAGGAATAATTTTTAATTGATCAATATTTTTACTGTTAACAGAGCCTCCATATAAAACTTTTGGAGATTTTTTTCCAAATTTACTTTTTATAAATTTAATTGATTTAGACAGTTCCTCTGATGAAGGAATTAAACCAGTTCCGATTGACCATACTGGTTCGTACGCAATAATTATATCATTAATTTTTTTGATAGATTTTAATCCTTTTTTTATTTGACTATTTAAAACTTGATTAGTCTTTTTATCCCTTTTTTGTTTTAGAGTTTCACCAATACAAAATATAATTTTTAAACCAGATTTAATTGAATTTTTTATTTTAAGATTAATTAGATTGTCATTTTCTCCAGCTATTCTGTTTTCGGAATGACCCAAGATCACATATTTTGCTCCAACACTTTTAAGCATTCTTGCATTAACCTGACCTGTAAAAGCTCCATAATCTAAATTTTGATGAGAATTTTGTGCACCAACTTCAATATTTGTTTTACTAAGTCTTTTTGAAATTGGACGTATTAGAGTATTTGGAGGACAATAAATTAGTTTAAACTTATTTTTTTTATGACTTTTTGAGAATTTAATAACTTTATCTAATGAATTTATAGTTTTTAAATCTCCAAACATTTTCCAATTAGCTATAAAATACATATATTTATTTGTCATAATTGACTTTTTAATCTATAGATTTGTTTTTTACAGATCAATAAATTTATATCGTTATGGTTGAAAAATTAAAAAATTTAGGTTGGAAACAATTTGGCGGATTGTTTGTTATTGTCTTTATTATTTTTGCTTTTGTATTTGGAGGTTTTGGCGGTGGCTTTAGCACTAACAATCAAAATAATATTGCTAAAATAAATAAAACTAACGTTACCACTCAAGATTTCATGGACTATATTAACCAAAGTGGAATTTCACAAGAAGCAATAAGAAATAATTTAGACAACAACATTATAGAAGAATTACTATCAGGACTTATTTCAACAACTTTAATTGATCTAGAGATTGAAGATTTTAAACTTTCTATAAACGAAAAGACAATTTTAAAATATTTAAAAGACAATAAAAATTTTAAAGACGATAATGGTGCTTTTGAAAGAATTAAATACGAAAAATTTTTACTTTCAAATAATATGTCTGCTCCTTTGTTTGAGTTGAAATTAAAAAATCAAGGTTTACAAAAACACTTATTTGATTTTATCGGTGCAGGTACTGTTACCCCTGAATTTCTAATAGAAAGTAAATTTGAAGAAAACAATAAATCATTATCTATTGAATACTTCGATATGGAAAATTTATATAAGATTAAAGATGATTATACATCAGATGAAATCAAAACATTTATTGAAGAAAATAAAGATCAATTAAAAAGAGAATATATTGACTTCAAATATGTGGTTTTAAATCCAAAAAATTTAATTGGAATTGATGAATTTAATCAAGATTTTTTTAACGAAATTGATGCAATAGAAAATAAAATTTCTCAAAATGAAAGTTTTAGCTCGATAATCGAAAACATAAATGTGGATGTAAATAATATTAATGAATTTGTTCCAGATGAAAACACTGGTGCGAACGAAAAGTTAATTTACTCTAAGAAATCAAGCAAATTAGATATATTTGAAAGTGGCGATAATTATATTCTTTATAATATAGAGAATGAATATGATCGTTCACCAGATTTAAATGATGAGATAGTAAAAAGTGAAATTATCGAGCTTATTTATCAAAAAGGTAAATTTGATTACAATAGAAAAATAATTGAAGAAATACAGAATGATGGATTTAATGAAAGTAAATTTATAGAGTTAAGTTCAGGTAAAATCCGAACTGGATCAATTAATTCAATTAATGATGATGAGCTGTTTGAAGTAAATTCAATTAAAATGCTCTACTCATTACCTCAAAATTCTTTTGCTTTAGTAAACAATACTAATAATCAAATATTTTTAGTCAAAATAAAAGATATAAATAAAAAAACTATAAATAAACAAGGTGAGGAATATAAAGGATTTGTAAATTCACAAAATACAAACAACAGAAAAAGTATTTTACAATCTTACGATACCCTGTTGAATAATAAATATCAGGTTCAATTGAATCAAAAAACTATTGATAGAATTAAAAACTATTTCAAATGATAATTAATCGAAGCTTCAAAGATTTTAAGTTTCGACATAGAAGCAAAAAAAATCAGATTATATACACTTCTAAAAAAGTAAATTCTGATGATGAAGTAATAAATTTAATTGATAATTTTTTAGAGGAAAAAAATAGTTTTATATTTGAGTCTGTTGAAAAAGGAAAAATTAAAGGTAGATACACAATTTTTGGTAAAAATCCTGATAAGATATGGGAGTTTAACAACCAAAAGTCATATTTAATCACTGAAAATAAAAAAATCATTCTTAAAGATAAACCAGAAGAGCTAATAGAAAAGATTATTGAAAATTTTAAATTTGATACACCTAAGAATTTACCTAAGATTTGTTCGCTAATTTCTGGTTATTTTTCATACGACTCTATTAGGTATATAGAAAAAATTCCTAACTCATGTAAAAATGATCTTAATTTACCTGATGTAAGATTGATGAGACCAAGAACCTTGGTTATTCATGACAATTTAAAAAAAGAAATATTTTATATAATTAATGTTTTTAATGATGAAAAAATTAAAAATTATCAAAAAAAGTATGACTCTATAAAAACTGATCTATTTAAACTATTAATTCAATCATCGATAAAAAATATTGATACAAAAAGAGTATTAAAAGAAAAAAAAATTAAAGTTAAATCAAACACATCTAAAAATAAATTTCTTGCAATGGTTAATAAAGCTAAGAAATACATTAAATTTGGTGATATTTTTCAAGTTGTATTAAGTCAAAGATTTGAAGCAAAATTAACAAAAAAACCCTTAGAAATTTATAAAAAACTTAGAGTAACTAACCCCTCTCCTTTTATGTTTTACTTCAACTTTAATGACTTCCAAATTATTGGGGCCAGTCCAGAAATTTTAGTAAGACTAAGAGATAATAAAATTACAGTTAGACCAATAGCAGGCACTAGACCAAGAGGAAAAAATAAAAAAGAAGATCTTTTTTATGAAAAAGACCTTCTTAAAGACAAAAAAGAACTTTCTGAACATTTAATGCTTTTAGATCTAGGAAGAAATGATGCTGGTAAAGTATCAAAAATAAATACTGTAAAGGTAACTGAGAGTTTCATAATTGAGAGGTACTCTCATGTAATGCATATAGTTTCCAATGTAGTTGGAGAGTATAATAAAAAGTTTTCAAAATTTAAATCACTGTTGGCAGGATTTCCTGCTGGTACTGTATCTGGTGCTCCTAAAATAAGAGCAATGGAAATTATTGATGAACTAGAAACATCGAAAAGAAAAGTTTACGCTGGTGGAATTGGATACTTTTCTGCTAATGGTGAATTTGATACTTGTATTGCATTAAGAACAGCTGTAGCAAAAAATAAAAAATTCTATGTACAAGCTGGAGCAGGTATCGTGGCTGACAGTAAGCCTACAAACGAGTATGATGAAACAGTGAACAAGGCGAAAGCTTTGATAAATGCTTTAAGATAATGAAAATATTATTAATAGATAATTATGATAGTTTTACATTTAATCTTTATCATTACATTTCTTCATTAGATGTAAAAGTTGATGTCATAAGAAATGATAAAATTAACTCTAAAGAAATATTAAGAAAAAAATATGATAAAATTGTTATTTCACCTGGACCTGGAAATCCAAATCAATCTGGAAATTGCATAAGCATTTTAAAATCATTACATAAAAAATTGCCCTTTTTAGGTGTTTGTCTTGGACATCAAATTATAGGTCAAGTCTTTGGATCTAAAATTATTCAAGCAAAAAAATTAATGCACGGAAAAACTAGCAAAATTAAATCAAAAAAAATTGGAATTTTAAAAAATCTACCCGGTACTTTCGAAGCTACAAGATATCATAGCTTGATTATTGATAAAAAAACCCTATCGAAAGATTTAGAGATTACAGCTGAAACTGATGATGGGGTAATTATGGCTATCCAACATAAGCAATTTAACATTCATGGTGTACAATTCCATCCAGAAAGTATTAAAACCAAGATAGGAATAAAAATTTTAAAAAGTTTTATAAATTATTAATTTATGGAAAAGATTTTAGAAAAACTTAAAAATAAAGATAATTTAACCTTTGAAGAAAGTAAGTCAGCATTTGAAATTTTAATGACTGGTAAAGCTGATGAGGATCAAATCTATAATTTTTTAACACTTCTGTCTGAAAAAGGAGAAGTAGCAGATGAAATTGCTGGAGGTGTTTATGTGCTTAGAGAAAAATCTAAAAGGGTAAACGTTCAAGATTGCATAGATACATGCGGTACAGGTGGTGACGGTATGAACACTGTTAATATATCAACTGCATCAGCCTTACTTTTGGCTAGTATGGGTATAAAAGTTGCAAAACATGGCAATAAAGCGGTATCTTCAAAATGTGGCTCTGGAGATGTTTTGGAAGCTTTAAATATTAAGATTGATTTAGAGCCGAGAGAAATAGAACAAGAAATAAGCAATAACAATTTTGGTTTTATGTTTGCTCCAAATTATCATAGCGCCATGAGATTTGTAGGTCCTGTAAGAAAGAAAATTGGTAAAAGAACTATTTTCAATATGATTGGTCCTTTAAGTAATCCTGCCCTAGTAGAAAGACAGGTTGTTGGAGTATTTGATAAAAAATTATTAAAAATTTTTGCAGAGGGATTAAAAAATTTAAATATAAAATTTGCATGGATAGTAAACAGCGAAGATGGATTGGATGAAATATCTCCTTATGCAAAAACAAATATAATGCAATTGAAGAATGGAGAAATATCTGAAATCTTGATTGATCCTAATTCAATTGGTGTGAATGCAGAAAAATTTGAGAATTTAATTGGTAATGATGCAAAATTTAATGCAGATAAAATGATTGAAATATTTAAAGGTAACGATAATGATTTTTCAAAAGCAGTTTGTTTAAATGCGGCAGCTGGTTTAATCATTGCAGAAAAGTTTGTTGATTTTAAAGAGGCCTATAATCACGCAAGACAATTTATTCTTTCTGGTAAAACTTTTTCACATTTGGAACAAATACAAAATGTCTGAAAACGTTCTAGAAAATATAATTAAAAAAAAAATTGAAAAAATTGATAATCTAAAAAAATCAATTGATCTCAAAAAATTAGATGAATTAATAAAAAAAAATAATTCATACATAAATTTTAAAGATAAAATTGAAAACAATTTAAAACAAAATAAAACTTCAATTATTGCTGAAATAAAAAAAGCAAGCCCTTCTGCAGGGGTTATAATTGAAGACTACAATCCAGTAAAAATTGCTAATATTTATTCAAAAAATAATGCTACTTGTTTATCAGTTTTAACTGAAGAAGATTATTTTTTAGGAAATTTAATCCATATAAGTAAAATAAAAGATAAGGTTAATTTACCGGTATTATGTAAAGATTTTTTTATTGATACATTTCAAGTACCACTTGCCAAAAGTTATGGTGCAGATGCAATTCTAATTATTTTAGCTGGTGTCTCAGATGACCTTGCAAACAATTTATATCAAGAAGCATTAAAATTAGATATGTCAGTAATAGTAGAAGTACATACAGTTGAAGAGGCTCAAAAAGCATTAAATTTTAAAGATGCGCTTATTGGTATAAACAATAGGAACTTAAAAACACTTAAAACAGATATAAATACAACCTACGATATTTATAATGTTGTAAAAAACCATAAAGGACCTCTAATTTCTGAGAGTGGTATTAAATCTAAGGAAGAATTATTGGAATTAAACAGTAAGACTTCAATTAATGCTTTTTTAATTGGTGAATCACTTTTGAAAAAATTAGATGAAAATTCAATATTTTCAGTTTTGTAGTCAATTTAAGCTCTATTTTACACACTTTTTTTAGTATTGTTAAAACAAAAGAACTTTTATAGAACATTATTTGTACGATATTTGTTCTTATGCTAACAAAAAAACAAAAAAACTTGCTTTTATTTATCAACAATAAGTTGAGAAGTTCTGGCGTGTCTCCTTCTTACGAAGAGATGAAACAATCTCTAAACTTAAAATCAAAGTCAGGTATTCACAGATTGATTAGTGCCTTGGAAGAAAGAGGTTTTATTAAAAGATTGGCTCATAAAGCAAGAGCTTTAGAGGTAGTAAAATTGCCAGAAACAGCTTCAGCAAACGATATTTACAACAGTTTTTCACCAAGCGTTATAAAAGGTGGTTTAGAAGAAGAATTTAACAATTCTGATGAAATGGAAGTGCCAGTATTAGGAAAAATTGCGGCAGGAACTCCTGTTGAAGCAATACAAAATGAAGTTTCAAGAATACCATTACCAAATAATTTAGAAAAAAATGGAGATTATTTTGGATTGAAAGTTCAAGGAGACTCAATGATTGAAGCTGGAATCCACGAAGGAGATACAGTTATTATTAAAAGAACAGATACAGCAGATAATGGAAAAATTGTAGTCGCATTGATTGACGAACACGAGGCGATGTTAAAAAGAATTCGTAAAAAAGGTAAAGTTGTTGCATTAGAAAGTGCAAATAGAAACTACGAAACCAAAATATTTGGCCCTGATAGAGTTAAAGTTCAGGGTGTTTTGGTATCTTTATATAGAAACTTCTAAAAAAATAGTCTAAATATCTCTGATGTCAAAAGTAGCAACTCGTTTTGCTCCCTCTCCTACTGGAGCTCTTCATATTGGTGGAGTTAGAACTGCCTTGTTTAATTGGTTGTATTCTAAAAATCAAAAAGGTACTTTTCATCTAAGAATTGAAGATACAGACAAAGAAAGATCAAAAGAAGAATACAAAATACAAATAATTAAATCCTTAAATTGGTTAGGTATAAAACATGATGGTAACGAATATATTCAATCAACAAAAATTGATTATCATATAAAAATTGCAAATGAATTGTTAAAAAATGGATACGCTTATAAATGTTATTGTTCACCTGAAGAGATAGAAGAGCAAAAAAAAAGGGCTAGGCAGAAAAAAATTCCTTATATTTATAATAGAAAATGGAGAGATGTAGACGAAAAAGATGCTCCTAAAGAAATTAAACCTGTAATTAGATTTAAAAGTAAAATTGAAGGAAATTCAATTCTTAAAGATTTGGTTCAGGGTGATGTTGCAATTGAAAACAGTACAATAGAAGATTTTGTAATATTAAGAAATGATGGAACTCCAACTTACAATTTATCAGCAACTGTAGATGACCATGAAATGGGGATGACGCATATAATTAGAGGAGATGACCATAAAATTAATACTTTCAAACAAATGCAAATATATGAAGCAATGCAGTGGGATTTGCCAAAGTTTGCTCATATACCCCTTATTCATACTATAGAAGGTAAAAAATTATCCAAGAGAGATAATGCTTCAACATTGGATGACTATTCAAAAATTGGGATTATGCCTGACGCATTAAGAAATTATTTATTGAGATTAGGTTGGTCATTTAAAGACAAAGAAATATTTACTCTTGAAGAGAGTATTAAATACTTCAATATTGAAGGAATAGGAAAATCTCCGTCTAAGCTAGATATGAGTAGGATTTTATCAATGAATGAATATTACATTAAAAATATTAATGAAATGGATTTATTTGATCAACTAACAGAATACTGCAAATTATATAAAAGTGAAATCAATTCAAATAAAAAAGATAAAATTAAAAAATCATTAACTTTCTTAAAAAATAAAGCAAAAACATTGGAAGATATATTTAATAATGGCCAATATATTATTGAAGATGAAGTAAATTTTAATCAAGACGATATTAAAATAATTGATGATAAAGCAAAAAAAGTCATATCTGATTTCAATGCTCAACTTGCTAATGTTGATAAACTAAGCAAAGAAACATTAGAGCCAATTGTAAATGAACTAATCAAATCACATCAGACAAATTTTAGAGGTGTTGGACAACCTCTAAGAATAGCGTTAACGGGTTCAAAATTTGGACCTGGATTATATGATATAATTATTTCTTTAGGAAAAGATGAGGTAACAAAAAGACTAACCAATAAGAAACTTACTTAAAACAGAGGCGGCTTCATTTGAAGATGAGCTTTTAGATCTTATTTTTGATAAAGTATCTTCAAAGTCTTTAATTTGTTTTTTCATTAAATCAGGATTTTTTAAAAAATAAACCACAGAATTATAAATTTCTTTAGCATTACACTCTTTTTGTATTAATTCAGGAATTATTTCTTTATTATTAATAATATTGATGATGTTTGCAAATTTTGTTTTTACTAACATTTTGACAATAAAAAAATTCAAATAATTCATTTTATATATAATTATAGAAGGAACTTTTGCGTTACAAATTTCAAGGGAAATTGTTCCAGATTTTGAAACTGCAAAAATGGATTTTATTAATATTTGATTTTTAATATTTTCATCAGAAATAACCTGAACATTATCTAAATTAATCTCATTAATTCTATTATTAATTAAATTCTTATTTTCATCAGTAGCATGAAAAACAAACATTAAATTAGTAAATTTTTTATTCATTAGATTTATAAAGTCAATCAAAATTGGTAATAGTAAATTTACTTCAGATGTTCTACTACCACAAAAAAGAGAAATAATTTTTTTGTCAGTCGATATACTGTTTGACAAATCAATTCTATTTTTGTTTTCTTGTTCTAATAATGGATGACCAACAAAAGTATTTGGAATATTTTCCTTATCAAAATATTTTTTTTCAAAATCAAATAACAATAAGATGTGATCTAAAAAGTTTTTAAATTTTTTAACTCTACCTTCTCGCCAAATCCATACTTGGGGAGCTACATAATGTACAGTCTTGATCTGGTTATTAATTTTTTTTACTTTTTTGGCAACTCTTAACGTAAAATCAGGACTATCTACACTAAATAAAATATCAGGATTAAATTTTATAATTTCTTCTACAGTTTTGTTTATTTTATTTTTTATTTTAAAAATATTTAATAAAACACTTGTAAAACCAATATAAGTAATTTCTTTAAGATCAAAAATAGATTTTATTCCTAATGAGTTTAAATGTGTGCCACCAACACAAGAATACTTTATATTGAGACCATTTTTTTGAAGTTTGGATATGACTTTTGAGGCAAGCTTGTCTCCGGATGGTTCACCTGTGAGGATAAAAATCTTTTTCATTTAACTGAAATAAACATCTTATTTTTATTGGCAAAGTTAATACATTTGTTTTTATCTAAAAAAACATGTTGTTTATTTTTAACTACAATTCCTTTTAATCCAGCAATTTTACATTGTTTTAAAGTATTTAATCCAACAGTAGGTAGATCAATTCTAAGATCTTGTTTCTTTTTTGGAAGTTTTACTAATACTCCATGATTTCTAAATTTTTTACTTCTACTTCTTTCAAGCATTTTTTTGGTTCCACCTTTTCCTTCAATAGAAATAACCTTTTCATCTCTAACCACAACCCCTTGACTAAAATTATAATCTCTTAAAATATTTAATGTTTTGATTGCTTTTTGAATATCTAATTGGTCTTGCTTATTTGGTTTAATTTTTGAAAAATTACCTCTCCTTAGAGACAGTTCTGGATTAAATATTAGTGAATTTTCAGTTTTAATATTATTTTGTGCCAATATTTTTATAATTTCTTTAAGTATAGCAGCATCACCAAGTTTTGAAGCTTTGATAATTCTGGGTATATAATAAATTCCTTTTAAATCTAATCTTAACCTAGATAAATTTGGTTTTTTTACTTTTCCAGCAAATAAGACTTTTTTACATTTATTTTCTTTAAGTATTTTAATTATTCTACCAAATTGTCCAATAGATACTGAATAAGATTTTTTATCTTTTTTAAATTTCTTTGATTTTGATAAATCAATTATCAAATATTTAATTTTTCTTTTTTTTATTGTTTTTAGAATTTCCTTTGGAAAATCAGTATCACCAAAAATTAATCCTATCATTTTATGAAAATGGGGTACAAATAGATCTTTTTTTGTCTTTTGTTATGAAATCAATTACATTTTTAACTAATGGATTCTCTTGGTGAGAAACTTCTAATTTATTTATATTCTGATTTATATTTTTGGTAGCAAAAATTTCTTTATAGGCTTCACTTAAGCCTAAGATATCTTTATTTTCAAACTTTGCTCTTCTTAAGCCAATTAAGTTTAATCCTTGTAATGAATTTCTATTTCCCGTTGATAAACCATAAGGAATTACATCATGTAATACTCCTGTCATTCCCCCAATCATTGCCATTTTTCCAATCCTAGTGAATTGTTGAACAGCAGAATTCCCACCAATAACGACATTATCCTCAATGATTGCATGACCTCCTAAAGGCACGTTATTGGCAATTATTACATTGTTCCCAACTTGACAGTCATGAGCTATATGTGATGAAATCATAATCAAACAGTTATCTCCAATTACTGTTTTGCCGCCACCACCTACAGTTCCTGGATTTATTGTTACATGTTCCCTGATTTTATTATTATTTCCAATTATTAAATTTGTATTTTCACCATTGTACTTTAAGTCCTGTGGATCATTAATTGATACGAAAGGATAAATTTTATTTTCCTTACCAATTTTTGTATTTGCAGATATATTAACGTGTGACTGTATAATTGTGTTCTCATCAATTTCTACATTGGGTCCAATTACACAATAAGGACCAATCTCAACATTTGATGCTATATTCGCTCTTGAGTTAATTATTGCAGTTTTATGTATCATTTGTTCTCTTTAATAAATTTTTTTAAATCTTTAGCTGGATAACCCATAACTTTAGAATTATCTGGAATATCTTTAATAACTCCTGAACCACCACCTATTTGGACGTTGTTTCCTATTTTCAAATGTCCCGAAATACCAGCTTGTCCACCAATCATAACATTTTTACCAAGAGTAGAGCTTCCAGCAAAACCAACCTGACCAGCAATAATACAATTATCACCAATTTTGTTATTATGAGCTATATGTACTTGATTATCTATGAAAGTATTTTTTCCAATTATAGTATTAGATAAGGATCCTCTATCAATTGTTGAACCACAACCAATCTCACAATTATCTTCGATTATAACAATACCAATATGAGGATAACGTATATTTCCATTCTTGCTTGGAAAAAAACCAAATCCTTTTTTTCCAATTACACAGCCGTCTAATATTGAAACATTATTATTAATTATTGTATTTCTAATAATTGTATTTGACCCTATTGAACAATTATCACCGATCACAACATTGCTTTCAATGATTGTGTTGTGACCGATTGAACAATTTGAACCAATTTTAACATTTTTTCCAATTAATATATTTTGTCCATGATTAACAGTTTTATTATAAGAAGTTTTTTCAATACTCAAGGAATGAGCATCAAAACCATCTATAATTGCATCAGGATAAAATATAGTTGTAATCATTGCAGTTGATACAAGAACATTGTCAACCTCAATTGGTTTGCATGTATCAGGTAATTTATTGGATAAATTTTTCGTTGTAATACAAAAAGCCGCTTTTGTTTTTGAAGCTACCAATTCATATTTTTTAGAATGAAAAAATGTAATATCTTTATTTGATGCATTAACGAGATCTTTAATGTCGTAAATATTTATATCACTATATTTGGGTTCATTTTGAAATTTAATCTGAGTTAAAATCTCTTTTAACTTTATTGGACCTTTATTTTTAAAAAAAGGATTAATCATTAGTCGTTTTCTATCAAAACAACTTTTAAATACTTATCAACAAATATTACTAATTATTTTCTATCAACAATTGTTGCTGACCATTGAGCATCAGCCATCTTTTTTTCACCAACAAAAGCTTCACCCTTATATTTCCAGACACGTCCGTGAGATCTAATAGCTTCAATTTTTAATTCTAATTTACAATCTGGCATCACAGGATTTCTAAATCTTGCTTTTTCAATTCCCATTAAAAAAACTAATTTATTTTCATATGTTTCTTTATCAATGCCATGAGCAGTTAAAGCGGCAGCTGTTTGACCAAATGCTTCAACAATTAAAACACCTGGCATAACTGGTTGGTCTGGAAAATGTCCATCTACAAAAAAACTATCTTTTTTGACAGCAACAACACCGGTTGCAGAGAATAGTTTTTTTATATCCTTAAGTTCATCAATTAAAAGCATTGGCTCTCTATGTGGCAGTAATTTTTTTATATCTTCTTTATTTAATTTTTCCATTAAGTTTATTTTATAGTTTTATTAATTTCTTTTATTATAATATTTGTTATATCGTAATTCTTATCAGCTATAAAAATATTTTTTTTATCAAAAATAATAAAAATTGAATTTTCTTTCATATAATTCTCTATAATTGGATTAAACTTATTTAATAGTTTCATAATTTCTTCATTTCTATTTTTTTTTATCTTCTCTACTTCATTTGATCTAAAATTTTTATAATCATTAAGTTTTTTTTTAAACTCTAATATATTATTATTATATACATCTTCAGAAAGTATATTTTTACTTGCAATTAATTTGTTTTCTTGATTTTTTAAATTTGTTTCTCTATCATTGAATTCTTTAATTTTGTTTTCTTCTATTTTTTTTAATTTTTCTAAAAGAATTTTTCCTGAGTTAGTATTTGTTAAAATAAAATCTAAATCTAAATATACAATTTTTTTTGGATTATCTGCATTCACACTTAAAGTCATTAATATTAAAAAAAAAATAATAAAGTTATTTAATTTAAACATTAAAAAGTAGTACCTAAGTTAAATCTGAATGACTCAGTTTTGTCATCATTTGCTTTTGTAATTGGTTGTGCTATTGAAAAATTCATCGGTCCTATAGGGCTGAACCAATCAAGAGCTAATCCTATTGAGCTTCTTATTTTACTATTATCTAATGATGAATCGTAATCAACACCCCAAATATCAGCAACATCAGTAAAAAACAAAAAATCAACATTTTGAGATTCAGCAAATAATTGAGGAATTGTTGATGAAAAATTTAAAGAATATGCATAATTACCACCAATAAAATCAGTGCCATCTTTTGGCCCGACTTTACCTCTTTCAAATCCTCGCAATCTATTTGAGGGGATTTTAATTCTTTCAGACAACTTAATTTCTTTATTATTAATTGAATTAGCAGTTTCAAAATAAAAAGAAAGGTTTGATATATTTTTATCAAATAAATCAAAATAATATGAATAATTGTAATAATTTTTTAAAGAGTTTGTTTCACTTACAACTGGTAAATCTATTGAATAAAAAGATTTAAAACCTGAGCTTGTTTGAAACTTCTGATTTCTTTTATCATAATCAAAATCTAATTTTACAAAAGAATCCCAATAATTACCTTCTTGTGCTTTTTGTCTAGCAGAGGCAGTTGAATTTGTATCTATTACCTCATAAAAATTAGTATTCCCGACTCCTAAAAAGAAATCATTTCTGTACTCAAAATTTGACCCAATACTAAATCCTATCTTATTTGTTTTGTAACCATTAGTTGTTAAATTATCAATTTCAATTGCCTCTGCAGAGAAACTTACAGATTTATCAGAATTTTTAAAATTAGGATTTTTAACTGTAAATCTTCCTTTAAAACTTTCTTCAGATAATAGAAAGTTTGTATTAAGTCCAATACCACGCCCTAAAAAATTATTTTCTTTTACTCCAAAACCTAAAGTTCCACCATCAGTTCCAAATCCAGCTGATGCTGTTATCTCTCCAGTAGGTTTTTCGTCAACAATGATATTTATTTTTTTTGTTTTTGTATTTTTATCCTCTATTACTTCTTTATTGACTTCTTTAAAAAAATTTAAACTTTTAATAGTATTAATTGATTTATTAATTAAAATTTCATTATATGGATCACCCTCGTCAACTTCAAGTTGATTACGTATCACATTTTCAGAAGTTATATTATTTCCATAAATATTTATTTTATCTATATAAAACTTTTCTGTTTCTCTAACGTTAAAGGTTAGGTTAATTTTATTGTTTACAATGCTTTCATCAACAGTTGCATTCACAAACTGATATTGCTCTAAAGAAGTGACATAATTTATCTCCTCTAATATTTGTTCTATTTTATTAATAGAATAAGCCTCACCTTTAATCTTTTTAAATAATTTTTCAATTTTATTAAAATTATTTACATCAAAATCAAAAGGTAAATTTAATTTTAAATCATCAAAAAAAATTTTTGATTTTGCATCAATATTGAAAATCAATTCAAATTCATTATTATTTACTAGTTTTGCAAATGATGAATTAATTTCAACATTGTAATATCCATTATTTTTATAAAAATTTGTCAACAACCTTGTATCGAAATCAACTAAACCTTCATTTAAATATTTTCTTCCAGTCAAAAATTTCCAAAACCTATACTCAGAACTGGCAATTACACGTCTAAGTTTATTATCTTTAAAAATTTTATTACCAATAAATGAAATTTTTTTAATTCTAGCTTTCTTACCAAGATTAATATCAATTGTTAAATCTACTAAATTAGATTTTTTTTCTTCTACGTAAATATTTACAACTGAGTTATAGTAACCAATATTTTTTAAAATAAAATTTAATCGTTCTTTCTCTTTTTTTAATAAATTCTCATTATAAGAAGATCTAGATTTTATGAATGTATCTTCTCTCAAAATTTCTAAAATTTTGTTAGATTTAATCCCTTCAAAAATAATATTTTCAACAATAGGATTTTCAACAACTTTAATACTTAAAACATTATCGGTTAAAGAAAGACTAACATTTTTAAAAAAATTTGTATTATATAAGTTTTTTAATATTAAATTTAAATCATCTTCCACTAGATCATCTTCTACAGAAACATTGGTAAAAATTTTTATTGTTTCATTTGAAATTCTATCATTACCAACAATTATAATATCTTTAACAACTTCCGCATAAAGTAAACTATTAATAAAAAAAGCATATAAAATTATTATATTTAATAGTTTGTAAAATTTTATTTTCATTATTTAATTGTATATTGAATTTATTTTATATCGAACAAATTTACTCAAATTTACAACCTGTGATACTTTTGATGGTATCATTTTTTTATATTTTTTGAATTCTTGTTTATTAATTATTTTACTCGTCATCTTATAAATATCATTAAATTTTATTTGCTTATCTAAAAATTTATTTACAAATTCATCATTACAAGCAACAAGGATAGTTTCAAATAAAGAATTTTGATTTGGTATTTGTTTTAAAAAATTAATACTCGGAAACTTTTTTTTATCAACTTTTTTAAAATTTAAATTATTTAATTTTGAAAAATTGATATTTTTTGTAAAAATACTTTTATTATTACTGTTGTTTATTGAATTAAATATGGGAATTTCCATTGTAGTATCATGAGCTATAATTTTAGTCATTCCATTAGTAAATTGCAATATAGCGTGTACATATGAATTAGGATGTATTATAATATCAATTTGTTTATATTCTATTTCAAATATTTTTTTTGCTTCTATAACTTCAAAAACTTTATTCATCATGGTGGAGGAATCTGTTGTAATTTTTTTTCCCATATTCCAATTGGGATGTTTCAAAATTTTTTTAAAATTTACATTTTTAATTCTATTATTAGGAATATTAATCAATGAACCCCCTGATGCCGTTAAATAAACTTTTTTAATATTATTATTAAAATTATTATTTAAACCATACCATATTGAAAAGTGTTCAGAATCTACAGGTATGAATTCAGTTTTGTGCTTCTTACACTCTTTTTTTATTAAATTCCAGGCACAGATAATTGACTCTTTATTGGCTATAGCAATTTTTTTTGTAAATTTAATAATTTTATAGGTTGGATCTAAGCCCTCTAAACCAACAATTGAACTCATAACGTAATCAATTTTATTTCTTAAAATTTTATTAAAGTCTGAATAATTTAAATAAATATTTATTTTTTTGTGCTTAATTTTTTTTAATGCAAGATAATAGTATTTTTTGTCATTAACGATTATGTTTTTAACATTAAATTGTTTAGCTTGTTTGAGTATAAGTTTATAATTTTTATTACATGTTAATAAAACTATTTTGTAATTTTTTTTATCTCTTGATATAATTTTTAAAAGTGACTTACCTATTGAACCTGTAGAACCTAGAATTGCAATTTTTTTTTTTTTCATAATTTAAAAATACTTAATTGGTGTTGGAGAAAATAAGCTACTGGAAATGCAAGTAACATCCCATCGATTCTATCCAAAATACCACCATGACCAGGTATTATTTTTCCAGTATCTTTTACATTTGATATTCTTTTAAAATAAGAAATAACTATATCACCTATTTGACTTGCAAATGAAATGAGTATTACAAAAAAAACAAAATTAGAATAAATAATATGATTTTGTTGATTAAGTAACGGAACTACAAATACAAAACAAATTGATAAAAGAAGTCCACCAAGTGACCCTGAAAATGTTTTGTTAGGACTATACTTTGTTAATTTAGGACCTTTAAAAATTTTACCAACAACAAATCCACCTATATCGTTAATTATACAGATAAACATAACAATTAATAAAATCCAATAATCGTAATCTGAAGTTGATCGTAACAATATAATGCAACAAAATGAAATTGTAATGTACAGATAACCCAAAAAATAAAAATGAATTTTCTTTGAAAGAAAATTCCACTCATACAATGAAATAATAAAAACTATTATTAAAGTGGCATAAAAAAAATATGATCCTTCAACAATTACAAAAATACTTAATGGTAGCAATACTAACGAGCTAATAATCCTTTTGGTAATTTCTGAACTCATTATATTTTTCCAAAATTTCTTTTTATTTTTTTAAACTGTTTAATAATTTTTTCAAAATCCTTTTCATTAAAATCTGGCCAAAGTTTTTTAGAAAAAAAAATTTCTGTATAAGAAATTTGCCATAGTAAAAAATTACTTAATCTTTTTGTGTTACCAGTCCTTATTAAAATTTCTGGATCTGGTATATATTTTGTATACAAGAAATTAGAAATATTTTCTTCTGTTATATTGAGTTTTTTTTTGTTTAATTTTTTAATTGCACTAATTATTTCTTGTTTTGAACCATAGTTTAAAGCTAAATTAATCTGTAATTGAGAATTATTTTTTGTAATAAATTCACTTTTTTTTAAAAGATTAATTATTTTTTTTGGAAATTTTTTTTCACCTAAAATTTTAAGTTTGATATTATTTTTTTTTAATTCATCTATTTTATTTTTCAAAAAACTTTCCAATAAATGAAATAAATAGTTAATTTCAGATTTTGGCCTTTTCCAATTTTCTGTTGAAAATGCAAATAAAGTTAAATAATTAATTTTATTTTTAATTGAACCTTTTATTATTTTTTCAACAGTTTTTAGACCTTCGCTGTGACCTCTTTTCCTTGAGTTGTAATTTTTTAAACCCCATCTTCCATTACCATCCATAATAATGGCTACATGATTTAATGGGTTCATATTGTCATTATTTCTTTTTCTTTTGAAGAAACTTTCTCATTAACAGATTTTATATGATCATCAGTTATAGTTTGAATAATTTTTTCTTTTGATTTTTCATCATCTTCACTAATTTCTTTTGATTTTAATAATTTTTTAAGATCTTCATTAGCTTCACGTCTTATATTCCTTATTGATACTTTACATTTTTCACCAATTGACTTTATTAATTTTTTTAATTCAGATCTTCTTTCTTCATTTAACTCTGGTACAGGAAGTCTTATTAACTGACCATCTATTTGTGGATTTAAACCTAGATCTGATTTTTTTATTGCAGCATCTAACAAGGGAACATTATTTACATCCCATACTTGAATATTAATCATTCTGGGTTCAGGGGTTGTTATGCTACCTATTTGATTAATTGGCATTTGTTGACCGTAAACATCAACTTTTACAAGATCCAACATTGCTGCATTAGCCCTGCCAGTTCTGAGAGATGATAGTTCTTTAGAAAAAACATCTATGGCTTTATCCATTTTTAATGCATAAGATTTTTCATCAAACATTTATTCTCCTATTTTTATTCTAAAGAATTCCTTTATTTTTAAATCAGCTACAGATAATTCCTTAACAATATCTTTTACTTTTTTCTTAGGTTCCATTACCCAAGCTTGAGTTAAAAGTGCATTTTCCTCTTTAAATTTGTTCATTTTTCCTAAACTTATTTTTTTAGCTATTTCATCAGGTTTGCCTGAATTCTTTAATTCCTCAGCAACAAGTTCTTGTTCTTTATCAATTACTGTTTGGTCAATTAAATTAGATTCAAGTGCCAAAGGATTTGAAGCTGCTATATGCATAGATAATTGTTTACCAAAAGATTTAACTGTATCTGATTTGTCATTCGTATCAAGAGATACTAATACAGCTAATTTTGCTACATTATCTTTTACAACCGTGTGAAGGTAATGGTTGTTTACTCCACTTTTATTTTCAATAGTTTTTGATTTTCCAATCGTAATTTTTTCACCAATTTTTGCAATTAGCGCTACTAAATTATCATCTACACTCTGGCCATTTTTCATTACAGCTTTTTTCAATTCATCTTGATTAGAGCTGTGATGGTTGTTTAATTCACTTAATTCTTTAACAAAGCTTATAAAGTCATCATTTTTTGCAACAAAGTCAGTTTCACAATTTACTTCTATTACAGAAGTTTTGTTATCATCACCTGATACTACAACAACTCCTTCTTTAGCGTCTCTAGACATTTTTTTTGAGGCTTTTGATATTCCTTTAACTCTTAGAATTTCAATTGCTTTATCTAAATCACCTCCAGATTCTTTGATTGCTAAATTACAATCTTTAAATCCAGCACCTGTTGCTTCTCTTAATTTTTTTACTTTTTTTATATCACTCATTTTAATTTAACTTTCCTTTATCTTCGTTAGAGAATTTTTTTTCTAGTTTTTCTCTATCAATTTCTTGAATAGTTTTGTTTTTATCATCATTATTATCTGATTTTGCTTTTTCTTGCTTAGGCTCAGATGATTGAATTGAACTTTTTGCATTATTAATGGTTTCTTTAATTAAATTGCAATAAAGATCTATTGCTCTTCTTGCATCATCATTACCAGGAATTGGATAATCAATATTATCTGGATTAGAATTACTATCTAGAATAGCAATTATAGGAATACCTAATTTTGATGACTCAGCTATAGCTAATGACTCATAATTAGTATCAATTACAAAAACTAGTTCTGGAACTTTTTTCATTTCTGCAATTCCACCCAATGATCTTTGTAGTTTATCCTTTTTTACACTCATCTTAAGAAGTTCTTTTTTAGTAAAACCTCTATTTTCAGCAGCTAAATCAATTTCTAATTTTTTTAATTTTTTTATTGAATTAGATATTGTTCCCCAATTAGTTAGCATTCCTCCTAACCATCTGTAGTTTACAAAGTACTGATCTGTTTCTTTTGCAACTTCTGCAATAGCTTCTGATGCTTGTTTTTTAGTTGAAACAAATAAAATTTTTCCATTATTTGCTATTGTATTATAGACTTTTTCTAAAGCTACTTTAGTTAATTCAAGTGTTTGGGTTAAGTCTATAATATGAATTGAGTCTCTTTTTCCAAAAATGTATTTCTTCATTTTTGGATTCCATCTCAAAGTTTTGTGTCCAAGATGAACACCTGCTTCTAATAATTGTTGAATTGTAACGTTTGGTATTTTCATATTTATTCCCGGTTAAGCCACCACAGTAATTTCCAATTAAGGACCGGAGGTATAAAACCAACAACTGTGTGCGTGTTAATTTAATTTAATGGTTATTTACAAATATTTGTTAATATTGACAAGTTTTATTTAACTAATTTCTGCTTGAATTTGCTGTTTTCTTAAAAGATTTAAAGATTTTCTATCAAGATTCATTGGTTTATTTAATTGAAAATTTAAAATTTGATCTTTTATTGAAAGATTGAATTTTACTTGGGTCTTGCCGTCTTGATTTAAAAGTTTTGATATCTTTTTAATTTGTTCTATTGTCTTAACATTAAAGGATATTTCATTAATTGGACTATTAAACAAATTTTTTAAAGACGCTATTTTTTGAACATTAATTCTTTTGAAACGGTTTTCATCGTTAGAAATATTCTTAATCAAGGTTAAAATTAATGAGTTACCTTCTTTTAAGATTTCTCTATTTAATTCTAACAAATCAGAAAAAATAAATATTTCAAACACACTATTTAAATCTGTTAACTTTAAAACTGCATATGCATTTCCTTTCGCAGTTTTTCTCTCTTGAACTTTAAGCAATGTTGCGGCTACATTAACACTTTCTGAGTTATCATCTGATATAAATTTTGCATAATCATTAATTTTATAGTCTTCAAATATTTCTGTAAATTGATTTAATGGATGATCAGATATAAAAAATCCAACCGCTTCAAATTCTTTAGATAATCTCTCCTCAAATTTCCAATCTTCTATTTTGGTTAAAATATCCTCCTCTACTTCTTTATTGTCAGAGAATAAATCAATTTGATTTGCTAATTTATTTTCAGCAATATTTTTATTTTTTAAAATTAAATTAGGTATTGAATTAAAAATTGCTTGTCTATTTGAGTTTAAATTATCAAATGCTCCAGCTTTGACTAATCCTTCTAATTGTAATTTATTTATATCTTTTGGATTAACTCTATTTATGAAGTCGTTAATAGATACAAATTTTCCATTTAACTCTCTCTCTTTAACAATATTAGAAATTGCTTCATAACCTACAGCTTTAATTCCGCCTAATGCATAATAAAATTTTCCATCAATAGCTCTAAAATCTGCAAAGCATTCATTTATGTCAGGTCTAATTGTTTCAACATTAAGTCTTTTTAATTCCTCATAAAATTCACTTAATTTATTTTGATTAGAAATATCCATCGTCATTGATGCGGCAATGAATTCTTTTGGAAAATAAGTTTTTAAATATGCAGTTTGATAAGAAATTATTGCATAAGCTGCAGCGTGACTTTTATTAAAACCATATTCTGCAAAAGGTTCTATTTTTAAAAAAATTCCAGCTGCAACATCTTTAGCAATTCCATTTTTAATTGCTCCAGCAATAAAACCTAGTTTTTGTTTCTCGAGCTCTGCTCTCTTCTTTTTGCCCATTGCTCTTCTCAAAAGATCAGCTTGTCCTGCAGTAAATCCAGATAATTTTTGAGCAATCTGCATAACTTGCTCTTGATAAATAATTACTCCATATGTAGGTTTTAAAATATCTTCCAATAATGGATGTAAATAATCTGGTTTTTGCTTTCCATGTTTGCAATCATTGTAAGTTTGTATATTGCTCATGGGGCCTGGTCTATATAATGCCACCAAAGCAATAATATCCTCAATATGATTTGGCTTCATATGAATTAAAGCTTCTCTCATTCCAACACTTTCAATCTGAAACAATCCTACGGTTTTACCTGACGATAAAAGATCAAAGACTTTTTGATCATCATAATCTATTTCTTTTATGTTAAATTTTTTATCTTTTTTTCTAACTAATTTTTGAGTGTTATTTATTACTGTTAGTGTCTTTAGCCCTAAAAAATCAAATTTTATTAAACCAGCATTTTCAGCTGAATACATATCAAATTGTGTTGAGGGTAAGAGTAAATCTGCAGAAGTATCTTTGTATAAAGGTACTACTTCTGTTAATTTTTTATCTGCAATCACAACTCCTGCTGCATGAGTAGCGACATTTCTGTTAAGACCTTCTAATTTCAAAGATAACTCTGTTAATTTTTTTACTCTGGTATCCTCATTAATGAGTTTTTGTAATCTTGGCTCTCCAGCTATACATTGAGTTAAATTTTGCGGTCTAGAAGGATCAAAAGGTATCATTTTTGAAATACTATCAATAAACCCATAGGGTAATCCCATAACTCTACCAACGTCTCTGATCACCATACGTGCTTTAAGTTTACCAAATGTAATTATATGAGCGACACTATCTTTATATTTTTTAGTTAAGTATTCAAAAACAAGGTCTCTTTTATCCTCACAAAAGTCTATATCAAAATCAGGCATCGAAATTCGATCAGGATTTAAAAATCTTTCGAATATTAAATTAAATTTAATTGGATCAACATCAGTAATTGATAAGCACCAAGCTACCAATGATCCAGCACCTGAACCTCTACCAGGACCAACTGGTATATCATTTTCTTTAGCCCATTTTATATAATCAGATACAATTAAAAAGTAACTCGAATATTTCATTTTAATAATTATTGAAAGCTCATGATCTAATCTTTCTTTATAAAAAATAAAATTTTTATCATTTTCAAGATCTATAAATTTAATATTAAATACTTTTAAAAATTTATCTCTCAAACCCTCTAAGGAATATTTAGTCAGAAGATCATCTGCATTTCCATCTTTATCACTACTAATGTTTGGCAATATAGGATTAGAGAATAATGGTCTAAAATTACATCTTAAAGGAAAGTTATAATTATTTTCTAATGCTTCTGGTATATCAGCAAATAACTCGGTCATTTCTGAGTTGGTTTTTAAATAATGTTGATCACTTAATTTTAATCTATTTTTTTCGTTAATATATGTTTTATTACCAATACAAATCAAAGCATCATGTGCTTCATGCATATCCTTAGATAAATAAAAAACTTCATTAGTAGCAATTATTGGTATTTCTAATTCTACAGATTGTTTTAGATTAAATTTTTCAAAACCATTTTCATTTGTGTCATTGTGACGTTGAATTTCTATATAAAACCTATCTCCAAAAACATCTTTTATTTTTGAATAAATTTCATTTATTTCTGTAAATTTTCCTTTATCAAATAGTTTTCCAAATAAACCTAAAACAGTACCTGAAAAAACTGAAACACCATCAGAACTTTTTAATAATTCATCAAAATTTACATGTGGATCACTTAATTCATCATTTTCTAAATATGAATTAGAAGATAATTCAATAATGTTTTTATAACCTGTTTCATTCAAAGCAAATAAAGGTAACAATCCAGTTGTGTCATTTAATTTAAAATTTATTTGAGTGCCTATAATTGGTTGTGTTCCTGATTTAGAAATTTTTTCTGCAAATTCTAAAGCTCCACACAAATTAGAAGTATCACTTATACCTAAAGATTTAATTTTGTTTGATTTACAATATTCTTGTAAGTCATCAATCTTAGCCGCACCTTCACATATAGAATATTGTGTATGGACTTTTAGATGATTAAAATTTTGATTTAATGACTCGGACATTAGATGATTTTATAATACCATCTCTCATCTCCAATAGACAATCTGCTTTATTAGCAAAAAATCTATTGTGAGTTGCAAATATTATTAATCTATCTGATTTTTTTTGATTATATAAAAGTTTAAAAACTTCTTTTGCTGTATTAATATCTAAACTACCTGTTGGTTCATCTGCCAAGATTATTTCTGGATCATTTACTATAGCTCTTGCGATAGCCACTCTTTGAGCCTCTCCTCCTGAAAGTTGAGAAGGAAAGTGATTTGATCTATTGGAAAGGCCAATTTTTTTTAATAATTTTTTAGCTTTGTTGTTTGATAATTCTTTATCATTACCGTTAGCAAGTGATGCTAAATAAATATTTTCCATGGCAGTAAAATCTGGAAGAAGGTTGTTTTGTTGATAAACAATACCAATTTTTTTTGATCTAAAAATATCATTTTGTTCTGTATCATTAAAATTAATTTGATTTTGGTTAAATATAATTTGACCTGATGAAGGTCTGTCTATTAAAGAAATTAAATTTAACAAAGTTGATTTACCTGAGCCAGATGGGCCCATGATTGAATAAATTTTACCTTTTTCAAAATTTTGTGACAATCCTTTTAAAACTTTAATCTTTTTTTCAGTTTCAAAACTTTTTGATATATTTTTTAATTCTAAATACTTACTCATATTTTAAAGATTTAATTGGATCTAACTTAGCTGCTTTAAATGCTGGAAAAATTGAAACTAAAATAGTTATAATTATAGAACAAACTGAGATTAAAATTATTGATGTCGGATTAATTTCAGCAGGCATCTTGCTTAAAAAATATATTTCTTCTGGAAATAAACTTATATTGAAAAATGAACTCAAAAATTGTCTAAAATTTTCAATATAAATAGAAAAAGTTACACCTAAAAAAATTCCAAAAATTGTTGCAGAAGTACCTATTATTACTCCAACTAAGAAAAAAATTTTAATTATTGATTTATTTAATACTCCAATTGATTTTAAGATAGCAATATCCCTTGTTTTGTTTTTAACTAAAATAGTTAATCCTGAAATAATATTAAATGCTGCAACAATTATTATTAGTGACAAAATAATAAACATGACATTCCGTTCAACTTTTAGAGCTGAAAATAATGAACTATTCATATCTGCCCAACTAAAAACAAACTCACCATCAAAAACTTGTTGCACTATTAATTTTTGGGATTCAATATTATTTGGATTTTTTAGATAAATTTCTAAATTTCTTTCATTAGAATCATACCCAAGGAATTCTTCTAAATTTTTTAATTCAATAAAAGCAATATTGTTATCAAATTCTGCTAAACCACTATTAAAAATTGAATTAACTATAAAAGTTTTTTGTTTTGGCATACTGCCAATTATTGTTTGAACAGCAAACGGTGACATTAAAGTCAATTCATCTCCTATTTCAAGATCAAGAGAAAAACTCAGTTCACTTCCAATTGATATGAAATTTTTATCAAATTGATTTAATTCACCTTTAAATTTTTCATTTGTTAATACCTCTAAATTTAAAAGATCATTGTATTTATAGCCACGTAACACTATTCCTTTAGTATTATTGTTTTTAAGAATAATAGCTTCTCCTGAATTACTGAAAATAATATTCTTAGAGATTAACTTTAGTTTATTATTTATTTTATCTTCATCTATTGAATTTGAATAAGGTTTAACAGTAATGTGTGAATTAAATCCTACAATTTTATTAATTAATTCAGTTCTAAAACCATTCATTACCGACATAACAATAATAAGAACAGCGACGCCTAGACTTATTCCAATGAAGGAAAATATTGAAATAACATTTAAAAAGCCATCTTTTTTTCTAGCTTTTAAAAATCTTAAAGTAATTTCTTTTTCTAAATTAGAAATCAAATTGAATTTTTTTGTTTATTTATAATTTCTATAATTTTGCTTAAAGGTAAGTTTTGAGTTTCAACACCTGTTTCTTTGAACTCTAATAAATCACCTTCACTCTTCTTTCCAATGATAATTTGGTAAGGAGCTCCAATTAAATTCATTTTTTTAATTTTTGATGAAAAATTTTCATCAGTGTCATCAATAATAGCGTCAATATTATTTTTTAATAACTCACTATTAATATTATTGGCCTTAACTAGTGCTGAATTATCATTTTTATTTATCATCGGTATCAAAGCAATATCATATGGAGCAACAGACAATGGCCATTTCATGATTTCATTTTTTTCATCATATTTTGCCTCTATTATTGCCCCAACTAACCTTGATACACCAATTCCATAGGAACCCATTTTAACAAAATCTTTTTTTCCACCTGGTAAATCTACTGATGCATTCATAGGTTTTGAATATTTGTCTCCAAAATAAAATATATGACCTACTTCAATACCTTTTGTAATTAATTGATTTTCCTTAGAAACTATTTTTTCAAATTCATCTTTGTTAAACTTTTCATCTGTCACAGCATAAAATTGTTCATATTTTTTTCTCATTTCTTCTAACGAAGATTTTTCTAATTGAGTATCATCACTGTTTAAGTCAAAAATTCTTTTATCAGTAAAAATTTTACTTTCTCCTGTGTCTGCTAGGATAATAAATTCATGAGATAAATTTCCTCCTATTGGACCTGTGTCAGCAGCCATAGGTATTGCAGTTAGATCTAATCTTTTAAAAGTTTTTAAATATGAAAGAAAAAATTTATTATAAGAAAAAAAGGCTTCTTCATCTGATACATCGAATGAATAGGCATCTTTCATATAAAACTCTCTTCCCCTCATTATTCCAAATCTAGGTCTTATTTCATCTCTAAATTTCCATTGTATATGGTACATAAGTTGGGGTAATGATTTATAAGATTTAATTGAAGATCTAAAAATTTCTGTTATTTGCTCTTCATTGGTAGGCCCATACAGCATTTCTCTATTTTGACGATCAGTTATTCTAAGCATCTCCTCACCATAATCATCATATCGACCACTTTCTTTCCATATCTCACTGGATTGAATTGTTGGCATTAATATTTCTTGAGCTCCAATTTTATTTTGCTCTTCTCTAACAATTTGTTCTATTTTTTTCATTACCTTGAAGCCTAAAGGTAACCATGAGTATATTCCTGCTGAAGCTTGCTTGATCATACCAACTCTCAACATTAACTGATGAGATTTAATTTTCGCCTCAGAGGGATTATTTTTTAATATTGGAATAAATGAATTTGATAAAAGCATCTTAACTAATCATATTTCTTAAATTTAAATATTCAAATTTTATTAGTAAATAAATAATGATAAAAATTACAGTAGTTATGCCAGTGCAATACAAGAATTTTTTTAACATTTTTGGGTTTTCAGGTGATCCTGGATCTTCACCATCAATTTTTACTGTTTTTGCTCTGTTTACATCAATAGGAAGTATAGCAAAGAAAACAATCCACCATATAATTACATAAATAATTGCTAAACCAGTTACACTCATTAAATTCTCACTAAGTTAATATTAGTGAAAGGTTTTTTTCCCGTTCTTTCCTTTGAAAATTTTCTACAGGCAATTTTCAATGCATCAATTAAATTATGCTCTTGTTGCTTGCTTCCAATTTTAAAAGTTCTAGAAGTTTTTTCTATTTCTTCTTCTAGTCCATAAACAAATTCTTCTCTATCATCTACTGGCAAACCACGAAAAGAAAGCACAGGATTGTTATGAATATTTCCTTTAGGTGTTATCATTAAAGTTACTTCAAGATATCCATTAGCACTCAAATTTTTTCTATCTTTTATTGACTGTGAATCTGGATCAACGCTTACATTGCCATCTAAATACAATCTACCACTTGGAGCTTTGTCATAAACTTCAGGCTGATTACCAGGATATAACTTAACAATATCACCATTTTCTACTTGTACAGGATATGGGACTTGCATTTCTTTAGCAAAGTTTATGTGTTCTATCATGTGTCTATGTTCGCCATGCACAGGAATTACACATTTAGGTTTAACCCATTGATACATTTCTTTTAAATCTTCTCTGTTAGGATGACCAGAAACATGAACGAATTCAGTTTCTTCAGATATCACTTCAATACCATCTTTAACAAGTTGGTTGTGTAATTTATAAAGTTTTTTTTCATTTCCAGGTATAATTTTTGATGAAAATATCACTGCATCTCCTTTTTCAATAAAAACATCAGGATGTACATAGTTAGAAATTCTCATCATAGCTCCCATTGGCTCTCCTTGGCTACCTGTACAAAGATAAACTATTTTTTCTCTTGAAAAATTTTTAGCTTCACGAGGGTCAATTGGTTTTATTGTATTTTTTAAATATCCACATTGATGTGCAGCTTTGTAGATACGATGCATCGATCTTCCAACTAGTGAAATTTGTCTTCCTGTTTGCTCAGCACAATAAAATGCTGTCTCCATTCTTGCTACATTAGATGCAAATGAAGTGATGATAATTCTCTTTTTCAATCTCGACATTACATTTAACATATTTTTTCTAACATCAAGTTCAGATCCAGACTTGCCGGCACTAAAAACATTAGTAGAGTCACAGATCATTGCTAATACCCCTTCATCACCAATTTCTTTTAATCTCTTGTCATTTATATTGTCACCAATAAGTGGATTGGGATCTACTTTCCAATCTCCTGTGTGTAAAATTACACCAGCAGGAGTTTTTATTCTCAAGCCATTGGGTTCTAAAATTGAATGAGTTAAAGTTATATATTCAATTTCAAATGGATCCAATGAAACAGTTCCATTTAATTCAACAATTTGTAAATCATTAGTAATATCTATTTGTTTTTCTCGAAACTTCTCTCTAATCAAAACTGCTGTAAATGGAGTAGCAAATATTTTACATCTTAATTTTGGCCATAAATGTGCGATTGCTCCAATATGATCTTCATGTGCGTGAGTTAAAACTATACCCAACAAGTTATCTTTTCTTTCAACAATAAATCCAGGATCAGGATAAATTAAATCAACACCTGGTATAGTGTCATCAGCAAAAGTTACACCAATGTCTACCATTATCCATTTATGATCGCTTGGTTGACCGTAACCAAACAAATTCATATTCATACCAATCTCACCAGATCCACCTAGTGGACAAAATAACAATTCATTTTTCATATTATTTTATTTGCTCAGAAATTTTTATTAGACCTTTAATTGTAATATCTTGGTTATGTTTAACTTTCGATTTTATTGAACTTGTAAATAAATCAGAAAATCCACCTGTCAATACAACTTTAAAGGATTTTCTTGTCTCTTTCTTAATTAAATTAATCATATTGTCAATTAAACCAGAATAACCCCAAAAAAAACCTGATCTAACAGCAGAAAGAGTGTTGCTGCCTATTACTTTTTTCATACGTTTAAGCTCAATTTTTGGGATTAAAGTAGCTCTGTCTGACAAAGTATTAAGGGACAACTTAATTCCAGGAGCTATTATTCCTCCCATATACATATTTTTTATTAAAACATCAAATGTTGTAGCAGTACCAAAATCTAAAATTATATAATTATTTTTGTTATCCAATAAGCTTATGGCATTTGTAATTCTATCAGAGCCTACCTGCTTGTAATCAACTTTAATTTTAATCATTGATTTTAAATTCAAGTTTTTTACCTCGTTGCATTTAACTTTAGTGATTTTAGAAAAGTAGTTTTTTATAATTTTAAAAGTGTTTGGGACAACACTACAAAATAATATTTTTTCAATTTTATTTATTTGAATTTTATTTTTTTTAAATAAAATTTTTAATTGGTTATTACTTATTTTTTTTGAAATAAAAGTAATTCTTTTTAAAATTTTATTTCTTTTGGAAACTAAAAAAATTTTAGTGTCAGTATTTCCTATGTCACCTAAAATATACATATTAATTAATTTATTTTATACATTTTTGATATTCTATTTTCAAAAACTAGTTTCAAATTTTTTTCTAATTCAGATTTATTAATTTTTTTTCCTGTTATTCTATATAAATTTGTAGATGGATAATTTTTAATATTTGGATTTTTTATTACATTAATTCCTATTCCTGTAATTAAAAATTTTTTATCTGATTTCGTTATAATTTCTTGTAAAATCCCACTAATCTTTTTCTTATTAATTAATAAATCGTTTGGTTTTTTAAAGTTAATTTTATTTTTTATATATTTAGAGAGTGCTTGTTTAACTAAATTACAATTTAACTTTGTAACTCTTTCTATTGAGAATTTATTTTCATCAAACGGATGAAAAAAAGTGGCAAATAAATTACCTTTATATGAAATCCATTTTCTTCCATACTGACCTCGACCACTAAATTGTTTTTCAGCAACAACCATTCCAAATTTATAGTTAGTTTTTTTTATTATTCTTGCAGCTGTATCGTTAGTACTTTTTATTATTTTAAAATTAAATTTCTTAAATTTCATTAAATAATATTAATTCTTGATACTACCTCAATTAATTGGCTTGGAAATATGAAGTATAAAAGAATTAATATTGTAGAAAAAGTTAATGAAAATTTTAACCATAAACTATGATCCGTATCATATTTATCTTTTTCTTTATCAAAGTACATAATCTTGATTATTCTTAAGTAATAGAAAGCTGCAACAACAGTAGATAACAATCCAACAATAGCTAAAAAATACATTGATTGTTCTAAAACTGCTTTGAAAACATAAAACTTAGCAAAAAATCCTGCTAATGGTGGTATCCCTGCCAATGAAAACAATATTACAAGTAAAGAAAGTGATAATAATGGATGATTTTTCGATAAACCAGATAAGTCATCAATATCTTCGTAATATTGATTATTTCTTCTAAGCATTAACAAACAAGAAAAAAGGGCCAAATTCATTACAACATAAATTGAAATATACATTATTGAACTTTGAATTCCTTCATTAGAAGCAGTGGCAAGACCAGCCAATGTGTAGCCTATGTGTCCAATAGAGCTATAAGCAACTAGTCTTTTAATATTTGTTTGTCCAATTGCTGCAATTGCACCAAAAAGCATTGAGGCAATAGATAAAAATACAATTATCATTTGCCATTGATCGATTAGATTTAAAAATGGAACATATAAAAATCTAATAAATACAGTTAACGCAGCAATTTTTGGTACCATTGTAAAAAATAAAGTTACTGTAGTTGGAGATCCTTCGTATACGTCTGGTGCCCACATATGGAATGGCACTGCTGAAATTTTGAATGCTAAACCTACTAAAATAAAAACTATACCAAAAGTCAGTACATACTCATTTGAATTAAGTTGTGTGGAAATCACATCAAAGTTTGTAGATCCTGAAAAACCATAAATTAATGAACATCCATAAAGTAATAATCCTGATGATAATGCACTTAATACAAAATATTTTAAACCTGCTTCAGATGATTTTAGTTGATCTCTGTTATAAGTTGCTAAAACATATAAGGCTAATGATTGTAACTCTAGACCCATATAAAATACAATAAGATCATTGGAACTAATCATGACCATCATTCCCAGTACAGAACTCAAAATTAAAACTGGATATTCAATATTAAAAATTTTAAAAATTTTTAAATAACTAGAAGAAATAACTAATACTAGAAAACCACCCAACAATGTTATTATCTTCATAAATGAAGACATCTTATCTATTACAACACTACCATTAAACAAAGTTTCTCTATTCACAGAAAAAGTTTCGTTAATAACTATTATAGCAGCAATCAAAAATACAAATAAAGACAAGTTAAAAGTAATCCCTGAACTATTTTTTTTAAACACACCCAATACAAGTAAAACCATTATTGATAATGAAATAAAAATTTCAGGTAAAATTAAATTTAAATTTTCCATATTATTTGCTCGCTAAATTAATGTTATGCATATTTATTAAATCTGAAACTGAAACCTCTATTGTATTAATCAGAGGATCTGGATAAAAACCAAAAAATAAGGTTGGAATAGCCAAGCATGTTAAAATTAAGTGTTCTGATTTATTTAAATCTAACATTTGTTTTAAATCTTCATTAACTAATTTTCCAAAAACAACTCTTTTGTACAGCCAAAGCATATAAGCGGCCCCTAAAATCACTCCTAAACTTGCTAATACAGCTACTAAAAAATTGTCCTTAAAAGCACCCATTAAAATTAAAAATTCACCAATAAAACCACTTGTTCCGGGTAATCCTAAAGCAGCTAATGTAAACAACATAAATAAAATCGAATACTTTGGTATTATGGCAACTATACCACCATAAGAATTTATCATCCTTGAATGCATACGGTCATAAACAACACCAACACATAAAAATAGAGCTGCGGACACTAATCCATGACTAATCATCTGGATTATACTTCCCTCTATACCTTGTTGTTGAAGAGTAAAAATACCTAAAGTTACAAAACCCATATGTGCAACAGACGAATATGCAATTAACTTTTTCATATCTTCCTGCATTAAAGCGATAAAGGATGTAAAAATTATTGCTATAACACTTAAAGTATAAATAAGAGGTGTGAATACTTCCGAAGCTACTGGAAACAATCCAAGTGAAAACCTAATAAAACCATATCCTGCCATTTTTAATAGTATAGCAGCTAATAAAACCGAACCAGCTGTAGGAGCTTCAACATGAGCATCTGGTAACCAAGTGTGAACAGGCCACATAGGTGTTTTTACTGCAAAAGAACTAAAGAAAGCTAACCATAATAAATTTTGGTATTTAGCGTCAATTCCAATTTCATAAAGTTTAACTACATCTGTTGTGCCTGATATCCAGTATATTGAGATGATCGCAACCAACATCAAAACTGATCCAAGTAAAGTATATAGAAAAAATTTAAATGCTGAATAAACACGTTTTGGACCACCCCAAATACCAATAATTAAAAACATTGGAATTAATCCAGCCTCAAAAAATAAATAAAAAACAACTAAATCAAGTGCACAAAACACACCAATCATGAAACTTTCCATGATTAAAATTGCAATTAAAAAATCTCGTAATCTATTTTTTACTGAATTGTTAACTGAAATAATACAAAGTGGAGTTATGAAGGTTGTTAAGATTATAAATAATATAGAAATTCCATCGACACCAACTTTATAATTAATAAATCCTTCAATCCATGTTCTGTCTTCAACAAATTGAAAATCAGATATGCTTTGGTCAAAAGATATCCATAAATAAATAGAAATTAAAAAATTAACTATACTTGTAAATAAAGCTACATATTTAGCTGTTGAATTATTTCCATCTTTATCTTTTGTAAAAAATAGAAAAAGAGCTCCTATAGTTGGTAACAAGATTAAAGATGATAAAATTGGAAAGCTCATTATTTAACTATCAAAAAGGTTAATAAAGCAGAAAAACCTAACAACATTACAAAAGCATATTGATAGATAAAACCACTTTGAAATTTATTTGCTTTAATTGAACATTTTTTTATAAAAGAAGAAATTCCATCAGGACCAAATCCATCTATTATAGTTCCATCACAAACTTTCCATAAAAATGTCCCCAGTTTTTTCGATGATTTAATAAAAATAACCTCATACAACTCATCAAAGTACCATTTATTGACAAGGAAATTGTATAAAGGTTTATTCATTGAAGCTATTTCATTTGGCAACTCTTTGTTCTTAACAAATAAGTAATAAGCAATAGGTATTGATAGGATAACTAAACTAGGTGTTAAAAGTAAAAACCATGTTGGTGGATGATCTGTGCTTAGAGGTTCTAAAAATTTGATTGATTCTGACCAAAAGTAATTTTCACCACCATGTCCAATGAACAAATCTTTAAATAACATGCCTGCAAAAATTGCACCAATAGAAAGCACAAATAACGGAACAAGCATTACCAAAGGTGACTCGTGCGTTTCCTCAATTTTAATCTCTTTATTATTATATTCGCCATGAAATGTTTTGAATATTAGTCTCCACGAATAAACTGACGTTAAAAATGCTGTAACTATTCCAATACCAGCTGCATAATAACCTGTTGTATTTCCTTTCAAATATGCAAATTCAATAATTGCATCTTTTGAATAAAAGCCTGATAAGAAAGGAAAACCTGTTAAAGCAAGAGTTCCTATAATCATTAAAGCATAAGTGTAAGGTAATTTTCTCCATACACCTCCCATGTTATTAATATTTTGCTCATCTTTAAAAGCATGAATTACTGATCCTGATCCTAAAAATAATAAAGCTTTAAAAAATGCATGCGTAAATAAATGAAACATAGCAACATTGTAAGCTCCTACACCAGCTGCGAAAAACATGTAACCTAACTGACTACAAGTTGAATAAGCAATTATTTTTTTAATATCTGTTTGAACCAATGCTACCGTTGCAGCAAAAAAAGCAGTTGTCATTCCAACTACAGTAATCAAGTTTAAAATTACTGGAGAAAATTCATATATAGGTGAACATCTAACAACTAAAAATACGCCTGCAGTAACCATTGTTGCAGCATGAATTAAAGCAGAAACTGGCGTTGGTCCTTCCATTGCATCTGGTAACCATGTATGAAGTAAGATTTGAGCAGATTTACCCATAGCTCCGATAAATAACAATAAGCAAACCAAATCTATCGCTTTAACCTCAAAACCTAAGAAGGATAAATCTTTATCTACAACTGTTGGAATTTGTTGGAAAACTTCACCATAATTTACAGTTCCAAATAAATAAAAAACTAAAAAAATACCTAACGCAAAACCAAAGTCACCTACTCTATTAACTACAAATGCTTTGATTGCAGCTGCATTAGCACTTTCTTTTTTAAACCAAAAACCAATTAGGAAATAAGAACAAAGACCAACTCCCTCCCAACCAAAAAATAGTTGAATAAAATTATCTGACGTTACAAGCATTAACATTGCAAATGTAAATAATGATAGGTAAGCCATAAATCTTGGTTTATGTGGGTCGTGAGACATGTATCCGATAGAATAAATATGGACTAATGCTGATACAGAAGTAACTACAACCAACATCACAGCTGATAGAGGATCAATTAACATTGACCAATTAACATCAAGTGAACCTGAATTAATCCAAGTTGCTATAACAATATTTTCCTCATATTGATTAACAATTACCTGATACAATACAATTATTGATAAAATTGCAGATATAGAAACTAATGCACTAGTTACTATTTCAGAATTTCTATCACCAATGTAACGTCCAAAAAAGCCTGAAATAATTGATGCTATTAATGGAAGAAATAAAATTGAAAGTTCCATTATTATCCTTTCAACTCATCAATTTCTTCAACTCTGATAGTTCCAGAGTTTCTATAGTAAACAACGATTATAGCTAAACCAATCGCAGCTTCTGCAGCTGCTACAGTTAAAATAAATAAGGTAAATACTTGACCAGCTAAATCTCCAAGAAAAATTGAAAAAGCAACTAAGTTGATATTTACAGCTAATAAAATCAACTCAATACTCATCAATATAACAATAATATTTTTTCTATTAAGAAAAATTCCAATAACTCCAATTGAAAAAATCACAGCACCTAAAGTTAAATAGTGCCCTAAACCTATCTCAGTCATCTATTTTAACTCCTTTGTTAGAAGCAACTTCTTCAACACTTACTCCTTCTGCTCTTTCACGAGAAATTTGTTTTATATAACTTTGTCTTTTAACGTTTGATCTTTGTCTAAAAGTCAGAACGATTGCTCCAACCATCGCAACTAACAAAATCATACCACTGATTTGAAATATATGTATGTAATCAGTGTATAATACTTGACCTAGTGAGTGTGTGTTACTTAAGTCTGAAACTTTTAATGAATTGTTAACATCAAAAATCTCTGGTTTATACTTCCATCCACCAATTACAATAATTAGTTCAAAGAAAATGATTGTGCTAATAATTAGTCCAACAGGAATATGTTTTGAGCTAGCAGCAGATGCAAACCATTGATTTTTTTGTTGAGCAACATTTAGCATCATTACAACAAAAAGAAATAAAACTGCTACGGCTCCAACGTAAACAATTAACATCATCATACCTAAGAACTCGGCACCAATCATAATAAATAGACAAGAAATACTAATAAAATCTAATATTAAAAAAAATACTGAGTGGACAGTATTTTTAGATACTGTAACCATTATTGCAGAAACAACTGCAATTATAGAAAAAGTATAGAAGAAAATAGCGTGAGCAATCATTTATCTATGTGAACTATCTGCTTTAATATTAGCGTCTAGAATATTCTCCCATCTGTCACCGTTATCTAATAATTTCTCTTTTGTGTAATATAATTCTTCTCTTGTCTCAGTCGAAAATTCAAAATTTGGACCTTGGACTATAGCATCAACAGGACAAGCTTCTTCACATAAACCACAATAAATGCATTTCATCATATCGATGTCATAACGAGTAGTTTTTCTACTGCCATCTTCTCTTTGAGCAGATTCAATTGTAATTGCTTGGGCAGGACATACAGCTTCACAAAGTTTGCATGCAATACATCTTTCTTCTCCATTTGGATATCTTCTTAAAGCGTGCTCACCTCTAAATCTTGGACTAATTTTTCCTTTTTCAAAAGGATAATTGATAGTTTTTTTTGGTTTAAACAATTCTTTTATTGCAATGAACAAACCTCCTACAAAATCAGCCATGAAAATAGTTTTAAAAAATCTAGATAATTTCATAATTAGTTTGTTGGTAAAAGGTTAAAGTAAAATAAATAACTTGCAGTTAAAACAACCCAAGTTAAGGACAAAGGAAGAAATACCTTCCAACCTAATCTCATTAATTGGTCATATCTATATCTTGGTACAATTGCTTTTACTAAAGCAAATAAGAAAAATAAAAGTAAAATTTTTAAAATTAACCAAATTGCACCTGGAACTAAAGTAAATGGATAAATATCTATCGGAGATAACCATCCACCTAAGAACAATATAGCTCCCATAGCACACATCAATAAGATGTTTGCATACTCACCTAGCCAAAACATTGCATACATCATTCCTGAATATTCTGTCTGGTATCCAGCAACTAATTCTGCTTCAGCTTCAGGTAAATCAAAAGGTGGTCTATTAGTTTCAGCTAAAGCAGAGATAAAAAATATTACAAACATTGGAAATAACGGAATTACAAACCATAGATTTTGTTGAGCAATTACGATGTCATTCAAATTCAATGAGCCAACACACAACAATACATTGATAATAATAACCCCAATAGAAACTTCATATGATACCATTTGAGCCGCAGATCTAATTGCACCTAAGAAAGGATATTTAGAGTTTGAAGCCCATCCTCCCATAATTATTCCATACACACCTAAGGATGAAACAGCAAATAGATAAAGTATACCGACATTAATATCCGCTAAAACCTGGGTTGCGCTAAATGGTATTACAGCCCACGCAATCAAAGCTAATGTCATAGTAACGATAGGTGCCAATATGAAGATTACTTTGTTTGAGCTTGATGGGATGATTATTTCTTTAAAAATATATTTCAAAGCATCAGCTAATGATTGAAGTAATCCAAACGGTCCTACTACATTTGGCCCTTGTCTTTTTTGGACAAAAGCCCAAACTCTTCTATCTAGCCAAACAATCATAGCTACAGAGACCAATACTGGAACTAACAAAAATAGAATTTTGTATACTTCTTGAAAGACTATATTCAAATATTCCATCTTAACCTTCAGTACCTGTTGATTTTAAATTCACTTTTGCATTATTACACTCAATCATTGTTTTTGATGATTTAGCAACAACATTAGAAAAATAATAATCTTTAATTTCAATTTTTAAATTTTCATTATTAAATTCAGAATTCGAATTGTTATTATTTTGTTCAGTTTGTTTTTCACTTTGTAATTTTAAGTAATTTAACATGCTGCTATCTAGCTCTTCTTTATCGTTAAACAATTTTCTATTATTCATGAATTCAGCTAGTTCATTTATAATCTGCCAATCTTCTTTTGCATCTCCAGGAGGATAAGATGCCTTAAATGCTTTTTGGATTTTTCCTTCTAAATTTGTATAATAACCGTCTTGTTCTGTATAAGCTGAGCCAGGCAAAATTATATCTGCGCACTCTGCCCCTTTGTCACCATGGCTTCCTTGATAAATAACAAATTCATTTTTTTTAACAAAGTTTAAGTTATCCTGACCTATTAGAAACACTATTTCAAATTTATTTAATTTTAAATGTTCTATTAAATTTGTTTTATTATTTAAAACTCCTAAATCAAAATTTCCTACAGTTGCTGCATCACATGATAAAACATTCAAAGGATTCCAATCTTCTGAGAACTTGTTTTTTTTACCCAAAAAATCTTTTAAATTATCAAACAAATATTGTGCATTTTCTAATCTTAATAAAGACTCACCAATTATTATCATTGGTTTGTTTGCACTTTCTATTTCTTTTGAAAGTTTATGTGTGCCATCTATAATTTCTTTAATTGTTTTAGTTTGCCCATCTAAACTTTCGTAAGGATAAGTTAGATCTCCACAATCATTTAATGATAAAATTCTTGTACTATTATTTAGATAAGATTTTCTAATTCTTGCATTTAAGATTGTTGCTTCGTATCTAGGATTGGCGCCCAACAATAAAATTAAATCTGCATCTTCAATTCCGTTGATTGAGGAATTAAACAAATAATTTTCTCTTTTTGAAATATTAATGTATCTATTATCTGATCTTGATTCATAATTATCAGTTTCAATTGTTCGGTCAAAAAATTCTTTAAAAATATAAGCAGTTTCCATGTTTGTTAAATCTCCAACAAAACCACATACTTTTTCTTTAGATGTATTTTCTAATTTAGATTTTATTATTTTATAAACTTCTTGCCACGAAGCTTTCTCAAATTTTCCGTTGTATTTAATATATGGAGTATCTAATCTTTGATGAAGTAAGCCATCACACGCATATCTAGTTTTATCTGAAATCCATTCTTCATTAATATCCTCATTAATTATTGGAAGAACTCTTTTTACTTCCCAATCGTATGTATCGACTCTAATGTTTGAGCCTATTGCATCCATAACGTCAATTGTTTCTGTCTTTTTTAATTCCCATGGTCTCGCTTCAAAAACATAAGGCTTTGATGTCAAAGCTCCAACAGGACATAAATCAACTACATTGGCAGATAATTCTGATTGCATTGATTGCTCAAGATATGTTGTAATTTGCATATCCTCACCTCTACCTATGGCACCAAGTTCTGGAACGCCTGCAACTTCAGTAGCAAATCGCACACATCTTGTACAATGTATGCATCTTGTCATTTGAGTTTTGATTAATGGGCCCATATTTTTTTCTGGAACTGCTCTTTTATTTTCTTTAAATCTTGATTTATCTACCCCATAAAACATTGATTGATCTTGAAGATCACACTCACCACCTTGGTCACATACAGGACAATCTAAAGGGTGATTTGCTAGTAAAAATTCCATTACACCTTTTCTAGCTTTTTCAACTAAACTTGTATTTGTTTTAATATTCATTCCCTCTGCAGCAGGCATTGCACATGATGCAATAGGTTTTGGTGATTTTTCCATTTCAACCAAACACATTCTGCAATTTCCAGCTATAGATAATTTTTCATGATAACAAAATCTAGGTATCTCAACTCCTGCTTTTTCACAGGCTTGAAGAACTGTTAGTCCTTCTTCAACTTCTACATCAATGTCATTTACTTTTAATTTAAGCATTTTTTTTATCTAATAAATGTTGATCAACCAAATAAGGTATATTGTTTTTTTTCTGAACAATTGGGTCCAAATTGTTTCTTTCTTGAATTTCTTTTTTAAAATGTCTTAACAAACCTTGAACTGGCCATGAAGAACCTTCTCCAAATGCACAAATTGTATGACCAGCAATTTGAGTTGTTACATCTCCTAACATATCAACTTCATCTTTAGTTGCATCGCCTTTTGCCATACGCTCAAGCATTCGCCACATCCATCCAGAACCTTCTCTACAAGGTGTACATTGTCCACAACTTTCATGTTTGTAAAATCTAGCAATTCTCGCCATACATTTAATAATGTCTTGATCTTTATTGATAACCACTATTCCTGCTGTTCCTAATCCACTTTTTTCTTCGACACACGCATCAAAATCCATCTTTAATGTTTCACATCTATCTTTTGGAATTAAAGGCATAGAGGATCCACCTGGTATTACAGCTTGTAAATTATCCCATCCACCAATCACTCCACCAGCGTGAACTTCGATTAATTCTTTTAAAGGAATACTCATCTCCTCTTCTACATTGCACGGATTATTAACATTTCCTGAAATACAGAAAATTTTAGTACCTGTATTTTTTTCTCTTCCTAAAGAAGCAAACCATTTCGCTCCTCTTCGTAGAATAGTTGGCACCACTGCAATGGTTTCAACATTATTAATTATAGTTGGGCATCCATATAAACCAATCAAAGCTGGGAAAGGTGGTTTTAATCTCGGTTGACCTTTTTTACCCTCCAAACTTTCAAGTAATGCTGTTTCTTCACCACAAATATATGCTCCTGCTCCATAGTGGATATAAATATCTAAATCCCAACCAGTTCCAGCAGCATTTTTTCCCAATAGTTTTTTCTCATAAGCTTCATCAATTGCAGCTTGGAGTTTTTGACCATCAACAAAATATTCTCCTCTAATATATATGTAGCAAACATGTGCTTGAACTGCATATGATGCAATTAGACAACCTTCTATTAGTTTGTGAGGTTCAAATCTTAAAATATCTCTATCTTTACAAGTACCTGGTTCAGATTCATCACCATTAATAACTAAATAATGTGGTCTTGATCCAAATTCTTTTGGTGCAAATGACCACTTTAAACCTGTAGGAAATCCTGCCCCACCTCGACCTCTAAGTTGAGACTCTTTAATTTCATTAATAATCCAATCTCTTCCTTTTTCAGTAATTTCTTTAGTGTTTACCCAATCACCTCTTGATTGTGCCGCTGCTACATCAGAGCCTTTATCGTTATATAAATTTTGAAAAATTCTATCTTGATCTTTAAGCATTTTTTAAATCCGTTAGTGTTTTTCTATTGTTCTCTGGCTCATTATTAATTCTTCCTCTGTATGAACCTGGTTTTGGAGTTTCTCCTTTTAAAATTTTATCCAAAATCTCATATGTTTTTTCTTTATCAAGATCTTCGTAATAATCATCATTTATTTGCATCATGGGAGCGGTCACACATGCACCAAGACACTCAACCTCCATCCATGAACAACTCTTATCACTTGCTAATTCACATTCATTTTCAGAGATTTTCTCCTTACAAGCTTCAACCAATTTATTTGCACCTCTTATCATACATGGTGTTGTGGTGCATACTTGAACAAAATATTTTCCAACAGGTGATAGATTGTACATAGTATAGAAAGTAGCCACCTCATAAACTTTTATGTAAGGCATGTCTAAAAACTTAGCGATATACTTCATTGCAGCTAACGGTATCCAGTTGTTGTTTTGTCTTTGAGCAATATAAAGCAAGGCCATTACAGCACTTTGCTGTTTTCCTTTTGGATATTTTGCAACAATATTATTTGCTGCCTCTAAAGAGGAAGCATTAAATTCAAAATTTTCTGGTTGATCTTTCGCTGGTTTCCTTAAACTCATCTATCCACCTCACCAAAAACAATATCTAATGATCCTAGAACTGCTGGTACATCTGCTAACATGTGTCCCTTAATTAAATAATCCATTGATTGCAAATGTGAAAAACCTGGGGCTCTAATCTTGCATTTATAAGGTTTGCTTGAACCATCAGAAATTAAATAAACTCCGAATTCTCCCTTAGGTGCTTCAACAGCTGTATAAATTTCATCTTTAGGAACTCTATAACCCTCTGTAAATAATTTAAAATGATGGATTAAAGCTTCCATTGATTGTTTAATATCTTTTTTTGATGGTGGACTAATTTTGCCATCTAATGATTTAATTGGTCCTTTTTTCATTTTAGATAAACACTGCTTGATAATAGAAACACTCTCTTTCATTTCCTCAATTCTACACAAATATCTATCGTAGCAATCACCATTTTTTCCAACTGGTATTTTAAAATCTAAATCTTCATAACAATCATAAGGTTGTGACTTTCTTAAATCCCAAGGTACTCCTGATCCTCTAATCATAACTCCTGAAAACGAATAATCTAAAGCATCCTCTTTACTTACAATTCCAATATCAACGTTTCTTTGTTTAAAAATTCTATTGTCTGTTAAGAGACTTTCTAAATCATTAATCACTTTTGGAAATGTATCGCAAAAGTTTGAGATATCTTCCTCTAAACCTTTTGGTAAATCTTGATGAACACCACCTGCTCTAAAGTAGTTAGCGTGTAATCTTGATCCAGAGGCTCTTTCATAAAAAGTCATTAATGTTTCTCGTTCTTCAAATCCCCAAAGTGATGGAGTTAAAGCACCAACATCAAGTGCTTGGGTTGTTACGTTAAGAATATGACTTAATATCCTTCCTATTTCACAAAAAATAACTCTTATATACTGGGCTCTAATCGGTACATCTATTTTCATAATTTTTTCTATAGCAAGAGCAAATGCATGTTCTTGATTCATTGGAGCCACATAATCCAAACGATCAAAATAAGGAACAGCTTGCATGTATGTCTTGTTTTCAATTAATTTTTCTGTACCTCTGTGAAGTAAACCTATATGTGGGTCTGCTTTTTCAACAACCTCACCGTCTAATTCTAATATTAATCTTAATACACCGTGAGCTGCTGGATGTTGAGGACCAAAGTTTAGATTTAAATTTTTAATTTTTTTTGTCATTATTTTCTATTTCTTCTTTAATATATTTTGTTCCTTCCCAAGGACTCTCGTAATCAAAATTTCGATAATTTTGCTCTAGTTTAACTGGTTCGCTGATTACTTTTTTTTGAGCTTCGCTATATCTAACTTCAGAATGACCAGTTAAAGGAAAATCTTTTCTTAAAGGATGTCCTTCAAAACCATAATCTGTGAGTATTCTTCTTAAGTCAGGATGATCTTTGAAATTCACACCATACATATCAAAAACTTCTCTTTCCATCCAATTTGCTGCAGGAAAAACACTTGTTAAAGAAGGTATAACTTCATTTTCAGAAATAGAGTATTTTAGAACTAGTCTTTGATTAAATTCATGACTTAAAAATAAGTAAACTACTTGAAATCTTTGATTATTTTCAGGATAATCTACAACTGTAATATCTATTAGCTGTCGAAATTTTGTATCTAAATTAGTTTTTAAAAACAAAATTACATCTAAAAAATCATCTTTATCTGTTTCTAGATAAATCTGATTATGTTTTATTTCTGAATTGTTAATTTTAGTGGTTAACTCAGAATTAATTTTTTTTTCTAGATCCTCTAAACTATTCATGACTATCTTAAAAAAGATCCTTTTTTTCTAATTTTTTTTTGTAATTGCAAAATTCCATATAATAATGCCTCTGCAGAAGGAGGGCATCCTGGAACATATACATCAACTGGAACTATACGATCACACCCTCTAACAACTGAATAAGAATAATGATAATAACCCCCACCATTAGCACAACTACCCATAGAAATTACATATCTAGGTTCTGGCATTTGATCATAAACTTTTCTTAAAGCTGGTGCCATTTTATTTGTCAATGTTCCAGCAACAATCATTACATCTGATTGTCTTGGTGATCCACGTGGTGCAGCTCCAAACCTTTCTAAGTCATATCTAGGCATTGCTGTTTGCATCATTTCAACTGCGCAGCATGCAAGACCAAAAGTCATCCAATGCAAAGAGCCAGATCTAGACCAATTAATTAAGTTATCTAGTGATGTAGTTATAAAACCATTTTTACTAAAATCTTTAGCAAGTTGTTTAAACTCATCAGGAACTTGTTCTATTTTATCGTTCATTAAATTAATTTTATTCCCAATCTAGAGCACCTTTTTTCCATTCATAAATAAAACCAACTGTTAGTATGAATAGAAAAATCATCATTGATGAAAAACCTAATAGACCAATGTTTCCTAATGATATTGCCCATGGAAATAGAAAGGCAATTTCAAGATCAAATATGATAAATAGAATTGCAACTAAGTAAAATCTTACATCGAACTCCATTCTAGAGTCTTGAAATGGTTCGAAACCACATTCGTATGCAGATAACTTTTCTGGATCAGGTTTTTTTGGTGAAAGCAAAAAATTTAATACTACAAAAGCAACACTTAAACCAAGAGCAATAACTAAAAATAGAATAATCGGTAGGTAATCTTTTAAAAATTCAGATAACATGAAAATCTATATATCAGTTTTTATCTGATGTTGAAGGGAAGATAAGTCACATTTTATTAATATTAACAGACAGTTTATTGGGAAAAAGTGGCGGGAGTGAAGGGACTCGAACCCTCGACCTATCGCGTGACAGGCGATCGCTCTAACCAACTGAGCTACACCCCCACTTAATTAGTTTGGTGGGCAGTAAAGGACTCGAACCTTTGACCCCCTCGGTGTAAACGAGATGCTCTACCAACTGAGCTAACCGCCCCAAAACAGAGCTACTTATTACATCAACACTTAAATAAAGTAAATTAATTATTATTGAATACTAGCTTGAGATTTATCGTCTTTTTTAGCTAAATCTACCTCAACCCATTCCGTAGGTTTAAGTTCTTTAGTTAAAGCAATTTTAATTACCTGATCAGCATATTCAACTGGTGTAATTTTAATATCATCTATAATTTTCTTAGGCATATCCACCAAATCTTTTTCATTTTCTTTTGGAATCAAAACTTCTTTAATTCCAGCTCTATGAGCAGCTAATAATTTTTCTTTAAGGCCACCTATTGGCAATACTTGACCTGTTAATGTTACCTCACCAGTCATCGCAACATCTCTTCTCACAGGTATATTTGTAATTGATGAAACAATTGAAGTAACCATTCCTATTCCAGCAGATGGGCCATCTTTTGGTGTTGCTCCTTCTGGTACATGAATGTGAAAATCTTTTTTCTCAAATAGAGGTGGAATAATTCCGTACTCTAAACATTTTGATCTAACAAAAGATTTTGCAGCTTTTACAGATTCTTGCATCACATCACCTAGCTTGCCAGTAATCTGCATTCTTCCTTTTCCAGGCATGGTTACTGTTTCAATTTTTAAAATTTCACCACCGTACTCAGTCCAAGCAAGTCCAGTTACAATACCTACTCTATTTTCAGATTCTAATTCACCAAATTTGAATTTAGCTACACCAAGAAAATCAGATAAATTTTTATTATTAATTTGAACTTCTTTTTCCTCACCAGCTACAATTTTCTTAACAACTTTTCTAGCAAGTTTAGAAATTTCTCTTTCTAAATTTCGAACTCCTGACTCTTTTGTGTATCCTCTAATTACTTCTTTTATAATATCGTCTTCCAATTTCATTTCTTTTTCTTTAACACCATTATCTTTGATTTGTTTAGGAAGTAGATATTTGTTAGCTATACTAATTTTTTCATCCTCTGTATAACCAGCTAATCTTATTACTTCCATTCTGTCTAATAATGGAGGTAATATATTTAAAGTGTTTGCTGTTGTTACAAACATTACATCAGATAAATCATAATCAACTTCTAAATAGTGATCGTTAAAAGTTGTATTTTGCTCTGGATCTAATGCTTCTAATAACGCTGATGATGGATCGCCTCTATAATCATTTCCAATTTTATCTATCTCATCTAATAAAATTAAAGGATTTTTTGTTCCAGCTTTTTTCATCATTTGAATTATTTTACCTGGTAATGATCCGATATAAGTTCTTCTATGTCCTCTTATTTCTGCTTCATCTCTCATCCCACCCACAGACATTCTAACAAATTCTCTGTTAGTTGCTTTTGCAATAGATTTACCTAAAGATGTTTTACCGACACCAGGGGGGCCAACTAAACATAATATTGGGCCTTTAATTTTTTCCATTCTTTTTTGAACAGCTAAGAATTCTATTATTCGCTCTTTAACTTTTTCTAATCCAAAATGATCTTTATCTAGAATATCTAATGCTTTAGTTAAATCTATATCAACTTCACTTTTTTTGTGCCAAGGTAATTCTGTCATCCAATCTAGGTAGTTTCTAACAACTGTGGCTTCAGCTGACATTGGACTCATATTCTTCAATTTTTTAAGTTCCTGAAGACATTTCTTTTCAACTTCTTTTGGCATTTTAGCTTTTGTGATAGCTTTATTTAAACTAGTAGTTTCGTCTTTGCCGTCTTCAATCTCACCAAGTTCTTTCTGAATTGCTTTAAGCTGTTCATTTAAATAGTATTCTCTCTGGGTTTTCTCCATTTGAGTTTTAACTCGTCCTCGAATTCTTTTCTCTACACCAATTATGCTTGTTTCATTCTCCATAATTTTAATTATGGCGTTTAATCTCTTCTTAACATCAACTGTTTCAAAAATTTGTTGTTTTTCTGAAATTGTTGCTGTGATATGTGAAGCAATATTATCAGCTATTTGAGAAGGATCTTTTAACTGCTTAATTGTGTTTATTGTTTCGTTGGAAATTTTCTTATTTATTGAAGTTAACTTTTCTAATCTTCTTAAAGCAGTGGCTGCTAAAGGGAATAAATCCTCCTCTTTTGGTAAGATGTCATTGAAATATGTATAGTCACACGTAATAAATTTCTCATTATCTTTAAAGTCTAAAATTTTAACTCTTTTAATTCCTTCTACTAAAACTTTTACAGTCCCATCTGGTAACTTTAATAATTGTAGGATGCTGCCCTCACAACCATACATAAATACATCTGTTTTTTTGGGATCATCAATCTCTGAGTTTTTTTGTGTTACAAGAATGATCTTCTTATCTTTTTTCATCACCTCATTAAGTGCAGAAATAGATTTATCTCTTCCTACAAACAGAGGAATTACCATACTTGGGAAGACGACAATGTCTCTTAAAGGTAATAGTGGCAATGATATTTTAACGTCCATAGGAATAATATGGATATTATATATTATATTGCAATAGGTTTTTGTTACTTATTAAGGATATTAAGCCGCTGATGTTTTGCCAGACTTAGATTTATTTTCGCCTTTAGAATGAACTAAAATTGGTTGTGACTGACCTTTTGCAGCTCCTGCATCAACAATTACTTCTTCAATGTTATCTTGGCTTGGGAGATCATACATAGTTTTTAATAATATATTTTCTAAAATTGATCTTAAACCTCTTGCACCTGTTTTTTTGCTAATTGCTTTTTGAGCTATTTCTTTAAGAGCATTTTCTTTAAATGTTAATTTTGCTCCATCCAACTTAAAGAGTTCTTGATACTGTTTAGTTAGAGAATTTTTAGGTTCTTGTAAAATTTTGATCAATGATTTTTCATCTAAATCCTCAAGAGTTGCTATCATTGGTAATCTACCAATAAACTCTGGTATCAATCCAAATTTTAATAAATCCTCAGGTTCTAATCCCTTCATCCACTCTCCTGTTTTTTTATCCTGAGTGTTTTTTACGTCAGCTCCAAAGCCGATTGAAGTGCCTTTATCTCTTTGAGAAATAATTTTGTCTAATCCAGCAAAAGCACCGCCACAAATAAAAAGAATATTTGTTGTGTCTACTTGTAAAAACTCTTGTTGAGGATGTTTTCTACCTCCTTGAGGTGGAACACTTGCGACAGTTCCTTCCATTATCTTTAATAAAGCTTGCTGAACTCCTTCTCCAGATACATCTCTTGTAATAGATGGATTCTCAGATTTTCTACTAATCTTATCAACCTCGTCGATATACACTATTCCACGTTGTGCTTTTTCAACATTATAATCTGAAGCTTGAAGTAATTTTAAAATAATATTTTCAACATCTTCACCAACATATCCTGCTTCAGTCAATGTTGTTGCATCGGCCATTGTAAATGGAACATCTAAAATTCTAGCTAGAGTTTGTGCTAATAAAGTTTTACCACAACCAGTAGGGCCAACTAACAAAATATTTGATTTAGATAATTCTACATTCTTGCTAGTTTTATTTTCATAGTTAAGTCTTTTGTAATGATTGTGTACAGCTACCGACAAAACTTTCTTAGCATGTGATTGACCAATTACATAATCATCTAGCACTGTGCAAATTTCTTTTGGCGAAGGAAGACCGTCTTGATGTTTAACAAAAGTATCTTTGCTTTCCTCTTTTATAATATCCATACAAAGCTCAACACATTCATCACAAATGAATACAGTTGGACCTGCAATTAGTTTTCTAACCTCGTGTTGGCTCTTTCCACAAAAAGAACAGTAAAGAATATTTTTATTATTTGTACTCATAATTTTTTAAACGAATCAATTTCAATACTTTATTATAGATGACTTATACTAATCAAGTTTGGATTAGTAAGTTATCAATATATTGTGTATTATGATCTTTTTTCTACCACTTCGTCAATAAGACCAAATGATTTTGCGACATCAGCGGTCATGAAATTATCTCTCTCTAAAGCAGATTTTATTTCATCAACAGTTTTGCCTGTATGTTTTGAGTAAATTGCATTTAATCTTTTCTTTAATGATAAGACTTCATTTGCATGTATTTCAATGTCCGTAGCTTGTCCTTGAAAACCTGCTGAAGGTTGATGAACCATTATTCTTGAGTTGGGTAACGAAAACCTCTTACCTTTAGTTCCTGCAGCCAATAAAAAAGATCCCATTGATGCAGCTTGTCCAATACATAAAGTTGAAATATCGGGTTTTACATATTGCATGGTGTCGTAAATTCCAAGACCAGCTGTAACCAGTCCACCAGGACTATTGATGTATAAATAAATTTCTTTTTTAGGATCTTCAGCTTCTAAAAATAATAACTGAGCTGTTACTAAGGATGCAATATTGTCATTTATCTGACCTGTTAAAAAAATAATTCTTTCCTTTAAAAGTCTTGAATAAATATCATAAGCTCTTTCACCTTTGCTTGATTGTTCTACAACCATCGGCACTAGATTGATCATATGTTCTGAAAATTTTGTTGTCATAAGTTGATTCTTTCTACTTATACAACTTGTGATTACTTTTTGCTAACTTTTTTTGTTTTTTTAGCAGCTGGTTTTGCTTTTGCTGTTTTTGTAGAAGGTTCTTTTTTCTCTGATGCTTTTGCTGCAGGTTTCTTTTTTGTTTCTTTCTTAGCTTCGTTATCATGTGAATGATAATGGTCATGATCGTGATCATGTTTATGAGCTTCTTTTAAGATTTTTTCTGCCTCATCTTTTGAAATTTCTTTTTTATTTGGTTTACCCTTTTCTTTTATGAGATTTAAAATTTTCTCCTCATAAACTGTCCCTCTTAGACTAGCTAAAGCAGATGGATTTTTTTGATAAAAATCCATAACCATTTTCTCTTGTCCTGGCATCATTCTTAATTGTTTTTGAACTTCAGCTTGAATTTCTTGTTCACTAACTTTGATTTGATTTTTTTCACCAAATTCATTTAAGATTAATCCAGTCTTAATTCTTGTTTTTGCTTTTTCTTCAAAAGATTTTTTATTCTTTTTAGCTTCCTCTTCAGACATACCTTGTGAGAGAATCTTAACTTCTTCTTCAACTAAGTTTTCTGGAACTTCTTCAACTTTAATTTTTTCAATTTCTTTTAAAATTTGATTTTTTGAAAGTTGATCTAAAGAATTTTTATATTCATCATTTATTTGTTTTGAAATTAAAGCTTTAAGATCTTTCAAATCTTTAGCTCCTAAATTTTTTGCAAAATCATCATCTATTTTCACCTCTTGTGGTTGTTTAACTGATAAAATTTTACAATTAAATTTAGCTTTTTTATTAACTAATTCTTTTTCAGGGTAATTCTCTGGAAGTGTTGCTTCTACAACTTTCTCATCATCTTTTTTAACACCAATTAACTGCTTGTCAAAACCTTTCAAAAATAAGTCTTTACCTAATGTAAGCTGTGTATTTTTTCCTTCGCTTCCTTTAAATTCTTTACCATCAATCGTTGCTTTGTAATCTAATGCAACTAGATCGCCTTCTTTTGCTTTTGTATCTGCTGCACCTTCTTTAAAATTTGGTTGGTTCTTGGCAATTTCTTTTATTCTTTTATCTGTCTCACTATCATCAATTTTAACGATGTATTCATCAAATTTAATGTTTTCTAATGATTTAATCTCTACTTTAGGTAATTCTGTAACTGACAAAACATATTCTAATTCTTTATCTTCACCATATGTCTTTAGATCTAATTTCGGCTGACCTGCTGGCTTAATTTTGTTTTCTTCCAATGCTTTTGTGGATGTATCTTTTAAAACTTTGTCTAATACTTCACCAAATACAGCTTTGCCGAATTGTCTTTTTAAAATTTCTTTTGGTACTTTTCCCGGTCGAAAACCTTTTAAATTTACTGTTCCTTTAATCTCTTCATATTTTTCATCCATATAAGAGTTCATAGTCTCTTTATCGATAAAAATTTTTAGATCTTTATTTAAACCTTTTTTATTTTCTACAGTAACTTTCATAATTATTTAATGGTAGGGCGAAAAGGACTCGAACCTTCACCGATTGCTCGACTGGTTCCTAAGACCAGCGCGTCTACCAATTCCGCCATCGCCCCAGTTAAATTAGGTGCTTTATATATTATTGAACTCATTTGTCCAATCCGAATAATAGTGTAAAAGGATATAAAAATATAAATAATATGATTATTTCACCTTGTATTAGTATTTGTAAAACAGATCCTTCAACAGGTTATTGTTATGGCTGTGGAAGAAATAATGATGAAAAAAAACAGTGGAAACAAGAAGAAACTACTGATGAATGGAAACAAAATAATTTAGAAAGTATTAGAAAAAGATTAACTGGATGGCAGTTAGATAGTTTTAACGAGTCTTATGAGCATAAAATAAATAACGGAATATCTTTATTCAAAAAAAGTCTTAAAAATGAGTAAATCAACAATCGTAGTTATAATTTATATTATAGGACTAATCTTTGGTGCTTTGGTCATAGATATGTGGAGTGCCGAAACTAGCCCTAAAGCTTTACTGGGTATTGGGTGGACAGCACTTTTTTTAATTGGATTATTTTTTGCTGAAAAAAATGAAAAAAAATAATTTATTTTTTTTCTCTCTCGTTTTACTTTCTTTCTCATTTATCAATCACTCATTTTCAGAAATTATAATTTTAAGCAAATGTGATCATAAAGAAGATAAATATTTAAAAAATGAATACATATTTAATCTTAATGAATTAATTATGACTAGAAATTATGTTTATGCAGAAAAAACTTATCAAAAATATAGAATTACTGATTTAAGTGTAAAAAAATCAAACTCCTATGTAAGAAATATTTACGAAGAAGATGGTAAAATTTTTACTTTAAAACATGGTTACCCTCAATTTTATACTCAAATATTAATTGAAAAGAACAAACCTGAGATATTTATTAAAAGTGTTATGAATGATATCGAAGGGATTTCAAAAATTTCTACATGTAAAAAAATAGAAAAATTTGCAAATCAAAGTTAGGTTTTCTTCTTTTTATTTTCCTTAAGTTTATCTAAATTTTTTTTTTTAAAATCAAATCTACTATTTGAAATATTAGATCTATGTTTAGCAAAAGCTTGTTTTTGTGCTTGTCGCATAGCTCTTTTTGAAGACATAAATTCTAATTTAATATTCTATCTCTAAAGTATCAATTACTTTTAAATTTTTATCTGAAATAACAATCTCACCTGATGATGGTGCGTAGTTTAAAAGTTCAGATATTACTACGTAATGAGTTACAAAAATTATATTTTGTTTTTGATCCCACGTATTTAAGAATTTATTAAAATCAATAACTTGTTGTTTTCTATTTTTAGCAAATTTTGCACTAAAAAATGAATTCAAAAAATTTTTTGTTTCATAATTTTTAAAAGCTATTTCTGCAGTTTCTTTACATCTGCACCATTCACTAGAGTAAATTTTGTTTATTGAAATATTATTTTGTCTAAAAAAATTTCCAATTTTTTTTGATTGTACTCTTCCCTCGTCATTTAAGTTTCTTTGGGTTTCACAATTATTGACATCAAAATTAGAAGGATCCCCTCCCCCTGGTGCATAAGCATGACGAATAAATATTAATTTACCACCTTTTTGAAGCTCACCAATCATAGCTTCATTTGAATCTGCTTTAATTGGAGAACTTAAAAATATAAATATAATTAAAAAAAAATTTAAAATTTTCATGGATGAATAATAAATTAAAACAACTTAATAAGAAAATTATTAAATGTAGAAAATGTCCTAGATTAATTAATTTTATTAAAAAAATATCTACTGAAAAACGAAAACAAAACATTAACGAAACTTATTGGGGGAAACCAGTTCCAGGGTTTGGTAAGACAAACTCAAAATTATTAATTTTGGGTTTAGCGCCAGCAGCTCATGGCGGAACTAGAACAGGAAGACCCTTCACTGGAGACAAATCAAGTGATTTCTTATTTTCTTGTTTAAAAAAAGCAAATATTTCTAATTTACCTTATTCAGAAAGTTTAAATGATGGATTGAAATTAAAATCAACTTTTATAACCAATATATTGAAATGTGTTCCTCCTGGTGACAAACCAGCAAATGAAGAATTATCAAATTGCTTAAATCATTTTGAAAATGAGATTGAAACTTTAAATCAAATCCAAACAATTGTTGCTTTAGGCAAAGTAGCTTTTGAGAATTGTGTTAAATATTACAAAAGTAAAAATAAATTAAATGGTAAGTATACTTTTAAACACGGAAAATATTATTATTTATCAAATAAAATTAGATTGTACGCGTGTTATCATCCAAGCCCTAGAAATGTAAATACAAAATTAATATCTGAAAAAATGATGATTAATTTTTTCAAAAAAATAAAAAAAGTAACAGCTATTTAGATTTTAAAATATAAGGCTCAAAGCTATTTAAAACTATCTCAGGAATTTTTGTAGGTTTTCCGATTGTATTTACAAATACCAAATGTATTTTTGCATCCACAATTAATAAATCATCTCTGTAAATTGACTGATCCATTACAAAAGAGGTTTTTGATAAAGAGGAAATAAAAGATTTTATTGTTAAATTATCTTCTAAATATGCTGATTTTTTATATTCAATATTACATGATTTAACGATTATTAAAGAATTAAACTCATCTTTAATTTTCAAATTACTTAAACCAATAGTTAACAGAGCTTCTGTTCTAGCTCTTTCAAAGTATTTTAAATAATTTGCATAATAAACTACTCCTCCAGAGTCGGTATCTTCATAGTAAATTTTAACATTATGGCTAAAAGTTTTATGCATTGTTCATTAATATCAAATAATGAGAAATTTTTATACAAACTAAGATATAATAACTACAATGAAAGTTTATATAATATGGTTGATTGGAGTAATTTTATGGAACTTTGGTGTTCCTAACGCTACACCAACACAGGACGTAATTGTAGCAATCATACTGTCGTTACTGAGTATGGGGCTAAAAAAATATACTAAACTTTAATTAATTTGCTGAAAAATAAATGTTCTGAAAATAAGCTATAGATTTCATTTTAGAATTATCTGTATCCGCCATAACCGCTAAGCCATCTAATTCATCTAAATCTAAATTGTGGAATTTCTTAAAATCTTCTTTTACATTTGATTTAACTGTTACCCATTCATTTAAATTAGTTTTGGTTGTGGCCATTACATTATCTATAGATTTTTTTGTGTAAGGACTTGGCCAACTTTGTCCAACATCATTGTTGCTTGAAAACACATAGTTAACTGCTCTGTTTGATAATGGTGTTGCACCTGTTTTTTTTACCGCAAAAACTCTAGCAGCAAAATCATGCCCTTTTTTAGTGTCTTCCTTAATTCCTGACAAATCTTTCTCAATTTTCCACGTAATATTTATAAAAGGTGTCTTGTTAAGATCAATTTTAACTTCTTTTCCAAGACCAGAAGCTGCATTATCAGCAACCGCCTTTAAAAAATTTCCATTTTCATTTTTCCCAACCGTATAGTTTGTCTCGTTCTTTGCTCCTCTTACTTTTCTAACAGTTAATTCTGAAAGTTCTGATTCTGTAAACTCAAAAACTACAACTTCATTTGCAATAACTGAGCTGATTGAAATCAAAAAAATTGAAATGAATTTAAAAAATATTTTCATAATTTAAGTTCTTAATACATTATTTAGACAAGATTTAAACATGCAAAAATCAGAATTAATTTTTAAATAAATAATATGAAAACAATTTCAATTTTTATACTTTTAATTTATTGGTCAATAATGATATCTGCACCAATTATGTCTAATGACCTCAAAATGGGTAGTTCTAGAGTTATAAAATTAAATTCTAATTCTAAGGTATCAGTATAATTTTAGGCGCAACACAGGTGCCATCATGAATTTGTTTAAATGCATCACCACCATTTTTTAAATCTCTAAATTCAATCCAATCTAGAGAACCTATATCTTTGTTAGCTAATATTGCTAAAGTTTGCTCAAAATCCTTATTGGTATAACAATAAGTTCCTATTACGGTCACCTCTTGAAGTGTCATTTTTCTAAAATTAAAGGTTCCAGCTGGCTGAGTTAAGCCTATGTGTATAATTGAACCGCCCGGCTTAACTACTTCAATAGCCTGTTGTCTTGAAATTTCCAACCCTACCGTATCAAATACAATATCAAATTTATTACTTTCTATTTCGTTATGGTCTGGTGCAACAAATTTTGCATCTAAATATTTAGAACACTCATTTAATCTCAATTTATTAGGATCAGAGAGAATTATATTTTTACTATTTTTAATTTTAGATAAAATTAAACCACATAATAATCCTATTGCGCCACCACCTTGGATCAAAATTTTACATTCAGACAAAGGTTTTTTTAAAGATTGTTCACCAATTAATACTGCATGAAGAGAAACTGCAGTTGGTTCTGCTACTGGCGCTTCATTTTTATCTAATCCATCTGGGATTTCATAAATATTTGTGTCTGGTGTTGAGACAAATTCTGCAAAAACCCCTTGTCTTTCAATTGGTTTATTCATGCCTAAAATAATTCTATGAGGACAAAGATGTTCTCTTCCACTTGTGCAGTATTCACATTTACCACAAGTTATAAGAGGATTTAAAACAACGTCTTTACCTTTAAATTTACCATTTTGGACTTCACCACTAACTTCATGGCCTAATATTAACGGAGGAATTCTTCTCTCATCATGTCCATGATATGCGTGCATATCAGAACCACATATCCCTGAAGCATGGATTTTTAAAATACTTTCTCCCGAAACTTCAATTGGATTGGGTTCGTCTCTGTAAACTAATTCTTGTGTTCCAGTATATACTAAAGCTTTCATATTATTTTTTTGCCAACAAGTAATACGTTATCCAGGCTACAAATGCACCAATTAACCATGCATAAGACTGTAAAAACATTAAATTTGAATTCCAAATTGTTGATGCTGAAAAAATAAAACCTAAAAAAGCTGAGTAAACACCTTTGATATGCCACCCTCTAGAATAATAATAACTACTTTCTTTATCTACTGAATATAAATCTTTGTTACTCAAGGTCTGGTTTTTTATTAAATAATAGTCAGCAACCATCACTCCAAACAATGGTCCAAAAAATGCACCAAATGTATCTATAAAAGATAAAATGCCAATTTGACTTAAAATTGTAAGCCAAAAAATAGCAACCAACAAACCAAAAAAGGAAATTATGTAACTTGCGCTCCTTAAAGACAATTTACGTGGAATAAAATTAATCAGCGAATATTGAGAAGGAATATAATTAGCTACTAAATTCGTAGATGTTGAGGCTATTACTATAAAAAAAAGTACTAATGTAGTTATTTGAATATTGTCATATTTACCAATTATATCAGTTGGATTTGTAAAAATTCTGTTTATGTCCGAAAATTTTTGATTTAAAAGTGCATCTGATCCAGCAACAATGAAGATGGAGAAAAAAGAGAAAATAATTAAATTTATAAGTAAACTCAAATTCCCTTTATCTAACTCTTTAGTATTTTTGACATTTCTAGAAATATCTCCAAAACTAATTATTAATATTGAGAAATAAGCAAAGACAGTTCCTGCTACAGTTAAAAGTGGTGCTAAATTATTAACATCAAAAAAGTTTTTGGTATTTAAAATGTTTACAAATGCTTTTGATGTTAATTTAACGTCACTTAAAAATACTAGAAAGAAGAAGATAATAATACCTGTATAAACACTGATTGCTGAAAAGTTAATGATTTTCTTATTATATTGAGCGCCAATACTAAACAACAGGGTTTGAAAAATAATTGCAATTATAATTGAAGACCAATCAATAATATTTAGACCAAAAAAATAAAAAATAAATATATCTTGTACTAACAAAGACTCATCAATGGTAAAAAGAAATATTCTAATAAGATAAGTTAAAATTTTTGATAAAAAATAAGTCTGAATTCCAAATAAGAAAATTCCAACTAAACTTCTGATTAATCCAAAAAATTTAGCTCCATGAAACCCTAAAGAAGATCTCAACAAAACTACAAAAGGTAATCCAAATTTTTGTGAGGGTTTTCCAATAAAATTAGCAAATAAATAAACAAAAAATGAACCTAATAAAGTTCCAAGTAAAACCACAAAAGAATTTAGATCATACATTATGTAAAGAGAGGCAATCAGAGAAAAGCCAATTACACTTTGTACATTTACTCCCCAATAACAAAAAAGATCTTTCCAATTCCAAGTTTTATAATTTGGGTTGACTGAAACTAAATCCCAATTTGAAAGTGAGTATTTAACTTTTGGTTGATTCACTAAAAATTACTTTAAACTAATAATTTCTACTGTCCATATAAGAGAGTTGGTAGCCAAAGTGCTATTTTTGGAAATATTATGATTAAAACTAAACCAATTATCTGAAGAACCATGAATTGCATCATTCCATAATAAATATCTTTTAAATCCCATTCGGGGACAACCCCTTTTAAGAAATACGCAGACAATGCCACTGGTGGAGACAACCAGGCGGTTTGGAGGTTGACAGCAACTAATATTGCAAACCAGGTAAGATTAAAGCCTAGAGCTTCAATCAACGGTAAAATAATTGGCACAATAATCATTACGATCGGTACCCACTCCAAAGGCCAACCCAATAAAAATATTGCAACCATAACAATTGCTAGGATTAAATATTTGTTCATATCTAAACCCAATAAGAATTCAGTTAACAAAGTTGGTGTACCAAGTCTTGCAAAGACTGCGCCAAAAAAGTTAGATGCAGCAACTAAAACCATTATTAAAGCTGTTATCTCTAAAGTTTTAACAAGTGCATCTTGAAGTTTTGAAAGAGTTAATTTTTTGTATGCTAAAGAAAGTAATAACGCTCCCATTGCGCCACAACCAGCTGCTTCAGTTGGAGTTGCAAAACCAAAAAGTATACTTCCTAATGCTGCAAAAACTAATGCTGCTGGTGGAACTAAACCTAAGAAGAATTCAATCCAAACTTCTTTCATACTGGCAGCTCTCATCTCTTCAGGAATTACAGGTCCCAATTTAGGATTGATCATACATCTAATTGTCGTGTAACCAGCGTACAAACTCGCAAGAAGAATTCCTGGAATTATAGCAGCCGCAAATAAATCAATAACTGGAATTTCCATAATTGGGCCCATAACAACAAGCATGATACTTGGAGGTATTAAAATTCCTAAAGTACCACCAGCTGTTATCGTTCCTGCAGCAAGTCTGACGTCATAGCCAGATCTATTCATTGATTTTGCTGCCATGATACCGAGTATAGTTACTGAAGCACCAACAATCCCTGTTGCCGCAGCAAAAATAACTGAAACAAAAAGAACAGCGTAATACAATGCTCCCCTAACTCTTGCGAGCATCATTTGAAATGATGAGAATAATCTTTCCATCAAACCTGCCTGCTCCATCATAATACCCATAAAGACAAAGAGCGGTACGGCAGCGAGGGTCTGTTCGGTCATGACCATCGAAAATTGGAGCGTCATTAAATAAAAGACCAATTTTCCAAACCCTAAATATCCAAATACAAAACCTAAAAATATAAGTGTAAATGAAATAGGAAATCCTACAAAAATTGCAAAAAGCATTACTCCTACCAGAATAAAACCTAAATATGCTGGATCTATAAATTCAGCTAACATTATTCATCTTCTCCTGGCCATTTTCCTCTAGTAGCAGCCCAATAACTTTTGAATAATTCTGAGACTCCTTGAATTAATAAAAAAACTATACCAACCAATAAGCAAGTTTTAATCGGCCACATATAAGGCATCCATGTAGTATCCATTCCTCTTTCACCTCGTTGAATAGATTCGCCCACATAACCAATGGTCATATAAAGAAAGACAATTAAACCTGGAAAATAAAATAATAAGTATAACCAAAAATCAATTATACCTTGGTTTTTGGTTTTAAAATTTCTGTATAAAAAATCTGCTCTTATGTGAACACCTTTGGAAAGCGCATATCCTGCGCCTAACATGAATAGTGCGCCGTATAAAAATCGACTAATATCATAAGCCCATATAGTAGGTGCATGAAAAAGTTTTCTTGCAAAAACTTCATAAGTCATAGCAAAAATAAGCGGCATCAAGATCCAACAGACTATATTGCCAACCCATTTGCTAAATTTATCAATATTTACGATAGAACTTGCCATCCATGATGGCATGTCATTTGGCATTTTTCCTGAACCACCTCGCCTTTCGGCTATCATTTCATCTGAAATATCCAGTTTAGTAGGTTCTTCAGCCATAAAAATTTTTTAGATAAGACTAGAGCGGACAATTAAGTCCGCTCTAATTGAATTATAGATTAATTATTGGATTACTTTAATGTTGCTGCGTGAGCCATTCCTAGCTTCGCATTAGACATTTGAGCACCACTCCAGAAAGGAACCGCTATATCAGCAAATTCTTTCATTGAGTCCCATACTTCTGCAAAGAATGCATTGTTTGCAGCGTTTGTTTCCAAACTTTTCTTAGCTGCAGCCATGTATTCTGTGAAGTAATCAGAAGGTGTGTCCTCTAATTTAACTCCATGAACTTCAGTGAGCTCTCTTAAAGCTTTACCATTTTCATAGATTCTGTAACTTAAAGATTTAGCTAATGATGCATTAGCTGCAACTTCAAGAGACTTCTTCTCATGATCGCTCATAGCGTTGTATGTTTTTCCAGTAATATAAAAGTCAGCATTTACGACTACTTGGTGTAAACCTTGTAGGTAGTAGTGCTTTAATACTTTTTGGAAACCAAACGTTAAGTCTGGTTTTGGACAACACCATTCAGCAGCATCAATTGTTCCTGCTTCTAAAGCTGGTAGAATATCTCCACCACCCATAGCTACAGATGCAATACCGATGTCTTTATATGTTTGTCCTGGAATTCCTGGAGGAGTTCTGAACTTATATTTTCTAAAGTCAGCCATATCTTTAATTGGTTTTGGAAACCAACCTAAAGCTTCTGGTCCAACTGGTTGAATCATAAATCCTTTGATGTCTCTTCCCATTTCTTTCCATAGTCTGTCGTATAACTCTTTTCCACCGCCATACTGGAACCATGATAAGAACGCAATGTTGTCAATACCAACACCACCACCAGCTACTGGAGAACCGAATAGCATAGCTGCAGGATGGTCACCTGACCAATAGTGGGTCCATGCGAAACCACAATCGATTAGGCCTTTGTCAACTGCATCTAAAGTTTCTTTTACACCAACAACAGCTCCAGCTGGCATAATTTCAAACTTAAGAGATCCACCAGTTAACGCAGTTACTGTGTCAGTAAAGTCCTTTAACATCTTAACTTCATCAGCTTTTGTGTTAAGAACTGTCTGACATTTTAGTGTTTTTGCAGCATTAGCATTTGAAATAAATCCAAATACCATTGCAACTGCAAATAACATTGAAATGATTTTTTTCATTTGTTTCCCTCTGTTTATTTTTAAAATGGAAACTTTGTCAAAGAATGAAAACTAAAACAAGTATTAATATTGGTATTTTTTTAGATTTTTAACAGAATTGTTAGAAATATAATTTTTTTAATTTATAAGAGTTCTAATTTATGAATAAATTTGATTTCATTATATTGGGAGCTGGATCTGCAGGCTGTGTTTTAGCAAATAGGTTATCAGAAAACCCTAAACACAAAGTTTTATTAATTGAAGCTGGAGGAAAAGATAACTATCCATGGATCCATATTCCAGTTGGTTATTTCAAAACGATGCACAATCCTAATACTGACTGGTGCTACAAAACTGAGCCTGATGAGAGTATGAATAATATTTCAATACGTTATCCCCGTGGAAAAACTTTAGGAGGAAGCTCTTCTATTAATGGACTTTTATATATACGAGGACAACACAGAGATTATGATATTTGGCGACAACTTGGAAATACTGGCTGGGGTTGGGATGATGTTCTACCCTATTTTATAAAAGCAGAGAATCAAGAAAGAGGTAAAAATGAATATCATGGAGTTGGCGGTCCTCTCTCTGTATCTGATCAAAGAATAAACCTTCCTCTTTTAGATGAGTTTCAAAACGCGGCTGAGGAATTTGGTATACCGAAAACAAAAGACTTTAATACAGGTGACAATCATGGCTGTGGTTATTTTCAAGTAACAGAAAAAGATGGGTTTAGATGTAGTACTGCTGTTGGTTATCTAAATCCTGTTAAGCATAGAAAGAGTTTAACTATTGTTACTCACGCTCATGTTAAAAAAATTAACTTTGAAAATAAAAAGGCAAAATCAGTAGAGTATTGGCAAGATAATGAATTGAAAACAGTCGAAGTAAATAGAGAAGTTATAGTTTCTTCAGGAGCAATTGGTTCTCCTCAAATATTGCAAGTATCAGGAATTGGAAATCCAGAAAAACTAAAAAATTTAGGAATTGATATGGTTCATAATTTAAATGGTGTCGGTGAAAATCTACACGATCACCTAATGTTAAGACCTATTTATAAGATTAACGGTTTAAAATCTCTTAATAAAAAAATTAATAGTTTGTTTGGAAATTTTCTTATCGGATTAGAGTATGTTTTTAAAAGAAGTGGTCCAATGACTATGGGAGCAAGTCAACTTTGTATGTTTGCAAAAAGTGATCCTTCTTTAGAATTACCTGATTTACAATGGCACGTTCAACCAATGAGTATGGATACATTGGGAGCTACAAAAAATCACGATTTTCACGCATTCACTCCAACTGTTTCAAACATAAGACCCACAAGTAGAGGTCACGTAAGTATTGTTGATAAAGACTCGAGAACTTATGCAAAAATAAAACAAAATTACCTATCAACTGACCACGATAGAATGATTGCTGCAAAAGGATTAAAATTGACAAGAAAAATTATAATGGAATCTGAAACTTTTAAGAAATATACACCAGAGGAATATAGACCTGGTATTCATATTGATGATGACGAGGAATTGGTAAAAGAAGCATCAAATTTTGCACAAACTATTTTTCATCCAGTGGGTACATGTAAGATGGGACAAGATGAAATGTCAGTAGTTGATGAAAAATTAAAAGTAAGAGGTATAGAAAATCTTAGAGTTATTGATGCATCAATAATGCCTAACATTACTTCAGGAAACACTAACGCTCCTACGATTATGATTGCAGAAAAAGGTGCTGACATGATACTACAACAATAATGTTTGCAGAATTTTTTACTCCCGAACAAATTGCTATTTTAACACAAATAATTTTTATTGATTTAGTGCTAGCTGGTGACAATGCCATTATAATTGGAATGGTAGCATCCAAGTTTCCAGTTGAACAAAGGAAGAAAGTTATATTTTGGGGAATTGGTGGTGCAGTAATTTTAAGAATAATTTTAACGTTACTAACAGCTTATTTGTTACAAATTACAGGACTAAGGCTTATTGGTGGAATTTTACTTCTTTATATTGTTTACAAACTTTATGTTGATGTAATCAAAGGCTCAGACTCAGAGGAAGATATAAAAGTAGACAACTCAAGTTTTTTAAAAGCAATTTGGACTGTATTACTCGCTGATTTTACAATGAGTTTAGATAATGTTTTAGGTGTTGCTGGTGCAGCAGGTGATCATTATGGACTGCTTGTATTTGGATTAGTTTTATCAATCGTTTTAATGGCAACTGCTGCAACATTAATATCTGGATGGATTAAAAAATATAAATGGATTGCTTGGGTTGGGTTATTGGCAATATTAATAGTAGCTGTTGAGTTGATTTATACAGATATTAAAATAATATTCTTTTAATGTATCTTCAAAAAATAAATCTTAAAAACAAATATGCATTAGTTACCGGTGCGGGTAAAGGACTTGGAAGAGCATGCTCAATTGCATTAGCTGAGGCAGGAGCAACGGTTATAGCTTTGAGCAGAACTCCTTCTGATTTAAATAAATTAGAAAAGGATATTAAAAAAATTAAAGGTAAAGTAATTAAAGTTCCTTGTGATGTAATGAATTATGAAGACCTAAAAGCAAAATTAGAAAAAATCAAAATTATTGATGTTTTAGTAAACAATGCTGGAACTAATATTCCTGAGCCTTTTGAAAAAATCAAACAAAAAAGCATGAACTACTTGGTAGATTTAAATCTAAAAGCTGCATTTAATGTTGCCCAATTAGTTGTAAAAAAAATGCTTAAAAACAAAAAGAGACCTGGCTCTATTATTAATATGTCTTCCCAATTAGGACATGTCGGTATGGATGGAAGAAATGTTTACAATATGACTAAATTTGGAATTGAAGGTTTGACAAAAGGTATGGGTGTAGAGTTAGCTAAAAAAAATATAAGAGTTAACACGGTAGCTCCTACTTTTGTTGAAACTCCAATGGTTAAAAATTTCTTTAAAAATAAAAAATTTAAAAAACTAGCACTTGGAAATATTCCAATGGGAAAAGCAGCAACTGAAAGTGATGTAGCAACAACAGTTTGTTTCTTAGCATCACCTGCTTCCTCAATGATAACTGGAACATCAATTATAATAGATGGTGGATGGACAGCTCAGTAATAAATAGATTTTTTTTAATATTTTTCTTTTTTTTTTCAACAGCAAATGCAATAGAATTTCAAGGTAAATTCTTACAAGGTCATTTTATTTTAGGGAAAACAAATCCTGATGCTAAAATAATTGTTGGAAAAAAAGAAGTAAGAGTATCAAAGGATGGTTTTTTTGTTTTTGGTATTGATAGAGATCAAAAATATGATCTTAATTTTACAAAAATTTTTGACGGAAAGAAATCTACAATAACCAAAAAAGTATTAAAAAGAAAATACAACATCCAAAGAATAGATGGTTTAGAAGAAAGCAAAGTAACTCCACCTGAGTCAGTATATAAAAGGATAAAAAAAGAAAATAATGCAATTGGTGAAGCTAGAGCAATTAATTCTGAATTACAGTTTTTCAAACAAAAATTTATAATGCCTGTTGAGGGTATAATTAGTGGTGTTTATGGTAGTCAAAGAATTTTAAACGGTAAACCTAGATGGCCACATTATGGTATTGATATAGCTGCAAAACAAGGAACAATGATTAAATCATCAGCTTCAGGAAAAGTTACAATGGCTGAGGATGATTTGTATTACACCGGAGGTACAGTAATTATGGATCACGGTCACGGTATATCAACTATATATTCACATTTAGAAAATGTTTTAGTTTCTGTGGGAGATTTAATTAATCAAGGAGATATTATTGGAACTGTAGGATCAACAGGAAGATCAACTGGACCTCATCTTGATTTTAGAATTAATTGGTTTCAAACAAGATTAGATCCAATGTCTGTTTTGAAAAATTAATAAAAAAACATCCAAATACCAACAAGGATCAATATAAATCCACCAATTTGATTTAAAATTTTTAAATATTTTGATGCTATGATTTCTCTAAATTTGCCGAATACAAATGCATATGTGCTATCAAATATTGTAGCCACAACTATAAAGACAACTCCAAAATAAATTATCTGATAGCTGACAGGTTCATTTATATTAATAAATTGAGGAATAAATGCACCGAGAAATAAAAAGATTTTTGGATTAGTTAAAATCACTATTAAACCTTGGAGAAAATATTTTTTTTCAAATTTGGTTACTTGAGTTTTTTTTAAATCAATATCAGACTTAATCGTAATTACTCCAAGTGAAATTAAATAAATTGAACCTAGAATTCTTACATAATTAATAATCACTTCCAGAAAAGGAGAAGCTATCTCAAATCCAAGTGCTAATAAAAGTAACAAAATTAAAACACCAACTTGGGTACCAAAAACATTTAATAAACCTGCTTTTACACCAGATTTTAATGAATTAGCAATTATCAAACTTACAGTGGGTCCTGGTACTATCACAATTAAAAAACTTGCTATAAGAAAATATAGTAATACAAAATCCATGTCAGTCTGAATTAACCAATAACAATCTTAAAGAAAATTAAAATAAAAAAGTGAAATTTAAATCAAATGAAACAATAGGAATTATTTTTGCAATAATTGCTTACTTTTCATTTTCTATTCTTGATGCGGTTCAAAAAACTGCGGTAGTTCATTACTCTATATTTCAATTGTTATTTATTAAATATACTTTTGTACTTTTGCTAAGCTTAATAGAAGCAAAAAGAGCAAATAACAGCAATTTTTATAAATCTAATAATTTAAAACTACAAATAATAAGAAGCCTATTATCTATTTTAGAATCAGGATTTTTTGTTTTATCTTTCAAATATTTATCTTTAGCGAACGCTCATAGCATAGGTGCACTAGCACCTATAATTATAGTTGCATTATCAGTATTCATTTTAAATGAAAGAGTATCAATCAGAATTTGGGTAGCAATCTTTGTAGGTTTTATTGGAGTATTGATAATTATTAGACCTGCATCAGAAGTATTTAGTGTAAATTCTTTTATCCCATTGTTAGCTGCTTTTTTTCTAGGTCTTTATCAAATAGCAACAAAAAAAATAACCGAATATGATTCTTCTGAAGTATCGCTTTTCTACTCTTCTTTAGTTGGGATTGTTATAACTTCAATTATGGCATTTTATTTTTGGCAACCTGTTAATTATAATTCTTTATATTTCTTTGCACCAATTGGTTTATTTTTTTCATTAGGTTTATACTTTCAAATATTAGCGCTTAAAAACGCAAGAGCTAGCATAATTCAACCCTTCCATTATACTTTAATTTTTTGGGCAATAATTTTTGGATTTTTCTTTTATGATGATGTTCCAGATTTATTTACTATTATAGGAGCAATAATAATTACAACTTCAGGAATATTTGTTATTAATCAAACATCAAAAAAATAAATTAAAAATTCTTATGACAAAAACACTTAAAGAAAAATTTTCAGATAAATTAGTAAATGCTTTTCTAAAAAACAAAATCATTTCTCCAATTCCTAGTAAATTTACAAAAAAACTTACTGAAGCAGACAAATTTAGAAAATTGTGTGAAAGCAAAATTAAAGATCCCGTAATAGGTTTTAAAGCTGGTGGAACTGGCATTCCGTTAATGAAAAAATTAAAAGAAAAAGAGCCTTTTATTGCATCTGTTTTCAAAAAAAACTTAATAAAAAGTGGAAAAAAAGTAAAAATAAATAAATATGTTTTAGGGATTGAACTTGAAGTTTGTTATTTAATCAAAAAAAATTTTTTCACTTCAAAAGGTAAGCTCACAAATAGTAACGTAACTAAATATATTTCACACATGGCACCCTGTATCGAAGTAGTTGGATATAGGCAAAAAAGAAAAGGTATTACTTCTTTTGGAGAATTAAGTAGTGACTTTGGAGGTAATATTAAATTTTTAATTGGTCAAAAGAAAAAATTTAAAAAAATTAACATAGGTAATTTAAAAACAAATATTTCGAATAAAAAAGCTAAGCAAAGTGTAGATGGAAACACAAATGCTGTTTATGTAAATCCAATAAATTCATTAAGATTTGTTTTAAATAAAGTAAAAAAAGATAAAATTAATTTAGACAAAGATTTTTATGTTTTTACAGGATCCACAGTTGGAGTTGTGCCTATTATAAAAAAAGGAGTATATACAGCAAAAATTGATAAACTTGGATCTGTAAGAGCACTTATTTCATAATATTATAATCATAAGTATAATTTTATTCATAGAATACGTGTGTAAAAATTAGCTAATCATGAATAATATTATTCTTTTTATAATCACTCTTTTTTGTTGGTCACCCACCTGGTATCTAATTAAATTTCAATTAGGCTATGTTGATCCACTGGTTTCTGTATTTTATAGATTTTTAATAGCTTCATTTATAATTTTTATTTTTTTAATAATTAAAAAAGAAAAATTACAATTTTCAATTAATAAGCATTTTTGGTTTTTGTTTTTTGGAATTTGCTTGTATTCGGTGAATTATGTTTTCTTCTATTTGTCTAACACTTATTTAATTAGTGCTTTTCCAGCAATTGTATTTTCAACTGTGGTAATAATGAATATAGTTGGTGAAACCTTCTATTTTAAAAAGAAGCCTTCTATAAAAACTTTAATTGGAGCATCAATTGGTATGGTGGGTATTTTGATAATTTTTAATGATGAAATTTTCAATTTTAGTTTTAGTGAAGGAACCCATATAGGATTGTTTCTAGCTTTGATTGGAACATTTAGTGCATCAACAGGTAATATGGTTCACCAAAGAAACTTAAATAATAATTTTCCTCCAATACAAACAATAGCATATGCTATGTTTTATGGTTCAATTGTTACACTGATAATTACAAAATTTAGAGGAGCTGAATTATTATTTGAAACTAGTTTTAGCTACATATCTTCACTACTTTATCTTTCAATTTTTGGTTCAATATTTGCTTTTGTATCTTATTTAAAGTTACTTGAAAAAGTTGGACCTGGAAGAGCTGGTTATGTTGGTGTTGTAATGCCCGTTTTAGCTTTAATTATTTCAACAATATTTGAAAATTTAGAATGGCAATATGATCTAATAATGGGTCTTCCGATTTTAATCATTGGTGCTGTTCTTGTGATAAATCAAAAAATTAGAGCCAATTAGATTTCCGATTTAGCTCTCATACGTTCATAAACTAATCTAGTTTTTATTCCTAAATTCAAAAAAGGTTGAGGTGGTAACCAAGTAGGTTTATTCCTTGCTTCTATTGTTTTTATTTCATTTGTACTTTCATTAATTGCTTTAAGCGCGATTTGTTCACCAAATAAAGTTCCTACACCAATACCTGAACCATTATAACAACCAGCTGCAAAAATATTACTATCAATTTTTTCAAATATTTGAGAACTATTTCTTGTTCTTGATACAATTCCAGACCAAGATGATTTAATTATATCATTAGGTAATTTTGGAAACCTTTTTTGTATTCCAATTTTCTGATTTAAAGATCTTTTTTTAAGAGTGGAATTTGACATACTAAATGGATTGTGGACTTCTGCTGTATTTCTTATCAAAATTCGTCTATCTTTTGTCATTCTAATTGTTGCACCCATTGGTCTTACAGGTAGTACACCCCATTCTTTTGGTTGGCCAATAGATTTAAATTCTTCATCAGATAACCTTCTTGTCATGCTAGCAGTTAATGTAATGGGAAAATTATAATTTGATTTTATTCCTAATGATTTTAGGAAACCATTTGTAGCAAAAATAATATTTTTTGTTTTAACTATTCCGTTTTTAAAATTACAAGAAATTAAATCTTTATTTTTAGACCAATTTAACAAACAAGAATTTTCATATAAAAAAACATTAGAAGGAAGAGCATCAACCATTGCTCTAACTAATTTTCCTGGATGTAGCAGAATACCGCCTTTTGTGTAAAGTCCGATATTATAAAAACTAGTACCCAATTTTTCAGACAATTCTTTGTTTTCTAATAAACTGTGTTCAAAGCCTAACTTAGATAATGTATTTGAAAAATTTTCTAAAATTTTTTTATCTTCAATTTTTGATGAAGCAAAATATTTTCCACATTCATTCCAATCACAATCTACTTGATGTTCTTTAATAAATTTTTTTACTACATCTATTCCTAATGAATAAATATCAGCTTTCTTTTTAAAATTTTGCAATTCTTTATTTGATGTAAAACCATCATTCAAAGTTGTATCAACCAAATAACCAGAATTTCTCCCACTAGCACCCTCACCTGCAAGTTGGGCATCTGCTATTATAATTTTTAAATTTGAATTTATTTGAGCTAATTTTCTTGCAGCAGAAAGACCTGTATACCCTGCTCCTATTATTAACCAATCACAATCTTCATTTGACAAAAGAGAATTGATGTTTGTTCTTGGATTAAGATCATTTACCCAACTACAACCATTGTCATTCTGAACTTGCATAGAGATAAGTTTAATCTAATTCAAATTCTTTTGTATAGTCTTTCTTTAAACTTGGATCTTGATCGTTTTTATTTAAAATACAATTTCCTATTACTAAATAATCCAATTCTGTTCCCATAAAGCAATTAAAAGCATCTGTTGGAGTATTGACAATTGGTTCACCTCTTACATTAAAAGAAGTGTTTACAATTACAGGACATCCAGTTTTTTCTTTAAACTTTGTAATTAAATCAAAATAACTTTTATTAGTATTTTTTGTGACTGTTTGTATTCTAGCTGAATAATCAACATGAGTAACTGCTGGTATTTCAGATCTTTTAATATTTAATTTATCAATACCAAATAATTGTTTTTGTTGTTCTGTCATTTCTATTTTTTTTTCAGTATTAATATCTGAAACTAAGAGCATATATGGACTGTCCACATCTAGATCAAACCATTTTGATAAGTCTTCTCTTAAAATTGAGGGTGCAAAAGGTCTAAAACTCTCTCTGTATTTAACTTTTAAATTTAGATTTTTTTGCATTTTATCGGATCTTGGATCTCCCAATATAGATCTACCGCCTAATGCTCTTGGACCAAATTCCATTCTACCCTGAAACCAACCGATAGCTTTCTCGTTTGACAAAAATTCTACTGTTTTTTCTATTAAACTTTCATATTCAAATGTTTGAAAGTTAGCTCCTAATGAATTTAGCTCTTTTTCTATTTGTTGTTGATTGAACTCACATCCTAAATATGAACCTTTCATACTATCATTTTTATTTATTTTTCTGGTATTACCCTGTTCAATATGCCAAAGTGCAAGTGCTGCACCTAAAGAACCACCTGCATCTCCAGCAGCAGGTTGTATCCAAACATTGTCAAAGATTTTTTCTTTTAAAATTTTACCATTAGCTACACAATTTAGAGCTACACCACCTGCTAGACATAAATTTTTAATACCATATTCATTACGAATTCCTTTTGCTAGTTTGATCATTATTTCTTCTGTTATATTTTGAATAGAAGAAGCAATATCCATATGAAATTGGGTTATTTGATCTTTTTTTGGATCACGAGGTTCTTGACCAAATAATTTATGGAATTTTTCATTTGTCATAGTTAAACCTGTTGCGTAATTAAAAAATTTTTGATTTAAGCGAAAAGTCCCATCATCTTTAACATCTATCAGTTTTTTGATTTTATCTTGATAAATTGGCGAACCATATGGAGCCAACCCCATAAGCTTATATTCTCCACTATTTACTTTGAAGCCAGTATAATAAGTGAATGCTGAATATAACAGTCCTAAAGAATGTGGAAATTGTATTTCTTTTTTTACTTCTAAATCATTTCCTTTACCAACAGCTACAGTAGTTGTTGCCCACTCACCAACACCATCAGCAGTTAAAACAACAGCTTCCTCAAATGGAGATGGGAAAAAAGCACTGGCTGCATGACTTAAATGATGATCAGAAAAATAAATATTTTCATCTGATTTAAAATTTTCATCATGTTCTTTTAATTTTTTAAACAATAAGTTTTTCTGGAAAAGTTTTTCTTTAATCCATATTGGCATGGCCTTACTAAAAGAAACAAAACCTTTCGGAGCAAAAGCAACATAAGTTTCCAACAATCTTTCAAATTTTAAAAAAGGTTTTTCAAAAAAAACTACTTGATCAACTTCACTTAATTTTAAATTTGAATAATTTAATACAAAATTTATTGCATTTTTAGGATAATTTGGATCATGTTTTTTTCTTGTAAATCTTTCCTCTTGAGCCGCAGCGATAATTTCACCATCTTGAATTATACATGCCGCACTATCATGATAAAAAGCTGATATTCCTAGAATGGACTTCACTTTAAAAAATAGTATAAATAAATGGAGCTACTGCCGAACCCTGAGTTAAAACTATTAATCCACCAAATAAAACTAAAACTATTATTATTGGTAACAACCAATATTTTTTTCTTACTTTTAAAAATTCCCAAAATTCTTTTATAAAACTCATGTTAAAATTGATTTTTCATTTTACTTTTTGGTTCAGTTTTTTCAATCCAATAAGAACTATTTTTGTTAAATTTTAAATTCAACAAATCTTTATTTAACAATCTCATTAGTAATCCTATAGGTGTAACAACTAAAAAAAATATAATACCCATAACTAATGGTGAAATTATTTTTCCAAGAAAAATTCCAAATTTAAACCACAGTTTATTGAGTGGATTTAAAATTTTAGAATTTACTAATCCAAGAAATAAAAAAACAATTGATATAATTAAGGACCATAGCCTTAACTCATCATCATTAATCAATGGATATGTTGCTATAATTAAAAAGACTACAAAAAATACAATTCCAAAACTTCTATTAGAACCTATTTTAATATCATCCATTTAAAGATTTTTGAGGTTTCATGTCAGCTTTGTTTATACCAGCTACTCTTACTGGTTTCTTCATCGCATCTCTTCTAAATGGTTCTCCAAGCTCTTGGTTTAGAATTACTTCTATAAATGTTGTAATTCCTTTCTTTTGATCTTCACAAGATTGCTTGATTGCATTTGTTGTTTCTTCCATTGTTCTAACTGTTACACCTTTTAAACCACATGCATCTGCAACTTTAGCGTAACTCAATTCAGGATCTAACTCAGTTCCAACAAAATTATTATCAAACCATAGTGTAGTATTTCTTTTCTCTGCACCCCATTGATAATTTCTGAAAATTACCATTGTTATTGCAGGCCATTCTTCTCTAGCACACGAGCTCATTTCATTCATGCTAATTCCAAAAGCTCCATCTCCTGCAAAACCAATTACTGGAGTATCAGGACAACCAATTTTTGCACCTAGAATAGATGGAAATCCATAACCACACGGACCAAATAAACCTGGAGCTAAATATTTTCTTGGTTTTTCAAAAGTAGGATAAGCATTACCAATGGCGCAGTTATTTCCAATATCACTTGAAATAATTACGTCATCAGGCATACCAGATTGAATGGCTCTCCAAGCTTGTCTTGGTGACATTCTATCTGAGTCTCTTTCTCTAGCTTCTTTATTCCAAACTGTTCCTTCATCATCATCTTCATGATCTAAACTTGAAAGTTTTTGTAACCATGCAGATTTTGTTTGGTGAATTAAATCTTTTCTAGCTTGTCTATCTGTATCTCCAGCGTTTGAAGATAGTTTTGCTAAAATTTGCTCAGCAACTAGTTTTGCATCACCACTAATTCCAACTGTTACTTTTTTAGTTAAACCAATTCTATCAGGATTGATATCTACCTGAATGATGTTTGCATTTTTTGGCCAATAATCAATTCCATATCCTGGTAAAGTTGAAAATGGATTTAACCTTGTACCTAGTGCTAAAACAACATCAGCCTTTGAAATTAATTCCATTGCAGCTTTAGAACCATTATAACCTAAAGGTCCTACTGCTAATGGATGACTTCCTGGAAAACTATCGTTATGTTGATAACCAGAACATACTGGTGCATCTAATTTTTCAGCAAGATTTTTAGTAGCTTCTATCGCTCCACCAATAACAACACCAGCACCTGAGAGTATTACTGGAAATTTTGCATTAGATAATAAATCAGCAGCTTTGGAAACAGCATCGTTACCTCCACCTTGTCTTTCTAATCTTACAATTGGTGGTAAATCTATATCAATAACCTGGCACCAATAATCTCTTGGAACATTTATTTGCGCAGGGGCTGAGCCTCTTATAGCTTTTTCAATTACTCTATTTAGAACCTCTGCCATTCTTGAAGGGTCTCTAACTTCTTCTTGATAACAAACCATATCTTTAAACAGATTCATTTGTTCTACTTCTTGAAAACCACCTTGGCCCATAGTTTTGTTTGCAGCTTGTGGTGTTACCAACAATAGAGGTGTGTGGTTCCAGTATGCTGTTTTAATTGGAGTTACTAGTCCTGTTATTCCTGGTCCATTTTGTGCAATGACCATAGACATTTTACCTGTAGCTCTTGTGTAACCATCAGCAATTAAACCACCATTTGTTTCATGGGCTACATCCCAAAAAGTAATTCCTGCATCAGTAAAAATATCTGATATTGGCATGAAAGCAGAACCAATTATTCCAAAAGCGTGCTCAATACCATGCATTTGTAAAACTTTTACAAAAGCTTCTTCTGTTGTCATTTTTGTCATAAGACTAGAACCCCTCTAAAGTATAATTATTAAGAATTTATAAAATTTGTTTGTCAATTTTCGCGATTAATATATAAGATTTTTTAAATTTCAAACAAACAATTCGACACAACATTATGGCTACAGACATCATTATACACGACGAAAAAGACAACGTAGGAGTAGTTGTTATTGAAAAAATCACTCCAAAACAGGACTGCTCTTGCTGGATTATGGAAAATGACAAGACAGTTAACATTCAATCTGAAGATGAAATTCCTCTAGGACACAAAATTGCTATGAGCGATTTAAATGAAGGTGACACTATTATTAAATACGGTCATGATATTGGTAAAGTAGTCAAATCAATCAAAAAAGGTGAACACGTACATGTTCACAACGTTAAAACAAAGAAGTGGTAGTAATATGGAAATCCCAAAAAGTTTTTTAGGTTATAAAAGAGAAAATGGAAGAGCTGGAACAAGAAATCATGTAATTATTTTGCCTGTTGATGATATTTCAAATGCTTGTGCTGAAGCGGTTGCAAACAATATTAAAGGCACAATTGCGTTACCTCACTCGTATGGAAGATTACAGTTTGGTGCTGATTTAGAGTTACATTTTAGAACAATGATAGGTACAGCAAAAAACCCTAATGTTGCTGCTGCTATAATTATTGGTATTGAGCCTAAATGGACTAAAAGAATTGTTGATGAAGTAGCAAAAACTGGAAAACCTGTTGAAGGTTTTAGTATTGAGGGTGCTGGTGACATTGAAACAATCATGAAAGCTTCAAAAAAAGCTCAAGAATTTTCAATGTGGGCTTCTGAAAAACAAAGAGAAGAGTGTCCAATAAGTGATCTTTGGATTTCGGTTAAATGTGGTGAGTCTGATACTACTTCAGGTCTTGCATCTAATCCAACAGTTGGAAATTTAATGGATAAATTAGAGCCATTAGGAGTTCATTTATGTTTTGGCGAAACTTCGGAACTTACAGGTGCTGAAACTGTTTGTGAAAAAAGAGGTAAAACACCAGAAGCACAAGAGAAGTTTAAAAAAACATGGAATGAATACAATGATTTCATTTTAAAAGAAGCAACAGATGATTTATCAGAAAGTCAACCCACTGCAGGAAATATTGCTGGAGGACTGACTACAATTGAAGAAAAAGCATTTGGAAATTTTCAAAAAATAGGATCAAGACAATTTGTAGATGTTTTAACACCTGCTGAAGAACCACAAAAAGGTCCAGGATTATATTTTATGGATACTTCATCAGCTGCTGCAGAATGTGTTACTTTACAAGCTGCTGGTGGTTTTAATATTCACTTGTTCCCGACAGGACAAGGAAATATTATTGGAAACCCAATTGAACCAGTTGTTAAATTAACAGCTAATCCATTAACAGCAGTCAGCATGAAAGAACATATCGACTGTGATGTTTCTAAAATTCTTTCTAGAGAAATGAATTTGGATCAAGCTGGTGATGAACTAATTAAAGCAACTATTAGAACAGCTAATGGAAGGTTAACTTGTGCTGAAGCTTTAGGTCATAGAGAATTTGTAATGACTAAGCTTTACAGAAGTGCTTAATTAAACACTTTATTTTATGTCTAATAATAAGTACCTGGTACTTTTACCTGGTATTATACTTGCGTTTGTTCTTTACACACTATCTCAAGGTTTTAATAATATTATTGGTATCGAATTATTAGGATACGAAAAAAGTCCTATATCTACTGCAATGATAGCAATCCTTTTAGGAATGTTCTTTGGAAATATTTTTAAAATTAGAGAAAGCTTCATAAAAGGATTAGATTTTACTCAAAAAAATATTTTAAAACTTGGAATAATTTGCTTAGGTATTCAATTAAAACCTTTTGAATTTCTAGAATTTGGTGCAATTGCTATTCCTTTAATAGTAATTTGCATCGTTAGTGTATTGTTAGTCATTAAACTTTTGATCAACAAATTAAAAATTCCTAGAAATATGGCTTATCTAATTTCCATAGGAAGCACCGTATGCGGAACAACAGCTATAATGGCAACTGCTCCTGTTATTGGTGCAAAAAAAAATGAGATATCCTATGCAATTGCGAATATTACTTTGTTTGGAATTCTCTCAATGTTGATCTATCCATACTTTGCAAATTTTTATTTTAATGGTGAACCACTTCTAATCGGTTTGTTTTTAGGAACTTCTATACATGAAACAGCACAGGTAGCAGCTGCTGGATTGATCTATGATCAGCAATTCAATAGCCCAGAGACTTTAAATGTAGCAACAGTTACTAAACTAATAAGAAATACTTTTTTAATTATTATGATACCTTTGTTTGCTTATCTTTATAACAGAGGTCAATCTAAAGAGAGAAAATACTCAATAATTGATATTTTTCCCTATTTTGTAATAGGTTTTGTTGTAATGATTATTCTTCGAAATGTTGGTGATCAACTTTTTATTTCAAATAACAGTGAACTTTGGCTTAGCACTGTGGATGGAATTAAATCTTTATCAAAAATATTCCTAACAATGGCAATGGCAGCAATTGGTATGTCTACTAATTTAAGAGATATAAAAAATATGGGATACAAACCTTTTGTGGTTGGATTTATTGGAATGGCTACTGTTGGAATTGTTTCTTTAGGGACTATTGAATTATATATTTACTTATTTAATTAAGACTTCATCAACATTTGTTTTCTAAACTTCGAAATAAATCTTCTTATAAATGCTGCAGCAACTCCTAAAAATATCGCAAACATAATTGAAAACAAACCATAGAAAAATGGCATTTGTTTTGAAAAATCTATAATGAAATTTGAGAAAAAATTTAATTCTGAACTTGTTATTACCACAATATTATTTTTCACTTCTTCAGCAAAAAATGTATCATAAGCAATAGCAATACCTACAACTAATAATAATATTGCCAACAATGCTCTTAATCCAGAACTATCAATTTTTTCTCCAACTTTTTGTCCAATCTGAACTCCAATAATTGATCCAATTACTAACATTAATACTAAAAGTAAATCTATTGATCCATAATTAAAAGAATGTAAAAATGTTACAATTACACTTACAAAAATTGTAACAAAAAGCGATGTTCCTGGAACAAGTTTGGTTGGCATCTTAATTATATAAATCATAGCTGGAACTAATATAAATGCTCCACCTATTCCCATTATTGCAGCAATAAAACCAACTATTAAACCAATTATGATTGGAGTAAAAATACTTTCATATAATTTTGACTTTGGAAACCGCATTCTTAAAGGTAAACCATGGATCCAATAATGAACATGTAATTTCTTTTTTACTAATACATTTCTCTTCGCTTTATCTATTTCACCAAGGCTTTCTACTAACATTAAAGTTCCAATGATTGCTAAAATATACATATAAGCTAAAGAGATTACCGTATCTATTTTTCCAATACCCTTAAAATAAGAAAAGGTAAAAATTCCTAATGAAGTCCCTATGGCACCACCGATAACAATCATTAAACCCATTTTATAATCTAATGTGTTTTTCAAATAATGTGTTGTTGAACCAGAAACTGAAGTAGCTAAGATATTGTTTGCCTCATTTGCAACCGCATAAGCAGGTGGAATTCCTAAAAAAATTAAAAAAGGTGTCATTAAAAAACCACCTCCTACTCCAAAAAGACCTGATAGAACACCCACAATTGCACTTAATAAAAGTATTTCTATTGGATTAACAAAAACTTGAGCGATGGGTAAAAATACATCCATTTAAAAAAATAAATTGTTTAAAAACAATTTAGTTAAAAGTAATAAAAGTTCCAACTATAATAACTCCCCAATAAGCAGCCAGACTCAAAAATATACCTGTTTTAACCAAAGAAACTTTTAAGCTTGTTAGTTTATTGAAAATTTTTACGTTAGAAATCTGCATTAAGTGCGTCATTACACCCAGAGAACAAATTGTCAAATATTATTTTAAAATCTGATAAATTTTTTTTTAATATATCGTTGCCCCAAAAACTTTAACTACATCATCTTCAACACCTAAAACTAACCTACCCAAAAATTCTCCTGGAATTTCTTTATTGGTCTGTTTTATTAGAACAGTTATATGCTCTCCTCTTCTAAGACACCCAAAAGGTTCAAACGTTTCATGAAGATTTGTGATAAGCTTATTGTTAGCCCATTGTTTTCCAAGCTCTACTTCGTTAGCTCCAAAAAGCATCTGAGTTGAAAAATCCTTAGTAAATCCACCATAATCTTTTAGGTTTGACGATTTTACTAGATTGAACCAAATAGGTTTGGCTAGCTCATATATTTCATCATCTTTTTTTGATAAAATATCCATAACTTATCTAATTTTAATTTAATTATCTTAAGAAGCTTTTTTCTTCTCGTTCTCATCCACTATGTGGTAGACAGGAACTTTCTCCATACTAAATTTACCAGTTTTTGGATCTCTTCTAGAAACTGTTAAACAATGCCAATTATCATCATCAAGTTTCATGTGATCTCCTCTGTAGTAGTATCCTGGCCACCTAGTCTCTTCTCTAAATAACGTATGTTCAGTTACACACTGAGAAGTTAAAGCTCTATGTTTTAATTCCCAAGCTCTCATCAATTGGTGATAATCCTCAGCACCAACATGCTCAAGATCTTCTTGAAGCCACTCAAGCAATTCAAGACCTCTTTTCAACATATTGCCATTAGTCATATAATTAGATGTAATTCCACCTACATATTCATCCATAATCTTCTGTAGTCTTTGTAGACCTTGGATTGGTGATATATAGCTAGGAGAAACAGTTCCCCCAGTGATTTCGTTTTGGGCAACAGTGTAGTTTTCAAGTGGTTTATAAACCATAGCTTTGAAATCCTCACATTGTTTGTCTGAAACCTTAACTCCTTCAGCTTTTTTATCTTCAATATATTTAACAGCAGCTTTTGCAGCTAATCTACCCTCAGTAAAAGACCCAGAAGAAAACTTGTGCGCACTTCCACCTACAGTATCTCCAGCTCCAAATAATCCATCAATTGTAAGCATTCTGTTATAACCCCAGAAGTATTCTGGTGGAGATAGGTCTTCAGGACCACTTACCCAAGCTCCTGAACAGGTAGCATGTGAACCCATAACATATGGTTCTGAAGTTGTTAATTCAGGATTAGTATATTTAGGGTCAATATTTTGAGACGCCCATACTACAGCTTGACCAACAGTCATTCCTAAGAAATTCTCCCAACCAACTGTTTCTAAATGTGGATCTTGGAAAGCTTCAGTTGTAACCATATGAATTGGTCCACCACCAGCAGCAACTTCTTGAATGAAAGCATGATTTCTTAAACAAGTAGGTGTTGGGTGATGATCAATATATTCGCCAACTAACTCTTTAGTTTGATCATACCATTTCTTCTCATAATTTTCCCCATTAGCATTCTGAGTATATGTTTTTAAGTGTAAAAAATATGCTCCAACAGGACCATATCCGTCTTTAAATCTGCATAACACAATTCTATTTTCCATTTGTGTCATTTTAGCTCCAGCAGCTATTGGAAGTGCATAAGCTGAACCATTACTCCATGGAGCATACCATGTTCTTCCCATTCCTTCTCCTACAGCTCTTGGTTTGAAGATGTGAGAAGCACCACCAGCAGCAACTATAACAGCTTTTGCTCTAAACACATGAAAATCACCTGTTCTCATATTAAAGCCTACAGCTCCGCCAATTCTATTATCTTGAGACTCATCCATAAGTAAATGAGTGATCATTATTCTGTTATAAATTTTATCCGCAGATTTTTTTGCTGCCTCAGCAACAATTGGTTTGTAACTTTCGCCATGGATCATGATCTGCCATTTACCTTCTCTTAAATATCTTCCAGTTTGCTCATTTTTCATCATTGGAAGACCCCATTCATCAAACATGTGAACAGTAGAGTCTACGTGTCTTGCCATATCGTAACCTAAATCTTCTCTAACCATTCCCATTAAGTCATTTCTTGCATATCTAACATGGTCTTCAGGCTGATTTTCTCCCCATTGCATTCCCATGTAACAATTGATTGCATAAAGACCTTGAGCAACTGCTCCGCTTCTATCTATGTTTGCTTTTTCTACACAAACAATTTTCATATCTCTTCCCCAGTGTCTAGCTTCGAACGTAGCACCTGTTCCAGCCATACCACCACCAACAACTAATATATCGCAATCTTCGTAGTATGTCTTATGTCTAGCCATTAGTAGTAAACTCCTTTTTTAAAAGACTCTTTTGGAACTGATGGTAACTCGCCATCAATATTTAAACCTTCTGGCTCAGTATAAAGTCTTTGTGAATTAATTTCACCTTGATTTGGCTTGTCACCTTCAGCAAGTTTTGGGATAAATTTACCCCATGGTTTTGTAGTAATTGGAGAAACAAAGTTTTTCTCTGTACCATTTCTAAATTTTATCTTCCAAGAAATTGTTCCTTTTTCTTCTTCTCTTCTAACTCTAACGCTATGACCCATTGGAGCAAAATCAGCATAACCTCTTACATCAATTGCATGGTTTGGGCATGCTTTTACACATGAATAACATTCCCAACAAAAGTTAGGTTCAATATTTTTTGCACGTCTAATATTTTCATCTATGTGCATAATATCTGATGGACAAATATCTACACAATGACCACAGCCATCACATCTTGTCATGTATACAAAAGTTGACATAATTATTTTTTCTCCTTTTTTAATTTCTTTATATTAATAGTGTTTAGGTTGCTCTCTTTTAATACCTAAACCAAACTGTTCAGGCGCGTCAGCAGGAGGAGGTAGGTTGTCTCTTGAACCATCTGCTTCTGCTAAATTTTTTTGTATTGCTGCTCCAGGTTTATAAAACATGTGTGCAAATTTAGACCAATAAACTCCTCCAAATAAAACTAAATTTGAAAGAACAAATAAAGTCAAAAATAAATAAGATAATCCAGTTTGACCATTAAATTGAGTATAAGACCACAACAATCCAAAAGTAGAACAAGCTAATAAAGCTAAAACAAATAAATCAGCTTTAATTATTCTGTACCATGGATGCGCTTCGGCAGATACATCTACTCTTAGGAAAAACCAGAACCAATATCCACCAACACATGTAAGTATCGCCCCTATATGCCAAACTATTGACCATGTAGATGATGTGGGTTTGTCAGCTCCTGTATAACAGAACACTAAAACTGCTGATGCAACCCAAAATAATATTGTTCCATACATTCCAAGAACATGTGCAAGTCTTCTTTTTCCAAATCCAAGTTCTGAAGTTGTGCCGATATCATAAACTGCTGTTTTTGCTATTATTGAAGCTCTTTCTCCTGCACCTAATTCCTTAACAGCGTTTGCTTTTGCTTTTTTTGCGTTATTAAAAAAATAAGTAACGTTTTTATGGACAATCATTTGAATTATTGTTCCAACTGCAATTAAAATAACCATTGCAATTATAAAACTTTGCATTGCAAAAGGTGAGATTGTTTCAGCCAAAATTGAAAAAGGATTAGTAGATAACATAAATTTTTATATTTTATTTAGTTTGTTTGAGATTTTCTAATCTAGTTAAATAAAGAGTTCAACCTAAACTATTGGTCAATTTTGTCATTAATAACAACTTAGAGTTTACGTTTATAATGTTGTTTGTTGGGAATTACTGATCTTATCCCGCCTTGAGGGTTATCAACGTCACCTTCTCGTCTTGGTATTAAGTGTATATGACAATGCATTATAGATTGTCCTGCAATTTTACCTACATTTGTACCAATATTAAATCCTTTTACATTAACATCTTTACTTAGAATTTCATTTTTAACTGTTTGGATAAGATCATTACAAGCAATCAATTCATCATTTGTCATATCAAAATAATCTTTAATATGTCGCTTAGGAATTATTAAACAGTGATGATCTGAAACAGGGTAAGAGTCGTAACTTGCATAAGCAAGGTTATTTTCGTGAGCAATACCGCTTTTTTTTGAATCACAAAATAAACAAGGGTTGTTAGGATCTCTCATGATTAAATAAGAGTATTATATATTTTGTTTAGTTTATTAAAGAAAATATTGCTTCTACTTTTCCATTTTAATTCATCTATTTTTGAGACTGATGTAACTCCCTTACCTGATCCAATAAGCATTATCTCTTCATAATTATTTAATTCTTTAATTGATATATCTTTAAAATTAATTTTAACTTTTTTACCTATAAACTTAAGCGTATTTCCAAAATAACAATTTTTTTTTGGAGAAAATATTTTTCCATTTTTAACAAAGACTAAATTTGAAGTACCAGTTTCTAATATTTTATTGTTTGCAACTAAAGCGATATCAAATTTAGATGAGTCAACTTTAGAGAGTTTTGCTAGAATTTTTTTGTAATAAAGATTTTTATAATTTGGTTCAATTCTTTTATATCTGAATAACAAAAGATTAAAACTTTTTTTAAGTTTTGGTCTTTTTCTTATAGATATAGATATTAGTTTTTTATTGAGAGCAATTCTAAATAAATTATCAGGACCTTTGTATGGAGTATTTTTTTTAATTAAATCTTTGATAATGGATTTTAAATTTTTTCTTCTTATTCCATATTTTTTTGTAGATTTTATTAAATTTTCAATATGTGGTTTTGATAATATTAACTTAGAAGGTTTTCCAACCATTCGCATTGTGGTAAATACACCTCTGGATCCCCAAAGATCTTTGAAAGGAACCTCTTTAAGATTACTAAGATGATAAGATTTTTTTAATAAGAGTGTTACCATTGATTGTTAAAAAAGATTCGGGGTGAAATTGAAATCCATAAACTTTATCAATATTATTTTCAATCGACATTGCAGAACCCGAGATAGCACATCTCATAGTTATATCAAAATTTTTAGCTTCAAAAGGCTCTTTTAATTTTAATGAATGATAGCGCCCAACTTTAAATATTTGGCCTTTTTTATATAACTTGCTATTTTCATTTACTATCACATCAGATTGAAAACCATGATAAATTTTATTTTGTTCAATTATTTTTCCTCCCTCAGAAAAGAGAATTTGCTGAAACCCCAAACAAATACCAATAATTTTTTTTTTACCTTTGTATGTTTTGTATATTTTTGAAGTTAAGGGATAATCTTTTGGTGAACCTGGCCCTGGGGAAAGTACGATAGTTGAGGATTTATTTAATTTTGATTTATCAATTTGATTAAAATCACTACACTCAACTCTATCAAATAAAGAAAATTGATGCACAACGTTATGTGTAAAGGAATCTTTATGATCAATTACATAAATCATTTAAATAAATCTATTAATGCTTTTGCTTTTATATAATTTTCATTGAATTCATGCTTTGCAGTACTATCTACAACAACGCCAGAAGCTACGGAAATTTCAGACCTATTTTTATAATTTAAAATTGATCTAATAATTATATTAAATCTCATATCACCATTAAATTTAATAAAGCCGAAACTGCCAGTATAAATATTTCTGTTTTCTTTTTCTTGGTTATTCAAAAGATTAAGAGTACTTATTTTGGGACAACCAATTACTGATCCTCCAGGCATCATTGCTTTAATAATATCTAAAGTGGACGTATTTTTTTTAACTTTCCCTCTAATCAAGCTTACATAATGAAAAAGATCTTTATATTCCTCTACAGTTTTTTGTTTAGCTATTTTGACTGATCCAGGGGAGCATATTTTTGATAAATCACTTCTCTCCATATCTACTATCATATTATGCTCTTTTGTTTCTTTAATGTTTTTTCTAAAAAAATTTAATGCCTTTTTTTTATTTAAAGTTTTATTTTTTTTTAAAGTTCCAGCTATTGGTTTGGTTTCAATAATATTACCCTTCTTTAAAATTAATGTTTCAGGTGAACAACTAATTATAGAATAATTTTTATCTTTTATTAAAAATGCCTCTGGTGCCAAATTTGATTTAGACAATCTACAAAAAAACTCTAATGGATCTATAATTGAATTATTTTTGTATTTTGTGCAAATTTTGATTTGATAGGTTTCGCCTTTTTTTATCTTTTTTTTAAAATTTTCAAAAATTTTTTTATATCTCTTTAAATTAATATTAATTTTAAATTTTGAGTAATTTTTTTTTGTTTTGTTAAAATCAATTAACTTTTCATTTAAATTTATTATTTTACTTGGTTTATAAAAAATACCTTTTGGAAAATTATTAGAACTTTGCTTGGGAATTTTTACTCCTATTAAATTGTTGAGAAGCTCATAGCCAAAAAAACCAATGTATAAATCTGTCTTTTTTAATTTATTTTTTTTTTTATTAAATTTATTTAAAAACTGTACTATGTTTTTTGACGATAAAATTTTTTTTTCAGTAAACTGAGTATAAAGATCAAACCCTTTTTTTGATTTATAAATAATATAAGATTTATTGGAGCTATTAATTTTTTGTAAAATATTTTGTGTCAATTTTTTATTCTGTTCTTAATCTTAATACTGGCTCTTCTTTTATAGGTAAATGAACAATTGCTGCAAATACCGATAACATAATTGCTAAATACCAAGCATAATCATAAGATCCATATAGATCATAAAATAAGCCTCCAAGATAAGCACCAAAAAAAGATCCTATTTGATGACTTAAAAATACAATTCCATAAAGTAAACCTAAAAATTTTGTTCCAAAAATATGAGCTACGATACCACTTGTGGCTGGAACTGTTGATAGCCATAAAAAACCAAAACTTGCTCCAAATATAAATGCATTAAGTGTGCTAGGTGGAAGAAATATGAAGAAAATTATTGAGAAACCTCTAAGAGCATAAATCGCACTCAAAATAATTTTTTTACTCATTTTAGTTGATAGATATCCGCTAAATAATGATCCAAAAATATTAAACAATCCTATTAATGATAAAATAGCTGCTGCTGTCCAACTTTCTAATCCTCTATCAATAACATAAGTTGGAACATGTGTTCCAACTAAAGTGATGTGAAAACCACATACAAAAAAGCCTAACACTAAAAAAATATAACTTTTATTTTTAAAGGCTTCATTTAATGCCTGTGAAGTATTTTGATCATTTGGTTTTTCTAAAATTTGGTCACTAGATGGTGATCTTACAAAAAAAGAAATGATTAGTCCCATAATCAAAAATAACAAAAACCATAGAAGAGTGACTTCCCATCCATTATTATTTAAAGATAGATTTGTAAAAATTGGTGAAACAAAATAACCAAATGAACCTACTGCTGTGACTATACTCATTGCAATTGTTCTATTAGACAGTGGGAAATGCTTTCCCACTACAGACATTGGTATACTAATTGCAGTACCACCCAAGCCAATACCGATTAATATACCCATATCCAGTTGGAAATAGAGATTAGTATTTGGACCAGCGTATAAAAAATAAATTCCTAAAATATAAAATATAAAAGCCAACATTATAGCTTTGTGGCCACCATACTTATCCGCTATTGCTCCAAAAATTGGTCCTGTTAATCCCCACATCAACATTTGTAAACCAATTGATAATCCAGATTCAGTGAGGGAAATATTTAAATCATTTTTAAAGTCTGAAAAAAATAATCCAAAAGTTTGTCTTACTCCTAAAGAGACCAAAACTACAAAACATGCTGCCAACAATGTGACTAAAGCAGTATTATTTCTAATAAACTTTTCTGAAGCCATTAATTACTTTAGGTGTTTTAAGGCCCGCTTAATATCTGCGATAAGGTCGCTAGGATCCTCTAAACCAATATGCAATCTAACTATATACTCATTTTTTGCTAATTTAAGATAACTTCTATTTCCTTGTTCTCTAACATTTTGATGTAATGCCAAACTTTCAAACCCTCCCCAGCTGTAACCATGTCCAAACAATTTTAAATTATTTACAAATTTAACAACTGCCTTTTCACTTCTAGCTTTGATTCTTAAACCCATTAACCCTGAGGCACCTGAATAATATTTCTTCCACATTCTAAAATTGTAAGAGTCTTTTTTGTATGGATAAAGTAATTTTATATTTTTAAATTTAGATAAAAACTCTGCTACTTTTTTTGCGTTTTCTCTGTGCCTGTCTAATCTAACATCTAAAGTTCTTAATCCTCTTGTAATTAAATAAGCATCATCAGGTCCTAATCTTAAACCTGTCACTCTTTCAGTTGCTTTTACTTTTGGAAATACTTTTTTATTAACTGCTAAACTTCCACCCATTACATCTGAATGACCTGAGTAATATTTGGTTGCTGAAACAATTGCCATATCAAAACCAAGTTTAATAGGTTTTAAAAAATATGGAGTTCCCCATGTGTTGTCAATTGCTGATAAAATTTTGTGTTTTTTTGCTATGGAAACAATTTTCCCTAAATCTTGAAAATCAAATGTGTTACTTCCTGGGTTCTCTACAAATATTAATTTAGTTTTTTTGGTAATTGCTTTTTCTAATGTCTTAAGATCATGTGGATCATAAAAAGTTGTTTTGATATTAAATTCTTTTAAAAAATCTTGTGTCAAAAGTCTTGTCGGACTGTAAACCGGGTCAGCTGCAATAATTTCATCACCAGGTCTTGTAACACTAAAGATTGCAAGGAATACTGCTCCAAATCCAGTAGGAGTTAAAAAAGTAAAATAGCTTTCTTCAAGTTTAGATAAAATTTGCTGCAGTATATGTGTTGTTGAAGTTCCTTGTCTGCCATAATCAAAATGTCCACCGGTAGGATTTTTTTTTGCCTTGTCTTGAGTTTTTCTAATATCTTGCATCGATTTGAAAATAATCGTTGATGCACGTACAATTGGTGGATTTACAGACTGATTATGAAAATCTTTAGCGGTATGTTTTAAAAATGTTTTAAAAGAACTACTCATAATAAAATTTGATATGTTTAAAAGACAATGCTATATCCCGTAAAAAACGTCAATAAATTAATAAATAGGACTAAATGAGTTATCCGAAGAAACATAGGGGTCGAAGAAAACAAGGCTCCAAAAAGAGAAGAGCAAAAAGAAAAAATAAGAAGAAATAATTCTTTTATTCTTTAATCCAACCACCGCCAAGAACTCTATGACCAAATTGGTCTTTGTTATAGAATACGCATGCTTGTCCTGGCGATATTCCATCCTCTGGATTTAATAGATGAACATTTGCAGTATTTTTATCTTTTAAATCTACTTTTGCCTCTAAAAGACTGCCTGTTGATCTAACCTTTACAAATATATTTTGATCAAGGTCTTTTTTATCAGTTAATAAATTTAAATCTTTTAAAGATATTTCTTTTTTTCCAAGGTTTTCTTTAGGTCCTACTATAATTTCATTTTTATCTGAATTTATTTTTAAAACATATAAAGCTTCTTTATCTGAAACCTTAATTCCTTTTCTTTGTCCAATAGTAAAATTAATTATACCATCATGAACACCAATTACTTTTCCATCTAAATTTTTAATATTCCCTTTTTGAAAAGAGTCTGGTCTAAATTTTCTAATTACAGATGCATAATCTCCATTAGGCACAAAACAAATATCTTGGCTGTCTGGTTTATCAGCTACATTTAAATCTAATTCTTTAGCAATTTCTCTTGTTTTATCTTTTAACATTCCACCTAGTGGAAATCTCAAATAATCTAGTTGTTCTCTTGTTGTATTGAATAAAAAATAACTTTGATCTCTATTTTCATCAATTGCTCTGTACATATTATTAGTGTTGTTTGAGGTAATATTTTTTACATAATGTCCTGTAACTAGTGCGTCTGCTTTAAGATCTTTTGAAACTTCAAATAAATCTTTAAATTTTACTGTTTGATTACATTGTACACATGGAATTGGAGTTTCACCTTTTAAGTAACTATCAACAAAATTATCTATTACCCCTTGCTTGAATTTATCTTGATAGTATAAAATTTTATGTTCAATATCCAATTTGTGAGCAACACGTTTTGCATCCATGATATCTTGTCCTGAACAACACTGTTTAGATTTAGCTACTTCTTTCCCATCATCATAAAGTTTAAGAGTGATACCTATAACCTTATACCCTTCATTTTTCATAATTCCGGCTACAGTTGACGAGTCTACCCCTCCAGACATAGCAACAACCACGGTTGTATCTGTTGGTTTTTTATTAATTCCAATAGAGTTTAATTCTTTATTCATTAGGTGGTATTTATACTTATTTACAATATAAGTTAAATTAAATGATTTTAGATTATGAGCCAGGCGACAAAGTCACTAATCCTGAGAAAAAAGAATGGGGTATTGGACAAGTACAATCAATTATAAAAGATAAAGTTACTGTTAACTTTGAAAATGCAGGTAAAAAAGTAATAAATGCAAAAAATATAGAATTAAAAAAAATTGGTAAATAAAAGATGAACTTACAAAAAATTATTGAAGATTTAGTTGACACTTTTTTATTGGCAGGAGACTTGTCCCTTCAGCTTAGAGAAAAAGGATTAAGTAAAGAAATTAAATCTGACAATACACCAGTAAGTAATGGTGATATTGAAGTAAATAATTTCATTTCTTCAGAAATAGCAAAATTAACACCGGACATTCCAATTATATCAGAAGAAACTTCTGAAAATAAAGATAACTATAAATTAAAAGATTTTTGGTTGGTGGATCCAATAGATGGAACCTATGATTACATAAACAATTTAGATGAATTTACTATTAATGCTGGATTAATAATTAATAACAAACCTGTTGCAGGTTTAATAAATGCACCAGCTAAAAAAAGGATGTTCTATTCTTATGGTAAAGGTAAATCTTTCGAATTTACTAATAAAAAAACCATAAATCTTTCTGAGCTACCTTCTAAAATAACCGAACCACTAAATTTTATTTCATACAGCAATAAAATTAAACCTGAAATTCAAAAAATTTATGATGAATTAAGTGTAAAGGAACATACTCGTATGAAAAGTTCTTTAAAATTTTGCGTTGTGGCTGCATGTGAATTTGATGGTTATGTTGCTGAGCCTCGAGCTTACGAGTGGGATATTGCTGCAGGACATGCAATTTTAGAAAATTCAGGAGGATCGGTTAGAGACTTTGATGGTAATGAAATTTTATATGGTAAGAAAGACTTAAAAAATCCTAGTTTAATTTTAAAAAGTAAAAATATTATTTAATGGATGAGCAGTTAAGAATTATTTTAATAATATTAGTATCAGTTTCAATTTTTGGATTACTAGTTTTTGTTTTTGTAAAAAATTACATTAGAAACAAAATAAATCATCTTGTTGATGAAGAGAAAAAAAGAAAATTAAAGTAATTTAATTATTTTATCATATTCATTTTTATCAATATCCATTACTTTTTTTGATGTTTCAAAATCAAATCCATTTCTTGCTAGTAAAGAAATATCTTTTTTATAAAACAAAGTTCTATTATCTTCTGCTCTTGCTGGTCCTATTCTTTTTTTCTTACATACTTTAATAGCTGAAAAAAAATCCTGATCAGAATTATCTTCTTTTATTTTCTCAACTGTATCTTTTATAAAGCTATCATCAATTCCTTTGCCCATTAAATAATTTCTAATTTTATTTATAGAGTTTCCTCTTTGGATCATACTCTTTGCTTTACTTTCAGAATAAAACTGATCGTTAATAAATTTATTTTTTTCTAGATCAGATAGAACAATATCAATTAATTTATTTACATCTTTTTTCCTAGAGTCTGATGCTGAAAGCTTCATATATTTTTTTAATAAATATGTTTTAAGTTGTTGTTTTGAAGGTGCATATTTTTCAACATACGCAAAGGCAAAATTCCTCATTTCATCGACGGTTACTTGAAGTGTTTTTCTTTTATTTCTTATAGGAATCATCGTTAGATTTTATATAATATAAATATGATCGAACAAATTTATAACTATTTCACAATTGATGTACTTTATATGTGGATCAATTTAGGAGTTATACCCTTTTGGTTCATGTTAATAATATTTCCACAATCTCATTTATGTAGATATTTGGTGACTTCTATATTTCCATTTTTATTATTAGGTGGAGTTTATATTTATATTTTATATAGATCTTTCATCATTGGTTATGATTTCGATGCTAATTTTAGTTTATATCTTGGTTTAGTTGAGCTATCACGATTATTTGAAGACAATTTATACCTAACTCTTTTCTGGACTCACTTTGTGGCTATAAATTTATTTGTTGGTGGTTGGATTGTTAAGGACTCTCAAAAATACTTTATAAATAAAGTATTAATGGCAGTGCCTTTAATAATCACATATTTAATCGGACCTATTGGCTTGTTTATTTATTGGATAATTAGAATTTTTTACGCCAAAAAACTTAATCTGTATGAGTGACCATATAGATTTTTACTTCGATATTATTAGCCCTTACGCTTACATCGCTCATAAAAAAATTTTAAAAATAAAAGATGTTAAGTTTAAATTGAAGCCAATATTTTTAGGCGGTCTTCACAACTTAGCAGGTATTACCGCCCCTGCATTTAATAGATACAAAATGAAAAATATGCAAAAAGATTGCGAACTTGTTGCAAAAAAAAATAACATAAGTTTCAATTGGAATTCTAAATTTCCAATTAATTCTCTAAGTATAATGAGAGGTTATCTTTGTGTTAAAGATAATAAAAAAGAAGAATACTTAAATAGTTTTTTTGAAGCTTATTGGAAAGATGATGTAGATTTATCTAGTGCAGAAAATATCAAATCTCTTTTAAAAAAAATAAAAATCAATGAAGATCAATTTTTTAATTCAATAAATAATCAAAATATCAAAGATAATTTAAAACAATTAACTCAGGAAGCTTTTGAAAAAGAAGTTTTTGGTGCTCCAACTTTTATAGTAAATAATAAAGTTTTCTGGGGACAAGACCGTTTAGAATATGCTCTAGATGAAGTTAAAAATATTTAAACTATTTTAAAACTACTATTACTGATAGATCCAAAACCACCATCTATATGTGAAACTTTCTCATAACCCATATTCTTTAAAGCTTTAACTGCCAAAGCTGATCTAACACCTCCAGCACAAAATAAAACCATCTCTTTACTTTGGTCTAATATTCCTTTTTGAAAATAAACACTATTTGGATCTAAAAAGATTTCTAACATTCCTCTTGAAATATGAACTGAATTTTCAACACTACCTGTTTTTTCTAATTCTCTAGCTTCTCTTATGTCAATCAAGTTACATTCGTTATCTTCAATCATTTTATAGGCATCGTCTGCATTAATTGTTTTAATTTCTTGCATTGCCTCTGATACTAAAGTTTGAATAGATTTAACTGTCATAATTGTGCTTTAAAATACCTTAATAATATTATATTGCTAGAAAATTATGTTAAAAATTAATTCTCAAGCACCAAATTTTAAACTTTTATCAACATCAAAAGAAATCTATTCATTAAAAGATTCTCTTGGAAAATATGTTGTAATCTATTTTTATCCAAAAGATGACACACCAGGGTGCACAATTGAAACTAATGACTTTAATAAGTTATTATCTAAATTTAAAAAGTTAGACTGTGAAGTATATGGAATATCAAAAGACAGCCTAAAAAGTCACGATAAATTTAGAGATAAATATAAAATTAAATTTGATTTACTTGCAGATGAAGACATCAAAGTACTTAAAAAATACAAAGTCTGGGGTAAGAAAAAATTTATGGGACGTGAATTTATGGGAATAAACAGAACAACTTTTTTAATTGATAAAAAAGGTAAAATTTTAAAAATTTGGGAAAACGTTAAAGTAAAAGATCACGCCAAAGAAGTCCTAGAAACATTGAAAGATATTTCAAAAAAATAAAAAAAGGGCCCCTTATTTCTAAGGAGCCTTTTATTGTTATATATATAGAGAGATATTTTAGTCCCTGATTGCGTAAGCTTTTACACCAACCTCAGCAACATCAGTTCCAAGTTTTTCAGCTTGAGAACTAATTCTTAGACCAATTGTTTGTTTTAGAACTTTAAATGTGATGTAAGAAAGTATGAAGCTAAACAAACATACTGCGATCACACCTGTTAACTGAGTTCCAAAATTTGTATCTGGATTACTAAATGGCACAACTAAAGTTCCAAATATTCCAGCAAATAAATGAACTGGAATTGCACCTACAACATCATCAATTTTTTTACTTTCTAAAAATTTAGTACCAAAGTACATAATTAATGATCCAAGAGCTCCAATTAAAATTGCTAATAAAGGACTTGGAGTTAAAGGCTCTGCTGTAATTGCAACTAATCCTGCTAATGCTCCATTAAGCATCATTACGATATCTGTTTTACCACCAAGTAATCTTGTAACCACTGCTGCCATCACAGTTCCAGCTGCTCCTGCCAAGTGAGTGTTAACTGCAATTTTACTAATTGCATTCACATCATCAAAAGTTCCCATTGCAAGTTGACTGAAACCATTAAATCCAAACCAACCGAACCATAATAAAAAAGTTCCTAATGTAACAAGTGGTATTGAAGATGCTGCGAATGGAACCAATGATTTTGTTTCACCAGATTTTGAAAATCTTCCTTCTCTAGCACCTAAAACAATTACACCTGCTAAGGCAGCTGCACCACCACATGCATGAACTAAAGTTGAACCAGCAAAATCAGAGAAACCTGAAGTTGCTAACCAACCTCCGCCCCACTGCCATCCCATTGAAATAGGATAAATGATACCGGCCATGATTGCTGCAAAAATAAAAAATGGCCAAATTTTAATTCTTTCTGCTACAGCACCAGATACAATTGATGCAGTTGCACAAACAAACATTGTTTGGAAAAACCAATCAGAATAATCAGAATAACCTGTTGAAAGTTCTGAGGCATCACTCCACATTGAGAATGATCCAATAAACCCACCTTCAGGAATTCCGTAAGCTAAATTGTAGCCACAGAAAAAAAATATTAATGAACAAATTGCAAATTTACCAATATTCTTTGCTGCAATTGTTGAAACACTTTTAGTAGTCACTAATCCACTTTCAAGCATACAAAAACCTGCTGCCATGAAAGCAACTAAAACACCACCAAGATAAAATCCTAGGGAATTGAAAATATATTGTCCTTCAGCTGACATGGTTGTTTCTGCTGAAGCTAAATTAGTAAAGCTTAAAAATATTAATAAGCTTAATGATATTTTTTTTAAATGATTAATCATTATCTCTCCTTTTTTGATCTTGTCGTTTTATTAAACATTTAAATTTTAAGTATTGCTGATAGGTCAAAAGAGTTATGAAAAATAAGCATATTTGTAAAAAAAAGGCCCCATTTCTGGGGCCTTTGGTTATTAACTAACTAGAGAGAGATATTTAAGTTAATTCTTTATTAAGAGGCTCTTCAATGAGATAACGACATGGAGATCGAAGAGCCTCTATATTGCATGCAATTAGTCACGTATTGCGTAAGCAATTACACCTGTTTCAGTAACGTCAGTACCTTTAGTTTCAGCTTCTTTACTTAATCTGATTCCAAATGTTCCTTTCATTATTGACCATACGATGTAAGACACAGCGAACACAAAAATGTTAATTGAAAGTACACCAATTAATTGCGCACTGAACGATGCATCAGCGTTTGTTAATGGCACCGCAAGTGTTCCCCAAATTCCAGCAAACAAGTGAGCTGGGATTGCACCCACAACATCATCAAGTTTAAAATTAAATAATAATTTAGTTCCAAACACTACGATTAATCCACCAACAGCTCCAATTAAAATTGCTGCAAATGGAGATGGTGCTAATGGTTCTGCAGTAATTGCTACTAAACCACCGATTGCTCCGTTTAACATTTGAATTACATCTGTTTTACCGTACATTAATCTTGTAATGATACCAGCGGCCATTACTCCACCACAGGCTGCAAGATTTGTATTGATAAAGATTGACGAGATCGCAACTGCATCATCAAAAGTACCTAATGCTAATTGTGAACCACCATTAAATCCAAACCAACCTAACCATAGGATGAATACACCTATTGTTACTAATGGAATTGAAGATGCAGCAAAAGGTTGTAACGCTTTTGGTTGACCTTTACTGTCAAATCTTCCACTTCTCGCACCAAGCAACATGATGCCAGCTAAAGCAGCTGCACCACCTGTTGAGTGTACTAAAGTTGAACCAGCGAAATCAGAAAAGCCTAGTTCTGCTAACCAGCCTCCACCCCACTGCCAACCCATTACGATTGGATAAATAACTCCAGCTAATAAAGCTGCAAATAAGAAGAACGGCCATAACTTAATTCTTTCAGCCATAGCACCTGAACAAATTGAAACTGTTGTTGCACAGAATACCATTTGAAAAAACCAATCAGAACCATCTGAATAACCAGTATCAACTGCACTTGCATCTGACCATGGTGTAAATGATCCAATGTATCCGCCTTCTGGAATACCATAAGCTAAGTTGTAACCAACTAGCCAAAACATAATTCCAGCAATTGCATACAAACCAATATTTTTTGCACAAATTACTGAAACACTTCTTGAAGTTACCATACCAGATTCTAGCATCGCAAAACCTGCTGCCATGAACATGACAAGGAAACCACAAATCAAAAATAGTAGAGTGTTAAATATAAACCCCACTTCAGCAGAAACAGTTGTCTCTGCCATACCCGCACTACTCATGCTTAGTAAAAATACTAAACTTAGTAATGGTGCAGATATTCTCTTTATTATTTTAGTCATAAGACCTCCACTTGTTAAAGTGGTGGTTATAGATTTAAAAAAATTAAAAACTAACGCTGATTAGGAAAATTGGGTTTGCAGTATTTGCATATAGTAACAGCCCTAAACGTGTTTTTTCTTTACGTTAGGGCTGTTAAAAAAATATTATTTATTGAATACTTCTTTTAAAGCTTTCGCTGGTAAGAATTTTACCTTCTGAGAAGCAGCGATTTGAATCTGCTCACCAGTTCTAGGATTTCTTCCAACTCTTGCTTTTCTTTTAGCTACTTTGTACGTACCAAATCCTGCGATTTTTACTGGATCATCACCTTTAAGTGAATCTAAAATAGTGTTGGTAATTGTATCAAAAGTTCGCTCAGCATCTGCTTTGCTCAAATTTAATGAGCCAGAAAGCTTAGCAATTAGTTGTTTTTTGTTCATTTTAGCTCCGGTTATGTTGGTTAATAACTATAGTTGCCATAAACGTTGATAAATCAAGCTTTTTTTTAGTGTCTCAAAAATTATAACATACAATATCTAGTTGAAACTTAAATAAGTATTGATTTTATTGTGTTTTTTAACAATTTAGAAAATAAAATTATCTAAATAAACCAAGGTCTTTTAGGTCATTGAATGTGGTGAAAAACATCAAAGATAGCAACAAAAACAAACCGATTCGAAAAAATCCTTCTTGTGTTTTTTGAGACAAAGGCCTTCCTAAAACTTTTTCAAATGCATAAAACATTAAGTGTCCACCATCTAACATTGGTATAGGAAACAAGTTAATTAAGCCTAAACTTATTGAAATATAAGCCATCATACTAATAAAAGCTAACACTCCGAAGGTTGCAACTTGCCCTGATATCTTTGCAATCCTTATAGGGCCCCCAAGTTGTGAGGTGTCTGCTTTTCCCATGATCATTCCACCAATGTATTTTAAGGATGAAACACTTACAAAATAGACTTCGTTTGCTGCATGGTACAATGCTTGTGCTGGTCCTAATTTAACATGATTAATTTTATCATTGTAGGCACTTAATTTTATACCAACCATTCTTTTATTAATTTTATTTCCTAAACCATCCTCACCTTCAACAATATTTGGTTTTACTTTTAAAATTAATTCTTCGTAAGAACGCTTAACTTTAAAATCTATAAAGTCTGAAGTTGACATTGTGATGTATTTAGAGACTTCCATGATGCTTTTAACTTCATTGCCATCAATTTCTAAAATAATATCTTGATCTTTAAGCCCCCCAACCATTGCAGGACTATCTTTTTGAACTTCACTGATAACTGCTGGAGTAAAATCTTTTCCAACAAACGTATAAATACAAAAGAAGATTGCAATGGCTAATAAAAAGTTTGCTAAAGGACCACCAAATACAATTAATACTCTTTGATATAAAGGTTTTAAAATAAATAATTTATCTCTTTCCTCTTCATTATATTTTTCTAAAATTTCCTCGTGATCTGCTTGTGAATAAACATTACGATCTCCAAAAAATTTGACATATCCACCTAATGGTATTGCACATACTTTCCATCTAGTTCCATGTTTATCATTCCAACCAAATAATTCTTTACCAAATCCAATAGAAAAATCAGTAACCCCTACTCCATATTTTCTTGCAAAATAATAGTGTCCATATTCATGGATGAATACAACCACTAAAATAAGAATTAAAAATGGTATTATATAACTAAGCATATGTTTATATTTTAAGTTAATATCATATTAATCACAACCCCTCATTACCAGTAGTAAGTCTTAGGCTTTTGAACATCTTTTAAAAATGTCTTAGAATGACCCAATCTTCCTCTATTAATAGGTTCAAAATTAGTTATAAATCTCATACCTCTTGAAGGATCTTTTCTAATAGGTTCAATAAAAATAACTTTTGGTTTATTGTGATTTTCTCTGATCTTTTTAAGCTCATCTGCTCTTTCAAGATTTCTTTTCTTTAAATATTTATCTATTTCTTTTTCATGATCAGATTTAACTTTTTCTTTTTTAATTTCCTTAAGTTTAATTTTATAGTTTAAATCTAAATTTGGCTTCGTTTCACCAAATTTTCTTTTACGAGAATTAGATTTTTTATATCTTGAAGCATACTTTACTTTCTTCATTATCTGCCTCCTTTCTTTCTTTGAAGTTCTTTTAATTTCTCATAAAGCTTAAAATATTTAGAAAGAAGCCTGTCTTCTATAGTATTTAATTTTAAAATAGCACTGCCGTCATGACAGTCTCTTGCAAAAGAAAGTCCTGATTTTCTGACAATAATATTAGAAGATAACATCATGGTTTTGTCTCCTCCTTCAACAATTTCTGCTATCGGCTCTTTATATTTATCAGCCTCATATTCTTGCATTTCATGGTTTAAAATACCTGCTTCAATGTAAGGTATTCTTTTAAATCTTATAGCAATATCAATCATTTTATAGACTATAAGCTCTTGCTGAATACCTATTGGCTTTAGTTCTTTACTTAATCGATCAATGATATCATTGATGTTATCAACATTTTCACCGATAACAGCAATCTTATCTCCATAAAGTCCATGTTTTATAGAATTTAAACTAGACTTTAATTTTCCTTCATTGCTAACAGGTCCTGTAGACTTTTTCGAATTTCTTCTATTAGCTAATATCTTCTTCTTACTTGTGCTCATAAGTGCTCCTTATAAATTTTAGTCACAGAGTTCCCTCTATGAAGATTAATAATTTAAATTTGAAAGGCTCACCTAGTAGGCATTATTTAAGAGCGCATAGCATTTGCTATGAACTTATCTTCTAACACAAAAACAAAATTAAAAAACTGAACATATGTAGAACGCGACAATTTCTTTATCAATAAAAATATATGGTAATTGTCCCTTATTTGGGGTGCTAGTGGTACACCCGACCTCACACTAGCTCACACTGCTTCGCACTAGTTATGCAGATAATTAAAATTTAATTGATAATAATTCGCATTAAGACTCATCAATTTAAACAAAAAACTAGAACCATAACTAGAACTTTTTGAGATAAATCAAAATAGTAATTTACATCAAAATAAGTCTTTGTCAACAGTTGTTGATATAATGAAAATATAAGTCAACAGTTGTTGACACTTCAAATGATAGATTCTAAACATTATTTTAAAAAAGGAGTAATTATGAATAATGAAAATAAGAATATGAGTCGAAGACAAGCAATTAAGGGAATTGGTGCAGTAGCATTAGGTACCACAGCATTAGCAGCTTCAAGTACTGCTAAAGCAAATGAAAAAAAAACTAAAAAAGAACTGGATGGAAAAACAGCTCTAATCACAGGTGGAGCACGTGGCATTGGTTTGGCTAGTGCTGAAGAGCTTGCAAAAGCAGGAGCAAATATCGTTCTTTTTGATGTAGCAAGTGATTTAGAGGGCGTAAATTATCCTTTAGCCACTGATTTAGATCTAGCAAACGCAAAAAGCAAAGTAGAGTCTTATGGTGTTAAATGTGTTTCTTATAAAGGAGATGTAAGAGATAGATCTGCCCTATCAGATGCTGTTGGTATGGCTGTTAAGCAGTTTGGAACATTAGATCATGTTGTAGCAAATGCAGGAGTAACACAAATTGGAATGATGGAATATTTCAGTGAAAAAGAAATTCAAACTGTAATTGATATAAATGTGACTGGAGTAGTGAAAACTATACAAGCTTCTATACCAGTTATGAGAAAACAAAATTCTGGAGGAATAACTATTTTATCTTCAGTTTTAGGACGTATGGGTGAAGAGTGGTTTCCAGTTTATTCTGGTACTAAGTGGGCTGTAATTGGATTAGCAAAAAGTACTGCTTTAATTATGGGAAAACATAACGTTACTTGCAATGCTATATGTCCAACTGTTGTAAAAACTAAACTCATGAACAATAAATATGTTCTAGGAGCAATGTCTCCAGAAAACCCAACATGGGAAGGTTTAGAAACGTTAATGAAACAATGGAGAAACCCCCTTCCAATGGGAGCATATAACCCTAATGAGATTGGTGAAATGGTTAAATTCTTTGCTAGTAAAAGTGGTGAAAAAATTACTGGTGAAGTTCTAGGAGTAGCAGCAGGTTTGTTTGCTCGGAATACAGCTTAAATATTCTCCCTCTCAGATCAATCTTTAAGACCCTATTTGAATTGATCTAAAAAACTATAAGTCACCTTGTATTTATTATAAGGTGACTTGTTATATTTTTTTAAAAGATGAGAAATTCAAATAATTCAAAAAAAATAATTTTTAATACTGCTAAAAAGCTTTTTTGGACTAAAGGTTATTCAAATGTTTCAGTTCGAGATATTGCCAAACAATCTAAATATGACATCGCTCTTATCTCTAGGTACTTCGGCAGTAAGAAAAAGCTTTTCGAAGAAACATTAAAAGATGTTGCAGAATGGTTTGTTGATGTAAATCCAAATAACGTTGTTGATTTTATGGTTGAAGGTCTAATGGAAAATTCGAATCCAAAAGATGATGTAAACCTTGTTAGAATGCTATGTATGAATTCTGGAGATCCAGAAGTTGGACATATAGTTAAAAAATTTCATAGAGAAAAAATGAGAAAACCAGTAATTGATGGGATAAAGAAAAAAATTAAACCTATTAATTATGATTTAATGGGTACAATTTTAGTAGGGGTTTCTGTTGCACGAAAAACTCTCGACAATCCTATTTTAAGCAAACTGAATGATAGAGAATATGAAAAGGTATTAAGGCATTTATTTAATGCAGCGTTGAATTATAAAAATTAATTATAGGATTTTAAAGGATAACTAGAACCACAACTAGAACTTTTTGAGATAAAACAAGAAATGGGACAGTGTGAACAAAGAAAACGCAAGTAAACTCTGGAAAATTATTCAGGAAGCTGGCGATTATTTAGAGGGACAACTTCTAAAAATTGATTTTTCTTAAAAAGTTATTTGTCTTTAAACTTATAATACAAAGAAAACAAAATAAGACCTACAAGGATAATACCTACAAATATCCTTAAGTATTGATTAAAAAATATATCTATAAACTCAATCATCAAATATTTAACTTATCTTTAATTCTATAAAACCATACTGCTAATTTAAAATAAAATACTCTTAATTGTGGGAAAATAAATTTCTTAGGTAAACCTTTATAAATTGTTGAAATATCAAGATCTTTACTATTTGATGAAAAAACTAGCTTAGATAATTGTTTTCCAGCCCAGGGAGCTGCACTAACTCCTACTCCGCTATATCCAAATCCATAATAAATTTCCTCATTATCTATTTTGCCAATTGAAGGTGTAAGTTTTTGAGATAATGCAATCAAACCTCTCCAATTATAATCAATTGTAACATTGCTCCATTTAGGAAAAATATTTTTTAAAAATTTTTCCATATCATTTGCTCTATTTTGATTGGATTGATCACTTCCTTCAAAATCTCCTCTAGTTCCAAACAAAATTCGATTATCAGGTAACTTTCGATAATAATATAAAAGGTTTTTAGAATTAGCTATTGGCGCATAAGTATTAAAGTTATGTAAGCTAAGCTCTTCATTTGTAAGTGGTCTTGTTACAATAATATTTGAAATAACAGGTAATACTCTTCCATCCATTTCAGGAATTAATCCTTCTTGATAAAATCCATTAGTTGCAACAACTATTTTTTTTGTCTTTATTGATCCCTCATTGGTTCTTAAAAGATAAGAACCATTGTCTTTTTCAATTTTTTCAACTTTTGTATGTTCATAAATTTTTAATTGTTTAGATAAAGCATGTTTTGCAAGGCCATTTATAAATTTTAAAGGATTGATTGCAAATCCAGGTTTATATGAAAAAGCTCCAAATTGTTCAGTTCCACCATGACCTACTTCATCAAATTCCTCTTTTGAATATACTTTAGTCTCTATACCAAATTCAGACTTATAAACTTCAGCTTGTTCTTTGATTTGATCAAATTTATTTTTATGATGAGCTACAACAAAGTTATTTTCACCAGTTACATCACAATCAATATTATAATTATCGATTAATTCTTTAGTATAGTTAGCTCCTTCAACAGAGTTTTTAAAAAACTTTTTAGTTTCTTCTGTTCCATAAACAGATTGCATTTTTTTATAAGACATCTTGCTTGGAGGAAGACAGCAAAATCCTGCATTACGAGAAGAGGCACCCCAACCTACTTTCCCAGCCTCAACCAAAACCACATCTAAATTATAATTTTCAATTAAATTAATTGCACAAAGTAAACCGGTATAACCACCACCTATAACCACTATTTCTGAACTGATGTCTTTTTGAAGTTTATCTAAATTTAAATTCTCACTTGAAGTTGCTTCCCAGTAACTAGGAACAGGTTTGTTAAACTGATAAATATCCGAATGATATATGTTGCTCATTACTTCCCTAATCTTTGACTAACCCCTTGTTCTTGTTCTTTGTTAAATTCATCATCATTTAAATTATATAACTCTTCTATTCTAAGGTTTTTAGTTGTGATTGTTGGTACATTTTTATTTTTCATTCCAAGATGTCTTGCAAACACTGCTTGTTTTTTACTCGTTTGATGAGGTTGAAAGTCTTTAATGTCTTCAATGGTTACCTTATCTCCTCTAACAAGATATCCACTTTCAACAGCTTCATTAAAAACTTGAATGCCTTTTTTAGTTCGCATAACTGCTGCATTAAACCCTTCATCTTCTCCTTTAGGTGAACCTCCTCTCCAAGTATCTAAAGCTGCAATATCGGAACTTTCTCCTATTGCATCGGGGCAAATTTTGCATCTAAAGGGAACTTTCCAATTACTTTCATCTCCCCAAAAAGAATTATAATCTTTATCAAACTCTCTTTGATCTTTTGTTTTGATATACATTCTTCCAGGGTTACCAAATCCTCTGTATCTAAATTCTTCTAACTCTTCTTCTTTAACATCAAAGCTATCAATAAATTCTTGTGACTTTGTAAGTTCTTGAAAGCCTCCACAAACAAGGGTGAATATATATTTACAATACTGATCAACCCTTTCATCTGATTTAGCAAGTAATCTAATAGCTCCAGCATCACAAGGTTTGCCAACAAAAGCAAAGGTTTGTTTTTTATCTAAAGCTTTATGAAATTCACTTAATGGTGATGATGGACCGTATCTTGATCTACTTTCGCAGTTAATTAAGTCCTCTTTATTGTAAGTATATTTTACAATATTTCGCATCGGGTTATCTTTGTCCCCTGCTGTATGCATTATAAAATCAACTTTATTTTGTTCTAATAAATATAAAGACAAACCATTTAACAAACCTCCTGTGGAACTTTGAAATCTTATCTTTGGATCAGTAGACCATGAATAATATAAATCAAAATAATTTCCCCAAACTAAATCTTTATTAGATCCTTCATTTTCTTTATGATTTTCAGGCCCCTCAGCGATCACCCCAGGACAAACTTTTTTAATTTCTTCTAAAGTATCATTTGTAATTGTTGTTAATTCTTTAGGTTCTAAATTACCTTTGTCACTCATTTCCATCTCAATTGAGTTGCCTGCAATACTTTTACAAATACCACAGCCAATACAAAGGCCGTTCTTTACGATATCATCTAAAGAATTAATTTTTGTCATTACTCTTTATATGATGGGTCTTTTGCATCACATCTTCTAAGTAACGCTGGCCACTCGTTTAATCCTGGTGAAAATAAATCATATTGCTTTTGAGATAATTTCCACATTTCTTCTGTTGCTCTTTCAAGAGGTAAACCAGATCCCGTTGCCTGTACTGCAACCTCACACATTCTAATTGCATAATACATATTCATAAAAGCTTCCCCTGCTGTTGCACCAACAGTAAGCAAACCATGGTTCTTCATAATCAAAACCTTATTATCTCCCATGTTTTCAGCAATTCTTACTCTCTCATCTTTATTAATCGATAATCCTTCCCACTCATGGTAACCAACTTTTCCATAAAGCATTGAACTATCTTGAACTAAATGAGGAATACCATCTTTCAATGCCGTTGCAGCTAAAGCTGAAGGAGGATGTGCATGAAAGACAAATTTAGCATCAGGATGATTTAAATGAATAGCACTATGAATAATAAAGCCCGCAGTATTTGCTTTTTCAGGTCCTTCTAAAACTTTACCATGCTCATCTACTTTAATTAAGTTTGATGCTTTTACTTCTTCATATAATAAACCCATCTCATGCATAAAAAAAGTATGATCCGTTCCAGGTGCTCTTGCAGTGATATGGTTCCAAACCGTATCATCCCAACCCATCATGTTGGTTAATCTAAACATGGCAGCAAGATCTACTCTTACTTTCCAATCTGCTTCGCTTATATTGTTTTTCATCTTCCCTCCTTTGAAAAAGTTAATTTATTATTTTGTTCTAAAAGTTTAATCACTTTTAAGTGATTAGAATTTGGTCCATATTTTTTAATTGCTTTATTATATATTTTTGAAGTTAAGGTCATTATTGGAAGTTTTAATTTTTGTAATTTAATAATTTCATTTGCAAGATTTAAATCTTTCATGGATAAACCTAAAAAGAAAGATGGATCATAATCTCCATTAATCATGTTAGGGCCGTATCTTGTTGAAGTATAACCACCACTTGCACTTTTATCGATGATCTCTAACATTGTTTTTGGTTTAATCCCTGACTTTACTCCAAGCATCAACGACTCTGAGAGTGATAAATAGTTTAAATAACAAAGGCTAACTTGTGCAATTTTAGCAGCATAACCAGCACCAGGTTTATTTAGATAATAGATGTTTTTACCTAATATATTAAAGACAAACTTAAGCTTATTAACTGTCTTTTTATTACCTCCAATAAATATTGATAAATCCCCTGATTGAGCCTTTAAATTTCCACCTGATATTGTTGCATCAACGAATTGGTTTATTTTTTTACTTAACTTTTGTTTTAAAAGATTAAAGCAAGTTAAAGAATTAGTAGAACAATCAATCCAAATCTTATTATTACTTAATTGATCAATTATTTTACCTTTACCAATTGATAATGCTTTAATTTGTTTTGGTCCCGGAACACAGGTGATAATTACATCAGAAAATTTTATTAATTCATCTAATGAGCTTGTTGCTTTTGCTTTTTTAGATTTAAATTGTTTTAAAGATTTAGGACTTACATCATAACCTAATAAATCTATTTTTTTTGATTTATGTAAGTTTAATGCCATTGGCAAACCCATATTTCCTAAACCAATAAAACCTATTTTCATATCAATCCATTAACCCATCTACTTCAACATTATTTCGCTCATAATGAATTGGCAGTGCTTTACCGTAAACTTGTTTAGAGTGTTCAGGTTTATTTACTCTGTAACTATCTTTTACATATGTTGGTAATGCAATGTAACGAGAAGTATTTCCTTCTATTTTTGTTACTCTATGCATAGAAAATCTTCCTTTAAATATTTGTAGATCCCCTGGTTGAAGGTCTAATGATTTAACTTTATCTCTTGAACCTCGAAGAACTTTTGTTACCTCATCAAAGTTTTCATCTTCAGTACTTCTAAGATCTGGTGAGTATTCAAACAAACCACCCTTTTCAGCTTTTTGAACTAAAATACTTAAAGTAAATTCATTTCCATCAAAGTGCCAAGGAAAATAATGATCTTTATGCATGATGCTGTATGGATTTTTACCTAAAGGATCCGACCATCTATAAAGAGGAAAAACTCCTAAACTATCTGAAATAAATTTTAACATTTCCTCAGATTCGTAAATTTTATTTAAATCAGATTGCTCTTCTAAATCATCTGAGTTGATGTATCCACTTTCTCTAAATGAAAATACTCTCTTTGGATGATCTTTTGATAAATTTTCATCATCCTTTGAAAAATAAGGGTTATGATGATCTTTAGTCCAATGAGTTTTGGGAAGATTTCTTTCAACTTCTTCCTTCATTCTTTTCAAAGACTCGCTAACTACGAAGTTTGGAAGCACACAACATCCATCTTTATCTAGTAGCTCTCTATTTTTAGTAATTAAATCTTGATACTCTTTTGATCCTGTTTGATCAATTGGGTAATCTTTTAAGTTAACAATGTTTTTTATTTCCATAATTCTCCTTTAATTAAAATTAAATTTTTAAATAAAGAAGTGATTATAATTTCGTGGGTGTTGAAGAATTTATATGATTTTTACAGTCTACTTTTTGGAGTAATAAATTAAATAAATTAGATGATAACTTTGAACTCAAGCCAACTCTAGCCAGTCTATGACAGTGAGTAAAAAGATTAAGATTCATAAGCAAACGGTATTATATTTTTAACCCCAGGTAAACAAATTTCACTTAGAAAATAATAAACAGATTCTAATGATAAATCTGCTGATTTATTAAGTCCTGCTATAGTTTCATCGTTAGCACTACCACTTTTTTTAAAACCTTCTTCAGACAATAAATAATAACTATAACAAGTTGTGAAATCTCCTTGTAGGTTATTAAACACAAAAGTTTGCTGATCATCAGCATAAGCGCTCATACTAAAAAAGCTTAAAAATATTATTGATAGTAGTTTTTTCATTTGTTCTTGCTTCTCTTATAATCTTTCATCCATTTGTCAAAGATCCTTACTGCATCATCCATATCTTTAGTATTGTTAGGATGATTTTTTGCTCTTCCAAGCATAGTTGCAATAACATTTACTTGATACTTAATTGATCTTTTTTTGATAGCTTTAACTGTATAAAGTGCCTTTTCTTTATTCTTAAAACCTAAGCCATGTAAAGTTGTCTCAGGTTTATAATCAGAAAATAATGAAAGATTTAAAGGTTTAAAACTTTTGTCCTTAATCATTTTATTCATTGGCATTTTATCAACTAAAGTAAATATTTTTTTAATATTTATTTTATCTAACTTAGCTTTTTCATTTCCATCAAAGCCAATTAAACTAACACTAAAGTTTTTAGTTTTATCTAATTTTGTAACTAATTTGATAAATCGTTTATGAAATTCTTTTATGTGTTTTTGGTAAATATCTTTTGAATTTTTATACTCTTGATTAGTGTAGTTTGGAGTATTCAAAACTAACAATCTACATTTCCATATATATTTTTTAAAATTCATGTCTTTTTAGTAGTTAATCATTCATTGATAATTTGAATATTTAATAAACATAATTAATAATTCTTTTCTAATCGAAGAATTTAAAATCTAGTTTAAAGTTGGTTAAAATTTTTAATTAAGCTTTGGAGCACAGACCTCTGACCTTGTCAAAAATCTTCTACCTGTTCCATTATCAAGAGAAAACATTCCACCCATACCTTTAATACAATCAATAATTAGATCTGTATTTTTCCAAGCTTCATGTTGAGTTTTGCTGATGTAAAAAGGAATTTCACCAATTTTTCCAATTAAAACATCTTTTTCTCCAACTAAATATTCTTTAGCGGGATAGCACATTGGTGCACTACCATCACAACATCCCCCTGATTGATGAAACAATAAATCTTCTCCATGATCTTTTTTAAGATCCTCTATTAATTGTAAAGCTGCGGGTGTTGCTGAAACTTTCATATTTAAATGGCCTGTAATTTAATACAGGCCATTATAATCTATCTGTTAAAAGAAACCTAGTTTATTTTCTGCGTAAGACACATGTAGGTTTTTATTTTGTCTATAGTGATTAAGCATCATTTTGTGAGTTTCTCGCCCAACACCTGATTGTTTGTAACCACCAAACGGTGAGTGAGCTGGATAAGCATGATAACAGTTTGTCCAAACTATACCTGCTTGTATTCCTCTGCCCATTCTATAAGCAATATTACCGTTTCTAGTCCAAACTCCAGCACCAAGTCCATAAAGTGTATCATTAGCAATTTCTAATGCATGCGCTTCATCTTTAAACTTAGTAACAGAGACTACAGGTCCAAAAATTTCTTCTTGGAAGATTCTCATACTATTGTCACCTTCAAAAATAGTTGGCTGGATATAATTTCCATTTTCCAATCCACTATTTAATTTGGCAACATCTCCACCACATAGAACTTTGGCACCTTCTTTCTTACCTAAATCCAAGTAAGATTTTATTTTTTCCATTTGTTCTACTGATGCTTGAGCACCAATCATAGTTTCCATTTTTAATGGGTTGTCTTGCACTACAGCTTTTGTTCTAGCAATTACCTTTTCCATGAATTTATCATAAATAGACTCTTGAACTAAAGCTCTACTAGGACAAGTACATACCTCACCTTGGTTTAAATTGAACATTACAAATCCTTCAACACACTTATCTAAAAATGCATCATCTTTATCCATAATATCTTCAAAGAAAACGTTAGGAGATTTTCCACCTAATTCTAAAGTAATTGGAATTAAGTTTTGTGCAGCATACTGCATGATCAATCGACCTGTTGTTGTTTCACCTGTGAATGCAATTTTAGCTATTCGATCAGATGAAGCTAATGGCTTACCTGCTTCAAGACCAAATCCACTAACAATATTTACTACTCCTGGAGGTAATAGATCTCCTATTAGTTCCATCATAAGCATAATAGATGCTGGTGTTTGTTCAGCAGGTTTTAATACTGAGCAGTTTCCTGCAGCTAAAGCTGGAGCCAATTTCCATGTTGCCATTAACAATGGAAAATTCCATGGAACTATCTGACCAACAACACCTAAAGGTTCAGGTATATTGTATGAATATTGAGAGTTACTAATTTCAGCAACTGATCCTTCTTCTGCTCTTATAACACCTGCAAAATATCTCCAATGATCAATAACTAGAGGTAAATCAGCAGCCATACATTCTCTGATTGGCTTACCATTATCCAAACATTCTGCTGCTGCTAAAAGATTGAGATTTTTTTCTAAAACATCAGCAATCTTGTTCATTATATTAGATCTTGTAGTAATGTCTGTTTTGCCCCATTCCTTAAATGCTTCGTGAGCAGCATCTAATGCAGCATCAACATCCTTTGCATCTGATCTAGCCATTTGACATATAACTTCATTGTTAATTGGACTTACATTGTCAAAGTATTTACCAGATTTTGGTTCAACAAATTTTCCACCAATATAATTTCCATATTTTGATTTAAATGGAAACGGTACTTTAAGATGAGATGTATCTAAAGAAGCAGACACTCCACTTTTTACTGTTTCTGTACTCATTTTTACCTTTCTGTTTATTGTTTACTTTACTCTTTTTCACAAAAACTATAGAGAGTTTCCCGGTCACACTCCATTTTGTAGCAACCTTTTTTCTTTATTTTTAATTTTAGTTTCTGTTGTCTGTATTGTCTTAATAACCACTGATTTATTTAACTAAAAATTAAGTTTAGTGTCTATTAATTATAAATGATTTGTTCTACCTAGAATTGAATTAAATCTAGATATGGTGTTTAATTTATTTTTAAATACTATTCGCCTCATTGATCAAATTACACTTTCTATTGAAAGTAATAATGATGTGAAGATGATGGGTGATAAATACAAACAAAATTACTGGTAATTAATTAATCTATGAAAGAAAAAGAAATTAAATCTCATTTTAAGAAAAAAGCACTATCTAAACTTGCTTTATCGATAAGCTTTTTCTTAGTTCTTTTAACTTCTACTGGATACATATTTAATTCTAAAGCAGTAATTTTTCTGTTTTATATTTTTAGTTTTGCATTTATTTACAATTTACTAATCAATTTTGTACTAGAAAAATATGATATTGGATCATGATTAAAACATTAGTTAAATTAAAATTGTTAAAGTATGCATTGGTAGGTGGTGCTCTTGCAGCTTATGCTATTAAGAAATATTGTGATAAAAAAAATAAGGACAAAAAAAAAGAAATCAAAAAACCTTTACTTCTCACTCGATAATAAGATTTTATTTTACTTACATTCTAACTACTGGAATTATTTTAGAAATTTAAATCAATAAAAAGTTAATTGTGAATTACTTTGTGGATTGTAACTGAATTGTAATATTATTTTAATGTATTGTAATATTAATTGTTAAATTTAATTCTTGTTAAGGTTTCGTCTCTTTTTATGTAGTGATGGTATAAAGCCGCTGTGAAGTGTAAAACAAAAGTATACAACAATAAATCGCCAGCAATCCCATGAAAATTATGAGCAATTTTTTCAAAATCACCGTTACTTTCAACAATATTAACTAATTCAATCCCAAAAAATAATACTTCTTTGCCCTCAATATTCATCAATACATAGCCTGTTATAGGTGCAGCAAACATTCCAAAATAAAATATAAAAAATACAAGATTAGATAATCTATTTAAAAGCCTGCTTTTATTAATATTTTCTGGTTTTGGGTTTGACCACCTCCATAACAATCTTAAAATAACTAAAATAAAAATAATTATGCCCAATGAATTATGAACTAACATTAAAAAGTCATAATACTTTTTTGGTGTATGCTCAGATAAATTCCCCAACAATAGTACAAACAACAAAATTCCAGCCATATACCAATGAAAAGTTTTTGAAATTAAGCCGTATTTTTTAATTGTGTTTCGAATCATAAAAATTCTATAACAAAAAAAAATTACAATGAAGTTAAACTTTCTGAATTAATAATTAATAATTATGATATGTTTTTTATATTTATATAACTTTGTGAATTGTCACTGAATTGTAACTGTATTGTCATAAACAATTATATAAGAACAATGTCATTGGAACATTATTAGAACAAAAATTAAAATTTCTTATTTTTTGTAAATTTATCCCACAACATTTCATAAAGTACGTATACGAAGATACTTACAATCACAACCACAGTAGTAAAACCTAAGGATCGTATCCAATTACCAAACCATAAATAAGAAAGCAATGATATCCAGATCATCCCGATAACTTGCCATATAACTGATTTATAAAATAATGCTTTTTTACTCATAAGAGCCCTTTAATTAAAATTAAACGAATATTATTGAAAATTTAGTAAAAAAGATTTTTTATAGATCTGAAGAATAATGAACTTTAACAAATAAACTACAATTCCAATGTTTCCAAAAATTGAAGATTTGATTTAAATTCATTAATTAAATTATACCATAAAAGTTAGTAATCTGAAATTCTAAATTCTAATTGTCATTGGAGCACTATTGGGGCAGTAATATTTAACTATATTTATGTTCTGTCCTAAATTAATTTTGAACTTTTGCCCTCTCAACAGAATAACTTTTACGATATTAAATAAATTTATCTTTTAAAATTATAATTCTTTTAATAATTTCAAAGTTAAAAATAATAGTTAAAATAACCAAAGTAAAATATGGGAAGTTTAAAATTAAACCAATTAATAATATTAAAGTTGTAATATCTCTTCCAATTCTAAAAACATCTTGACCTTTAATTATTTCATCATACTTATAAGCTGTATAGCTTAGTAAAACCTTGCTCCCTACAGCTAATAGTCCAACAAACAATACAAAGTTTGACTGATAAGTATTAAAACAGTTAATGGTTAATCCAGATAAAATAAAGATATCGCTATATCGGTCCAGAACTTGATCAAACCAGCCACCGAATTTAGAATTTAAAAGTTTGAGCCTTGCAATTTCACCATCACAACCATCTATAACTGAAGATAGTTGTGCAAAAACTCCTCCTAAAACCATTAAAAGATAATTATTTTTACTAATCAAATATGCTCCCACGAGAGCAACTATAAATGCAAAGATTGAAATTTGATTTGGAGTTATTTCATAATTAACCAATTTTTTTGAAATTAATGCAGATATTTTTCTATTTATGTGTTTCGATGCAGATCCATCTGTTTTTTTTGATTTTAATCCTTCAATTAAAAATTCTTTTGATTTTTCTAATTCACTTTTATTATCAACGTCCATCCAGGAATTCTCATTTACAAAAATTGGTTTTAAAAAATTTTTATCAGCAACAAACTGATTGATATTGCTAAATTCAATTTTTTCTAATTTAGAACCGTCAAAATTATTATAGTTTAATTTGTTAATTATAAAAAAACCTGTGTCATATCCGCTTGCATGAGTAATAGATTTATTAATCTCCTTAATAGTATCATTTTTTATTTTTACTTTGGTCGCATCTTGTAAATCATGAAAATAAGATAAACTTTTTGAAGTTATTAGGTATGATTTATCTTGATCAATTATTGAATTTTTTATTTTTTCATAAAAATCATCTGTAAAAAGATGATCTGACATTTGTAAATAAAACCTTTCAGCAGAAGTATTATTTAACCCAGTTAAAAAAGTATGACCATTTCCTTTTTCCCAATCTTGATCATAAATTGCTTTGATATCTATATTTCTTCTTTGTTTTATTTTATTTAAATGATTTTCGAGTTCTTGATGATTAAACCCAGTAATAACGATGATTTTCTTGACAGATAAATATTCTTTTAACATATAAATATTTCTCTCAATTAAAGAAACACCAAATATTTCAGCTAGTGGTTTTGACCTAATATTGCTTTCCGCCCTAAATCTTTCACCTTTTCCAGCTGCAAGAATAACTGCTGTATCAATCATTATATCTCACAAATTGGCTTAACTCTTTTTTTAATCAAACTCATAGACTTTTTAAGAGGACCAACATTTTCCGTTTTTAAACCTGAACCACCACTTGCTAATAGTCCAGCGTGATAAATAGAATATCCTTTTTGTCTTGCCATTGCATAAATAGCTGCATAGACATCTCCACAACCAGTGACATCTATAATTTTATTAGGAATAAATGGTGGAATTTCAATTTTTCCTAATTGGCTTGAATAAATTGTTGATCCAAAAAAACCTTTAGTTACAATTACTTCGGATATACCTTTGTCCCACAAATAATTAATAATTTTTGTTCTTTTTGAATAATTTTTAATAAAAAAAAGTTCGTTCGTATCACATTTTAAAATATTAAATCCACCAATTAATTTATCAATTAAAGGATTAATTCGCTCAATTATTTTTTGGTTCTTACAAATTCTAATCAAACCTTGAATATCTAATATTTTTAAACCTTTTCTTTTAACAACTTTCTTGTAAAGATTGTAATCAATATCTTCTGATAATATTGGTCCAAAATGATATATTTTTCCTTTTGGAACAAAGCCTATAATTGGACGGTTGTTAAATATTATCTCTTGTTTTCTGTAATTTATATTGTTAACTTTATAGATATTTTTAAACACTGCAGTATTCGAATTTTGACTGTTAAAAATTCTTATTGATCCATCTTTAAAAGGATTAGGTAATAATGATTTATCTTTATAGTTAAAACTAGTAACCAATGATGTTTTTAATCCTAATTTGTAATAACTATATGATGAATAAAAACCTGGTCCACCTGGAGAAACATTAGGAACACCTTTTTTGCCTTTCAAATAATTATAATCCTTAAGAATTAAACCTATAACTACTGCATCAAAACTCATGACAACGTTATTAAAATTATATAATTAAATGTTTGGCTTTTTTGGTTAAATTAAAAAAGCATAAAAAATATTCTAAAATTTATAATAGTACAAAAAATACTTACTATCAATAAAAATTGTTTGGCCTTTTGAAGGAATGTCTTTTCCAAAAAAACAAGGTCTGCAACGAAGATACCAAGGACTGAAATTGAGCTCATGATTAATCTTAAACTATAGAGTAATTAAAAAAAACTTTTAAAATTTTAATGAATTTGATAAGAATCTTGTAGCGCTGATTTAAAACAAATTGCTGGCGCTTAAAAAAATATGCTAAAGCGACATTCTCAAAAAATTGCCGCTGAAGTTATAAGAAAGGATAAATGTAAATGTCTAATAAATTAGTAGATCGTTTAAACAAAGGACCAGTTATTTGTGCTGAAGGTTTTTTATTTGAGATTGAAAGAAGAGGTTATATGGCCTCTGGAGAATTTGTGCCGATGGTGTCTTTAGATCATCCACATGTTCTTGAAAATCTTCATAGAGAATTCCAGCACGCTGGTTCTGATATAGTGGAGGCTTTTACTTACAATGGTCACAGAGAAAAAATGAGAGTGATCGGTAAAGAAGAGTTACTTGAACCATTAAACAGATCAGCATTAAAAATTGCCAAAAAAGTTGCAATGGACACACCTGAAGGAATTGCTCCTAACTTAATGGCTGGAAACATTTCAAACTCAAACATTTGGAAAGAAGACGATAAACAAGCTCAGTTAGAAGTTGAGAAAATGTTTTCTGAAATGATTGGTTGGGCAGTTGATGAAGGTGCTGATATGTTAATTGGTGAAACTTTTTATTATGCAGAAGAAGCTTTTAAAGCTTTAGAGATAATGAAAAAGTCAGGTCTTCCAACAGTTCTTACTATTTCTCCAATGGGTGAAAATAAAATGAGAGACGGCATGTCAGTTGTTGATACTTGTAAAGAATTAGAGCAAAGAGGTGCTGATGTAGTAGGTCTAAATTGTTTTAGAGGACCAGAAACAATGATGCCATACTTAAAAGAGGTAAGAGCAGCAGTTAGATGTCATGTAGGTGCACTACCTATTCCTTACAGAACAAGCGATGCTCACCCTACTTTCTTTAATCTTCCAGATTATGATAACTGCAAATGTCCTTCTCCGCATGGAAGAACATTTCCAACTGCACTGGATCCATTGTTTTGTAATAGATATGAAATTGGGCAATTTGCAAAAGATGCTTATGAAATGAAGATAAATTATCTTGGTGTTTGTTGTGGTGCTAATCCAATGTTAATAAGAGAAACAGCTGAAGCAGTTGGATTAAAAGTTCCTGCAAGTAAATACAGAGAGAATATGGAAAATCATTTTATGTACGGGAAAAATAAAAGAATTCCTAAACACATGACTGATTACGGAAATAAAGCTTAAAAATATTTTATGTTAAGCGTAGCTTTAATTAGTTACGCTTAACAATTACAATTTCTTTTGATTAATTACAACATCTACCAAGACAGCAATTAATAAGTTCAGCATTGTAAATACACAACATATAATCTAAAGGTAAATTTAAAAAAGAAAGGTCATTAAAAGAATCTTAGTCAAGAACCAATGTCATTGGAGCACTATTGGAGCAGGATTTTCAGTGATTAGACTCTGTATTTAATATTTGTTAATATTGGTTAATGAAAAAAATATTAAAAATTACTTTGTTACTTATTTTGTTTTGCAATACTTCAATTGCCGAAGATAAAAAATATTCTCAAAAAACTTGTGAAGAAATATATGGTGCAATTGGCTATTTTCTTAAAGTAGCTGATGATCACTGGAAAAAAACTAAGGATGAAGATAAAGCTATGCAATATTCTCAAACAGCAGCAAATTACACAACTGTTTATCAAGCTTTTTGCAAATAGTATAATTTGGATTCTTAAGTTTTGACCAATCAGGACTGAATTACTATTGAATTCAAATTAAAGAATCTTAGTCAAGAACCAATCTCATTGACGAGTATATGGAGCAGTAATATTTAACAATATTGATATTTAGTCGTATCTTAATTTAGAACTTTTGCCGTGAAAAACTTTATAAGACAAAAAAGTATATCCAATTAAAATTGGAAAGACGATCACTACTCCAAACAATATAATCCACAACGATGAGGTAGCAGAAGCTGCTTCAGTGATAAGCATTTGATTAGGCACAATGTAAGGAAAGAAACTATAAGATAATCCTAAAAAACAAAGGATGGAAACTAAAATTGTTAAAAAGAAAGGCACCCAGCAATTTTTATCGTTAATCATTGGTAGCTTCTTTAAATAGAAATACATCATTACAATTAATCCTAGAGTTATTAGTGGAATAGGAAAAAGATAATAAAGATTAGGTAATACAAACCATTTTTCAAAAATTCTAGTGCTTGCAATTGGAGTTGCAAGAGAGACCAGTCCAATACAAAACACTGCTCCGATAAGTGAAATTTTTGCCCAACGAACAGATTTTATTTGTAAATTATCTTCTGTTTTCATGATCAGCCAATTTGCTCCGATTAAACAATATCCAATTGCAACCCCAATACTAACGATTAAAGAAAATATAATTGTAGCTAAAGAATTATTAAATCCTACAATATAAAAGCCTAACATGTACCCTTGAGCAAGAGCAGTTAATAAAGAACCTCCAAAAAAGGCTTGATCCCAAAACTTTTGATATTTCTCTTTTGCTTTGCTTCTAAAATCAAATGCAATGCCTCTAAAAATTAAACCAATTAGCATTACAAAAACTGGTAGATACAAATTTGATAAAATCACTCCATGTGCTTTTGGAAAAGCAATTAATAAAATTCCAACTCCTAAAACCAACCAAGTTTCATTTGCATCCCAAAAAGGTCCAATAGATGCTATCATCTTATTTTTTTCTTCTCGAGTTTTAGTAAAGCCAGATAAAATACCCACTCCTAAATCATAACCATCAAGCAAGCCATAAATTAACATGCTTAATCCCATTAAAGATGCAAACAATATAGGTAAGCCTGTAGAACTTTCGATCATAATTGTTTTAATGGGATATTGACTGTTGAAATAGATCGTCTTTGACCTGTTGTTGGATCAAATTCATTTGGATCAAATTCTTTATCCTTAGATTTTCTTGCCATGTAAAACAAAGTAGTCGCAAAAGCAATAATCAGCAAAATGTATACAAGTAAATAAATTGTTAATGAAATTGCAATATAAGCACTTGGCACGGTTGTAACGGCATCAGCAGTTTTTAAAACTCCTTGAACAAGATAAGGTTGACGACCTATTTCTGTCACATACCAACCTGCAATGGTTGCAATCCATCCTGAAAAAGACATTAAAACCAAAATTTTATAAAATAAACTAGGCGCTTCTTTCTTTCTAAATAAATAATAACAACCAAGCCAAGACACTAATAACATCATCAAGCCTGTTGCAATCATTATTCTAAAAGACCAAAAAATAGGTGCAACCGGTGGATGTTCTCCTTTAAATTCATTTAAGCCTTTAACTTCACCATTTAAATCATGGGTAATGATCAAGCTACTTAACTTTGGAATACCAATTTCAAATTTATTTGATCTTGTCTCTTCATCAGGTAATGCAAATAAAATTAACGGAATACCTTTTTGGGTTTGCCAATTACCTTCGATGGCTGCAACTTTTTGAGGTTGATGCTCGTACGAATTTAATCCATGTAGATCACCTATAAATATTTGAATTGGAATTAATAGAGCTGCAACTATTGTTGATACTTTAATAGCGGTTTTAACAGTTTCGGTTTTATAACCTTTTAAATAACGGTACGCAGATATGCCAGCAATTAAGAAACTAGCCGTCAATCCAGAAGCTAATAATTTATGAGTTAATCGGTAAGGCATTGAAGGATTAAATATTACTTCCATCCAGCTAGTGACATAAGCTTCACCATTAATCATTTCAAAACCTGCTGGTGTGTGCATCCAACTATTTAAAACTAAAATCCAAAAAGCAGATAAGGTGGTTCCAAAGGCAACTAGAAAAGTTGAGAACGTATGTAGCCAAGGTTTTACTTTTCTAAAACCAAATAACATTATGCCTAAAAAACTAGCCTCTAAAAAAAAAGCGGTAAGCACTTCGTAGCCTAATAAAGGCCCAGCAATATTTCCAACTGTATTCATAAATCCAGGCCAATTCGTGCCAAATTGAAAGGACATAGTAATTCCTGAGACCACCCCAAGAGCAAAACATAGTGCAAAAACTTTTGTCCAGAAAAAATAAATATTCATCCATTTATAATTTCCTGTTTGAGTATATCGAACTTTAAAAAATAAAAGAAACCAAGCTAAAGCAATGGTGATTGATGGAAATAGAATATGAAACGTTACATTTGCTGCAAACTGTATTCTAGATAAATCAACTACGTCCATATTTTAACTTAATTTATATAGCTCATTGATACTTTTCCAGTCACTTGATACATAATTTATAATCAAATTTCTTCTAACCCCAAAAATATATTGCCTAGGTATTCCATGCCAAGTATTTTGACCTGGAATAAACATAAATCCAGTATTCTGCTTATAGGGTATTTTTGAATTTAATGTTAAATCTTTATTATAAATTGTTGTTCCCCAATCTTTAGTGTAATCGTTTGTATCGCTTGATAGATAAATTATAAAAGTTATCATTTTTTGTTTAATATCTAAATGTGGTTCTAACCAAAAATCACCAGTATCCAATGTATACTCGATACGCAGCTTTCCTTTGGATAAATCATTTCCAGAAATTAAACTTAATGTACTTCCAATTTTATCGCTATTAAAAATTTCTGCAATTTCTTCCAAGCATTCATATTTTTTACAGTTTTCACTATTAAAAAATATTCTTGTCTTATTGTTAGTTTCTCTTTTACCTGAATAAGTATTTATTACTGGTGGATCAATTGGAAGTTTGAGCACTTTATCTAATAAATTTTTTGGTAGCACTTTTTCAAATGTCCAATGGTTGAATGGCTCTTTAATTAATAAAGCATTATTTAAATTTTTTTTAATCTCAAAATTTTCACATAATGGTTTGTCTTTTATTTCTGTTTGATTTAACATTTTATTTAAAAAATTATTTTTTAATATTTGTGCGATATTTATAATTGATCAATTAATTTTTTAGCTAATTTTTTAGACTGCCCAAAAAATCTTAATTGTTTTATCTTTTCTAGATTAGACTTGTCACCATCAACAACAACAAAACCTATCATTCCTAAACTTTTGTGAGGAGTGCACCAATAAGCATAAATTCCTGGGATAGTAAATTTATAACTTACATCCTCATTTATCTTTGATTTAAATATTTCTACACCTTCGGGTATACCACCTTTGATAAATTCAACATTATGTCCCTTGTCTGTTGACTCCCAAAAAATTTCATCACCAACATTAATTCTTACAATCTTTTCGGAATAAACCATTCTCTCTTTGCCAAGCTTATTTAACATTTTAATGTTGATAGTTTCACTCATTGCATAATTAGAAAACAAAAAAAATATTATTAATATGTATTTTTTCATGCAGTAAATAATTTTCTCCTTTGTGTTTTTTTAAGATCTTTAATTTCTCTTTTTAAAATATCAGAATTATCTTTATAAAATTCAATTTCCTTATTTAATACTCTAATTGTGTGTTTGAGTTTTTTTGTTTCCTCATCGAATATATTTTTTAGATATTTATTTTCGTTTTGTAACTTTGTAATTTTTTCTAACTCTTTATTTTCAATCATACTTTTTTCGTACAAATGCATATAATCAATCTGCAATTCTTGTGGGTTCCATTAATTGTTCCATTAAATCATTGTTCCATTTGCCCTCAACTTTTACTTCGGCTTTCGCACCAAGAATAAATGCTTCAATAAGATTGTGATTTAGATAAACGTAAGTACCTGGCTGTCTAAATTTGTATATCATTGCTCCAGCTGCACCGCCTGGTACAAACCATGTTTCTAAATTAGTTCTCGGAGGATCGTTAAAAGATCCATTGGGCCATACATAGTCACCGTGGCCCCCTATTAAATGAGGTCGTGTATCTCTATTTGCTTGAGCATGAATAAACATCACCGATTCTCCTACCTTTGCTGTCAATGCATTATCTCCCTCTAAAGCACCTTCAGATCCATTAAATACAACGTGCGTAGGTGTTAATGTTTTCATTACTTCTAAAACATCACTGAAGCCATCGCCAGGGTGAAGATATTCTTTGTAATTGCCATTATCATCTTTTGGGACATAAAAATCCTGTTCACCAATATAATATGCTTTGTCATATGTGATTGGATTTCCCTCTCGATCCTTTAATCCATCTCTTGGCAAAACCATAACAGCTCCGTTCATGCCCTTTACAACATGCCAAGGAACCATTGCTCCACCCGGCGCGCAGTGATAAACAAATACTCCTGGTTTAATTGCTTTCCACCTTAGGACTACTGCTTCACCTGGTAAAATATGTGTAAGACCTCCCCCTCCTAAAGCACCTGTTGCTGCATGAAAATCTATATTATGTTCAAAATTATTTTTTTTAGGATTAACTAATGTTAACTCAATATAATCGCCAACGTGGGCAACGATAAGTGGTCCTGGAACACTATCATTAAAAGCAAAAACTCTAAACTTTGTTCCTTGTTTATCAATTGTGATAATTTTTTCTGTCACACTCATTCTTACTTTAATTACTTTGGGCCCTCCTTTTGCAACGATATCATGAGCTGGAACCAATGGCGCTGGCACTAACTCTTGAACAACTACAGGGAGTTTATCTGCTTCACTGCTTTTTGCCTGCAAGGCAATGGAAATTAATATTAACGAGATAACATAAAATAAATAGTTTTTTGCATTCATAAAAACTACTTTAATGATTGATACGAAATTATATTTGATCTCTATCAAAGTTTAAAAAATTTGATTTAAATCAAATTTAATTAAATCAAACCTTTTTGAAATTAAATTAGATATCTCAAGACAATATAGGGAAGCAAGATAAAAAATACTATAAGCGTTATATGTAAAATTATACCTTTATAATGTGCTTTTTCAAAATCTTTATTTGAAACTTTAAAAAAGTTTTTATGTATTTTGTAAATAAAATTTTTAGGTGAACTTCCAAATAAAAAAACTCTAAAAATTAGAAACAAAAAATTAGCAACTATTAGCCAACCAAAAAAACTTGCCAAAAAATTTAAATCTAATGTCCCCATGTATGCCAAAATTGATCGTAAGTGTTTTTTTTATCATCAAATAATTTGCTATACGGAAGTGTTGCCACCAAATGTATTCTATCTTCTTCACCACCATTAAAAAAATTATGATATTTTTTCGCATTAACTATCCAAGCATGTCCATCAGCAGGTAAATGAAAAGATCTATCTTCAATTACAAATCTACAGCCTGGATTGGTAATTATAGGTACATGCAATCTTAGTTCAGGATCCCGATGCCAACTTAAAGTGGATCTTGGTCCTTTTTTTAATATTCTCGTTCTTCCTAAAGCATATCTTTTAGATAATGTCTCGTATACATACTTGAAATAAGTGTTTTTAAATTCTGGTAAAAATTCTGTAAATTTCTTTTCATCAATATGATGTGCTCTAGATTTTTCTTGACCTGATTGATCTGGTTTTGTCCAATAAAGGCCCCATGAAAATTTTCCTTTAGTACTATCTTCATTGCCTGGAATTCTATTGAGGGAAATACTATCTATGTGTGATACTGATCCATCGCCTTGATCAAATTTTTTTTTTTGAATTATCTCTTGATAAGTATCAACCAATCGATCAATATCAAAAGATATACCTGGAACTTTATAAACTAAACTTTTGACTGACATGATTGTTGTTTAAATGAATTTAAAAAAAATAAATTGATTTACATCAAAGATAATAAGTTTTTTTGATTTAAAAAAAAACATGGTCTCATCATGCTTTATATCCCTAATATTGATATTATCTCCTCCACAATTATAAATGGTGGGACCTATTTTTCTAAAAAAGGTAAGGCGAAATCAAAACTGTAATATATGCTGTTAATGAGCTTATCACAATTGCCAGTATTAAAGTTTTAACAAGATTGTGTATTTTCATAAATATAAATTATATTTATTTAAAAATTTGGTATTGATTTAAATCAATATTATTTATTAAAAAAATCATAAAACTCTCTAATGTTCAAAGAACTACAAGGAGACAAATGTATTTTGAATATGGTTCCAGAGTACCCTATACCAAGATACAGTAGTTATCCAACAGCACCCCATTTTGAAAATTCTATAAATAGTAAAATATACAGCTCATGGTTAAATAACATAAAACCAACAGAAAATTTACTCTAAGAGCAGTAAATACTATCAAACCATTTAAAAAGGTATTTATGAATAGTTTGGAATAAAACCATTAACACTTAAATCACTTGCTAATGTTAATAGATAAATAATCACTATCTAATAGTTAGTGGTAAATTCCGGTACATAAATAGAAATCAACATTAATAAAAATGCAATTAACATCATTGCAATTGCAAAATTAGTTTTATTCATATTTGACTTTCTTTTTAATTTGTAATTCATGATTACTCCTTTCGCTTTCAAGATATTTAAATTTTAAATAGATACATTGATCGTAATCAAAAGATCTTAAAATTGATTAAAATCAAAAATTACTGATTTTGATTCACGTCAAATATTTTTTTTAATTTTAGGTTAAGTTTAACCAATAATTAATAGAAAGGAGCAGTTATGAAATCATTATCTATAATAGACTCACTTAGACCTTTTTCAGTAGGTTTCGATAATATGTTTAAGCATTTTGAAGATCTTCACAACAATGATATCGATGCTTTTGAAACTAATAGAGTAAACTACAATATTACTAAAGTAGGTAAACAAGACTATAATATTGAAGTTGCATTACCTGGCGTTGATCAAAAAGATGTCAATGTTAGTGTTGAAGATAATGTTCTTAAAATAAAATCTTCTTCAAAGAATAAAGTTGAGAAAGATGACAAAGAATATCTTTACAAAGGAGTTGAAAAAGAAAATGTCTGTGCCAGTTTTATTATTGGCAAAGATATTAAAGTCGAAGAAGCGGTTATGGAAAAAGGAATGTTGTCAATTAAATTAAAAGAGGAAAATCCTTTACCTAAAAATGTAAAAGAAATTCCTATTACAAAAAGACAATAATCAAAATGAATAGCCTCGGTGCAACACTGGGGCTATTTAATTTATTTTGAAAGACTAGATAATTTATCAATATCGTTAATAAAAACTTGCTTAGAAGATAAAACTTTAATTATATTTGAACTTTTTAACTTAGATATTTCTCGACTGACGGTTTCAATTGTCAAACCTAAATAATCCGCAATATCTTGTCTCGTCATAGGTAAGCTTATTGGATTATTTTGCCATCCTATTCTTTTTCTTTGTTCTGATATATTTATTAAAAATTTAGCAAGTCGCTCTGTTGCATCTAATTTACCCAAAACACCCAGCCTATCTTGAGCAAGTGTTAATTCAAAAGAGGTTTGATTTAAAAGCTCTTTTGCAAGAATCATATTTTTTTCAATGTATTGATCTAGTTTTTTTTGCTCAAAAATACAAACACGCACATCACCTATAGCTTCTGCACAATAATTATATTTACCATTTTTGTAAGATCCAAAAAAATCACCAGGATAAAGAAATCCAATTATTTGAATACGGCCATCATCAATTAATTGATAAATTTTAACATTTCCTTCAGTAATATTATAAATATTTTTAGCTTCGTCTTGTTGTAAAAAAATATTTTTTTTATTACTGAATTTTTTCTCTGACGAAATACCTGAAAATTCTTTAAGCTTTTCCTCCTGTAAACACCTACAAAAAGAATATGATCTAATGTTACATTCAGAACATCTGCTTTTTTCAATGAAACTTTTATTTATTTGTGCTGAGCTCATAGCAGAATATAAAATTTAATTATAATTTGTTTTTGATCTAGATCAAACTGTTCCTCTAAAAATAAGATATTTAGTTCATTATGCTTGCTCAACATAACCCAAATAATTTACCAGGGCTTAGTATTTTAAAAATCAAAGATAACGATCAAGATTTTAATGGTATTTTACCATTATTAGCAGAAGAATTTCCATCGTGGGGATTAAGTAGATTGAGAAGCTATATTAAATTGGTTCTAAAACAAGAAACCAACGGTATATTAGTTGCTAAAAACGATTCCTCCTACAGTATTGGTTTATTAATTTATTCAATGCACGATATAATGAACAAAAATTTTTCCAATGATTCAAATAAAGAATTTTCTAAATGTTTAGTAGTTGAAAATTTAATCAGTTCAAATCCTGTATTAGAACAACAGATTTATCTGCAACTAATAAATAAAATATTTCATATTGCTAAGAACAAAAACTGTGAAGTTCTTGAATTACCTAGATTTAATTCTTCATTTGATTTGGTAAAAAAAAAGTATGAACAAAATCTTATTAATTCTGATGGATGGAGATCTTTTATTAAGATTAATTAAATTTAATATATTAGTATAAATTAAAACATTCAGTGCACCAATCGTGGTGAAAAAGTATCAACTGCATAATTGAAATCGAATACCTTTCATTTAATGTTTTTTGTGAAACAATTTTAATGTTAATAATATTTAATTATGTTTAAAAGATCAAACACCGTTGAGCTGTTTACCAAAAAGGTAATGGATTTTATGACGGACAATTATATTTTGGTGAATAGAAAAGAATTAATAAAAACATCATTAGAAAAATTAAAAGAATTAAAGAAATCAACTATTTTAATTGAAGATAATAATCAAATTTGTGGAATCATAACAGAAAAAGATATTTTAAAACGTGTTGTATTTAAAGCAAATGAACAAACCTCTGTTGATCAAATCATGACTCAACCGGTGAAATTTGTTTATAACGATGATTTATTATTTCATGCTGTAGGTAAAATGAGAAAGCTCAATTTGCATCATCTGCCAGTATTTAACATGAATGGAAATGTTTTAGGAATGATAGATATGAATACTGCTCTTACAGCGGAGTTAGGGGATACAATTTATCAAATCGATAAAATGACATATGACGAAGAGGATATAATGGGTTTAATTAAAATTAAACAGCAACAAATTTATCTAACTGAAAATATGTTGAATAGAAATATTGATCCTCTTGATATTTCATATCTACTAAGCTTTCTTAACAATGTAATTTATCGAAGAGCAATAAGATTGGCAGAAAAAAGAGTTGGCGAGAAAAAAATCATAAAAGAAATCCCATTTTTTTCAATAATTGTTATGGGCTCTGGAGGAAGAATGGAAAGCTTTTTACATCCAGATCAAGATAACGGAATTATATATGAGGCAAATAATGAAGATCCAAAAAAATTAGACCTTTATTTTGAAGAACTTGCAAAAGACTTTACTAAAACATTAGATGATTGTGGTATTCCGTTTTGCAAAGGAAATTTAATGGCAAGCAATTCATTGTGGAGGAAAAGTTTGCCAGAATGGAAAGATCAAGTAAATCATTTTTTAGATAATCATACTCCACAAGATATGAGGCATATTGATATGCTTTATGATTTTAAATCTGTTTATGGAAAATCAGTTCTTGCCGAGAATTTAAGAACTCATTTAAATGAAAAACTTCATGAAAAAAAATTACTAAAGTTCTTGTACTTTAGTGAAGAAGAAAGTGATGCTGCTATTGGCTTTTTTGGCCAATTTATTCTTGAAAAAAAAGATAAGGAAAATATTGGCTTATTGAATTTAAAGCATACAGGTACACTTCCCATGATTGAAAGTATAAGACTATATGCAATCAAACATAAAATAACAAAAACCTCAACATTTGAAAGACTAGATGAACTTAATAAACTTAAAGTTTTAAGTGACGACGAGATAGATTTTTTCAAAAATGCCCAACGTTTTATGTCAAAAATATTACTTAAAAATCAAATTGAGCGAACAAAACAAGGTCTTACGATGAAAAATTTTATTAATCCAAAATTATTACTTGAAAGAGAAAAAAAAGTTTTAAAAATTTATCTCAAAAAAATAAAAGAATTAAAAAAAAGGGTTAGAGTAGATATTGGTGAAGAATATTTTTAATAAAATCAAATATTACTTTGAGAAACAAAAACTGTTCAATCGAGTAACGCTTGATCAATCTAACTTTTCTGTTTTAGATACTGAAACAACAGGGCTAAATGTTTCAAGAGGTGATAAAATTGTATCTGTTGCTTGTCTAAAGATTAATAATTTTAAAATCCAAAAAAATTATGTGTTAAATGAATTAGTAAATCCACAAATAAAAATTCCAAATGAATCGACATTAATCCATAATATTAAAGATGAAGATGTTGTCGATAAACCAACATTGATTGAAATTGAAGATAAAATATTAAAATTTTTAAAAAAAAGCATTTTGGTGGGACATAATATTGATTTTGATATCAATTTTTTAAAAAATAATGCTAAAGGCACAAAGCTTGCAAATAGAATGAAAATCATTCAGCCTATTGATACTATTTTTTTAACTGCTGGACTTTATCCTGATCTAAAGAGCTATGAACTTTCAAATCTTTGTGAGCATTTTAATATTAAAACAAATGATCAAGTAAGACACTCAGCAATAGGAGATTGTTGGATTACAGCTAGGTTATTTTTATGTTTATTAAATAAAGCAAGGGCAAAAGGTGTAAATAATATCTCAGGATTGGTTAAACTGTGTAATAAAGGATTTAGTTTACAACACGTAATGAAGAATGCAAAAAATATTCACTAATTTCTATCAATAACAATTATTAAATTGTCTTCCTAAAATTTATTTTAAATAAGCTTTCTTAGAATCGTCTAATTCATCGATCCAAGGAGTATGGTGCTTAGGAGACATTTTTCCAGTTATCAAAGATTTATAACTATTATTTCTAAATCCCATAATATCCTCGTGTTTATGATGTTCCCATTCCATGAAAGTTTTGTTAACTCCTTCAATATCAAATGAAGGATAATCAGTCTCATCTATTAATTCTTTAACATAATCCCCTTGAAACCAAATTTTCTCTTCATCATTTTTGAGTTTTTCTTCTCGCTCTCGCCACTGCATGCTATGTTTTGACATTTCATTTTTTGATGGGAGATTTATTTTATCAAGTATAAAATCTCTGGCGTACCATGCTTGGGCATCAAACATATTAAAAGTATAAAATTGATCCTGCATTCCAAGATAGATTAATTTTGGATTATCTTCCCAAAATATACCTTTGTACAAATTAAGTGGCCACAATCTATTAGTGGTCTCCAATTTTAAATCCTTGGATAAAAATGGAAAATGATGCAGATACCCTGTGCATAATATTATTGCATCTACCTTCTTTTGAGTGCCATCACTAAAATGGACAGTGTTATCTTGTTCGGCTTTCACTAACAACGGAACTTGTTCAAAATTCTCTGGCCAATGGTAATTCATCGCTGCAGTTCGATAACTAATAGTAATTGATTTACATCCGTATTTGTAACATTGCGATGCAATATCTTCAGATGAATAACTTGTACCAACAATAAGTATATCTTTTCCTTTAAATTCTAATGCATCTCTAAAATCATGGGCATGCATTACTCGACCACCGAATGTTGCTAAACCTTCAAATTCTGGAACATTCGGGGTGTGAAAATGACCACAGGCATTGACTATATAATTAAATTCTTCAGTATATGTTTTTTTATTTACCAAATCTTCAACGGTAACTAAAAATAAGTTCTTTTGTTTGTCAAAACTAACCCATCGAACAGGTGTTCTAAACTTTATCTTTTCTCTAAAATTTGATTTTGCCAAACGTCCTCTTATGTAATCTAAAATTACTTCTCTTGGAGGATAAGAAGCGATAGGTTTTCCAAAATGTTCATCAAAGCTATAGTCAGCAAACTCTAAACATTCTTTGGGACCGTTTGACCATAAATAACGGTACATGCTACAATGAACTGGTTCCCCCATATCATCCGTTCCAGTTCTCCATGTATAATTCCATATACCACCCCAATCAGCTTGTCGTTCATAACAAACGATCTCTGGAATGTTTTTACCTTTTTTTTGAGCTGACTCGAAAGCTCTTAGTTGAGCAAGCCCACTTGGTCCTGCACCTATAATTGCAACTCTTTTTTGATTAGATGTCATATAAATTCTTCTTAATTGAGTTAATTTTGAAAATGTAAAAATTATATAAACAACTGTTTATAAAAAATTGATCTAGATCAATTTTTTTTCATTTATTAATGTATTTAAGTATGAGTTAAGAAATTTAAAAATTGCTATATTAAATTACAAATGAATATAAGATATTTTTTTCATAATGACACATTCACATTCACCTACATTGTAAGTGATACATCTACAAAAAAATGTGCAGTTATAGACCCTGTGCTCGATTACAATATTCACACTGGCAGAACAAAAACAACTTTTGCAGATAAAATCATTGAATACATCAATGATAATAATTTAACTGTTGAATGGTTACTAGAAACTCATGCTCACGCAGATCATATTACGGCAGCTAATTACTTAAAAAGGGAAATAGGTGGAAAAACTGGTATTGGTGAAAATATAAAAGAAGTAATAAAATTTTGGGTTCCTATTTTCAACACTGAAAGCGACACCCCATTAAATGGATCTCAATTTGATCATCTGTTTAAAGATCAAGAAATAATTAATATTGGAAATCTTGACGTTAAAATAATTTACACCCCAGGTCACACCCCTGCTTGTGTTAGTTATTTAATTAAAGACTCTATATTTGTAGGTGATACTATTTTTATGCCTCACATGGGTACTGCAAGAACTGATTTTCCAGGAGGAAGTTCCAAAACTTTGTATCAATCTATTCAAAAAATTTATCAACTTCCAAATGAAACTAAAATATATGTAGGACATGATTATCCACCAGAAGGTCAAAAACCAGAAGCTGTTTCAACAGTTTTAGAACAAAAACAAAAAAATAACATGATTAATCAAGAAATTTCTGAAAGCGAATATGTGTCATTAAGAAATAGTAAAAATAAAGGAAAACCCGTTCCTAATTTATTATTGCCTTCTATCCAAGTAAACATTCGTTGTGGGGATTTTGGAAAAAAAGAAAATAATACAAATTATATAAAAATTCCAATCAATAAGATATAAATTCAATTTATATAATTAATTTAAATCTTTCTAATTTAAATATACACAAATTAAAAAATTGAATTCATTAATACCTTTTTATTAGCTACTTTTCTGTTGCATATTGTGTCTGGCCCATCAGTATTAATCATTATTTCTAATTCTCTAAGATATAACTTTATTTCGGGAATCAAAACCACTTTGGGTACTGTAACAGGATCTGCCTCTATAATTGATTTTAATTAAATTTAGAGATTACTTGTTTTTTTTATATTTTTCAGGCAGTTTATATGCGACAAACATAAAAACAAATCCCAAAACAATTCCCAAGACATCTCCCCTTATGGTAAAAACCCCTTCAAATTTTGAACCTGGAACAGTTCCCAAGGTTACTTTACCTCCCCATAAAGAATTCATCATAGCAGTGTCAATTAATAAATCATAAAACAACATGTAAGCAAACGCACCTAAGAGACCACCAAGTATAAAAGTTATCGCATCTATTCGGCCTGAAGCAGCGGCTGCAATACCTGTACCAGGACAATACCCAGATACAGCCCATCCAATTCCTAATATAATTCCGCCTAAGACAACACCGAAGTATGATGCTTTGACAGACATATGTCCAACCTCAACAAGACCTAACATTTGACCTAGAAACATCAATGTACTTGCAAATCCAATTGCAAATAAAATTGCTTTCATCAAATAAAGATTTTCTAATTTAAGCATTGAAACAATATAATTTGGGTTAGAAGCTCTTACTCTATCTAAGGCAAACCCAAAAAGTCCACCAATCAATAGTGCTAAAAAAATATTCATTTAGATCTCTTTCTGTTTGTAGATTTAGAATACACAATTAATGCAGTAGGTATTGCTGCTAAAAATATTCCAAGTGTGAATAAATATGCAGATATAGATGTTTGCATTAATCCACTCATCATATGTCCAGAAGTGCACCCTCCTGCTAAACGGGCACCAAAAAGAACGACAAATCCAGAAACAAAAGTAACTAAAAACCTTTTGTTTGAGAAATTTCCGAATTTGTCGTTCCAAACCTTGGGAGAGAGTTTTTCACTTTGGTCTACTCCGTTTCTTAAACGAGAGGAAATAAAAGCTCCAATTGCAAGAGCTATAACAAAAATAAAACCATAATTTAAGGGTTGGTTAGCTGATTTAGCATACTTAGCCCCGGACTTATTTAAATAAGAATTTGTACTTTGGATTTTGCCATCATTGGTCTCAGTAATTAACTCCGTATTTATCGTATCACCAATGATTGCGTCCAAGATAACAAATTGAGTTGAAACACCTATTGGTTTGACTAAAAGAACAGCAAGAAAGAAAACGCTTCCTAAAAAAATACCCGATTTTAACCAATTTAATTTTTCCATAACTGGTTGGTGTTTATTAGGTTAAATAAGAAATTCTTTGACTTAAATCAAATTTATCACTTTTTTTAAAATTTTAGAAAATATATTTTTAATTTTTTTATAAAGTTTTTTTGGCCTTTAATGCTCTTTGTGCTTATGAGCTTTTTTATGTTTATGACCTTTTTTCATTTTGTATTTACCATCTGCCATTAACTCTATTTCAAAAGTTAAAGGCATTCCATTTGCCATAAGATGACTATGGTCATTTGAGTTTAAAGTAACTTTAATTTCATTTTCACCTTTTTTTAATAAGTTATTTGAAAGATGAAAGTATGGTGAATACTGACGATATTTTGCACCATTAATATAAATATGAGCATGCCCTTCATTGCCATTATTTATTAAATTTACATTTTCAGGAGCAAATTTAAAATTAGTGGTTTGAATGATTAGATTATATCCGTCTTTAGCATCTTTAATAAGCTCCACATCTAAAGTTGGATAAGGAGCATTAGCTTCAACCATACTATGCTTATGATCATCATCAGCAAATGAAAATGTTGATGATAAAACAAATAATAAAGTGATAAATAATTTTTTCATAATTCTATTTAACAAATAAAAATTAATTTTATTTGTGACAAAATTAACTAACATTAAGCAGCTCTTTGATTATCAATTCCTTTTGAAACTATTAGCTTATTATCTTTATAATCAACAAAGACTTTATTTAGCTCTTCATTATTATTTTCTAAGATAAAGTTTGCAATTGGATTTGAGATTTCTTTTTGAATTGCTCTTTTAATTGGTCTTGCGCCATAAATTGGATCAAAACCACTTTGAGCAATCCAGTGTATCGCACTATCACTTACTTCAAGCTCAATTTTTTGCTCTAATAATACTTTTCTTAATTGATTAATCTGTAATGAAGTAATTTTCTCAACTTGTTCATTATTCAATCGATCAAAGACAATAATATCATCTAATCGGTTTAAAAACTCTGGTTTAAAGTGGTTTTTAACCATTTCCATCACTTGGCCTTTAACCTCTTTAGTAATTTCTTTACTTTTATTATTCGAGATAAAATGACTACCTAAATTACTAGTTAAAATGATAATAGTATTTTTAAAATCAACCGTTCTACCTTGTCCATCAGTTAAACGGCCATCATCTAAAACTTGTAACAACACATTAAAGACATCAGAGTGTGCTTTTTCAACTTCATCAAATAATATTACTTGATAAGGTTTTCGTCTAACTGCTTCAGTTAATAATCCTCCTTGATCATAACCGACATAGCCTGGAGGAGAACCAATTAAACGACTAACTGAGTGTTTTTCCATATACTCAGACATATCAATTCGAAGTAATGCCTTTTGATTATCAAATAAAAAGTCAGCTAAGGTTTTTGATAATTCAGTTTTACCAACTCCTGTTGGACCTAAGAATAAAAATGATCCAAGTGGTCTATTAGGATCTTGAATGCCTGCTTTTGATCTCTTAATTGCATTTGATACACTTCCAATTGCCTCCAATTGACCGATAACTTTTTTAGATAAAATACTTTGTAAGTTAATTAGTTTATCTTTTTCACTACCCACCAATTTATTAAGTGGAATACCAGTCCATTTCGATATGATTTGAGCAATATCACTTTCATTAACATCTTTATTAATGCTTTTAATTTTTTCAGCTTCTTTAGTTAATGTTTTTAATTTTTCTTCAAGTTCTGGAATTTTACCATACATCAACTCACTTGCTTTATTGAGTTCTCCTGATCTTTGATAATTATCTAATTGCTGTTTAGATTTATCAATCTCTTCTTTGATCTTTTTGATATTTTGCATATCATTTTTCTCTTTCATCCAATCTTTGGATTGAGCTTTAGATTGAGCTTCTAAATCTTCTATATTTTTTTCAATTAAATCTAATCGTTCTTTTGATTGATTGTCCGTTTCTTTCTTTAAAGCTTCTCGTTCAATTTTTAACTGAATGATTTTTCGATCAATCGCATCAATATTTTCAGGTTTGCTATCAATTTGCATTTTTAATCTACTGGATGCTTCATCAATTAAATCAATTGCTTTATCCGGTAAAAATCTGTCTGAGATATATCTGTTCGACAACACCGCGGCAGATACAATTGCATTATCAGTGATATGTACACCGTGATGCAGTTCATACTTTTCTTTCAGTCCTCTTAAAATAGAAATGGTATCTTCAACAGTTGGTTCAGCTACTTGAACCGGTTGAAATCTTCTTGTTAAAGCTGCATCTTTTTCAATATATTTTCTATATTCAGCAAGTGTTGTAGCCCCAACACAATGTAATTCTCCTCTAGCTAAGGCGGGTTTTAACATATTAGATGCATCCATCGATCCATCCACCGCTCCTGCTCCAACTAAAGTATGCAATTCATCAATAAACAAGATCACTTTACCATCCTGCTTATCGATTTCTTTTAAAACATTTTTAAGTCTTTCTTCAAATTCACCTCTAAACTTTGAGCCTGCAACCATGCCAGACAAATCTAAAGATAATAATTTCTTATTTTTTAAGCTTTCGGGGACATCATCTTTTGCAATTCGTTGTGCTAATCCTTCAATAATTGCAGTTTTTCCAACGCCAGGCTCTCCTATTAAAACTGGGTTATTCTTAGTTCGTCTTGATAAAACTTGTATAGTTCTTCTGATTTCTTCTTCTCTTCCAATTACTGGATCCAATTTTCCATCTAATGCTTTTTGAGTAACATCAATTGTGTACTTTTTAAGTACATTCTGCTGACCTTCACCGTTTGCATCATTAATATTAGATCCATTTCTACTTTCTTTAATAATTTTTTTATATTTAGAAAAATCAAAACCTGAGTTTTTCAATAGTTTCAAATGCTCATCTGATTTTATGATTGATTCAAATAAGCTATCTAAACCAACAAACTCATCTTTTTTTTCTTTTGAAATTAATTTTGCATTTTCAACTGCTATAATAAAATCTTTTGCAGCACTGATTTGCTCATTATCAGCTGTTACTTTTGGAAGTTTATTAAGCTCATCTTGAATTGAATTTTGAAGTTTGGTGTAGTCCACTCCCGCATTGGTTAAATGATTTCTAAAATCATCTTCTTCTGTAAGGGGCTTTAAAAGATGAATAGTTTTAAGCACTTGATGATTATTCATCATTGCCAAAACTTGTGCAGAGTTAATGATCTCTTTTGATTTATTTGTAAATTTATTTAGTTCCATACTTATCATATATGTAAAGCTAAACTAATTTCAAGATCTTGAAATTCAAAATAGAATACATACATAACTATCTAGTTTATCTTTAATCAAAAATACAAATTCAAAAACTTATCAAATAAATAAACATGAACTAAAATTTTTTATTTTATTTATTGATAACACCAAGAGTACTGAATTTATACCAGGCACGTTCGTGTAAATAATATAAAATCATCTTAGTAATAACCTCCACGCTAGCTATGGCTCCAGCCCAATTGATTTCACCTGTAATCAACCATGCGATTAAAAATGTGTCACTAGTAGCTAATATTCGCCAAGTTACTGTTTTAGCTAAATGCCTTTTTTTTTCTACACTTTTCATATTATTCAATTGTATTATTTGAGAGTAAATTTTTTTTGATTTAAATCAAAAAACGGTGCGTGTTTAAACTTAGAGCATTATCCTAAAAGTTTTTTTATCTAGTACTGAATGAATTGTTATTTATTTTATTATACAGCCAAGCAAAAATCATTCCGGCAATCCCCCAATCTATAAAGCCCCATACAGCACCTATTATGCTTCCCATTGGGGTATAACTATAACCTATATATACTCTCTCAAAAAGAGTGACTGGACCATCTGCATTACCAGTTAAAATTAACCACCACGATAAAAAAAACATACCACATGCACCTAAAATTCCTGTTGTAAGTCCTAACGATTTAATTGATATCATTATTGCTCTCCTTTTTTTAATAACCTCCGTACCATGCACTCCAAATGCATGCATTAAGTGCATGTACGAAAGTTTAGACATTTATTTGCTAAACGTTGCCGCCTAACAATCCTTCCTACTATACTAGCGCTACTTTGTAGGAATTCATGCCTAGTAAGTATATGCCTTTCGACCTTTACTTACATAATTAAGAGTTTCCTCTTAATTAAGTTCAGTAAATCATAAATAAATAACTAACGCATTGATACAAATCAAAATTCATCATTTTTATAAAAAATTTAGTATTTTTTATTTAATTTCGTTGTTGAGTAAATGGAGTAAGAATTAAATAAATTAAAAAAAACTCTTTATACCGTCTAAGATATATTGAATTGATAATGCAGCTAAAATTATCCCAATAACTCTAGAGAATATATTAATAATTTTTTCATTTATATACTTCTGGAAACTAATAAATATTCTAAATACTAGAAGACAAATTATCATGACAACAGTTAGAGAAATTAAGTTAATTATAAACGATGAATAATTTTCTCCAGCACTACTTACTGCTAAAATTACAGATGTAATTGCAGCAGGTCCAGCTAACAATGGTATGGCAATAGGGAAAATACTTATACTCTCCCTTTTTTCATTAATAGATTTTTTTCTTCTTTCAGTTCGAATATCAAATAACATTTGAAGAGATATTATGAACAAAATTATTCCTCCAGCGATCGTGAAAGCATTGAAAGATATTCCAAGGTATTTCAGAAGATAACTGCCAAATATCGCAAAGAATAATAAAACTAAAGTTGCTATAATCACTCCTTCAAATGCAACTCTTATTTTGTCATTATTTTTTAAACCTTTGGTAACCACTATAAACAATGGAACAGTTCCTATTGGATCTATAACTACAAAATAAAGAATTAAATACTGTATAAATATTTCCGTCATAAACTATTTCAGGCTATTATCATTGAGTGGTATATGGTGCAAGAAATAGTCACTGTGTCAGTAATTATTTCATTAACCATAAAATGAAAACCTAATTACCGTAATCAATACACCGTAACATTACGAAATAAAATCAACATTGATTTTTTTCAATAAATAAAATTTTGATTTATCTAAACTTTTAAGTTGGTTAATACATACTTATTAACAATATTGTAATAACAGTCTTTCTTTAATAATTATTCTGAAGTTTTAAATGATTATTTTTTAAATAAATAACTTAGCTTGAATGTTGCAGTCCATGCAATAAGAACAAGCCCAATTAATGCCTCTAAACCCGTTGCAATTCGCATTGATCCATTGGCAAAAATATCTCCTGTTCCTAGTGTGGTATAACAATTTATTGAATAATAAAAAAAGTCTAAAAAGCTACCTGATAAATTTCCACCAAAAAGATTTTGGTCAGCATTAGTTTGGTAGGCTATATAATAGTAAAATGCAAACAAGATAATTTGGACTAAGTGAGATCCTATTAAAAATCCAGAAATTTTTACAAAATCTTTATAAATAAACTTTTTAGATGTGTTTTGACTAAGATAATTAAGCGTTAAACCATGAATCTTTATACTTAAAGCTACTAAAATTACTGTAAAAATTATTGGCCAAATCATTTCTGTAATATACATAGAATATCAAATCATACCAGTAAACAGAATATGAAAAACCTAAAATTCTTTTTAACGAAAACTAATAAAGCAAAATCAATTCAGAATTTTTTTAGAAAAGTATTTTCAAGATCAGGAGGCAAAAAAGAAGGGAATGTTGTAGGTGCTTTATCTTTCAAGTTAGCAAAATTAATTGATGAAAGAAATATTATTGGAATTGAAGGAAAAATTAACAATAAAATTGGTGCTTATATCTTTTTAACAAAACTATCTTTTAAAGAAGATTATTTAGTTTATTTACTAGCACCGGTTGCCGTTGATAATAAAATTCAAAAAAAAGGTGTTGGTAAAAAAATAATCAAATTTGGAATAAAATATCTCAAACGGCATAAAGTTGATATTTTAATGACTTATGGTGATCCAAGTTATTATTCAAAAGTTGGATTTAAAAAAACTAAAGTATCTATTGTCCCCGCTCCATACAAATTATCTCAACCTATTGGTTGGTTAATCAATAAAATCTCATCAAAAAAGATAAATAAATTTAAATCAAAACCGAATTGTGTAAGACCATTTAGAAATAAAAAACTTTGGTAATAATATTGAATCAAATTAAAGAATCTTAGTCAAGAACCAATGTCATTGACGCGTATATGGAGCAGGAAATGTTTATAAAATTGTGGATTGCAACTGAATTGTAATATTATTTTAATGTATTATAATATTAATTTTCAAATTTTATTCCACACGCGAGTATTCCGACTTTACTCTTCTCAAAGGTATAGAAGTTTCAACAGAAGAAACTCCTTCTATTACTGTAAGTTTTTTAGTTAAAAAATCCTCAAATTCCTCGACATCTTTAACCGCAATTCTTATTAAGTAATCCTTAGCTCCTGTCATTAACCAACACTCAACAACTTCAGGAAAATTTAAAATTTTTTTCTCAAATTTATCAAAATTTTTTGATTGTTGTTTTTCTAGACTAATAAATATAAATGCAGGAAATTTGTAACCAAGTGAGGTTTCATCAATATTTACTGAATAATTTTTAATTATATTGTTTTCTTCTAATTGATTTATTCTTCTTGCAGTAGGAGCAATACTTAAATTTATTTTCTCACTTATATTTTGAAGAGTAGTTTTGCTGTTATTTTTAAGTATTTTTACAATCTTTTTATCAACTTCATCCATATTTTTAATAAATTTTATTAATATTTATTAAATATCTTATAAAATTTACTAATACTCAACTATAAATTAGTAATAATAGAGAAAATTTATTTTTTATTTCATGTAATTAATAATTATATGAATAAATCTAAATCATTTGATCCACTTTGGGTTCCAATTATTTCTCAATATCAAAACACAAAAAATTTAGAGCTAGATGAAAAGCTTATTCAAAAACACATCAATTGGTTAGACCCATATGTAAAACAATTCTTGGTTTGTGGAACTACAGGAGATGGATGGAATTTAACTGATGAATTAATAATGAATTGGTTAGATATATTAAATGATAATTCTTTAATTAAAAAAGATAACAAAGTTTTATTTGGAGCATTTGGAAAAACAACAGAAGATGTTCTAAGACGAACAGATATCATAGAAGAATATATAATTAAAAATGGAACCTCTGCAGGATTTTTTGGATTAACTTTATGTGCTCCTGTTGACGAAAACATCAAACAAGAAGAAATTTTTTCACATTTTAAACGTATTATTGAAAATACTTATTTGCCGATTTCTATCTATCAACTGCCTCAAGTAGTAAAATGTAATATTGAGCCTGAAACATTAAAAATATTAAAAGATAATTTTCAAGATAGAATTCAATTATTCAAAGACACTAGTGGAAAAGACGATGTTGTTAATTCTGGAATTAATTTTAATGATTTAATATTTTTAAGAGGAGCAGAGGAAAATTATTTTAATCATTTACAACCAAACGGAAAATATGATGGATTTTTATTAAGCTCAGCAAATTGTTTTGGTAAAATTTTAAGAGAAATTTGTAATAATGTTGAACAGTGTAATTTTAAAGATGCAGAAAAGATGTCTCAAGAACTAAGCGATATAATTAGAATTTCATTCTCAGAAGGTCAAAAACTAGATTTTGGAAACCCTTTTTCTAATGTAAATAAAGCTTTTGCTCATGTCTTGATTAATAAAGATAATCTTAGCTGCAAAACATGTTTTGATAGAAATATACCTGGTGAATTTCTCAATGATATGTTTTTATTATTAGCTAAACATAATTTAACAAAATCTTTGAATAACTAATAAAATTCACGAAGAACATTTCCTCCATCTAATTCAGTTCTTTTTCCATTTTTTACGCTAAAAATTCCATTGACTAATACATGTTCAATACCTGAAGGGTAAGCTTTTAAGTTTTTTAAATCACTGTTGTTTTTAATTTTTTGAGAGTCAAATATACAAATATCTGCATAATATGATTTTTTTAATTTACCACGCTTAATAAGGCCTAATCTTTCAGCAGGTAGTGATGTTATTCTCCTAATGGCCTCTGTTAATGTTAAAACTTTTTTTTCGTTTACATAATTTTGAAAAAAACGAGCTGCCCATCCATAACCACTTATAGATCCAATATTATTTTTGAGAACACCATAAGGTGCAAGTGCTGTTGTATCTGAAATCACTGCACATTCAGGTTGTTGTAAGCACATAATTATATCTTCTTCCCTAAATGCTTTTGAGCTCCATAGTAAATTTCCCATATCTTCACCTTCTTCTATTAACAAATCAAATGCTGCATCATACGGGTCTTGATTTCTTAAATTTCCAATTTCACTGAAAGTAATTCCTATAAGGTCAGGATTTTTATTTGAATGAATTAAAACTATGTCGTCCCATTTATTATCTCGAACTAAAAGCCACATTGGTTGTGGATTTGCTCTAATTTTTTTTCTCTCTTCAGAATTTTTTAGGCGCTTAATTACAGAAGTAGTTCCACCTTCTTGTGCCCATTGAGGTAATATTGAAAGAACTCTGGTGTGATTCCAAGTATGAGGAATTATATCAAAAGCAACATCAACTCCTAGTTTCCTAAAAGAATCTATCATCTTAAGTGTATGCTCTACTGCATATTTTGGAGCTCCGTATTTAGGCTGAATATGAGATATTTGCAGTCTCACACCTGATTGCCTTGCAGTTGTTAATGCTTCGGTAAATCCTAAGTCATAATGATCATCTCTATTACGAACATGAGTTGCATAAATTTTATTTTTTTCTGAAACTTTCTTACACATAGATACTAAATTTTGAGAAGTTGCTAAATTTCCAGGCCAATACTCTAAACCAGATGAAAAACCTGCAGCACCTTGATCTAGTGAATCTGAAATTATTTCAGACATTTTGATAACTTCATCATTATTTGGTGCACGAAGTTCGTTTCCAAGTACTTTATTATGTACCGCGCCATGACCTACAAATGCAGCTACATTCACACCAAGCTTATTTGACTCAAGTGCTGAAAGATATTCCCCAAAAGTTTTCCATCCTAATTCATGAGAGTTATCGCAATAACCTATAGCCATTTGTCTTATATCTAAATCATTATTAGCAGGAGCGCAGCTGATACCACACTGACCAACTACTTCGGTTGTAACCCCTTGATGAACTTGACTTTCAGCACGTCCATTCACCATCAAAGTAAAATCTGAATGGGTATGCATATCCACAAAGCCAGGAGAGATAGCAAGACCACTAACATCGATTACTTCAATAGCATCTTTAAGATCCTCTTTTCCAATTTCTACAATGATACCATCTTTAATTCCAATATTTCCAATAACTGGATCTTTTCCACTGCCATCAAAAATCTGTCCATTTTTTAAAATTACATCTAACATAAATAATTCATATTAATGAAATCGCGAAGCGTCATATGGTTTAATATTAATTTTATTTTTTCTGTTGCCAATTAAATTTGAAACTATGTTTGCACAAACTGGTGCGTGTGTCATGCCCCAGTGTCCGTGACCAAAATTAAAAAAAACATTTTTATAATTTGGCGATTGTCCTATTATGGGTAAAGAATCTGGAGTTAATGGACGAGCACCTGTAGCGTAACTTATTCCTTTATATTTAAATCTACCAAAAATTTTTATCATTTGATTTAATAGAATATTTTCAAATTTTAAATTTCGAATATTGTCTTTACCTCCAACTTGGACTAAACCAGCAACACGAAGATCATTACCATTAGGAACTATAGCAAAGCCTTTCTTTTCAATTAAAATTGGTTGATTAATTTTTATTTTAGGTTCTTTGAATATAATCGATGTACCCCAAGCGGGTATCATTGATATTTCACTTCCTAATTCTTTTGCTAAATCTTTTCCTCCTGTGCCTGAACAAATTATCGCATAATCGCACTTAATTTTTCCTTTGGTTGTAATTATATTGCTAATTTTATTGTCCTTCATTTCAAAGCTTCTTGCACTTGCAGATATTTTTTTAACACCTTTTCTTTTAAGTTCATTAATTAAACTATCCTGAAATTTTGATGGATCGGTTAAATGTCCAGCTTTTAAAATTAAAGTTGCTAGAGGATTTTTATCGTTAGTTTTCGGTATTTTTAGTAATAATTCTTTTGTTGTGAGATTTTTAATATTCATACCATGCCTACGTCTTAAATTGTTGTTCTTAATTTCATTTAAATATTCATTCTTATCACCGTAATATAATAAACATCCATTTTGAGAGAAAAATTTTTTTAATTTAATGAAAGGCTTTAGTAATGATTGCCACTCAGTCCATCCTTTTAACCCTAAAGCAGCCAAACCTTTTGAGCTTTTGTTAATTTCCAAATTTGATCCTGATTTATGGCTTTTATAAATAAAAGACAGAAAATCTGCTGGAAGTGGATATGATACATTTAAAGGACCATTCTCACTTAATAGCATTGAAGGAATTTTTTTCCATAAATGATCATTGGCCCATGGAATAACACTTGAACCACCAATAATTCCTGCGGTTGCAATCGATGCACGTTTGTTAGATTTATTTTCATCAATTAATGTAACATCAAAACTATCTTGAACTAATCGACAGGCAGTGGCTAGACCGATTATCCCTCCTCCAATAACAGTAACTTTCTTTTTTGAATTTAGATTTTTATTTACCTTTCTCATTTTGAAACCCCATAAATGAGATCAGGCAAAAATAAAGTTGCTTCAGGAAAGAAAATTAAAAATAACAAACCTGCTATATAAGCAAAAATAAATGGTATTACTGCAACAGCAACTTCTTCGATCGTTATTTTTGCAATCTTCGAGGAGATATTTAAATTCCCGCCTAAAGGAGGTGTTAAAAATCCAATCTCACATGTCATAACCGAAAATATTCCAAATAAAACAGGGTCCACTCCCATTGCGGTTACAACGGGAAGAAACACTGGAGTAAATAAAACTAATTGAGCAAGAGACTCCATGAAAGTCCCAACAAAAATATAAATTAGTCCAATTAACAATAAAACTAAAAATACATTAGATGTATAACTAGTGATCAATTCTTGAGTTGCTGTTCCAATATCATAAAAAGCAGACAATTGACCAAAAGCATAAGAAGGCGCAATAATAATTAAAAGCCCTGACATTAAAGCTGTGAAACGTAAAGCTTCATAAATTTTTTTGATTGTGAGACCCTTATAAATAAATACACCAACAAACAGTGCATAAAAAACTGCAACACTTGCTGCCTCTGTTGGCGTGAATGCTCCACTGTAAATACCACCTAAAATTAAAATAGGAGCACCTATGGACCACTTTCCTTCTTTGACAGAATTAATAAATGGTCTCCATGAAAAAGGTTTTCCTATTTCTCCATAACCATTTTTACGAGCTATCAAATACGCTGTAACCACAAGTAAAGCTGTTATAAAAAATCCTGGAACAAAACCAGCAAGAAAAAGTCTAGGGATTGATTGCTCAGCAATCAAACCATATATAATTAATAAATTGCTTGGAGGAATCATGCTACCTAAAGCACCTCCCGCAGCAGCAACTGCACCTGCAAATTTACTTGAATACCCCTCTCTCTTCATTACTGGAATTGTAATACTTCCAATCGCAGCTGTTGTTGCAGGACCTGATCCAGATAAAGCAGAAAATAGCATACAAGCTAACACTGTCATCATGCCTGTACTACCTCTATAGCTTCCAACCATTTTTCTAGCTACATCAATAAGACGATCAGCCATGCCACCTGTTTCCATTAAACGTCCAGACAAAACAAATAATGGTATAGTTAACAATGGAAAAGGTTGTAGAGATGTAAAACTAATTTGAGAAATTAATGTGTAAGGAATATCAATTAAAAATAATGCTAAAATAGTAGTAATTCCAACACCAACAAATAATGGAACACCCCCAATTACAAGGACAACAAATGTTATGACAATTAAACTAAGATCGCTCATAATTTTTTTAAAGTATTAGTAAATAAAGAGTTTTTAACATCCAGGTAGTCCTTTGCGACCTTCGCGAAACCATTTCACATATATCTGAACAAGACGAAACAACATCAGTGCATAAGCAATAACAATTATTGTTTCAGGCCAAAAACGGCTAATCGACATCGAAGGTGATATAGTTGGTCTTTCCCACAAAAGCTCCAGGTAATCTATGCCGTATTTAATCATAAAAATATTAAAGGCTAACCAAATCAAATCCCCAAGGAAAATAATAATATATTGAGCAAACATGGGTAAGGAACGTACTCCTACTAAAATTCTTATATGAAATCGTTCTCTAACACCTAATGCTGCACCCATGTAAATTGCCCATGGCATTGCAAACCCAGCTAGTTCTTCAGTCCAAGTAATTCCAAAGTTAAAAACATATCTACTTATTACTTGTGAAATTACACAAAGTGAAATGATAACTAATGCTACGCAAGCAAATATTTCCTCAAACTTACTTTCAAGAAAATTTAATACTTTTTTAATGTTCATAAATTTTTTTAATTAAACATAACACACCGTTAATAAATTAACGGTGTGTTATAATTAGGAGAGGGTTTAATTTGCTGCTGCTCTTATTTCCTTAAGCAAAGCTTTAAACTCAGGCGAGGCATCCTTTGAGAACTGATCTTGGATTTTTTGTGCTGCCTTAATAAATGGTGCACGATCTGGATCTGTTCTTGTCATCCCACCTTCAGTTGTAAGCCACGTTCTTAAAGATTCTAAGTCATCTTTCATAAACTCATACATATAAGCTCCTGCCTCATCAGCTGCTTTTTGAACTGCAGCTCGTTGAGAGTCATTTAACTTTTGCATAAATCTATCACTTGCTAATAGTGGTGAAGTTCCAGAGAAATACTCAAGAATAACTAAATTCTTTGCAAACTCATAAAATTTCATAGATTTAATTGTTCCAATACCATTATCTGATGCATCAATAGTACCGGTTTGTAGAGCTGTTGGAGTTTCAGACCATGCTAATGGAATTGGTTCTGCCCCAAAAGCTTTCAATGTTGCAATCATAACTTTGTTTTTTGGAACACGAAATTTTAAACCACTAAAGTCTGAAATTGAGTTGATCGGTTTTTCCACGCTATACATGTCTCTGAAAAACACTCCACCAAAAGTAAGTAAGTGAACGCCCGTGTCAGCAAAAAGTTGTTCACTAACTTTTTTCCCAACCGGTCCATTAAGAACTCTTTCTATATGCGCACGATCTTGAAATATATATGGTAATACAAAAACATCCATTAGTCCCCAGTTAGGTGAAATGTTATTCTGTGTAATAAAGTAAGCATCAACAGTTCCTAATTGCATCGCTTTGAATGCTTCATCCTCTGTAGATATCTGAGAACAACATCTTAATTTTACATTAACTGTTCCATCAGAATATTTTTCTGCTAGTTCTTTAAATTTCTTAGCCATACGACCATAGTCATGATCTTCAGGCGTTGAGAAACCAAGGTTCATTGTAACATTGGCAGCAGATACATGAGTAATTGTTATTACTAATGAAGCAATTAACCCCACTAGAATTTTCTTAAATTTAATCATTTTTCCCCTCTTTTTTGTTATTTATTCTTCGAGACTAGAAATATTTAATTAACTAGTCAAACGATTAAAAATGATATATTGATCGATTTTATCGATATATTAATTTTATGTAGTTTGTATGAATTTATGGCACTTAAAAGTATTTAATGAAATCATGGTCTCAGGAACCATTAGCCAAGCCGCCAAAAATCTTAAAAGAACACAATCATCTATAAGCGCCGCACTATCAAATTTAGAAAAACACATAGGATACAATTTATTTATAAGAAAAAAACGTCGTCTACATCCTGTTCCAGAAGCTTATTATTTAAAAGAGGAAAGCAAAAGTATACTTCAACAAATGCGAGTTTTAGATCAATCGTTAATAAAAAAAAATGAAACAGGATCTGAACCAATAAAAATTGCTAGCATGCCTCTTTTGGCTGAAATTCTCATACCAAGTACAATAAGTAAATTTAAAAAAAAATCTCCAAATTCAAATTTTTTTGTTAGTTCCAGACAATCATCAGCAGTTTATCAAGAAATATCTACTCAAACATTTGATATAGGAATTGCAGAATTGCAAAATAAAAACGCATTAGTAAATCAAAAAGAATATCATTATGAGTGTATATGTGTTTTATTTTCAGGTGACCCATTATCTAAAAAAAAAATAATTACACCTAAAGATTTATCAAAAAAAAAATGTGCAAGCTTTCAACCAAATCACTTCATAACAAAAAATTTAATTAAAATTTTTGAAAAAAATAAAGCAATCTTTAACCCACACTATCAATTTCAAAACGCAGGAACTAGTTGTGTTAATATTGTAGATAATGCAGATACCTATAGTGTTATTTCTCCAATTAGTTTCTGGCTAATTAGTAAATTTAATCTAGATACCTCAAAAATAATTTTTCGAAGATTATCAAGTTCAATTCCTTATTCATTTGGAATACTAACACCATCGCATCAACCTATGTCACAAATTGCTAAATCATTTCTTAATTATTTAGAAAATGCAATAGAGAATATGTTGACGGAAATAGATAATGAAGGAGTACTGTTTAAAATTTAAATATTAATATCATTGAGCGTATATGGCGATAGAATTGTCAGCCTATCAAAATTTGATGCATGACACGTCCAGGCATAAGTGTAAAAAAGCCTGTAAGGATTAAAGCAAAAAAATATAAAGTGATCATTACTTGTTTATGACGTTTAATATTTCCTACACGTGCATAATAAACACCAACACCCAGTATAAAAATTGTCCACAAACTCAATAAATGTATAGGGCTATATGCACCCCATAATCTTATTCCATGTATAAAAAAAGAAGTTATCGCTACAATCAGCATTAAGCCTACCCATATACGACCTAACAATTTATGAATTGCTCCACCTTTTTTCATAGAAAGTTGTATGCCACCTAAAATTATAGCAATCATTGCCATAATAGCGTGAAGTGGTATAGGATGTGTTTGATCGAACAACAAATTCATGTCTTCTTAATTTCCTAATCTCTTTGAAACACCTTGTTCTTGTTGTTTGTTAAACTCATCGTCATTTAAATTATACAATTCTTCTATTCTAAGATTTTTAGTTTTAATTGTTGGTACATTTTTATTTTTCATGCCTAAATGTCTTGCATAAACAGCTTGTTTTTTACTTGTTTGATGAGGTTGAAAATCTTTAATGTCTTCAATAGTTAATTTATCTCCTCTAACAAGATATCCACTTTCAACTGCTTCATTAAAAACTTTAATTCCTTTTTTAGTTCGCATAACTGCAGCATTAAAACCTTCATCTTCTCCTTTAGGTGAACCCCCTCTCCAAGTATCTAGAGCTGCAATATCTGAACTTTCTCCTATTGCATCTGGGCAAATTTTACATCTAAAGGGAACTTTCCAATTACTTTCATCACCCCAAAAAGAATTATAATCTTTATCAAACTCTCTTTTATCTTTTGTTTTGATATACATTCTTCCAGGGTTACCAAATCCTCTATATCTAAATTCTTCTAACTCTTCTTCTTTAACATTAAAGCTATCAATAAATTCTTGTGATTTTGTAAGTTCTTGAAAGCCCCCACAAACAAGAGTGAAGATATATTTACAATACTGATCCACTCTTTCATCTGATTTAGCAAGTAATCTAATAGCTCCTGCATCACAAGGTTTTCCAACAAAAGCGAAGGTTTGTTTTTTATCTAAGGCTTTGTGAAATTCGCTTAAAGGTGAAGATGGACCGTATCTTGATCTACTTTCGCAGTTAATTAAGTCCTCTTTATTATAACTATATTTTACAATGTTTCGCATAGGGTTATCTTTGTCCCCTGCTGTATGCATTATAAAATCAACTTTCTTTTGTTCTAGTAAATATAAAGACATACCATTTAACAAACCTCCTGTGGAACTTTGAAATCTGATCTTTGGATCAGTGGACCAAGAGTAATATAAATCAAAATAATTTCCCCAAACCAAATCTTTATTAGATCCTTCATTTTCTTTATGATCTTCAGGTCCTTCAGCAATAACTCCAGGACAAACTTTTTTAATTTTCTCTAAGGTTTCATTAGTGATTGGTGTTAATTCTTTAGGTTCTAAATTACCTTTATCGCTCATCTCCATCTCAATTGAGTTGCCTGCAATACTTTTACAAAGACCGCAGCCAATACAAAGACCGTTCTTTACAATATCGTCTAAAGAATTAATTTTTGTCATCACTCTTTATATGATGGGTCTTTTGCATCACATCTTCTAAGTAACGCTGGCCACTCGTTTAATCCTGGAGAAAATAAATCATATTGCTTTTGAGATAATTTCCACATTTCTTCTGTTGCTCTTTCAAGAGGTAAACCAGATCCCGTTGCCTGTACTGCAACCTCACACATTCTAATTGCATAATACATATTCATAAAAGCTTCCCCTGCTGTTGCACCAACAGTAAGAAGACCGTGGTTTTTCATAATCAAAACCTTATTATCTCCCATGTTTTCAGCAATTCTAACTCTCTCATCTTTATTAATCGATAGCCCTTCCCACTCATGGTAACCAACTTTTCCATAAAGCATTGAACTATCTTGTACTAAATGAGGGATACCATCTTTCAATGCCGTTGCAGCTAAAGCTGATGGAGGATGTGCATGAAAGACAAATTTTGCATCAGGATGATTTAGATGAATAGCACTATGAATAATAAAACCTGCGGTATTGGCTTTTTCAGGTCCTTCTAAAACTTTACCATGTTCATCTACTTTAATTAAGTTTGATGCTTTCACTTCTTCATACAACAAACCCATCTCATGCATAAAAAAAGTATGATCCGTTCCAGGTGCTCTTGCAGTGATATGGTTCCAAACCGTATCATCCCAACCCATCATGTTTGTTAATCTAAACATGGCAGCAAGATCTACTCTTACTTTCCAATCTGCATCGCTTATATTGTTTTTCATCGTCCCTCCTTTGAAAAAGTTAATTTATTATTTTGTTCTAAAAGTTTAATCACTTTTAAGTGATTGGAATTTGGTCCGTATTTTTTAATCGCTTTGTTATAAATTTTTGAAGTTAAGTTCATTATTGGTAGTTTTAATTTTTGAAGTTTAATAATTTCATTAGCAAGATTTAAATCTTTCATTGATAAACCTAAAAAGAATGATGGATCATAATCACCATTAATCATGTTAGGTCCGTATCTTGTTGATGTATAACCACCACTTGCACTTTTATCGATAATCTCTAGCATTGTTTTTGGTTTAATCCCTGACTTTACTCCAAGCATCAACGACTCTGAGAGTGACAAATAGTTTAAATAACAAAGGCTAACTTGTGCAATTTTAGCAGCATAACCAGCACCTGGTTTATTTAGATAATAGATGTTTTTACCTAATATATTAAAGACATACTTAAGCTTATTAACTGTCTTTTTATTACCACCAATAAATATTGATAAATCACCTGATTGAGCCTTTAAATTTCCACCTGATATCGTTGCATCAACAAATTGATTTATTTTTTTACTTAACTTTTGTTTTAAAAGATTAAAGCAAGTTAAAGAATTAGTAGAACAATCAATCCAAATTTTATTTTGACCTAATTGATCAATGATTTTACCTTTACCAATTGATAATGCTTTAATTTGTTTTGGTCCAGGAACACAAGAGATAATTACATCAGAAAACTTGATTAATTCATCTAACGAGCTTGTTGCTTTTCCTTTTTTGGATTTAAATTGTTTTAAAGATTTAGGACTTACATCAAAACCTAATAAATCTATTTTTTTAGATTTATGTAGATTTAATGCCATTGGCAAACCCATATTTCCTAAACCAATAAAACCTATTTTCATATCAATCCATTAACCCGTCTACTTCAACATTATTTCGTTCATAATGAATTGGAAGTGCTTTACCGTAAACTTGTTTAGAGTGTTCTGGTTTATTTACTCTATAATTATCTTTTACGTATGTTGGTAATGCAATGTAACGAGAAGTATTTCCTTCTATTTTTGTTACTCTATGCATAGAAAATCTTCCTTTAAATATTTGAAGATCCCCTGGTTGCAGATCTAATGATTTAACTTTATCTCTAGAGCCACGAAGAACTTTAGTTACTTCATCAAAGTTTTCATTTTCGACACTTCTTAAATCCGGTGAGTATTCAAACAGTCCACCCTTTTCTGCTTTTTGAACTAAAATACTTAAAGTAAATTCATTTCCATCAAAGTGCCAAGGAAAGTAGTGATCTTTATGCATGATACTGTATGGATTTTTACCTAAAGGATCTGACCATCTATAAAGAGGAAAAACTCCTAAACTATCTGAAATAAATTTTAACATTTCTTCAGACTCGTAAATTTTATTTAAATCAGACTGTTCCTCTAAATCATCTGAATTGATGTATCCACTTTCTCTAAAAGAAAAAACTCTTTTTGGATGATCTTTAGATAAATTTTCATCATCTTTTGAAAAATAAGGATTATGATGATCTTTAGTCCAATGCGTTTTTGGAAGATTTCTTTCAACTTCTTCCTTCATTCTTTTCAAAGACTCGCTAACTACGAAGTTTGGAAGCACACAACATCCGTCTTTATCAAGTAGCTCTCTATTTTTAGTAATTAAATCTTGATACTCTTTTGATCCTGTTTGATCAATTGGGTAATCTTTTAAGTTAACAATGTTTTTTATTTTCATAATTCTCCTTTAATTAAAATTAATTTTTAAAAAAGAAGTGATTATAATTTCGTGGGCGTTGAAGAATTTATATGGTTTTTACAGTCTACTTTTTGAAGTAATAAATTAAATAAATTAGATGATAACTTTGAACTCAAGCCAACTCTAGCCAGTCTATGACAGTGAGTAAAAAGATTAAGATTCATAACAAAACCGTATTCTATTTTTGACTTTAGGTAAAGATGTTTTCCTTAAATCTTAGCTAGTTGGACCAATGTCATTGGAGCACTATTGGAGCAATAGAGGTACCAGACTGATCTCAAAATTTGAAAGTTAAATTGACCCCTACCCAGTAAAATAAATTTAGGAGTCCCCACTGCTTTGGGTTTATACAAAGAAATACAAACTTAACCTTTTAAAAAAACTAAGAACCACGATCGATAGAAGTTTTTTCATTTATTTAGAAGGATGTTACTGTTTTTTTTATATTGTCATAGTATACATATTGGCTACTTCTAGGACGTTTCATTTTGCTTTCACGATAATTGTATATTCCTAATTTTAAAGAGATCTTTCCATATTTTTTTATAGTTCTGTGATTATAACGCTCATAAACAAGCTTGCCGTCTGCATAAATTTTTAATTTACCTTTTTTGTTAGGGTACACGTCAACTTCGTAACTTATATCTATCCATCTACCTTTTTGTGACTCTGGAAGTAAATGTGGTATCTTAGAGCTTTTTGAAACCTTCCAATTAAATTTATCATAAGTATCAAAAATAAGCCCATCACTATCGGTCCATCTTAACATAACTAAACTTTTATACATTTTACTAGTTATGGTATTTAGTTGACTTAAGAAAACAACACTTTGTCTTTTTTTAATTGAATTATCAATTTGAGCAATGTTCATATCCTTAGGGATATAAATTGAAAAATCATATACAACTCTTTTGTTGGATTTAACTCCTTCAGCATCATAAAATTCAACTCGAGAACGATCATTTGTACAATCATTCCAACCTTCATCCCGTGAACAAAAATCTGGATGAACAGTAATTTTTACAGATCTTTGGTTTGATTTTGCAGGGTTATTATTATTTTCTTTTACAATTAAACAACCATCTTCAGAGGTTGTTTTATGATGGACTATATTAATCTTAAATGTAGTAATTTTTGGAAGAACTTTTCCATGTTGACATTGTTCAATAATTTCATTTTTATTAAAATCTATAGACTCTGCCATACTTTGGTTGGTGAAAAAAAATAATACTAAAACAAATAAAAGTTTTTTCATAATCCAAGATTACCAAATCCTAAACAGAGAGTCTAATTTCTGAAGAATTAAAGAATCTTAGTCAAGAACCAATGTCATTAGAGCACTATTGGAGCAGGAATTAAAATTTCTTATTTTTAGTAAATTTATCCCACAACATTTCATAGAGTACGTATGCGAAGATACTTACAATCACAACCACAATAGTAAAACCTAAGGATCGTATCCAACTACCAAACCATAAATAAGAAAACAATGATATCCAGATCATCCCGATAACTTGCCATATAACTGATTTATAAAATAATGCTTTTTTACTCATAAGAGCCCTTTAATTAAAATTAAACGAATATTGTTGAAAATTTAGTAAAAAATATTTTTTATATATCTGAAGAATAATGAAACTTAATAAACAAACTGCAATTCCAATGTTTTCAAAAATTGAAGATTTGTTTTAGTATCATCAATTAAATTATACCTTAAAGTTAGTAATCTGAAATTCTAAATTCTAATTTAATTGATACCTATTTGAACTGTCAGGGAATCATCTTACATCACACTAAAACTTTAGTATAAATCTTATTTATCTATTTTAGTTTTTTCTTTCGTACAACTTTTCGAGATTTACAATGTATGCATTCTAAAGTTTCGACTTGTTCAATATAACTAAAAGTAAAATCAATATTCACTGGTTTATAATAATGTATTCCTACTGAACATAAAAATTTATAAATCATATTTCCATTGGTGGTCTTGCTGTGGTTTCAAAGTTATATGCTTTAGTAATATCTTCTAAATCCTCTCTTTTTTTATCCACTACCCAATTGTAATATTCTTTACATATTTCTAGTATTGCAACATATCTTCCTACTTTTTTATTAGTTGATAGTCTTTTTATAAGTTTATCTTTAACATCAGACAGTTTTTTATATTCGTCAAAACTTAATATTTCTGATGAATTTTCTAGGTAATAACCTGAATTATCTTCACATGGTGTTTCTCTAATTTCTAATAATAACTTTTCAAATAATTTCCCTGATGCCAATTCTTTCTCATATTCATCTCTAGTAATATATTGATAAATAACATTTTCGATTGGAGGTTTGTTTTTTTTAGACCACAACATGAGAACACCGACATAAATAATTTCGTATAATCGAATATTTATTGTTTTATTTTTTGCTTTTTTTCTCCATTTGAGAAAACGAATTATATCAATGCCGTGTTTTGACAAATAAAACCTCCTAAAATTTCTTTTAGTAAATACGCGAGGTCAACAGATAGGGAGGTTCACTTTTTTTTCTATGTCTATTCAATGGCAGTGTGAATACCTCGAAACCCATAGACCTCGCTTAGCATTTACACTACCTACCTTTCGGTGAAACTTAATTATATGTTTTAAAAAAAGTTAAATCAAATAGTTTCATTTTTTTAGTTATAAAATTAAGTTATTTTAAAAATTCACTTAAAAGTTTAATTGATAATAGTTACTAAAATTATTCTAAATTGTTTTAATAGTAGTTTTTATTGACTCTAAAATAAATTTTAAATAAACTAACTTTAAGCGCTGATTTAAGTTCAACTTGCAGAGCGATTTAAAATACTGCTAAAAAGAATTTTTAAAATTAAATTTAGCAGTCTTTTTTAGTAAAGTTTTTCATAAATCACGCTGGGTATTTGAACCATATTGTTCACCCGACATTAGTCTAAGCACTAAAAAGGAGGAAAAATGTCAAGTTTTGGCAATTTAAAAAAAACATTCGGCAATCTTCAAAAGAAATTTGCCGGATACTTTGATGATGCAGTTTATTTAAACGCAATACCATCAAGACTAAAAAAGAAACTGCAATCAGACTTTAAAACTAAAGATCGTAAGATAGATCTGAAAAGATATGAAACTGTCGTCGATCTAGATCAAGAAGAAGACCAGGATTATAACGAACAAAGAACTAAGGTTTCTTGATTTTAAAGGAGTTGGGAAGTGACTCATATGCAATTTATTTGCTGTTTGGGTAGGGATTTATAGGGGACTTGCTGAGAAAAGAGGTTAATTTTCTATCCTCTTGGTTGTTTTATTAACCTCTTTTCCGAAAGGAGAAATATGGTTAACGAACTTAAACAATTAATTAAACAACATAAAAAAATTGAAATTGAAATCAAGCACTTAACAAAGTTAAGATTAAATGATCGAACTTCAGCTTCATGGGAAAGATTGAGAGAATTAAAAAAAGAAAAATTAAACCTAAAAGGAAAAATTTCAGAAATCAAGAATTAGGATTTCTTATGAAAGGAAAATAAACGATGATAAAATTTTTATTTATAACTTTTTTTATATTTTTAATTTCTTTTAATTCACAAGCTAAACAAATTAAAGATCCTGAATTAATTAAAGCCAATTTAGAAAAAAACATGAAGGTAGTAAAGCCAGATGGTAACGGACCTTTTCCAACAGTAATCTTATTTACCGGTGCAGGAGATCCATTTTGGCGTCCTGGCTACGGAAATTGGATGAACTGGTTAAAAGATAGAGGGTATGCGTCCATTATCTCAGATAGTGCAAAATCTCATGGGGTTAAAGGAAAAGCAATGATGAGCAGAAAACTTATGCCAATTAAACGTGCACATGAAGTTTTTTGGATAAAAGATATTATAAATAAAATGAGTTTTGTGGATATGAATAAATTAGCATTAATGGGAATGTCACATGGAGGAGATACTGTTTTGGATGCTTTAGTTTACAATTCAGAGGATCCTAAACAATTTAATTTAGATGGCTTAAAAACAGTTATAACATTTTATCCAGGTTGTAGAAAACCTATTTTTGGAGTTAAGCTAACAAAAAATTATGACAATCCGTGGACTCAAAAGGATATTCCTGTATCAATTTTTCAAGGGAGTATTGATAAATGGGTAAAAATAAAATTATGCCAAGCTATTATTGAACGACAAAAAGAAATAGGTACACCAATTAAATATCATTTTTATGAAAAAGCTAGACACTGCTTTGATGAAATTTATCATAAAGATTTAGCAACTGCCAAAAATGATCAAGACTGTAGATATGACGAAAAATTTTCTAAAATGGCAAAATCTGAAATTGAAAAGCAACTTGAAGAGGCCTTTAAATAAATTAGTCATTTTACAATGATATGAGAGAAAGAAGAGCCAGATTAATAATTAAAACATTAACTTAGAGAGTTACCGCGTCTCTATATACTTTTTTAATTTCTTATATAATAACTGGCAGCTATGTTTCAGAAGGTTATATTACTGGTGCAGAAATCTTAACTAAAATTTTGTTTAGTATTAGTTAACCATTAATTTTAATAGTTTTTAGAGCCTTAAATTAAAGTTTTTAAATTGAAATACATATTGTGATAAATTATAATATTTTCATACAATAATGAAAGTTATTATTAAATTATTGTTGATATTGATGATGTCTGCAAAAGTATCTTTTGCAGAGGAACTAAAAACTAAACTATTAAATACTGCATCAAAAAAAACTTCAGAATTTGTCTCAGGTTTAATTCCTGGTGAGGGTTATACTGAATTTGGTATTGATTTCCGTGAAAATCATAGTCCAGATTTCAATATTTTAGCTGTTAGAGAATTAATGCCACTAGAAGAAGGAAATATCTTTACACAGTTTTCTTTATTTAACACCGAGTCAAATACCGGCAAAGGTGGAGATGAAAGAATTATTGGAAATATAGGCTTAGGAACAAGAAAGTTATTTAAAGACAATACTTGGATGCTAGGTTTAAATAATTTTTATGATTACGATATAGAGAATGAGCACTTCAGAACTAGTATTGGTGCAGAAATAAAATCGGCTGTAACAGAATTATCAATTAATAGATATATGAAACTGGGAGATCCCTATAACGAAGAAAATGTTCTTGATGGATGGGATTATAGAATATCTACGCAGATGCCCTATGTGCATTCTGTTAAATTAGTTTTTAACGGATACGAGTGGGAAGGAGTTACAAGACAAGATATTAAAGGTAATCAATATGGTAGTGAAGTACTTTTAACTCCCAATCTTAATTTAGAAGTATTTTATGATGACAAAGATAAAAAAGGACTAGAAGATGAATGGTTTGCAAATCTACAGTTAGTATATCCTCCAAGAAAAGGACCAACATTAATGGATGGTATAGCAGATACGGCTTGGAAAGAAAATAAAGACATGTCGGGCGAATTATTGGATAAAGTGGACAGGCAAAATACAATTATGGTTGAATTTAAAGGTCTTTCAACTATTTCGAGGACTAATTAATGAAAAATTTTTTAAAAATTATACTTTTGTTTAAAATAATTTGGATTACTTCAATTGTTTATTTGCATGCGGCAAGTGGAGCAGCTTCAGTTTACAAAATAACTATGAGAAAAGTGGAATTGTGTACTGCAAGTACAAGTGTTGATACATGTGAAAATGCACTGGTAATTGGATCAGATGATCTTGTTGTTGATATTGCAAGTGTTGCCGCAGGATCTTCAATTGCAAATTATGGAAACCCAGCGCTGCTCCCACTAGGAACAACTTATACCCATATGAGAGTTACTATTGATAGAAAAATTACTGTTAAATCTGACACAATAGATACAGGATCTTCTGCAAGTACTGACACCTGCAGAACTATTGCAATAGATGACACACATTATGGATCTGGTTCGAATGCAGCTTTTACTGAAGCGAATAGAAAGTATACTCACAATCCTTTAATTGCTGAAGGTGGAACTTCTGGTGAAATGAATTTATATTTAAAAAGTGACAATTATAGTATTTGTGCTTTAGCAAACTGTTCTGCTAATGCGGCAACCGATCAAGACATGACTTACACAGCAACTTATTCAACATATCAAGAACAACATGCTGAAGGTGATAGCACAGACGATCACATGCTTGTATATGCACTGACATCTCCGTTTACAGTTGGATTAAATCCACCTAAAGTAGATATTAGCTTTGGCACTCAAACTGCAGTTGGAGTTGGGGAGGTTGATGCATCGGCTGGAGGTGGAATAGTTGGTTGCCAATTTTACGCAAATGAGCCAGAAGTTACAATAACTATAAACTAGACACTGCTTTTTGAAAGTATGATAACAAATTTTCAAAATTGGCTAAAGATGAGGTGGAAAAAAAATTAAAACTAATAAAACCCAGGATAGAATTAAACATACTTTAGCTACAGGAAAGCCTTTAATTAATTAGAATTATTTAAAATAATTAATCTTTTTTTAATTTTTTATTTTTGATATATTTAATAGGAGGTAATTAAAATTAAGAAATACTTTTTTATCTTTTTCTCAATTTTTATAATTCTATTTGCTGCATCTAATGTTCACGCAGCTAAAAAATGGAAAACTCCATTAACTACAGAAGATTTTGTAAAGACTCATTCTCCATATTGGAAAATATTTAAACCAAAAGGAAATCCTCCTTTTAAAACTATATTGTTTTTTCATGGTGGTGGCGATGAAAGTTGGGTAGATGAAAGAATTCCCTACATAAACGAATGGACAAATCGTGGATTTGCTTTTGTATTTGTAGATTTATATGCTGCTAGAGGCTTAGGTAATTTGGGGAACGGAAAAGGAGCTGGAGATGTTAGAATGACACCCAAGCATGTTGCTGGAGATGCTTTAGTTTCTTTTAATTGGTTAAAAAAACAAAATTGGGCAGATCCTAATAAAATTGTTGCTATGGGATATTCATATGGTGCAGCGGTGTTGATGGACTCATTGGTCTTTAGCGCAATTGATGAACTTCCTAAAAGTTTGCTGGATAAACCCAAGGGAGGAATGGAAGGATTAAAAGGTATAGCAGCTATTGCTCCTTATTGCCCTAAGAATATTTTTGGATACAATATTCACTATTCTTTAATAAAAGATTTTAGCGAAAATGTTCCAATGTTAGCAATTTTACCAACTGAAGATAAAGATTTTGGAAAAATGTGCAATAAGATTGTTGAAAAGAATCAAGGACTTGGTTTTGAAATAAAAGTACTAAGACCAAAAACTACTCACGGATTTCATGTTCAACAAACTTATAAAAAAGGAGATCAACGTTTTTTAGAACATGCACCAGAAATTCAAAAAAATATAGATGAAGAGATTTTCAAATTTTTTGAAGAAAAGACGAAAGACTAAATGACAATTTAGTAAAAATTATTAATAAATTAACTTGGGGCACAAAAGGCAATGAAAACAGTCGAAGATTACTTAAAAATTAATAGAAATAAGCAAATTTGGCATATGTCTAAAGAAAATAATGTTAGAGAGGCATTAATTTTAATGTCTCAAAAAAATATTGGTGCAATAATTATTCTTGAAAATGATAATAAGCCCATCGGTATATTCTCAGAAAGAGATTATGCAAGAAAAGTAATTTTAAAAGGTAAAAAAAGCCAAGATACTCTTTTAGACGAAGTGATGACAAAAAATTTAATTACAGTAACTAAAAATTATAAAATAAATGAATGTATGGAACTAATGACTGAAAAGAAAATAAGACATCTTCCTATTTTAGAAAATGAAAAAGTAATTGGAATTATATCAATAGGGGATGTTCTGAAAATTATGATTAGTGAGCAAAAAGATCTTATTGAACACTATAAAAAATTTATATCAAGTTAGATAACTATTTAAGTGTTCCTTGAAGAACATATTTTAAGATACGAACTGCCTGTTTTTGATCTGAAGCAACAGCAGCTGCTGCAGCATCGACTTCTTTTAAAGCATGTTGATGCTCTTCATTATGAATAATAATTATTGATTTATTTAATGCAGCCGCATAGCCTGCATCAAATGCTGCATTCCATTGTTTGTTTTTCGCCAAATTTAACAATGATTACATCACAATCTTTGATCGATTTTTTAGTTCTAATTGAATTGATATTGGCCCCTTTTCGATCTTTCCAAAAATTTTTCTCTTCAGGACCTAAAATTTCAACTCCACAATCATCTGAAGATGCATGATCTGTTACCGGAGACGAAAATTGAATGTCTAAATTTTGTTTTTTACATTCATCAATAATTTCATCACGCCAATTTGTGTGAATTTCTCCTGCTAAATATACTTTCAACATATGTTCTTTATATATAGTAACTAGTATCCTAAATTTCTATCTATTTGATTAATTAATTCTTTATTATCTGTGAATAATTTTAAATTTTTAAAGAAAATTTTAAGAACCATTTCAATATAATTGCCCTCACTATCAGATGAAATATGAGGAGTGATAATTAAATTTGGAGTATCCCAAAGGTTTGATGTTTTGGGAATTGGTTCCTGTGAAAATACATCTAAAATTGCTCCAGCAATTTCATTATTTTGAAGTTTAATTCTTAAAGCTTCGTAATCTAAAACAGATTGTCTTCCAATATTAACAATCCCACACGTAGATTTTAATTTATCTAACCTTGATTTATTAATTAATCCTTTTGTCTCTTCCGTTTCTGGAACTGCTAGATATAAAAAATCAGCTAAAGGTAACACTTCATCAATTTTATCAAATGTAATAACTTTTGAGCATCCCTCAACATTTTTTCCTTTTCTATTTACACCAATAACGTCTGCTCCAAGTTTGCTGATATGTTTAATCATTGAACCACCTAAAGAACCAGTTCCAACAACAACTACCTTCCTTCCTTCAATAGGTTTTCCAAGTAAAGATACAAATTCTTTATTTTTTTGGTTCGTTACAATTCTAGTCATATGATTTTGGAGCATTAAAATACTCATCAAGCCAAATTCCCCAGCTTTTTTAGCATGAACTCCACTACTATTTGTTAAAACTAAATCCTCTTTCATCCAATCAAAAGGAGATAAATGATTAACACCAGCAGAAATCACATGGATCCATTTAAGGTTAGGTGCAATTTGTTTTAAATCTTGTATTGGAAACTGCCAGCCGAGTAAAATATCAGCTGATTTCATTGAGGAGACAAAATTATCATCATCCCAATCAATCAAATATTCTACTTTGTCCCTTAACTCAGGATATTGATCAAAACCCTTTTCAATTTCTTCCTTAGTGATTGTATTATTTTTCTCACCTTCAGCATCACACGGTAAAAATCCCTCTTTCCAATGATTATTTCTGATGTGGATTTTAATTTTTTTCATATTTTAAATTAATATTATCTTTAATTTCGTTTAATAAAAAATAGATTATTGTATAAATAACTATGCCTTCATTTGATGTAATCAGTAAAATTAATTATCAAGAATTTGATAATGCTTTAGCAAATTGCTTAAGAGAAATAAGCAATCGATATGACTTTAAAGGACTTCATATCACTATAGAGCGAAAAGATAAATCAGTTACAACCAATGCTCCTGATGAATTGAAATTAAAGCAAGTCAATGAATTATTACAAACTCATTTAGTAAGAAGAAAAGTAGATCCAAGAGTTTTGGAAGTTAAAAGTTCGGAAGGTGCTTCGGGTGGAGCAATTAGACAAGTAAGTGAACTTAAAGAAGGTATTAGCCAAGAAAATGCCAAAAAAGTTATAGCTGACATTAAAAAACTTAAACTTAAAATTCAGGTAAAAATCCAAGGGGATGAATTAAGAGTTGATGGTAAAAAAAGAGATGACCTTCAAGAAGCTATAGCAGCAATTAAAGCTATTGATATTGGGCTTCCAATAGACTTTGTAAACTTTAGAGATTAATCCTTTCAAACTATTTATTGTATTTGGTACAAAAAGATATAAGCAGACACTCAATTACTTAAAATTTATACCAATCCCGACATAATGAACTTCTCTGATCTAAATATTGAAAATAAATTAAAAAGATCAATTGAATTAGCTGAATTTAAAACCCCAACCCCTATTCAAAGTCAATCGATACCAATTAGTTTAGAAGGAAAAGATGTTTTAGGAACTGCACAAACAGGTACCGGTAAAACATTAGCATTTACAATTCCAATGCTAAATAAGCTTTTAAAAGATAAGCAAGCAATGGCATTAATAATTTGTCCAACAAGGGAACTTGCAACACAGGTAATGGAAACTGTTTTAAAACTTAATATTAGAGAAATAGGAATTGGTAATGCTCTTTTAATTGGTGGTGAGAGTATGCAAAAACAACTTAGACAATTAAAAAAAAGAGCAAGAATAATAGTTGGAACCCCTGGAAGAATTAACGATCACATTGAACGTAAAAGTTTAAACTTATCAAATGTAAATTACCTGGTTCTAGATGAAACAGATCGAATGTTAGATATGGGATTTACCCCACAAATTGAGGTGATTTTAAAATTTATTCCAAAAGATCATCAAACATTATTATTTTCTGCAACTTTACCTGAAAATATTTTAAGGATTTCTCAAAAATATCTCAATAATCCTGAAAGAATATCAGTTGGGTCTTTATCAACTCCAATTGAAAAGATTAAACAAGAAACTTTCGAAATTACAACAGACAAAAAATATCATGAGTTAATTAATCAGTTAGTAGAAAGAAGTGGATCTATTCTAGTTTTTGTAAAAACTAAACATGGTGCTGATAAAATAGTAAAAAGATTAAAATACGATGGCCATAAAGCTGATGCTATCCATGGTAATCTTAGACAAAGTAAAAGAGACAGAGTTATTAGAGGATTTAGAAATGGTAATAGCAGAATTTTAATTGCAACAGATGTTGCAGCAAGAGGATTGGATATTCCAGTTATAAAACATGTAATTAATTATGATCTTCCACAAGTTCCAGAAGATTATATTCACAGAATAGGAAGAACTGGTAGAGCTGGAAAAGATGGCTCTGCTTTAACTTTTTTAACCAATAGCGATCGAAATATGTGGAGATCTATACAAAAATTAATAGATCCAAATTTTAAAACTTTTCAAGAAATTGAAAAAAATAGATCTAAGAAAAATACAAAAGGTAAAAAATCTTTTAACAAAAAGAAGAGTTTTAGAGATAAAAATAAATTCTTTAAAAAAGAAGATAAAAAAAATTCTAGTTTTAATAAAAATAAAAAATTTAGTAAAAAAGATGATAGCAAAAGATCAGATTATAAAGATAAAAAGAAATCTTTTAATAAAGATCATAAAAGATCTAAATTTAAGAACAAAGAAACGACAGCTGGATACACAAATAATCCTAAATATTTTAGCAAAAAACAAGAAAATCCAATAGAAAATGAAAACTTTAAAGAGAAATCTTTTAAGAAAAGAAATAAATTTAAAAATCGTAAAAGACCAAAGAATTTTTCATTTAAAAAGCACAAACCTAAATAAAATTAAAATAAATTAATTAAATATTTGTGTAAAAAATATCCTACTACAAGCAAGGATAGTCCTATTAAATAAATTAACCAAAAATTCATTCCCAATGGTTTTGCAAAAAAGAATGGTAGAAAAAACAAATAGCTAACAGGAACTGCAATTAAAATACTTTTAGTAAATGTGACTGTTTTTTCAACATCTTGGTGCTCGTAAAAAGAAAATATAATTGCAATCAAGGATGCAATTGGTAGAGCAATTATAAACCCAGATAATTTTGGGTATTGTCCAGATAACCAACTAGCAAAAGAAATTATTATTCCTGCAATTAAAATTTTTACAAAGAAAAACATGTTTTTATTATTAAACTTTTTGAATTAAAGATGCAGTATTATTTGTTGGCTTATTAACATCTTTGGATACTTCATGAAAAATAAGATTGGGTGATTTACGTTCATTTAGAAACGCTGATCCTTGTAATTCTAAATTTAGATATCTATTAACATCCACTTGATTAAGAATAACTGGTTGTCGGTGATGAATTTCCTTAATATTTTCTTTTGCTTCTTCTGTAATTAAACAAAACTGATCATCTTCAAATATCCCTGCAAAATAAATAGTGTTGGTATCTTCACGAGTAAAGTAGTGAGGGGTTTTTTCTTTCTCTTCCCTCTTCCATTCATAAAATCCATCTGCAACAGCGACACATCGATTGTTTTTAATCAATTTTTTAAATGAAACCTTTTCATCAATGGTCTCAAGTCGGGCATTAATCAAAGCTTTAAAATCCTTATCTTTCGCCCACCTTGGAACCAAACCCCATTTCAAAGCTTCTAAGGTATTTCCATTTTTATATTTTTTTATAACTGGAAGTTTTTGATAAGGATGAGCATTATAGTTTTCATTATCCTCAACCTGAATTGCAGATTTAACTAATGAACTAGTTTTGGTTACTGGATTTTTAACAACATATCTTCCACACATAAGATTAATAATATTTTGGTTTTACAAAAAAGTCATTACGATCCATTGTCGTAAGCTCAATATTTAATTTTTCTTGATTTCTTTCTATATCAAATTGTAATTTAGTCCCTGGGCCACCAAAAGACCAAACTACTTTATAAAAATCCTCAATGTTGTTAATTTTTTCATTATTAACAGCTAAAATTGTATCGTTAACACTAAATCCAGCTTTAGCAGCAGGACCGTTGTCATTTACTCTTGTGATTTTAACTTGTCCAGTATTGTCACTTGAAGTTAAACCCATATAAGGTTTGATATCTTTTGTTCTTCTGCCATTTTCAATTAAATCATCTAAAATTGGTTTTAAATCATTGATTGGCACAAACATATTTCCGGGAGAACTTATTCCTGTTGCTGCTGCATCTCCTACATACAAAGAACCTATTCCTAAAACTTCACCATATTCATTAATTAAAGCAGAACCTGCAAAAGAGCTATTAGCTGGATAAGTATAAATTGGTTTATCTAAAAAATATTCCCACCATCCAGCAAAAGATCGTCTTGAAACCATTTTAACAGCTGAAGGTCTTCCCTCTGTTAAATAAGGTAACACATATAAAAAATCTTCTTTAGTTAATTGATCAGAATCTCCAATTTTAAGAGGTGTTAGGTTTGATTGAATAATGGTTCTTAAAATACCAAACCCTGTTGTATGATCATATCCTATAAGCTCACCAGGAAATTTTTTACCATCAGGTAATGTTATTGTAATTGTTTCAGCCTCAACAACAATATAACCAATTGTTAATATGTGTTTATTATCAATTACTACTCCGTTCCCTCCTCTCACAGTTCCTAAAGATTGTGCAGTTCTTGCTTCTGGTGGGATAATGCTATCAATTTTAACAACTGATTTATAAATATTTAAAATATCTTCTTCAGTAGTTAATTTTTTAGTTTCAGAAAATGAGTTGTTTGTCGAAAATAATAATATCCAAAAAATAATAAATATTTTTTTCACTAAATTGATTGTTGTTTAATTATTTCCTTTAGTTGTTTAATCATGACATCAGGTGTTTTCATTGATGGATAAATTTCTTGAGCCTCCTCATAACTACGTATTGCTTTTTCATAATTTTTTAATTCTATATTAACCAATCCTTGTCCAGCTAAAGCACCAAAATGTCTTGGCTCTAATTCTAAAACTTTATCAATATCATCTTGTGATTTTTGATATTCTCCCAACATATAAAGAACAGTTGCTCTCTTATTCCAAGCCTCAGCCCAATTTTCATCAAGTTTTATTACTTCTGTAAATATTTCCCTTGCTTTATTAGGTTGTTGGTTTCTAATAAACATAGAACCCTCTTCTAATCGAGCAGTTAATTTTTCATCCGTTGGATGTGTGTTCCATAAAGACCAAATCTCTTGTTCAACTATTGATGCTACTTTTGCCTTATTAACTTTTAGTTCATTAAACAATTGATTAAGTCTAACATCTCTATCGTTTGCAAAAGAACTCGTTGAAAACAAAAAAATCAAAAAAAATAAAAGCAATCTCTTCATGATTAAATATTATCAAATAAGAGAATTAGAGTCTTTGAACTTATGTGTTTTGATTAATTTTTTTACAACTATAAAAAGAAATATCCTTTTCTTTCTCTTCTAGTTTAATGTTTTTAGTGATTTCATGAATAAGCTCGCCTGTCTTAATAGTTAAAACTGCAGATTCTGAATAATTTCTTTCATCATCAAAAGCTTGGATTAAAACAATATCTTTGTTGGAAATTTTTACTTCTAGTTCAATTTTATCAATAAAATTAGATAAATTTTTAATATTCAATACATTTGGCGATTTAGTTTCTATTACTAATTTATTAATACCTTCTCTCTTAATTTGATCTTTTGTAAATGTCACAAAGTTATGATCTGGATTTTTTAAAATTACTTTTTCAAATGCACATGTCAGATTTAAATTTGCATCTATTGTTATGTTAATATTTTGTGCGTTAGCATAACCAAAACAAATGAAACTCAAAACTATAATAAATCTTTTCATTCAAAAGCCTTATAGCTTTTTCTGATTGATTACCACATCTACTAATATCGCAATCAATAAATTAAGCATTGTAATTCCACAAATAATTATAAAACTGAAAAAATAAATCCAAGCCCACCAGTAAATATCTTGTAATGGTAGCATTACTTGTTCCCAACTAGATAGAGTTAAAACTTGGAACAATGTGATCATAGCAACACCAACGTCGCTCCATCTCTCAGGAATATCTGTACTAAATAAAATTGAACCAATAGTTGCATATATATAAAGAATTATGAACAGTAATAATCCTACATAAAATACTCTTTTGACCGATGTAAGTAGCGCTTCAATGATTTTTTTTAATTCTGGAACAACCGAGATAATTCTCAATACTCTAAATACTCTTAGCAATCTTAAAAGTAAGAAGCTAGAATTATTAGGAATTGGAATTAACGAAATTAAAACAATTATAGTATCAAAGACATTCCATCCGCTTTTAAAAAAGTGTAGTTTTTTTGGCTCTCCTACAAATCTAATTACAATTTCAATTACAAAAAATATAGTAATTGAATAATCCAAATAATTGATTGCTTGTCTGGTAAGATCACTTAATTCATAAGTGTTAACTCCAATTGTGATTGCATTTAAAATAATAATTGAAATAACAACAAATTGAAAAATTCTACTTTCTTTAAGATTGTATAAAAATTTATTCATTTAATTTAAAACACTAATAATACTTTTTTTAATAGTTTCACTTACTTTAATGGTTCCTTCTTTATTAGGATGAATTCCATCTTGCTGATTTAAACTTGGATCAAGTGCAACTCCATCAAGTAAAAATGGGATCAGGGGTAAATTATATTTTTTTGATAGTTTTGGATAGATTGCATCAAACTTTTTTTTGTATTCAGCTCCATGCGTGGTTGGAGCAACCATACCTGCAATAATAATTTTGATTTTTTTATTATTAGCTATCTTTATGATTTCTTCTAAATTTTTCTCAGTTTCCTCTGGTTTTATTCCTCTAAGCATATCATTGGCGCCTAAGCCTAAAATGATTAAATCAATACCAGGTTCAGATAAACTCCATTCAGCAATGTTTAATCCTCCTGAAGATGTGCTCCCAGAAACACTGCCATTAATTATCTTTATATTTAAACCATCTTTTTTAAAATCATCTTCTAATACTACAGATAAATGATGTTCTTTAGGTAAACCGTATCCAGCCATTAAACTATCCCCAAATAAGACAACCTTTTCTATTGCGAATGCATTTATGTGCACTAGAAAGATTATCAAAATTTTTATAAATAAACTTTTATTCATGAGTGATCTTCTTAAATTAAAAAAAATAAATCTCAAATACCAAACTGGCAAAGAAAGTATTAGTGTTTTAAAGAATATTGATCTTAATATTAAGAAAAAAGAGACGGTTTCTGTCGTTGGTGAAAGTGGATCTGGTAAAACTAGTTTAATCATGTTGGTTGGAGGTTTAGAAAAACCAACTTCTGGAAAAATTATTTTTCAAGATCAAGAAATTACAGGACTTAATGAAGATGAAGTTTCAGAAATTAGAAAGAAGAATATTGGCATTATATTTCAATCCTTCTACTTAATTCCAAATTATTCTGCAGTTGAAAACGTTGCATTAACACTAGAGTTAAATAATTTTAAAAATCCTGAGAGTGAAGCAAAAAGTTTATTAGATAGATTTGGTTTAAAGCACCGATTTAATAATTTACCAAGTCAGTTATCAGGTGGTGAACAGCAAAGAGTTGCAATTGCAAGGGCTATAGCTATGAAACCTGAATTAATCCTTGCTGATGAGCCTACTGGAAATTTGGATACTGAAAACTCATTAATGATTTCACATATTTTGTTTAAATATGTAAAAGAAGAAGGATCCTCCTTAGTCATGGTAACGCATGATCCAAAACTTGCAAACAAAGCAAAAAGAAAAATTAAAATAAAAGATGGAAAAATTAAATAATCGATCTGAATTTAGTTTGATTTTTAAATATGCTTTAAAAGATTTAAGCAGAAACTATTACAAAATTTCAAGTATTATTGTTACTCTATTTATTAGTCTCTTTATATTAAGTGCTATTTTTACAATTGAAGATAGTCTCAAAAAAGAACTAAACGATAATGCTAAAGCTTTATTAGGAGGTGATTTAGAAATTGATTACAATCGTAACCAAGGAAATCTACAACTAGTTAATCAAGTAAAAGAGTTTGCAACTGTATCTCAAATGATTGAGTTCAGTACAATGCTTTCAACAACTGGAAGAGAAAAAAACAAATCTTTATTTACTAGAATTAAAACAGTTGATGAAAAATATCCGTTATATGGCGAAGTAGTATTTGAACCCGAAGGTGCATATGAGCGAATGCAAAAAGAACCAAATACTATTTTAATTAATGAAAGTTTGTCAAAGACACTAAATATAAAACTTTATGAACAAGTTAAAGTTCAAGACCAAAACTTTACAGTTATTGGGATTATAAAATCAGTTCCTGATGTAAGTGGATTTGTTGCTTTTGGTGATTGGGCGCTAGCAGGAAAACAAACATTAGAGATATTAAAACTAAACGGAATTGGAAGCTTTTTAAACTATGAATATAAAGTAAAATTTAATGAAGGAGATAACCCTGAAGAATTAGAAAAACGAATTGAAAATATCTTTAAAGATGATCAAAAGGTAAAACTTCGTTATCCTGAAAATTCAGCAAGTGGAATAAAGAGAATAATCAATAATTTTTCACAATTTTTATCTCTTGTTTCAATAAGTGCGATGTTGATTGCGGGTATTGGAATTGCAAATACTCTCCTTTCTTTTATTAACCAAAACAACATGTCAATTGCAGTTAGAAAAGCAGTTGGATTTTATTCAGGAAATATAAAGACACTTTATTATCTTCAGTTACTAATATTATTGTTTGTAATTACTGTTGTTTCTTATGGCTCTAGTTTTTTAATAGTACCTATCGCTGATAAGTACTTATCAGATGGACTTGGATTAAATGTTTATCCAGTATTTTCTATAGTTAATTTTATTAAAATATTTTTAGTTGGTTTATTGGTACTTGTAATATTTTCTATCCCAACAATAAGTTCAATTGATCAAGTAAAAGCTTCTAATTTATTTAGAAACGTTTTTCAAAACCTGCAATTTTATTATTCAAAAAAGTCTGTTGTTTTAAGTTTTATTTTGCTCTCTATTTTAGTTTTATTATTTACAGTTGGCTCTGAACAACCAACTTACAGTCTTGGATACTTTGCTGCATTTTTTGTGTGTTTGATTGTATTTTTCTTTCTTTCAAGAATAATTATATTTTTTCTTAAAAAATTTAAATCAAGCTCCAATATTTCATTAAAGGTATCAATTAAGAATATCACTCAAACTAAAAGTATTACTCCAATTACTATTATGTCTTTAGGATTAGGAGTTACTTTACTTTTAACGTTGGCATTAGTTGGAACAAATTTTCAAAGGGAAATTGCTAAATCAATTCCTGATATTGCTCCTGATTATTTCTTTGTGGGTATTCAAAAAGGAGAGCGTGAAAAGTTTGAGCAAGGAATATTAAAGATGGATCCTGATGCAAACATTGAAGTTGTTCCAATGGTTTCATCTGGCATTACAAAAATTAATGGCATTAATCCAAATATTTATATTAAACCTGATAATGATAGTTATTGGGTAATTAGTAGTGAGAGAAGATCTTCATGGGTTGAAGATGTTCCTGAAGATAATCCATTAGTTGCTGGAAAATGGTGGGATTTAAATAAACCTAATCAACTTCAAATATCTTTAGATGCTAAAGTTGCAAGAGATTTTAACATTCAATTAGGAGATATTTTTACTTTAAATATATATGGAAGAGAAATAGATGGTGAAGTGGTTAATTTTAGAGAAGTTGATTATCGAGATTTAAGTATAAACTTTGCAATGCTATTTAATCCTCAATTCGCTCAAAATATTCCTCATGAATATTTAGCAACAGCAAAATTTAATACTGATAAGTTTGATGAAACTGAAATGCTAGAAGTTATGCCTAGCCTATCCATGATCAAAATTGCTGATTATTTAACAAAAGTAACAGCTGTTCTAAATAAAGTATTCATTGCAGTTACTCTAATATCTGCAGTAACAATTGTGATTGGTTTAATTGTTATTTCAAGTGCAATTATGGTTCAAGGTAAAGTTAAAGAATATCAAAACTTAGTGTTTAAAATTCTAGGGTTTTCAAAAAAAGAAATAATCCTCTCATCATTAATAGAATTCATTATTATATTTAAATCAGTCATACTAATTGCAATATTTTTTGCAGTAATTGGTTCAAAATTTATTATGGAAAATATTTTCGAACTAGTGTGGATGTTTGATTTTAAAGTTTTAATTTACTTAGGTTTTTCAATTGGATTTGTAACATTGTTATTGATTATGTTAACAAACTTAAAATACTTAAATCCAAAAGTTTACCCTTTGATTAGAAATCAATAATTAAAATTTTGTAATTTTACTATCTAAAGCAATTACATTTAATTCCACTTTTAGTTTTGGAAATCTTTTTTTAATTTCTTTTTTAAGTTTATTAAATGAGTCTTGGTGTATTTTTTTTTCATTAGCAGGTGTAAATTCCTTTTTTCCATTAGCAATTTTTGCAGCACCGCAATCTTTATGATTAATAACAATAAGTTTTTCTATTTTGTGAAGTTGGATTGAAGTTGCAAGATTATCATAAAAAGTATTATGCCATTTTTTAAATTTATTGTGTGTAACACCCAAAGCAGCACCAGCAATTGTAAAAGCACTGTACTTACCAGTTAATTTTTTTTTCTTTAAATGATTATGAACTAAATGTTGAAATCTTGGGTCCATACAAGATAACACCATTGCTTTAAACTTTGATTTCATGAATTAAACTCTACTTTGTACATTGTCTCATTCCTTCTATTCATTGGAAGGGTAAAAGGACTATCATATGTAGCTCTAATAGGTGGACTTATAATTGAAATATTATTTTTGTTTAACTCTTTTTCTAGGATTTCTTTATGTTTTATGAAATTTCCATCAGAAGCTCGACCAGAATATCTAAGTACAGCATAATATCCTCCTTCAATATTTACTATCCTTACATCTTCTCTACTAGGATTGGGAACGTTATCTGAATTAAACTTTGAAGGTAAATAAAACTGCATAGTCATGTTTCCATTTTTTTCTACTTGAGTAACTGGAGTAGTCATTGCTATTTTTTCCTGAGCATCATTTCTTCCAGAAATGTAATTAAATAATTTTCTAAAATTACTATCTATTCCAGCTCTAGAGGTTTCAACTGCTAAACGATCAGAATATTTTCTAATCTCATAAATGTCATTTTTATCAACCACTTCATATTTTGCTTCTTCATTGGCCATTACAATAGAATACGGTAAAATAAAGAAAGTACAAAATAGAAGAATTAATTGTTTTTTTAACTTCATGGTTAAATAACTTTATATTCAAAATTTTGTGTTGTTTCATTAATTTGAACTAATTTTGCTCCATTTCTTTCATGAAAATTCGTTGCCATTTTAGTTAAAGGTGAAAGTGTTACTAATCTGTTTAAATGATTGGATTTTTTTATCTTTCTAAACACTTCTTTTACAATTAACTTTCCTCCACCTTTTTTCTTTGACCACACAGTATAAGCAATAGCAATTTTACCACCTTTTTGATCTCTCATTGCACTTTGTAAAAAAGCATCAGTACTTAATTTTTCAAGTTCATCCACACTTTTAGGAATTTCATTAGTATAAGCAAAACACATTACAGCATGAATTTCGCCTTGATACTCGACCCCATAAATTTTTCTTCCAAATCCTGTTCTAAATTCATTATCTAATTCTGGTCGAACTGGATCTTCCTCTACATTACATTCTTTAAGTTCAACAAGTTTAGCACCTTTTACCCAACCAAAAAAATTATCAATATTTTTACTGAATGCTTGTCTATTTTTCCTTATTCTTGCTTTTATTCTAGGATTAAATTTTTTTTTCATATTAAAGTTTATCCTATTCTATCAACCATTCAAAAATTAAACATTTGTTAAATAATCATATCAGGTAATCATATAAAAGTTTTGAACTACTTATAAAAATTAAAAAATACAAAATATTATAAAATAATTTTTCATTAATAACTTTAATTAATCGATAACCAATTAATATACCTACAAAAGCAAGTGGAAATAAAAATACTGATTGTTTAAAAGTTATTAAATTTGTCATTGAGAGGTTAATATATAGAGGAAGTTTAATTAGATTAACAAAAGTAAAAAATATAATTCTTGTTCCAACATAAATTTCTTTCTGCATTCTTAATGGAAGCATATAAACACTTACCGGTGTTCCTCCTGCATGGACACAAAAACTTGTAAATCCAGCTATTACTGAACAAATTCCTCCTTTGATAGAATTTTTTTCTGACTTAGCTTCTTTATCTTTTTTAAAAAAAAAATAATGACCTGCAAAAATAAATCCCATTAAACCAATCATAAATTTTAATAATTCTTCTGAAAAATATGTGAACGTGAAAGAAGCAATTATTATTCCAACAGCAGCAAATGGAACCATTAACTTTAGGGTGCCTAAGTCATATTCTTTTCTATATTTATAAACCGCAATAAAATCGGAAAATATTAAAATTGGCAAAATTATTCCTAATGCTTGGTTTAAAGGCATTACAATAGTCATTAATGGAATAGATATTAAAGTTATCGATCCACCCAAACCTGATTTTGCAATACCGTATAAAATTATTGCTGGAACTACTGTGAAGAAAAATAATAAGTTTATTTCCATTTATTCAATGAATTTAATAGTTTTGATCCTAAAGGACTAATTGGTTCTTGAAGAATTATTTCTTTTCCTGTTTTTTGTTTAACTAACTGCAATAATTTTGTTGCTATTCCTTTTTTTCTAAAAATTGGATTAACGAAAATGTATTCAATTTCTCCCTTTTTATTAAATCTAACGAACCCTAGCGTTGTATTTTCATTTTTATAAGTAAATACACCATCAGCTTCATCTAATTGATAATTTGAAAAATCAATGCTGTTCATAAATCCTAGTAATTAAGGAGCAAAAGGATAATTGCTATGGCTGCAATAATAGAACTAACAACAATATAATTAAGCTTAATATTGAACTTTTTCTCAACAAAATCAGTAATTTTTTCCCAAAATAACACAATTAAGAAAACAATGATAGCTGGAATTATATATTTAATCATATTTTAAGATTTGTTGTCACTGACATAAACTGAAACACCTCTTGTATTTAAGTCAACATCGAACTTTTTATGTAGTGGTGGAAATGCTCTTTGTGAACAATCTAATCTGTCACAGGTTCTACATGAAACACCAATTGGTATTTCTGTAGATTTATCATTAATATTAACATTTTCAGTGTAAACAAAATCTTTTGCATATTTCGCATCACATCCAAGTCCAATAGAGAGAACACTTTTTGCTTGTCCAAATCTTCCTATTCCTTTTTCAACAGTTCTTGCAATACAAACATATTTTTCACCATTATTCATTTTACTTACTGCAGCTTGAATCACACCAGGTCTTGTAAAAGCAGAATAAACATTCCATCTTGGACACGCTCCCCCATATCTTGGTATATCAATTCCAGATAACGAAAACCTTTTTGAAATATTTCCAGCCATATCAACTCTTAAAAAATGGAAAGGAATACCAGGTAGTTTTGGATCCTGTAAACATGTAACCCTATGAGCTACTTGTTCAAAAGATGTTGCAAAAGTATTTTGCAGTAATTCCAAATCATATTTTAATTTTTTACATTCAGAATGAAATAATTTGTATGGCATCAAAATTGCAGCACCACAGTAATTTAGCAATGCAACTTTTGTAAGTTTTTTAGATTCTTCTGAAGGGAAGCTAAATTTCGATAAATAATTGTCAATTTCTTTATTGGCTCCTTCTTGAGCTATTTGAGCTGCTGCGTGTAATTTTTTTGTTTCAAGAGAACTGTAATCACTTAATAAAAGTTCTTTTTTATTTTTATTATAAATTTTTGAAAATGGTTTATTTTCATCTGGAATAACATCTTTGACTGTTATCGAATATTCTGAATTTAAATATTCACACAAAGCAATATATCTTGTTCGATTATTTTTTTGAATTTTATCAAAAACTTTATTTGCAAACTCTTCTAATTTTGGAAAATAGTTTTTATGCTCTTGGAGAAAATCTGAAATGACTTCACCTGGAAAAGAATTTTTTCTATTATCAACAATTTTACCTGAAATTTTTTCAATTTTATTTATTAACTCATGATCTTTTTTTTTAAGAATATCACCTAGTCTTACAATCGCTTTTCCAATCTTTGGATTAGTGCTTACTAGATCTTTTACTTCAGGACCTAAAATATCTAAGTCTTCAAACAAACTGTCATCTAAAATTTCAGAAATGGTATTTTGAAGATTAATATCTGTCTTTGATGTAAGATCTGACAGTTGGATATTTAATTTTTCACATACATTTAAAAGTAAATCGCCATCAATTTTTCTTTTTCCACTTTCAATTAAGTTTAAATAACTAGGAGAAATGTTTAAATCTTCTGCTAATTTGTTGGCTTGCAGTCCAAGCTGTCTTCTAAAAGCTCTTATTTTTGGCCCTATTTTAAGATCAATTTGACTCATTTTTCTATTTGTAAATTTTGTAAATTTATTTTTACAATATTTTTTCTTTATTTACAAAGCTTTTTGACGTTTTTTATAGATTTTGTAAATTTAGTAAAATATATAATTTACATGGATAAAAACTTAAAAAACACAGAAAATGAAGCTCAAATCATCAAAAAAGAGGATTTAGATCACCATCATAGTAAAGGAATTTATATGAGAGATGATCATTGTGATTGGGGTTCAAGTGGAATGAGTGAACTAATCGAAGCTGTAAACGATAGTAACTAATTCAACTTTTTTCAATTTTCTTCAATAAAGGATTATAAATAATGAGCGCAGAGAAAATCTCTTATGAGTTAAAAAGATTCGCAGGTATCAAACGAGACTACACTGATAAAGAAGTGGAGAGATTAAGAGGTTCAATTAAAATTGAATACTCACTTTGCAAAAATCAATCAGAAAAACTTTGGAAATTATTAAATACAGAAGCTTATGTAAATACACTTGGTTCTTTATCTGGTAACCAGGCTGTTCAACATGCAAAAGCTGGTTTAAAAGCAATTTATTTAAGTGGTTGGCAAGTAGCGGCCGATGCTAATACAGCTGGAGAAATGTATCCAGATCAATCTCTATACCCTTATGATAGTGCTCCTAAATTAGTTGAGTCAATGAATAACTCTTTAATTAGAGCTGATCAAATTCAACATATGGAAATGCAAGATGGGGACATGAAAAGAGAGGAAAAAGTAGATTACATGCTTCCAATTATTGCTGATGGTGAAGCGGGTTTTGGTGGACCATTAAATGTATTTGAATTAACTAAAAAATTTATAAGAGCAGGTGCTGCAGGTGTTCATTTTGAAGATCAATTAGCTAGTGAAAAAAAATGTGGTCATATGGGTGGAAAAGTTCTTGTTCCAACTGGTACCATGGTCAAAAATTTAAAAGCTGCAAGGTTGGCTGCTGATATTGCTGAGGTTCCTTTGATTATATTAGCAAGAACCGATGCTAATGCAGCAAAACTTATTACAAATGATTTTGATGAAAATGATAAACCATTTTTAACTGGTGAAAGATCTCCAGAAGGATTTCATTATGTTAAAGATGGAATTGAACAAGCTATCTCTAGAGGTTTAGCTTATGCACCGTATGCTGATTTAATTTGGTGTGAAACTGCAACTCCTAATTTAGCAGAGGCTAAGAAATTTGCAGATGCAATTCATGAGAAGTTTCCTGGAAAATTATTAGCTTATAATTGTTCTCCATCATTCAATTGGAAAAAACATTTAAGTGATGATGAGATTGCTTCATTCCAACAAGAAATTGCTAAAATGGGTTACAAATTTCAGTTCATTACTCTTGCTGGATTTCACACTCAAAACATTGCAATTTTTGAACTTGCTGAGAAATATAGAAAAGAAGGTATGGCTGCATATTCTAGAATTCAACAACAGGAATTTGCTAGAGAAAAAGACGGCTATACTAGTGTTAAGCACCAAAGAGAAGTTGGCACATCTTATTTTGATGCAGTCTCAAATACTATTAGTAGCGGCCAAAGCTCAACTACAGCAATGGCTGGATCTACTGAAACAGAACAATTTTAAAAAAAATACTTTCCCTCTCCATTTTTTTTAGTAGCCCTTAATTGGGCTATTTTTTTATTTGTAATTAATACTCAGACTGTTAAGGGTCACAAATGTCTAATAAAAACTTTGGTTTTGGAACACAAATAAGAAAATCTCCATATTTTGATGCTACTGTAAAATGGGGGGCAACAGGTTTTTCTGTATATAATCACATGTATATTCCAAGAGATTTTGGAAGTCCTGAGCAAAATTTTTGGAACCTTATTGAAAAATCAATTTTATGTGATGTTGCAGTTGAAAGACAAGTCGAGATCACTGGTCCTGATGCATATAAATTTATTCAACTTTTAACTCCTAGAGATCTTTCAAAGTTATCTGTTGGACAATGTAAATATGTTTTAATTGTAAATAATGATGGTGGTATCATAAATGATCCAGTTTTATTAAGATTAGCTGAAAACCATTTTTGGTTATCTTTGGCTGATAGTGATGTTTTGTTATGGGCACAAGGTGTTGCTGTTAATTCAGGTTTAGATGTAAAAATATCTGAACCAGATGTTTCTCCTTTGCAATTACAAGGTCCTACCTCACAAGAAATAATGGTTAAACTATTTGGTGAGAGTATCAGAGATCTTAAATATTATTGGTTAAAAGAATATCAACTTGATGGTATTCCATTAATTGTTTCAAGAACAGGTTGGTCAAGTGAACTTGGTTATGAAATATATTTAAGAGACGGCTCAAGAGGTAATGAACTTTATGAAAAAATAATGGAAGCTGGTAAAGAACATGGAATTCAACCTGGTCATACATCTTCTATAAGAAGAATTGAAGGCGGAATGCTTTCTTATCATGCAGATGCAGATATTCATACAAATCCATTTGAATTAGGATTTGATCGATTAGTTAATTTAGATACTAATATAAATTTTATAGGTAAAGAAGCGCTAAAAAAAATAAAGCAAGAGGGAATAAAAAGAAAACAAGTTGGTCTTATCATTGATAGCGATCCTTTATCAGGACCTAATACAACTTTTTGGCCAGTTGAAAAAGATGGTAAGACAGTTGGCAAAGTAACTTCAGCTGTATATTCACCAAGATTAAAAAAAAATATTGCACTTGCAATGATTGAAATTAATCATTCAGAATTAGGCAATCAATTAGATGTTAAAACACATGAAGGAAAATATTCATCTACAATTGTAGAAAAACCTTTTTACGATCCAAAAAAGAAAATAGCTAGCAGCTAAGATTTAATATTGTATCCTTTTTTCAATAGGACGGCGACTACAGTTATACAAGCTCCTAAAAATACCACCATTGAAGTTATACTAATCCAAATATTAAAGTCTGATACTCCATAAAAGGCAAATCTTAAGCCATTTATTAAGTAAACAACTGGATTAAAGTAAGTAACTGTTTGCCAGAACTCAGGTAGCATATCTAAAGAGTACAAACTTCCTCCTAAAAAGACCATTGGAGTAATAACTAATGTTGGAATAATAGACATTTGTTCAAAGTTTGAACTCATTAATCCAATTAAAAATCCAAAAAGTGCAAAGGTAAAAGCAACTAACATCAACAAAAATATCATTAACAATGGATACATTACATTCACTTCAACGAAGAAGGTTGAAGTAATAAATATAACAGCACCAACTATAAGTGTTTTGGTCGCCCCTGCGCCCACAAAGGCTAAAACAATTTCAAATGTTGAAATGGGTGCTGCTAAGATTTCATAGATAGTTCCATTAAATTTGGGGAAAAATATTCCAAATGAAGTGTTACTGATTGATTGAGTTAACAACGTTAGCATCAATAAACCTGGAACAATGTAAGATCCATAACTAATCCCATCAATATTTTCTACATAGCCACCAATGACAGATCCAAAAACTATAAAATAAAGAGAGGTTGATAGAACTGGCGAAAATAATGATTGCATCAATGTTCTTTTAAACCGATCCATCTCATGCAAATAAATTGCTTTAAAAGCGTAATAATTAAATCTCATTGTTCTCCTTTACCAAACTTACAAATATTTTTTCTAAAGTACTCTGTTCTGTTTTTAAATCTTTTAATTTTAAGTCAGCATCTTTTAAATCTTGAAGTAGTGTAGTTATTCCTGTTTGTTGTGCTTGAATATTATAACTGTAATTAACTGACATTTTGTCTTTTCCAATTTCAAGCTGATATTTTTCTAAACTTTTAGGAACTTCATGGATTTCATCTTGTAAATCTATGGTTAGTTTTTTGTGTCCCATCTTCTTAAGAAGTTCTTTTGTCTCTTCTACTACAATAATTTCACCTTGGTTAATTACTCCAACTCTATCAGCGATTGCTTCAGCTTCTTCAATATAATGGGTGGTTAATATAATAGTGACACCAGTTTTTCTTAATGTCTCTACTACCTTCCACATGTCTTGACGTAATTCTACATCAACACCAGCTGTTGGCTCGTCCAAAAATAAAATAGTTGGTTCATGAGATAAAGCTTTAGCAATTAATACTCTTCGCTTCATCCCTCCTGATAACTGTCTTAATCTTTGATCCTTCTTGTCCCATAAACTTAAATCCTTTAAAACTTTTTCAATATGTTTTGGATCTGGTTTCTTTCCATATAATCCCCTTGAATAAGAGACATTATTAAATACCGTTTCAAATTGTTCTAAAGTTAATTCTTGTGGAACTAATCCAATTCTAGATCTCGTTTCTCTATAATCATCAATAATATCAAAATCATCAACTGTTACTTTTCCAGATGAAGGTTTTACAATTCCACAGATAATACTTATTAGTGTAGTTTTTCCTGCACCATTTGGACCAAGCATTGCAAAAATCTCACCTTTTTTAATGTTAAGGTTAATCCTCTTTAATGCTTCAAAACCGTTACCATAGACTTTAGATAGATTGTTAATACTTATTTGATTTTCTGACATTTTGGATGGTGAACATATAAGCTTTATCACTCATAATGCAATAAGATCATTTGCTTATTGCAACAGTTGTAATAAAATGTGGATATTGTGAAAAATAGATTAACAGCTAAAGATTTTGATCAAAAAATTCTAGAACTTTATGATCATTATGCACATGGGAAAATCACTAAAAGAGAGTTTTTAAAAAATATTGGAAAATATACTGCAGCTGGAGTAACTGCTTTATCGATATTTAATAGTTTAGCTCCAAATTATGCTCTAGCAGAACAAGTAAACTTTAATGATCCTGATATCAAAGCAAATTACATAACTTATAAAAGTGAAAACGGTAACGGAAACATTAATGGCTACTATGTAAAACCATCTAAAGTTACTGAGAAAACTGCAGCAGTGTTAGTGGTACATGAAAACAGAGGATTAAATCCTTACATCAAAGATGTTGCTCGAAGAGTTGCAAAAGCAGGTTTTATTGCTTTAGCTCCTGATGGTTTAAGTAGTCTAGGAGGATATCCAGGCAATGATGCAGATGGCAAAGCTATGCAAAGAAAAATTGATCGTACAAAACTTTTAAATGATTTTTTTAATGGTTTTGAATTTTTATATAATCATGAAGAAACTACTAAAAAAATTGGAGCCGTAGGTTTTTGTTATGGTGGAGGAGTATGCAATGCATTAGCAGTTGCCTATCCTGAGATGTCAGCTTCTGTGCCTTTTTATGGAAGTCAAGCTAATGCTGAAGATGTACCTAGAATTCAAGCACCTCTTCTTCTGCATTATGCTGAATTAGATGATCGAATTAACAAAGGTTGGCCAGAATATGAAGCAGCGTTAAAAGCAAATAATAAAAATTACACTGCTCATATTTATAAAGATTGTAATCATGGCTTTCATAACGATTCAACACCAAGATATGATGAAAAAAATGCAAACTTAGCATGGGACAGAACAATTAGTTTTTTTAATAAAAATTTAGTTTAATAGTTTCCATATGGAAATTAAAAGTTTAATTGTTTTTATAGGAGTTTGTTTTTTTTTAACTTTGGAATTTTTATTTCCTAAAGAAAAAATTTATTTCAAAAATAAGATTTCAAGAATTTCTAAAAATATCTTTTTTTGGTTAGTGAATATTGGCATTACACCAATAATTATTTTACCTATATCGATTTTTGCTACTCAAATTGAGTTACACAGTTTGTTCAAATTTGATAATTCAATAATGAGTTTTTTATTTCACTTAATGGTTATAGATCTTTTTTTATATTGGTGGCATAGATTTAACCATCAAATTCCTTTTCTTTGGAAGTTCCATCATGTTCATCATTTAGATGAAACATTAGATATTTCATCTGGTGTACGATTTCATTTTGGTGAAGTAATATTAAGTGCTTTAATTCGTTCCATAATCATTATCACTTTTAATATTTCATTAATCAATTTGCTTTTAATTGAGGCTATAATTTTATTAAGCTCAATATTTCATCATTCAAATATCAGCATGCCAAAAAAAATTGAAAATATATTATCAAAAATAATTGTTACTCCTTCAATTCATTGGGTTCATCATCATAAACGTCAAAGTGAAACAGATGCAAATTATTCTACAATTTTCAGTTGGTGGGATAAAATTTTTAGAACTAAATCAAACTTTGAGAGAAAAATTGGCATGCCAATTGGTGTAGAGGGAGATACTGAACAAAGTTTAAAAAATTTAATCTTAAGGCCTTTAAAAAAATAGATCATTCAGTAAATTTTTTTCTATTAGAATAAAGAAGTGTATATAGTTTTTTTAAACTTGTATTTAATGAGTAAACTTTATCTTTTAACGACTGATAAATTTTTTCAAGATCATCTTTAACATCAATGTCTTGATGAAACTTGTTTTCAATTAATACTTTTGAGACATTTTTGGTTAAATCTGTTAAAACAGTGTCAGTTCCATAATTGACTTTATCAATTATATTAAGAATATTACTATCACTTGTTGCCAATAAACAAAAACCACCATCTAATGTTGGATAAAAAACATTTTTAGCAGATGAGGCTCTTAAACTATTTTTAATATCTTCTGCTGTAAGAAGAGGGATATCAGAACCAACAATCACAACTTTTTTAAAATATCTTAAATTAAATTCAATTACCTCTTTCATTGATAGACCTAGATCTTTTTGCGAAGTCAAATAAAGACCATCTGTAATTTTTGAAAATTTATGACCATAATTTTGATGAATTTTTTCTGAAACAGTTAATTGATATGTAAATTTACTATTTTTAAGTTTATTTATATTATCTGTTAAAATTTCAATTAAATTTTCATTCAATTTATTAACAAAGTTATCTTCAATCTGTTCTCTTAAGCGTGTTTTGGATTTTTTTGATTGAGGATCTTTTATAAAATAGCAAACTACATATTTTGGTTGTTGTTTATAAAATTTAAAAACTTGAAAGACTGTATCTCGTAAAGTAGCAAACGTTTGTAGCACAGGGTGACTATTATATTTTATTCCTGAAGTTAAAATATAGTTATCAATTATATTAATTTTAACTCCAAGTTGTTTTGCTTTCCAAATAAATTCATGATCCTCTCCTTTTTCTATAATTTCAGTAAATTCTCCCAAAAAATTAAATAATTTTTTATTGATTAAAAAAGATTGATCTCCAAAAGGTAAACCTAAAAATTTTGTTCTTATATTGGCTCCTAAAGCATTATATTTTAATTTTTCATCGTTAAATTTTAATAAAAAAGTATTAATTTTCTCTTTATCAACATTCTCTAAATCAATTTCATTAATTAACGACAAATCGCTATCTAAATGCAAAAACCATAAAATATCATGGGTAGCAACTTCTGCACCGGCGTTCATTGCTTTAGCTCTCGTTGAATTGTGTATACTTAAAAAATGATCAGCTTTATCCTCAAGAACTTTTGCTTCTGAATTTTGATATGAAGAAACTACAATAATCTCAATGTTATTAAATTTTTTTTTGAGCTGCTCAATTAATTCAAAATTTTTTTCCTTATGACCTATTGGTATTATTACAGATATATACATGAATTATTTAAAAAAATCTCTTAGTGTCCCAATTCCAACGAACCAGTAAAAACGAATTTTATAAAATACATTTTTTTTAGATAATGCTTTAAGTCGGTGATACTCTGTTATCCCACATTCAGTTTTGATATATTTTTTAATTGGCTCGTTCATTTTTAATTATATTATAAATATATTTAATTAATAAAGGAAAAATTCCAATTAAGGTTAATGACGCAATTATTTTAAAACTTAGAATTTCTTCTAAAGAATTTATATTTGCAATTTGTACACCAGCATTAACAAAAATTGCTGTCGCAATGAACATTCCTATTTGTGAAACAATATAAAATTCTAAAGTTTTCATTTTTGTTAAACCGAATACCAAATTAATTATAAAAAAAGGAAAAATAGGACTTAATCTTAAAAATAAGAGATATAACCAGCCATCGGTTTCAATACCTTTGTTAATTTTATCTAGATAGTTTGAAAATTTTTTTTGGATATAGGCTCTTAGAGCATATCTTGAAAATAAAAAACAGAAAGTTGAACCAATTGAACTCGCAAATGAAACCAAAATAAGTCCCGGCCAAAAACCAAATAGTGCTCCAGCTAACAAAGTTTTTAAAAGGGATATCGGTAGAGCAAATGCTGTAACGACCACGTACGAGATAAAAAAAATAAAAAAATAAAAATAATAATTTTGGTTTATAAGAATTTGTAAATCTTGATAGATATCTTTAATTTTTTCAAACGTTACAATCTTATTTATATCAAGAGAATAACTTACAATTATAATTGTAAAGAAAATTAACCCAAAAAAAATTTTACCCTGGTTTTTTTTCACTATTTTTCTAGCTACAGCTAGAACCTCCTAACACACAAAATTTTGAACAATGTTTGTGGTTGAGGTATATTTTTTGAAGTGAATTTGTCAAGGAATCTCCAAGATCAAACTCATCTTCATAAGGAAGCAAAGTGCAAGCTATAACCTTAGGTTTTTGAGATCCTTTTTTTTTAACAACCATACGAGACCAGGAACACATAATATCGTTGGGATCTTTATTTAAAATACCCCAACAATTTGTTGTAATTTCTGGTGTATCTACTTTTTCATCCATTTCTGCAAAAGTAACTAGTTGTTGTGTTGAAAATGCATCTAAATTTAAATTATTTTTCTTAATAAAAACTTGAAAATTTTTTCTTAATTGATCCTCTGATTGTTTCCATAAAAGTCTTGTTGCTAAAGCAAATTTAAAATTATTGTTATTTAACCAATTAAGACCTTTTAACATTACGTCATAAGTTTCTTTACCTCTTATCTGCTCATGTTTTGTTTTTTCATAATGATCTATTGATACTCTAATTGTTAAGTTAGCATTTTTTAATTTTAATAATTCTTCAGCTTTATTTTGCATTGGCTTCATTGCATTTGATAAAACCAAAACTTTTAAATTATTTTCTAAAGCATAACTAATCATTTTAAGAATATCTTTATTCATAAATGGTTCTCCACCTGTAAAACCAATTTCTTTTGTTTGTAAATTTTTATTAATCGCTTCATCTATAAATGTTTTTACTTCCTCAAATGTTAAGTAAACTAATCGATCATTTTTAGGGCTAGACTCTATGTAGCAATTATGACACTCAATATTACACAGAGTGCCTGTATTAAACCAAAGGGTAGATATTTTTTCAGCTTGAATAAATGCTCTTTCACTGCCGTCAGCTGTTGTTAATGGATTTTTAAATTTGTTTTTAGCTAAATATTGCATGTGTTATGTATAATGATTATAAAAAAAGTTTATAACATTTAGAATTAAAAACATTGATAAATAATTAAAAATGAAAAAAATATTAGCAGTAATCACAATCTTTTTTGCAACCATCTCCTTAACATCTGCAAAAGAAACAACGTATAAAAAAGAATTATTTGATAAAGCTTTAGCGGATGGAAAAGTTGTAGTGGTTAGTTCTTGGATTAAATATTGTACGTCTTGTGCTAGTCAAATGAAAGTTCTCGATAAAGCAAAAAATGATTTTGAAAATATTGAATATTTTACATTTGATGTAACTAATAAAGAAATTGCTGAATTTTTTAATATTCAATACCAAACAACCCTTTTAATTTTTAAAGATAATAAAGAAGTTTACAGAAGCATTGGTGAGACTACCAAAGAACTTATTTATGAAGCTTTAAACTCTGTGGTCTAAATTAATTACTTTTCAATTTCAAAATTACTGCTGGCAAAAAAGTTGCAATAACAAAGGATAAAAATAATAAAGATTGTGCAACAAAAGGTGAAAATAGATCTTTAGACATCAATACCCCAACTAATAAACTCTTAGAAAAATCTGGATAAGGAAACATTAAAAATCCACCAATCAAACCAATTATAATCGAAACATAAGCAGTTTTCTCATTTACCTTATTATAAAAACTATAAAAGACTGTGAAGACAAATGCACAACAAAATAAATCTGCAAGTAAAAATAAATACAAAATATCAAATCCTTTTGATGCAACACCAAATGCAATCAATGATAAAAATACGATAAAGTATTTAGAAATTTTTAAATAATCTGTTTTTTTATCTAAATTAAAAGTCGCTTTTCCATCAACAACAAACAAACTTGATATAGCATTAACCAATGTATCAACTGTTGAAATTGTTAAAGCTAATCCAAGGATAATTATAATTAAGGATAAAATTTCAGTTTGTTCTTTTAACAATAAAGTGAAAAATCCTAAATCAGCTCTTGCTGAAGGATCAATAGAAAATGAAACCATTCCAATAAAGCCCATTAAAAAAACTATAGGCACAATTACAAAAAAAGAAATGATCAATGCTGATTTTAAAGTGTTGTAATCTTTAGCAGCATAAACACGTTGCCAATTTCCTTGGTGAAATAAATTGGTAGCTGCAACAGCTATAAAAAAAGTTAATCCAGCAGTATAACTTGGAATATAAGATGAACTTAACAATTGTGGATTTTTTTCTTTAATTAATGCAAAAGAAAAATTATCTCCTGTTGATGAACTGATAATTAAAATTAGAATTAATAAAAGAAAGCCAATTACAATCATTTGAATATTATCGGTAAAAATAGAAGCTCTTAGACCGCCATAAAGCGTATACGTTAAAGTAGCCAAAAGTACTATTGATGCAGTGATCCAAAGATCTGTACCTGATAAATAATTTATCAAAACTGCAACAGCTGTCAACTCTGCACAAAGAAAAATAAACATGTAAAAAATTGTCATTAACAAAATCAGTTTAAACAAACTTTTTCCAAATTTTTTTCTCATAAACTCAATTAGAGATGAGCCTTTTGGAAACTCTGATCTAATTTTTCTTCCAAAATAGATTAAGAAAATCATAGGAAAAGCTGTGCCAAGTGCATACCCAATAACAGCCCCTATTCCACCCCACGTAGCAGCAGCAACAGGACCAAATAAAATCCAAGCCCCTAAAGCAGATGCAATAAGACTGGTTGTTAATGAAAATAATTCTATATTTCTATTGGCTGTTAAATAATTACTTATTCCTTGGAATTTTTTAGAATGATAAATTCCTAAAGCAGCAAATACTAAACTTATAATGATTACTAATGTTAATGATGATGATTGACTTAAAAAGTATGTATTATCCATTTTATCCCTTTCTGAATTACCGGACAGGTTCTTAGGGTTTAATCTCAGTCTGTTAAGACACCCCTTTAATTAAATATATATTTAATTTTAAGTTTTTAAACTAATAAATTAAGTTATATTAAGAGTTATGAACTACAAAGCCTCACCAAAAAGATATTCCAACATGAAATATAGAAGATGTGGAAAGAGTGGTGTTGATCTACCCTTAATAAGCCTTGGTCTTTGGCATAATTTTGGTGGTAAACAACTTACATCTGAAGCAAAGAAAATGTTATTTTATTCTTTTGATTCAGGGATTACTCATTTTGATTTAGCAAACAATTACGGTCCACCAGCAGGAAGTGCTGAAGCTAACTTTGGAAAAATTTTAAGTAAAGAATTTAAAAGATATAGAGATGAATTAATTATTTCATCTAAAGCAGGTTATGACATGTGGGAAGGACCTTACGGTGAATGGGGTTCTAAAAAATACATCATTGCAAGCTGTGATCAAAGTTTAAAAAGAATGGGATTGGATTATGTAGATATTTTTTATTCGCATAGATTTGATCCAAATACACCATTAGAAGAAACAGCAGATGCTTTAGAGCTTATTTATAGATCTGGTAAAGCTCTTTATATTGGTATCTCTTCCTATTCTTCAAAGAAAACTATTGAGATGTTCAATATTTTAAAAAAAAGAAACATTAAAATATTTATCCACCAACCTTCTTACTCTTTAATAAATAGATGGTTTGAAAAAGACTTAGATAAAAATTTAATTAAATTAGGAATTGGAACTATTGCTTTTTCACCATTAGCACAAGGAATGCTGTCAGATAAATATTTAAAAGGTATACCAAAAGCATCGAGAGCAAGTGATCCAAAATCTGCATTAGATAAAAGTTTTATAACTAAAAGAAATATAAAGATAATTTCAGATTTAAATCAAATTGCTAGAAAAAGAGAACAAACATTATCTCAAATGGCTTTGGCTTGGGTATTAAATAATAAAGCGGTCACTACAGCTTTAATTGGTGCAAGTAGTGTAAAACAAATTAAAGAAAATATTGAAAGTTTAAATAATTTAAATTTTTCTAAATCTGAGCTTAAAGAAATAAATAAAAAAGCCAAAGACGGAAATATTAATAAGTGGGCAAGATCTAGTTCTTATTAAAAGAAGTGTTTTTCAATTAAATAATGAAGAGTAAAAATAATTAAAGAAGCACAAATAATTAGAAATACTCTTTCTTGATTACTCATTATTGTTGACCTTTATGATTCATTATTTCAATCATGCACTGAGTGGCATACTCTCTCCACTCTGTAGAATTTTTATTTTTTAGGCTATTTAAATGATCTCGGTTACTTTGAATATCGTCTTTATGTTTAAGATAATCAGCACCATTTAGGTTTGCTTCCATGGAAGAAAGGTTGGTTTCCATTGCTTTTATCCACTCTTTTCCAAGCTCAACACATTTTTGATCATCTTTTTCATCACAGATTTGTTTGAAAAAATTAAATATTACATCATCAGTTTTGACTGAAGTGTTCATTTCTTATTGTTTGCAAGTTCCAATAGAGTCTGGACCGCAAGCTTTTCCATTAGTCCACGTGGCACCAATCAGATTTGCATTTTCAAAATTTGCATTTGTAATGTTTGCAGATGTAAAATTTGCTTCCATCAAATTTGCATTTTGAAAATTAGCTTCTATTAAAGTTGCTCCCATAAAATCAACTCTAGTTAGGTTTGCATTTGTAAAATTTGTTTTTTCAAAATTTGCACCAATACTGACAGTCTCATAAAGATTGGCTCTAACAAATGTAGACTCTGGGAAAGTTCCAAAGGATAAATTTGAATTCATCATAATGCTTTTGTCTAAGTTTACTTGAACAAAACTTGCAAAAGATAAATTCGAGTTTGGTAGATAACTACCTTGTAGATCCTGTCCATCTGAAAATCTGCATTTTGAATAATCTACCCCATCTGTTAATGGATCATCACATGCAGCATTTGAATTTGAAACAAAAAAGAGACTTAAGAATATTAAAAGCAGTATTTTTTTCATAGGCAAAATTAACAAACAAATTATGTCAAAACAATGAAAGATTGTGATTAAAAATTTGATAAAATATAAGTTATTTATTTTCCCAATCAAATCGAGGAAACGATTCAAAAGCTCTAATAATACTTTCAGACCAACTTTTTGTTATTGAGGAATAAACTTGGTCCTCTAATTCAAATTTATTCTGATATATAGGATTAATTAAACCTTTTTTATAAACTACAAAATCAATTGGTGGTCCAACTCGTAAATCACTTTTGATAGTTGAGTCCATTGAAATTAATGCACATCGGGCAGCATCACCTAATGATATTTCTGGTTTTAAAACTCTATCTAAAATTGGTTTTCCATAATTAATCTCACCAATAATCAAATATGGTTTGGTATCCGATGGTCGAATATAATTTCCTTGAGGATATACTAGTAAAATCTCTGATTTTTGATCTTTAATTTGTCCTCCTACAATATATGAAGAACCAAGTTGCAATGCTTCTTCATTAATTCCATGAGGAGAAGAATGTTTAACTGTTAAAGATCCAACGTAATTTGCAACTTCTTCAATTGTATTACAAGTATTTAAACTTTTTTCTGGTTTATCAGATTCTAAATCTTTTTTAATAGAACTAAATACTGCTTGTGATGTTGCTAAGTTTCCTGAGGTAACTATTACTAAATTTCTATCACCAACAGCATAATTAAACATTTTTGAATATGCATTGATATCGTTTAATCCAGCATTTGTTCTAGAATCGGATGCAAAAATCATTCCTTCATTAACATTAATTCCAATACAATAAGTCATGGAATATTATCTAATATATAAGTAAGGATTTAAAAAGCTTAATTTATCGTCACAAACAATTTATTTTTCATGTTTTTTTAAACTTTTTATGCTTTAATGACAGATGCCTAAAATTTCCTGGGAAAAATATGAGGCAAAAAAAGTATTTGATGAATATGTTGAGGAAAATCAAAAACTAAGGCCTGAAACTAAAATTATTTCGAATTTTATTTCTAAATATTCAAGAAAAAAACTTCTAACTACTGTTAAAAATTCTGAAAATGCAATTAGTCAAAGAGGAGTTACTTTTAGAGTTTATTCAAATGATAAAATTACAGATCATTATTGGCCACTTGATATTATTCCTAGAATTATAAAAAAAAAAGATTGGAATAAAATTTCTAAAGGATTAGCTCAAAGAGTAAGAGCTTTAAATTTTTTTATTCACGATGTTTATAATGATCAAAAAATTTTTAAAGATAAAATTATACCAAAAAATATAATTTTAAATTCAGGAAATTTTAGAAAAGAGTGTATTGGTATCAAACCTCCATTTAATGTTTGGGCTAATATTTGTGGCTCAGATTTAGTTAGAGACATTAATGGTGAATTTTTAGCACTGGAAGATAATTTAAGAGTTCCATCAGGTGTATCTTACATGCTTGAAAATAGAACAGTCATGAAAAGTGTTTTTCCAGAAATATTTGAAAAACATAAAATCAGTCCAGTAGATGAATATTGTTCAAAATTATACTCATGTATGAGATCTCTATCAAAAAACAAATCTAATCCTAAACTAGCTATACTAACTCCTGGTGTTTTTAATTCAGCTTATTTTGAGCATGTTTTCTTAGCACAACAAATGGGTGTAGAACTAGTTGAAGGCTCAGATTTATTTGTTGAAGACAATAAAGTATTTATGAAAACAGTTTATGGAAAAGAGCAACTGCATACACTTTATAGAAGAATTGATGATTTATTTTTAGATCCAAAAGTATTTAATAAATCTTCCTTGGTAGGTGTTCCTGGAATTTTTAATGCTTGGAAAAAAGGAAATATAAGTATTCTTAATGCTCCTGGATCTGGTGTTGCTGATGACAAAGTTGTCTACAGTTATGTTCCTAAAATGATTAAATTTTACCTTAACGAAGAGCCGATAATTAACCAAGTAGAAACATATTTGTGTCATGAAAAAAAACAAATGGATTATGTAATACAAAATATAGCTAAATTAGTAGTTAAGCCTGCAAACGAGTCAGGCGGATACGGGATTTTAATTGGTCCTAGAGCATCCAAAAAAGAATTAGATGAATGTGTTAAAAAAATTAAGAAAAATCCACGAAATTATATTGGGCAAAAAGTAGTCTCACTTTCAACATCTCCAACTCTAATTAATAATGAACTTGATCCAAGACATGTAGACTTAAGACCATTTATAATATCTGGCTCCAATCAGTATGTAACGCAAGGCGGTCTTACTAGAGTGGCGTTAAAAAAAGGCAGTTTAATTGTTAACTCATCTCAAGGTGGTGGAAGTAAAGATACCTGGATATTGGATAATTAGATTATGTTAAGTAGAAGAGCAAAATTATTGTATTGGATGTCTAGATATCTTGAAAGATCAAATTTTACATCAAGATTATTAATTACTACTAGTGAATTACAATTAGATTTATCATTGGAAGATGAAATTTCTTGGAAACCCTTATTAACTGTAACAAATTTAAACAAAGACTATATCAAATTGAATAAAAAATATTCTGAAAAAAAAACAATAGAATATTTTATTTTAAATAAATCAAATCTATCCTCTATTTTTAATTCATTAAATTTATCTCAACAAAATTCTTTGGTGATAAGAGATATACTACCCGAGCAATCAATAATAAAATTAAATGATTTAATATTAAAATTTAATAAAAATATAAAAACTAGAAAAAATAAAAAAAACTATATCAAAATACTCAATGAAGTAATCCAAGGTTCCCAAAGCTTCATGTACTCTACTGATATGGAAATGCAAAGAAACATTGAATATCAATTTTTACGTCTTGGAAGATTTATTGAAAGAACTGATATGATGATAAGAATACTTCAATCACAATCTTTAAGATCTAAACAACATAAAAAAGGATATGAATATTTAACATTGGAATGGATAAATATTCTAAAATCTATTTCTGCTTTCCAAGCCTACAGACAATATTCAAAACAAGATATAACAGTTTCTGATATCATTAATTTTTTTCTTAAAGCAGATATTTTTCCAAGATCAATTAGCTGGAATTTAAATCAAATTGAAAGAGCTTTGTATAGAATATCAAAAAAAAATGATTTGATTAAAAAAATCAAATATTTGAATAAAAAAGTAGAAAAATTTAATATAAAGAATGATGATATAGACAGTTTGCTTTTATTTTTAGAAAAAACATTAAAAGAAATCAGTGAGCTAAGCTATAACATAGAAAAAAAATATTTTTTCTTTAAATTAAAAATAAAAAAATGAAAGAATATAACATTGCATCAATAGCAGGAGATGGGATAGGAAAAGAAGTAGTTCCTGAAGGCTTAAAAGTACTAAAAGACGCTGCTGAAAAACATCAATTTAAAATAAATTTTACAGAATATGATTTTGCTTCATGTGATTATTATGAAAAACATGGAAAAATGCTTCCAGATGATTGGAAGGAAAAATTAGGAAAACATGATGCAATATTCTTTGGTGCAGTTGGTATGCCAGATCATGTTCCAGATCATATTTCTTTATGGGGATCCTTACTTCAGTTTAGAAGAGAATTTGATCAATATATCAATCTTAGGCCGGTAAAATTGTTTCCTGGAATTAATCCTCCGTTAGCAAATAAAAAACCAGGTGACATTGATATGCTAATTGTTAGAGAAAATACTGAAGGTGAATACTCTTCTGTTGGTGGAAGAATGTTTAAAAATACTGATAGAGAAATAGCTATTCAGGAAACTATCATGTCTGCCCATGGAATAGATAGAGTTCAAAAATTTGCTTTTGAATTAGCAAAACAAAGAAAAAGAAAAAAATTAACTAATGCAACAAAATCAAATGGTATTTCAATTACAATGCCGTTTTGGGATGAACGTTTTAATGCAATGAAAGAAAATTATCCTGAAATTGAAACAGATCAATATCATATTGATATTTTGGTTGCTAGATTTGTACTAAATCCTGAATGGTTTGATGTTGTTGTTGCATCTAATTTATTTGGAGACATTCTTTCTGATTTAGGACCTGCTTGCACTGGAACTATTGGAATTGCTCCATCTGGTAATATTAATCCTGAAAATAAATTTCCATCTTTATTTGAACCAGTTCATGGTTCAGCACCTGATATTGCAGGAAAAGGTATTGCTAATCCTGTAGGACAAATTTGGTCTGGTGCAATGATGTTAGACTATTTGGGAGAAAAAGAAGCTTCCAATTCAATTGTTGAAGCTATTGAAAAATCTTTAAGTGAAAAAGAAAATAGAACTAAAGACTTAGGTGGAGATGCTGACACCTTAAAATGTTCTAATTCAATATTGGCTAATCTTTAAATCTTAACCTTCTTACCAGTTTTTGCACTTTTGGTTATTGCTGCAAAAATCTTAAGAGAGATTAATCCGTCATTTCCATTTACCTTTGGTTTAACTTTTTTAGAAACAACATCGGCAAAATGATCAATTTGGTTTACTAAAGTACTATCGTCTTTTTTGTTTTTATCTTCATTAACAAATATCTTATTCCACCAACTTCGCTCATTTTTATAAAACCAATATTTTAAATTAGGAAATTGTAATGATCCTTTGGTGCCACCGATCATGTATGCAGACTGATTAGTTATTGGATAAGCAGGATTTTCTCCTGCTGTTAGTTCATAACTCCATGGAGCAACAATTGTATCTGATAAATTTAAGGTGCAAAGTGCACCTGAATTAAAAATTAAGCTAATTGTAGCTGTATCTTCAACTGCAAATTTTCTAGTTTTATTGGTTGTAAATGCTTGAACATATTTAATAGATCCAAGTAAGTAGCAAATCATATCGATATCATGGACTAAATTAATTCCTAAAGGTCCGCCTCCTTTACTAATTCTCCATTTTTCTTTGTAATAAGCTTTGTGTTTATAAAGCCAACACAAAACATTTGCTGAAACGATGTTTCCTAATTTTCCTTTATCGATTAACTCTTTTACCTTTGATACAATTGAATTATGCCTTCTATGATAACCGATCAATAACGGTGTTTTATTTTTATTAGCACTACTAATAATTTTTTTAGCAGAATTAATGTTATCTGAAATAGGTTTTTCTAATAATACCGGAATTTTTTTCTTTAAGAAACTGACTGTATGTTTTTCATGAAGTTGATTTGGAGTAGCTACAATTACAGCATCCAAATTTTTTGAGTTCAAAAGTTCGTCTACATTTGAATACAATGGGATTTTATATTTTTTTGATAAATTTTTAGCATTGTTAGTAATATCTACTATTGAATGAAGGTTTGCTTTTTTAGATTTTGAAATTGCTTTTACGTGCTGCAACCCCATTAAACCTGTTCCAACAATGGATATGTTTATTTGTTTATTCATTTTACAAAATATTTATCTTTGTAAAGTATTTATAAAGTTTATTAGGTTTAATTAAAGTACTTGGAAAATTTTTATTATTTGGTGCGTCCGGGTAGTGTTGAGTTTCTAAACAAACACCCTGGTAAGGAGCAAGTTTATTTTTATATCTTAAACCTTGACTAGTATAAAGCTGCACTCCAGGAAGATTTGAATAAAAGTCTAATTGAATATTAGTATTTTTATTTTTTAGAGAAGCTAAATAATTTTTAGAATTTTTTTTAATACAATATGTTAAATCAAATCCTAATTGATTGATTGTATTGGATACTTTCTTTATTTTTTTGTTTTTAATAATGTTTATTTTTTTTCCAATATTTTGAAACTTATTAAAATCATTAATGGTATTTTTAACTTTTTTAATTTTACCAGTTGGGATTAATTTATTAGTTACTTCAAGATATTTTTCAGAGTTAATTTTTAAATCATGATTAAAAATTGTTTCTTTTTTATTCTTGTTTAAATTCCAATAACTATGATTGGTTAAACTCACATGAGTTAATTGGTTTGATTTATATTGGTATTTAATGAATAAACTTTTGTTTTTGATTTCAAAAATACACTCAGAATTCAAATCTCCTGGAAAACCTTGATCTAGATGTTTAGATGACAATTGATAGATAATTTTATTTTTTGAATAATGTTTTATTTTCCACTCTAATCTATCAAATCCTATTTTTCCTCCATGTAACGTGTTTCTTCCTTCATTGCCATTAAGTTTATAAATCTTATTTTTAATCTTAAATCTTGAATTTGAAATTCTGCCCGCGTACCTACCACAAGTAGCACCCACATAAAAATTCTTATTACTATAATTTTTTGTAGGGCCTAGATTTAAGATTAAATTAATTTTCCTTCGCTTGTCATAAACTTCATATAAACAAGCACCAATATTAATTGATTTAACTCTTAAATACTTATTTTCTATCGTTGAACTTTGTACTTTCACAAAGTCCCTTATAGCCAGCCTTTATCAACAATGTAAGATTGATTTGTGCAACCAGAAGATTGTTCTGATGAAAAAAATAATACCGTTTGTGCAAGCTCGTGGGGCATTAACTTCTCTTTTAAACATTGGTTTTTCATCAAATCTTTTTCGGATTCTTCGTTTAACCACATATCAATTTGTCTTTGTGTTAAGACCCACCCTGGGACTACTGAGTTAACTCTAATATTAAATTCTCCTAAATCTCTAGCAAAGGATCTTGTTAAGCCAACTACGCCAGATTTTGCAGCTGTATAAGCTGCCATACCACCTTGTCCAACCATCCAAGATGCTGAACCCATATTAACAATTACTCCACCCTTGTTTTCAATCATTGATTTTTTAACTGATTGAACTGTGAAAAAATAATGTCTTAGGTTTACATTCATTCTCTCATTCCAATACTCTTCTGTAACATCATCAATTTTATGCCTTGTATCGTTAGCAGCATTATTGATTAAAATATCTATTGGACCTTTTTGATCTATAATGTCCGCAATTGTCTTTTGAAGTTGTTTAATATTTAACAAATCACACTCAATAAAAGTTGGTATTGAATATTTTTTATTTTTTATATCTTCAATTAATTTTTCAGACTCTGATACATTAATATCAATAAAGTAAACCTCAGAACCTTGTTCACAAAAATGTTCAACAATTGAAGCACCAATTCCAGATCCACCACCCGTTATAAATACTCTTTTATTTTCTAAATCGTAATATTTTACTTTCATTATATCTCCAATTCTTTAGCTAGATCGCCAATTTTAGCACCACCTGCCATCAACCTTTTCACATCTTCATTACCTAGTTCTGATGACAATCCCGAACCAATTACTTCCCCTAAACTTAAAAAAGTAAATCGATCAGCAATAAGTCGTGCATGAATTTCATTGTGAGTGATAAGTATAATGGCAATATTTCCTAAACTTTGAACTTTTTTAATTGTTTTTAAAACTTCCATTTGCTGCTTTTGACCTAACGCTGATGTAGGTTCATCTAATATTAATATCTTTGCACCAAAATAAGTTGCTCTTGCAATTGCCAATGTTTGTCTTTGTCCACCTGACATTGTTCCAACTGGTTGATTAGGGTTTGAAATATTTATTCCTATTTTAGACATCTCCTCTATTGTTATTCTATCCATCTCATCCATTTGCATTAAACCAAATCCGGCGGGACCTTTTATCAATTCACGTCCAAGAAAAAAATTTCTTGTTACTGAAGTTAGTGCGTTTAGTGCTAAATCTTGATAAACAGTTCCAATACCTGCATCAGATGCTTGACGTGGTGAGGTGAAGTTAACAATTTCTCCATCGACTTTTATTTCTCCACTTGTCATAGGATGAACACCAGATAACACTTTGATCAAAGTTGATTTTCCAGCACCATTATCACCTAACAATGCATGAACTTCACCTGGATAAACATCTAACGAAACACCATTTAAAGCAGTAAATGCTCCAAATTTTTTTACTAAATTTTTTATTTCAATTAATGGTTTTTTGTCCATTAGATAGTTCCCATAATTCGTTTTCTTATATTTTCATTGGTAAAGGCGGCAGTAACAAGCACTGCTCCAAGGAACACTCTGTAGAATGATCCATCAATTCCAGGAATATAAAAGAAAGCTTCTTTTGCAATTCCGAAAATGATTGTACCTAGAATTATTCCACCTATGGTTCCAAACCCTCCGGTTAATACAACACCACCAATAACCGCTGCAGCAATTGCTTCTAATTCTTTTAAATTACCTTTTGCTGTATCTGCAGTATTAACTTCAAACACCTGACACGCCGCAAACATAGTTGCGCAGAACGCAGTAAACATAAATAATGAAATCTTAACTTTATTCGTCGGCACACCATTAGCTTTTGCAGCATTAAGATTTCCACCAGTTGAATAAATCCAGTTACCCGCTTGAGTTTTACTTAAAATTAAATAACAAATAAACGCTATAAGTCCCCAGATCATTAATGCGGAATACATCCCTTTAGCAAAAATGTTTCCAAAGTTATTTACATTCCAATCTACTGTATAATATAACCAGTTAAATACTGGCTCCATAATATCGCCTCCAAAGAAATTAGCGACTGGTCTAGCTGTAACAATTGTGTCGATGTAAGCTTTTGCTATATCAATATCTGTAACAGCCTTTGCAGCAACATCAGGAACATTAACTCCAGCTTCAATTTTCTTTGTTAAAATTTCAACCATTGAGTCATTGCCAGATTTTTTTGCTCCAGCTAATGATTTTTCTAAAGTTGCAATCATCTTTTCAGCATTCATGGCAGTTTTGTAAGCTGCAACTTTTTCGTTAACATATGTTAATCGTTCAGTTAATTTTGCAACCGTGCTCGCTGGCACAGTGCTAAGAATTTCTAATAATTGGTCATTTGGTAAAGATTTGGCCGCGTCTCTTTCCATTTCTCCATGACCCGGTACATTTATAATGTTTTTGATATCTGGTAAATCTGTAACAGTTGTTGATCCAGCAGTTTGATCAGGTGCTTTGTTAAATGCTCTGTATGATACCTCAGTTAATCCTCTTAAGAAAAAAAGTCCACCTAGTGTAACAATGAAAGAAGATATACCACTTTTAACAACTATCCATCCTTGTATCCATCCAAAAGATAATGTCATACATAATGTAATTAATATTGCTAATAATGGAGATACATCTTGAATTTTAAATAATGTAAATCCTTCAAAATGAAAACCACCTTCAAAAGATATGTAAGGAATAACAACAGCAAAACCCCATTTTAGTATCATTGCCATACAACCACCAGCAAAGCCGATCATTGAACCAACAGAAAGATCAAATTCACCTGCAATGATTAACATTCCAGCAGCAAGTGCAACAATCCCTAATTGAGCAATTACCCTAAAATTATTTCTAATTCCTAATGCGTTAAATCCTTCACCGGTAAATGGGTTAAGTGAAAATTGTCCTTCTGGAATAGAAAAGTATCCCAACATACAAAAAAGCAAAATCATCACTCCTAAAGGTCCAACCTCTGGACGAGATATAAATGCAGAGTACCATTTTTTTTCGCCTTGTCGGTCTGACTCTTGTCTTGGCTTTTTTGTTGTTGATGTATTCATTTATAAAAAGATTTATTAATTTTATAAAAAAAAAGGGCCGATTGAATAATCGACCCTTTAAATTATTACAGACTATCTGTCAATTCCCGCTAAAGCAGCAACTGAAGAAGCGTTAGACTTATCAACGAAGCCAGGTCCTGATGGGATGTTAGCTCCTGGTAAAAGTCCAGCACTGTTGTTGTACAAGTGTAATACGATAATTGGCATATAACCTTGTAATCTTTGTTGTTGGTCGATAGTGAAAGCAACTCTTCCAGATCCAATTAAATCCATAACTGCAGGACTCAAGTCGAAGCAAGAGTGGTGTACTGTCATACCTAGATCAGCTAAAGCTTTATCAACAGCTTCACAAACGTGTGGTCCTACTGAAAGGATCGCATCGATATCACTGTTAGCTTGTAAAGCAGCAGTTGCTCTAGTTTGAATAGTTGCAGGGTCAGATGTAGTATCAGTCATTTGCATAGGAACAGCTGAACCGTAACCTTCACATCTGTCTACAAGAGCTGTGTTGTATGCTTCTTGAATCATACAAAGTGCTTTAGAAGCACCTTCAGCTTTTGCTCTTTCACCAGCTTTTTGTCCAGCAAGTAATTCAGGCTGACCAACGTGCATTAAAGCACCTAGGCTAGCAGAAGACTCCAAACCAGAGTTCATTGTAATTACTGGAATACCAGCAGCAACAGCAGCTTTAATAGCTGGGCCTAATGCATCTGGATCTGGTAAAGAAATTACCATACCATCTGGTTGAGTAGCTGCAGCAGCTTGAATTGAGCTTGCCATATCAGCCATATCAGCAGAAGGGTTGTAGATATATTCGAAGTCAGCACCGATTGCTCTAGCTGCATCTTCACCACCTTTTTGAACTACTGGCCAAAAAGGATCTTTTCCTTCACCATGAGTAATCATGACGTATCTTTCAGCGAAAGCAGAAGTTGCAAATAATGCAAGAGCTGCAATCGAAAGTATAAGTTTTTTCATTATTTCCCTCTTAAGTTAGTTAGTTAATATATATATATTAATTAATAAGTCGGGATATAAACACATTCAAACACAAGTAGTAAAGTAAAAAATAAAACTATTAAAAAAATTATATATAATATCTATACCTAATTTTATTTAAGCAAGACTGATATGTTTCAACTTTTAGTTGAAAATAATTTTTTATGATTTTTTATTTATTTTACTTATTTTTAAAAATTTTTAATTTTTTTTACTAAATTAAAAATAGAATTTTCTAATACGTCGCACTTCTTCCTAATCTTGCAGCACCTCTAACGCCACTAGCATCACCATATCTTGGTTTTAAAAAAACACCTTCGTATTCTCTGCCAATTACAAATTTTCTAACTAACGAATCTATTTCGTGTAAGAAATCAATTTCGTTTGAAACGCCTCCTCCAAATATAAAAGCATCGGGATCCAAAATATTTATTATACTTGAAAGAGACATTGCTAAATTTACTTTAAAATCATCTATAAATTTTTCAGCATCTAAATCATGTTTTCTATTTAATTCAAAAATTTCATTTGTTTTTAAATTTTTTCCGTAAAGTTTTTTAAATCTTTTAGCCAACCCTAAACCAGATAAAAAACTTTCAATCTCTGCTTCTCTTGGATTGCTTGAATCGAAATTTTCCTTTTTTGCAGCAAAGTAAGGAATTTGGTTATGGCCCCACTCTCCTGCAACACCATTTGGACCACTTACTATTTTTTTATCAATTACCAAACCACCTCCAACCCCAGATCCTAAAATAATTCCATAAACGATTTTGTAATGTTTTCCTGCTCCATCAATAGATTCTGATAAAGCAAAACAATTTGCATCATTTTCACAAAATACTTCTTTACCTAATGCTTTACGTAAATCATTTTGAAAAGGTTTTTTTTCTAACCAACTGATATTAGGAACGTTTTTAACTAATCCAGTTTGAGGAGAGTGAACTCCTGGATGGCAAACACCAATCGGAAGCTCTTGTTTAAACTCTTCTTCTAATTTTTTATGAATATCTCTTATAGCAGTAATAATTTGAGTATAGTTTTTTGGACATGCTATTCTAGATCTGTGTTTTTCTTGTCCATCCTTTTCAAGTACAACACTCTCTATCTTTGTTGCACCAACATCTATACCCACTTGCATAATGATTAGTAAGTTGCTCTACCACCACTAAGATCAAATACTGCAGCTGTTGAAAAAGAATTTTCTTCACTTGATAACCAAGCAACTAGAGAAGCTAATTCCTCTACTTTAGCAAATTTATTTCTTGGTATTTTTGAAAGCATATAATTTATATGCTCCTCAGTCATTTGATCAAAAATTCTAGTTTTTGCTGCTGCTGGAGTAACACAATTTACTGCAATATTTTTTTGTGCAAGTTCTTTACCTAAAGATTTCGTTAATCCTATAACTCCTGCTTTAGAAGTACTATAAGCACTTGCATTTGGATTTCCTTCTTTGCCTGCAATAGATGCAATATTTACAATCCTTCCATAATCATTCTTTACCATAAATGGAACAACTGCTTTACAACAATAAAAGACTGCATTTAAGTTAAGATTAACAACTTTATTCCACTCTTCAATTGGATATTCTGCAACAGTAGTGTTCATGCCTGCTACACCTGCATTATTAATAAAGATATCAATCTTACCATGTGATTTTTCAACTTCAGATAATTTTGAATTGATTGTTTCATAATTGCTTACATCAACTATTTGATAAGTTAAATTTTCAGAATTTACTTTTTCTAAAGCTTTTTTGGCTTCGCCTTCGTCGATATCCCAAATTACTACTTTGGCACCAGACTCAATAAACCTTTCAGTAATAGCTAATCCAAAACCTTGAGCTCCACCTGTTACAATTGCTACCCTGTTGTTTAAATCAAATTTAATCATTTTTATTTTTTAAATTTTTTTGATCTTATTAAAGGAAAAGCTAGGGCAATTAAAGATAAAATGAAGAATGTTAAGGCTATTGGTCTTGTAAAAAACATTAACCAATTTCCATCAAATATAACCAGAGATTGTCTTAAAGTTCCTTCAACTAACTCACCTAAAATTAACCCAATGATAACAGGGACAACTGAGAAACCATACCTTCTCATAAAGAAACCAAGCACTCCAAAAAATAACATTATCCAAACATCAATTATTGATTGATTTAGTGAATAGGTTCCACAAACTGAAACTGCAAAAATCATTGGCCATAATATTTTATTAGGTACCAACGTTATTCTTGCAAAAATTTTAGCTCCGAAAAAACCAAATATAAAAAAGAGCACATTTGCAATTAACATTGCACCAAATATCCCATACAAAAATTCAGGTTGTTCTCTAAATAAATCAGGTCCAGGTCTAACCCCATGTATAATTAAACCAGTTAAAATAACAGCTGTTGTTGCACTACCAGGAATTCCAAGTGCAAGTGTTGGAACCATTGCACCACCAGTTGCTGCATTGTTTGCAGCTTCTGCACCAGCGATACCTTCAATAGATCCTTTTCCAAATTCTTCTGGTTTTTTTGAAAATCTTTTTGCTTCTGAATAGCCAATTAAAGAAGCAACTGTTCCACCTTCTGCAGGCAACACTCCAATAAAAGAACCTATGCCACTTGATCTTAAAATTGTTTTCCAAGTTTTTTTATAATCATCTTTACTTGGAAGTTTAATTGCTTTTAAAGCTATTCTGTTAAATACCTGATTAATTAAAGTTGATTGAGTTAACATCTCACTCATTGCAAATAAACCAACAACAACCGGAATAAAGCCAATCCCTTCTGTTAATTCATTAATTCCAAATGTAAAACGATCAATTGAAGTCATAAAATCTTTACCAACTGTTGAAATTAAAATTCCAAATGCACCCGCAATCAAATTTTTAATTGGGCTTCCTTCTCCAATTGATGCAAGCATCGTTAAACCAAAGATCGCTAATGCAAAATATTCTGGCTGACCAAACTCATATGCAAGTTGAGCCAATATTGGTGCAAAAAAGACAAGTATTACAACACTAAAAATACCACCAACTGTACTAGAAACAGTAGCCATTCCTAAAGCTCTACCTGCCTCTCCTTTTTGTGCTAAAGGATAACCATCTAAACAAGTTGCTGCAGCAGCTGGTGTTCCAGGTGTGTTAATTAGAACTGCTGTTATGGCACCACCGTAGGTACCCGCACAATAAATAGAAGTTAATAATACAATTGCTGACAATGGATCAAGTGTCATTGTAAAAGGTAAAATTAATGCTCCACCAGTTGTTGGTCCTAAACCAGGTAACACTCCTAAGATTAATCCAAACAATGTTCCAAAAAATAAAACTAATAATAGCTTTGAACTAAATAAAGGAGCCATCATTAACAATAAATTGTCCATCTAGCTATAATAAATGTTAGTTATAATTCCAGGTGGAAATCTTAAACCTAAAATTGTTTCAAAAAAAATAAAGACAATCACTGGAAAAATAATTCCAACAAGCAATAAGTAAAATATTCTTTTCTCTCCCCAACAATAAGAAACAAAAATAGATAAAGCTGAGATTGCTAAAAAGAAATCTAAAGTTTTTGAAATTACTAAAAATATTACAAAACTTGAAAGTGTTAAAAAGAATGATTTAGGTAATTTTTTTTGAACTTTCCAAGGATTTTTAGTTGCTAAATAATAAACTAGTAAAGTCATAACTATTATTAAAACCAATAGTGCCTTTGGAAATGTTGCAGGTTGTATTCCTCTATTTAAAATGGGAGGAACAATATCAAAGGTAAAAGTAGTAATTAATAATGCTACAGAAATAAAAATAATTACAAAAGAGACTTTAAATTCATCTCTAAAAAAAAAGGGCAAACTTTTGTTTGCCCTTTTTTGTTTTTGTACATTTTTCATATGCAAATGTACTTTATGATTAGATTAGTTAATGTAACCTAAAGCTTTTAGCTGAGCAGTCATTTCAGCAAGCATTTCTTCCATTTGCTTACCCCACTCGTCAGCACCAACTACACTAGTTTCATCAAGACCAATTTCAGTTAAGAAATTTTTGTAATAGTTGTGGCTCATAGCTTTCATCATTCCAGCTTCTAATTGTTTAACTCTTTCTGCTGGAGCACCTTTTTTAGTTACGAAACCTCTAACAGTTGATAAAGAAACAGGAATTCCTAGTTCTTTAGCTGTAGGAGAGTCTCCAATTTTAGCCATTCTATTATTTGCTAAAACAACTGACACACAAAGTTTACCTTCGTTAATTTCAGTTAATGCTTCACCTAAGTTTAAAACACCTACATCGATATCACCTTTGATTAGGTTAGTTTTAATTGGTGCTACACCTTTGTAAGCAACAATAGTTGGATCTGTTAATCCACCTTTTTTAGTAAATGCAATTGCACTAACATCATCAATACCACCAGTGTGTGTTGTTCCATATTTTAGTGATTTTGATTTTTGCGCGCTAATGAATTTTTTAGCATCTTTAATTTCATTGTTACAGTTAACAACAAATAATTGAGGATCGTCTGTACCTCTTGCTAAAGGCTGCATATCGCTTAATTTTACTTTAGTTTTTCCTAAAGCCATTGATACTGCATGACCAGTAGTCCAAGTTAAAGTGTGGTTACCATCTGCAGGTAAAGACATCATGTAATCCATAGATGCTGCTCCACCACCACCTTTTTTGTTAACTAACTGCATATCTTGTTTAAGAACTCTTCTCGCTCTTAATAACATCATTCTAGTAGTAACGTCAGTTCCACCACCAAAACCAGCGTGAGTAATTGCTTGAATTGGATGTCCATCAGCTTTTGCAGATGTGATCATTAATGGAAGAGCTACAACAAAAAATTCAGTTACTAAAAAAGCAGCTGCTAAAAATAGTTTAAAGCTTTTTTTCATTATTTCCCTCTTTAGTTTATTTAGTTTATGTATATATAAATTATATTTAAAGATTTAATCATACTCAGATATAAGACGTAAAGTAAAAAATGACACAAACAAAAGCTAATATCGCACTTCTACTTGGGGATCCTGCGGGGATAGGACCTGAGCTTATCTCAAAATTATTAAGTGAAGAAATAACTAACAAAGCAAATATTGTTGTTATTGGTGAAAAACAAATTCTTGAGAGTGGAAACAATGTAACTGGAAAATCTCATCAACTTGAAATCGTAGAAAATTTTGATCAAATTGATTTTAATAAATCCAATAGATTTTTATTAGATATTTCAAAAGGAAAAAACCAAAAATATAAAATAGCTGAACCTTCAAAAGAATCAGGTGAAAGTGTTTTAGAAGCTTTAGATTTAGCTTTAACTCTTGCAAAAGAAAAAAAAATTGATGCGATTAATTTTGCGCCAATGAATAAGACAAGTTTAAAGCTTGGAGGAAATACACATTCAGATGAATTACAATTAATGGCTGAAAAATTAGATGTGAAAAGTTTTTGTTGTGAGTTTAATGTTATAGATAACTTTTGGACAGCAAGAGTAACCTCTCACATTCCTATTAAAGAAGTTGCACAACACATCACAAAAGAAAATATCTTAAAACCAATTAAATTAATAAATGAAGTTATGGAATTAAACGGTGTAAAAAATCCTAGAATAGCAGTTCAAGCACTTAATCCACATGCAGAATTTGGTACTGAAGAAAAAGATGAAATTATTCCAGCAATAGAAGAAGCAAAAAAACTTGGATTTAATACAGATGGTCCTTTGCCATGTGATACTTCTTTTGTAGTTGCTTATAAAAATAAAAACCATGATTGTATGGTTGGAATGTATCATGATGCACTTCAATCTGGACTTAAAGCATTTGGTTTTGACAGAGGAGTTACTGTTCAAGGAGGATTAACTGTTCCTGTAACAACTACTGCACATGGATCTGCGTTTGCAATTGCTGGAAAAAATGAAGCTAACTTAGCTCCAATTTTAAACTCATTTAAAATTGCTTTATCAATGGCTGAAAACAAAAAACAACTAAATAACTAAAATTCTCTTTTTAATTTAGTATTTTTTTTATTTCTTCCAAAGTAAAAGGTTTTGGTTTCTTGCAAGTAGTTTTTATTTCTTGTGGTATACCTGTTTGAGATGCTCTCATAGTTGAGTCTATGATATCTAAAACATGCAAAGAAAGTTCTCCATTACATCTATGCTCTAAATTATTTTCAATTGCATAAGCCATCTCTGATAGACCTGCTCCTCTATAATTTGCATTAGTTGGAGATTCGTTAGCTCTAGAGCTTTGACTTTTAATATTAATTTTTCCTAAAGGCATCGTGTCTGTTTTGTGTTCACCCCAATTACCACCAGCAGTTACTGAAACAAAAGCTGATCCACCAAACATATTTGGATCAGGAACAATAATTGATCCTTTGTTACCATACAGTTCTATATGGTTTCTTTGATGAGCAACCACATCAAAAGATAAAGTAATCTGTATAATACAATCATTTTCAAATTGTATAGTTGCAAGATAAGTTGTTGGAGATTCTACTTTAAATTTTTGACCTTTTTTTGGACCTATCCCAATTTCTCTTTCTTCAAAAACTTTTGTACATCTTCCTTGCACTTGTTTTGCTGGACCAATTAGATTTACTAATGCAGTAAGATAATATGGACCCATATCGATTACAGGACCACCTTCATTTTCAGCAAACCAAGGTTCTGGATTAGGGTGATATGATTGAATTCCTGGATAAGCAAAAATTGCGTTACCCAATTTAATGTCACCAATTACACCGTTATCAATTAGCTCTCTAGTTTTCTGAATACCTCCGCCTAAAAAAGTGTCAGGTGCATTTCCTATATAAAGATTTTTTTCTTTAGCAAGTTCAACTAATTTTTTTCCATCCTCAAAGTTAACAGACATTGGTTTTTCAGCATAAGAATGTTTGTCATTTTTTAATGCCATTTTTGAAACTTCAAAATGTGCTACAGGGATTGTAAGATTTAATATTATTTCAATCTCTTTATCTTTTAAAAGCTCCTCAACAGTTACTGCTTCGATATTATAATGAATTGCACACTTCTTTGCTGTTTCCATGTTTAAATCAGCACATTTAACAATCCTGATGTTATTAAAGTACTCTTGAGCTCTAAAATAAGTCTCTGAAATATGACCACATCCTATAAGGCCAACTTTAAATACTTTATTCATAAAGGATTAAATACCTTGTCTTTGTTTGCTTCTTCCTTCTTTGTAAAGTTTTAAAGCTTCTTCATTTTCTTTTGTAGTTGGAATTTCTAAAGTTGGACTATCCCAAAAAGATGATCCTTCTACCCATTTATAAGCGTGAGTTTTAATTGAAATAACATAAGTTACATCAGATGCTTTGGCTCTTTTAAATGCAGCTTCAAGATCTGAAATTGAAGTAACGTGTTCAGATTTCGCACCCATACTTTCAGCATGTTTTGCAAAATCTACATCTACTAAGCCAGGAGTGTTAGAACTCTTTAATAAGTTGTTATACTCTTTTCCACCTTTGAATAATTGAAGTCGGTTTATAACTGCAAAGCCACCGTTATCACAAACTACTATAATTAATTTATTTTTTGTTATTACTGATGAATAAATATCAGTGTTATTTAATAGATAAGATCCATCACCTACAAATGAGATCACTTCTTTATCTGGATTAGCCATCTTAATTCCTAGTGCTCCAGATATTTCGTAACTCATACAACTAAAACCCCACTCTGTTTCATGGGTATTTAGTTCTCTTGGTCTCCATACTTGTATTACTTCACCTACCAAACCTCCTGCAGCTGTAACTGCAATATCAGTTGGATCAGAGTTTCTATAAATTGCTCCAATTACCTGAACATAACTTGGAACCTCCTGATTAGTTGGAGCACTTTCTTTATCTATATGTTCATTCCATGATTTAAGTTCTGTTTGAGATTTCTTATTCCAATCCTCCCCTGCTTTCCAATCACCTAAGGCTTGAGAAAGTTCAGTTAATGAAACTTTTGCATCTCCAACAACTGCTTGTGCTAAATGTTTATTAGCATCATATCTTGATACATTGATTGAAACTAACTTGAAATTTTCGTTTTCAAAGTTTGCCCATGATCCTGTTGTAAAATCAGCAAGTTTTGTACCTATAGCAATCGCTAGATCAGTTTGTTTAGCTAATGAGTTTGTATTTTTTCCGCCAAGTCCTCCAATTTGACCTGCAAAATGAGAATGATCTCTTTTCATTGTTGAATAACCCATTACAGTTTGTGTAACTGGAATATTATGTTTGATTGCAAACTGACTTAATTCTTCCATTGCATCTGAATAAAAAACTCCACCTCCAGATATTATGATTGGATTTTTTGAAGATTTAATTTTCTCAGCTGCTTCTTTAATTTGAAATTCATCTGGTCTTGGTCTTCTAATAGTATGAACTCTTTCTTTAAAAAATTCTTCTGGATAATCAAAAGTTTGACCTTGGATATCTTGACTTAGCGCAATACAAGCAGGACCACATTCAGCAGGATCTAACATTGTTTGAACTGCTATTGGAAATGATTGAATTATTTGTTCAGGTCTAGTGATACGATCAAAATATCTTGTAACTGGTTTGAAAGCATCATTTGCAGTTACGCTTGGATTGTTAAAATGTTCAACTTGTTGTAATACTGGATCTGGCATTCTATTTGCATAAGTATCACCAGGTAAAAATAAAATTGGTAATCTATTACTCATTGCTACTGCTGCTGCAGTAACCATGTTGGTTGCTCCTGGACCAACAGATGATGTGGCAACAAAAATTTGTTGCCTTCTCTTAGCTCTAGCATAACCTATTCCAGTTAAAGCCATATTCTGTTCATGATGGCCTCTATAAGTCGGTAATTCTTTTTGATTTTCTTCAAGTGCCTGACCTAAACACGCTACATTTCCGTGTCCAAAAATTCCAAAGACACCAGGAAAGAGTGGTTCTTTTTTGCCATTAATTAATATTTTTTGGGCAATTAAATATTTAACGATTGCATGTGCACAAGTAAGAGTGATTTTTTTCATAATTGGGTTTATTTTTTTTATGTATAATGTTTATATATATTTATATTTATAAATTAAAAAACCCAACTTAGTAAACCTTAAAAAATAAAAAAATTATGTATAACAAATTTGGACAATTCATTGATGGAAAATGGCAAGAAGCAGAAAAAAAAGAGACATATGATGTAATCAACCCTGCAACTGAGGAAGTGATTGGAAAAGCATCAAAAGCTTCTTCAGCAGATGTACAAAAAGCATTAAAGTCAGCTGAGAAAGGTCTTAAAGTTTGGAGTAACACTACTCCATGGCAAAGATCATATGTAATTAGAAAAATTGCAGATCTAATGAGAGAGAGAAAAGATGTTCTTGCTAAATGGTTAACACTTGAAGTTGGTAAACCTCTTGCTGAAGGAGTTGGAGAAGTTGGTGGAGGAGCGGATATATTTGAGTGGAATGCAGAAGAAACAAAAAGAATTTACGGTCAAACAGTTCAAAGTAGATTTCCTGATACAAGAGTTCATGTTTATTATCAGCCAGTAGGTGTTGTGGCTGCTTTAATACCATGGAACTTTCCAATTATTTTGGCTGCAAGAAAAATTTCAACAGCATTAGCAGCAGGTTGCTCTGTAATTTGTAAACCAGATGTAATTACACCTGGTGCAGTTATGGAATTAGTTAATATTTGTAAAGAAGCAGGTGTTCCTGATGGTGTGGTTAATTTATTATCTGGTGATCCTGCAGAAATTTCAAATGAATTATTAGAGTCTGATATTATTAAAAAAGTATCAATCACTGGTTCAACAAGAGTTGGTAAATTAATATTAAAGAAAGCTGCAGATAAAGTTCAAAGAGTAACTATGGAACTTAGTGGTCACTCACCTTTTATTGTTTGTGATGATGTTGATATGAATAAAGTTGCAGATATTGCGATTACTGCAAAATTCAGAAACAATGGACAAGTTTGTATCTCTCCAAACAGATTTTATATCCAAGAAAATAAAAAAGATGAATTCCTTGGTGCATTTATGGATAGAGCAAAGAAATTAAAAATTGGTAATGGTATGGATGAAGGAACTATCTTAGGTCCATTAACAACCGCAAAAAGATTAGAAGAAATTGAAAAACTAGTTGAGACAACAAAAAATGAAGGAGCAGATGTTTTAATGGGAGGAAAAAGACCTTCTGGTTTTAACAAAGGTTATTTTTACGAGCCAACTGTTTTTGACAATGTAAAAGATGATTTTACAATTATGAGGGAAGAACCATTTGGTCCTCTTGTACCCGTTCTTACGTTTAAAACATTTGATGAAGTCATAGAAAGAGCAAACAATAATGACCTTGGTTTATGTAGCTATTTGTATACAAATTCTATGGATCAAGCGAACAGAGGTTCTGAAATGTTAGAGTCTGGTTGCGTTGCTGTTAATACTGGTGCAGTTGCTGTAGCAGAGGCTCCTTTTGGTGGTATCAAACAAACTGGTTACGGACGTGAGGGTGGATCAATGGCGATTAAAGATTATCTAAACGTTAAATACACTCACATGGCATTAAAAGTATAATAATGAGAAAAAATAAAATTAAACAAATGATGAAAGACGGTAAACCCGTCATTAACGGTTGGTGTGCAATTCCAAGCACAGCATCTGCAGAAGCAATGGCACATCAAGGTTGGGATTCATTAACCATAGATATGCAGCATGGATTAGTTGATTACAGTAATGCTCTTCCAATGCTTCAAACAATTTCGACAACAGATGTCACTCCACTTGCTAGAGTTAATTGGAATGAGCCAGGTCAAATAATGAAAATTTTAGACGCTGGTTGTTATGGAATTGTTTGTCCAATGGTCAGTAATAGAAAAGAAGCTGAAAATTTTGTTCAAGCATGTATGTACCCACCTGATGGCTACAGAAGTTTCGGTCCTGTCAGAGGATTAATTTATGGTGGTGCAGATTATGCAGATCACGCTAATGAAGAAATTCTTAAATTAGCAATGATAGAAACAAAAGAGTCTTTGGAAAATTTAGATGAGATAATGTCTACACCAGGTGTTGACGGAATTTATATTGGGCCTGCAGACTTAAGTTTAGCAATTGGTGAAAAACCTGGATTTGATCGAGCTGAAACAACAAAAGCTTATTCTGAAATTTTGAGAATTCTAGAACATGCAAAGAAAAATAATATTTTTGCAGGAATTCACAATGGTACAACAGAATACGCAACTAAGATGATTGAAAAAGGTTTTGATTTTGTAACGATAGCTTCTGATTTAAGAGCTTTAAGTGCTGGTGCAAAAGCAACTGTTGATAAGATGAAAGGTTCTTTGTCTAAAAAAGACGACGACGCTACTTATTAATCAAGTTGATTTAAAAATTCTTCAAACTGATTTTTATCTAAATTAGAGGATTGTTTATTACTCGGAAACTTTCCAGCCATAGAATCTTTTTTAAATGCTTTAAGTGCTTTAACTCTTTCAACTTTAATTTCATTTCTAAGTTTTAATAAGTTTCCATAAGCTTTAGAATGTCTTGGAGGATTTTCGGTATCACCACAAATATCTTCCATAAATAAGTACATCACATCTGCATTTTTTCCAGATCCTAATGAAACAGTAACAATATCTGTTCGTTTGGAAATTTCTCCCATCACATTTTCAGGTATAACTTCACATTCAGCAGAAAAGGCTCCTGCATCTTCTAATCTTTTAAATTTTTGAAATAACTCATAAGCTTCGTTTGCTGTTTTACCAACTGCTCGAAGTCCACCTATCCAAGTAGATTTTCTTGGAACTAATCCTAAGTGACCCATCACAGGTACATCTTCCTTTGCTAACATTTCTACTATATCCATGCTTCTTGGTGTCATCACAGCATCAGCACCATTTTCTAAAGCTTTAAATGCTCCTCGCATAATGTCATCTGCTGTAACAAATTCATTCAAAACTAAAGCTGCAGTTAAAAAAAGATTTTTAGATCCTTCCCTCACTGGAATAACATTTTTAGCGTTAGCAATAATCATATCAAAACCAGCTTTTTCGGCTGCAGAAGCTTCGTCAATAGTATTTGCAGTAACTTGAGTAAATTTTCTTTTGCCTTTAGCTGCTTTTAAATCACCTACTGTAGTTGATCTTTTTGCTGGTTTTGCCGCCCATGTATATACATTCTTCATTAAACACCTCTATAAAGAATATCTCTTCGATCGATAAATTCCTCAAAAGTCTTAATAGTGACAACAGATGGTAAAATAAAAATTGACCTTTTATCTTTTTCGTTTCTGATAATCCTAAAATAACCCTTTTTGATTGCTGTATCGATATAAACATTAGAAGTTAAATAAGATTTCTCTATAACTCTTAAAAGTTCATTTTTAGTGATAGATTTATTTTTATAATAAGCGAGCATCACCATGTGCAACATGATCCAATGTTGAGGTGTGAGAGAAAACCAATTTAATAAATCGTTTGCCAACCTTCCCTCAAAATCTCCAAGAGAAATTTCGGCTAATTTAATTCTTTTTTGAGTTAATTTTGGAATTCTCTTCTGTTCTTCAAAATTTTTAGGATACTTAAACTGTCTTTTCATTTAAATAAACTTAAACTTATTAAGTTTTCTATTCAATACTATTTTTACTTAGTAGTTCTTTATAAATATTATTTACTCTGTGCACTTCTGAAGCTGTATTAAAATAACCTTCATATTCAATTTCATCTGGTGTTACATCAAAATGATAATGACCAGCATCTTTATCATGTTCGTAGGAATGAAAATGTGTATGTTCACCAGACTCTCTTAAATTCAATTCTCCTCCAGTAGGATCTCCAGTCCACAGAACTGTATAACACTGTAATTTTGGACCAACAGGTTCATAAAATTGAAGAAAATCTTTTACACACTTCATTTGTTTGGGATCATAGTATTCGTGTTTAATGTCTTTATAATCTGGTTGAACATGCGATCTTACTTTTCCTTCTAAAATTCTAAACACACCTGCAATAGCAATATGTTTATTTTCTTTAAGATTTAAATTGTTTGATAATGAAGATCTCATTGCTTGTGGAAGAGAACCTTGATCTCCAGATCTTCCTTTAATTTTTATTTTAATTACTTTTCCTTGTTTGCCATCTGTATAATAAATATTTCCAAGTCCTCCATGTTTTCTTGCGTTATATTTTTCAACAATACATTTTTTATCAGGACTCACTCTTACAATTATAGATCTAGACTCATCAGTAATTAAATTTTCGTTAATTACTAATTCTCCACAGTGACCATCTAAACAAGACATTGCACCAGATCCAGCACCTAAAGCATAAGATTTTTCTGATCCAATGATTTTAGAAATTTCTTGGTAATCAAATTCGGCACCGATAAAATTAGGATCATGCATGTATGGTTCACCGCCAACATCAATGATTTTTTGGTTACCGCTTATTCCTTCAGATGGACAATCCCATTCACGAAGATTAGGACAATCTACAACTTCTACTTCAACATTTTTAAAATTTTCTGAAAGTCCTTTTTTTAATGCACTCGCTATATCTTCAAGTGAATGATTTGTGAAAGTTCCTTTTTCTATTTTTAATTGCATGATGTTAATAAGCTATAATTTATTTTGCATATTGTCTATAGATAATATATATAATTTCTATACATAAATAATTTTAAAAAGGTAACGATGATAAATAAAGATTTAAAAGTAACCGTATTAGGTGCAGGTGCTATGGGATGCCTGTTTGGAGGATTGCTAGCAGAAAAAGGTTTAAATGTAACTTTAATTGACGTTTGGAAAGAGCATGTCGATGCAATTAATAAAGATGGTTTGAAAATGGATGGTCACGGTGGTGATCGTATAATTAAAGTTAATGCTACTTCAGATCCATCATCGTTAGACAAAATGGATGCAGTGATAGTTATGTGTAAAGCAACTGCATTAGAACCAGCTCTAAATAGCATTAAAAATATTATCGGAGAAAAAACAGTTTTCATGTCTTTTCAAAATGGAATTGGTCATGAAGCAATAATTCAAAGTATCGTTGGAAATGAAAAAGTAATCGGTGGAACAACAACACAAGCTTCTAATATTCTAGGACCAGGTCATATAATGAACCATGGTGCATTGCCCTCATGGATTGGTGAATATGAGGGAGGAATAACAGAGAGAATTGCAGAAATAGCTGATACTTTTACTGCATATAATTTGGAAATGATTGCAGCTGAAGATGTTAAAAAAAGAAAATGGATGAAGCTTTTTGCTCTAACAGCAATTGGTCCCCTTTCAGCAATATTTGATCTACATCACACCGATCTTTACGTAAATAATAAGGCTAATGATGTTTCAAGAGGGCTTGGTAAAGAAATCATTTTAGAGACAAGAGAAGTAGCACTTGCTGATGGAGTTAATGTTTCTGAAGATGAGTGTCTATTTATGTTCAATAAAATTGTAGATTCTATGCAAACTAACAAATCTTCAATGGCTTTTGATGTTCAATACAAAAGAAAAACAGAAATTGATTTTATAAGTGGTGCAGTTTCTAAGATTGGAAAAAAACATGGAGTAAAAACACCTTTAAATGACCTGATGTATAAAATGATTAAGGTAAAAGAAGGTATGTATAGTTAATGCTTAAAATTAATCGATTAAAAAAAATTAAAAGTAATTTTCCTGTACTAGTTGGAGACAAAGTTGTTGAGAAAAATACGTGCAATTTATTGATTGATGAAATTAGTAAATCTAAAGCTTTTGACGACATGATTATGGGTGGAAGAAGCAGAATTAATAAAGGCTCAAAAAATTTTAATAACTATATTAAATCTTCAAATAATTCTGCAAAACTATTCAAACTTTTTAATAGCAAAACATTTTATAAAAAAATTGAAACTCTTTTTTCTAAAAATTTTAAAGATAGATCGTGGACAAATACTCATAAGCCAAAAATATTCAATCAAAAGAAATTTACTATTAAAAAGAAATTAAATTCGAGCGAGTTAAAAAAATTGTTAGGAAATAATTATACTAACCCAAAAGTTAATTTAGATATTGATTTTTCAGTTTCTAAAGGAGGATACAGATTACGTCCCCATAGAGATGACATCACAAGGTTGTATAATTTCTTAATTTATCTAACAGATATTCCAAAAAAAAATGGAGGATCCCTAACAATTTATAGAAAAAAATCTAAGAAAAATATAAGAAAAAGTTTCAGAAGATTTCCAAAAATGAGTGAATTGGAAGTAGTCAAAGCATTCACACCAAAGAAAGGTACTGTGGTATTTTTTCAATCAACGCCAAATTCTTATCATGGGGTTAGGCGTTTTACAGAAAAAAACTGTCCAAAAAGATTTTTTATTTATGGAAGTTATGCACTCAATAAACCAGTTATTTGGAATTATAAAGGAACAGCTTACTATCCACATATCATTAGTACCAAGAAAAGAATGTTAACTTCTTTTCATGATGCGAACTATTTAACTACAGCTCCAAGGAATTGATGTTGTTAAAAAATTCTACTAAACTCTATTAATGGTAAATAATCTACAAAAGAAATTGTTTGAACAAGGATATTTGAAGGTAAAAAATGTACTTAACTTTCAAAGAGACTTAAAGCCAATCCTTAATGACATGGAATTTGTAATGGATTGTTTAATCCAAAAATTTGCAAAAAAAAAGAATATTAAAACAGTTCTTAATTTGGATTTTAAAAAAAAATATTCTTACGTATCAAAATTAAAAATTGATGATTTAGATCAATATTTTAATACTAGATTACCAAGAGATCACGTCAAGAAAAATAGCGATTATTTTGCTACTCAATCTTTATGGAATTTAATTACTAATAAAAATATTTTAGATGTTGTTGAAAAAATTCTGGGAAGAGAAATCATGTCTAATCCAGTGCAAAATACTAGAATTAAACAACCTGAAAAAAAATTACCAAAAGGTTCGGTTTTTGATGGTTTAAGTGGAAGAACACCTTGGCATCAAGATGCAGCTGTTCTGAATGCAAAAGGACAAAAATTAACTGACATGGTTACTGTGTGGATACCTTTTACAAAAACTACTAAAAAAAATGGGTGCATGATTACTGTTAAGAAAATTAATAAAATGGGATTATTAAATCATATTGCTGGTTATAGAGGCCAAGTAGAAATTAAAGACAGCAAATTACTAGATAAAATGCAACATATTCACTTAGAAGCAGATGTTGGGGACGTAATTATTTTACACAAACATTCAATTCATTGTTCTCTACCTAACAGATCAAATGATTTTAGAATAAGTGCGGACCTTAGATATAATGTAGCTGGCCAACCTTCTGGAAGAGATCCACTTCCATATTTCTATGTAAGAAGTAAAAATAAAAAAAATCTCAAAATTCAGAACTTTAAACAATGGTTAGCTCTTTGGGAAAAAGCCAAAGAAAAATGTATCCCAAGAAAATACGCTTTTAAATATCCATTGCCTACATTTAATCATAATAAAAGAGATCTATTTAAGTTAATCAGTTCTTAAATTAATATTTTTATAAAATTTATATTTGTGTATAAGGGCTTATGAAAAAAATTTTAGTTATTCAGCCTATTCATGAAGCAGGAATAGAATTGCTTAAAAACAATTCAAATTATGAATTTGAAGTTGTAGAAAACGTTGATCCAGAATTTCTTAAATCAAAAATTAAAGATTGTGATGCAGTCTCAATTAGAACAGCAAAATTAACTGGAGATGTCATTGAAGCAGCCAACAAACTTAAAATAATTTCAAGACATGGTGTTGGTTATGATAATATTGATTTAGAAACATCAAAAAAAAATAATCTTACTCTTGCAATTACTGCTACAGCAAATGCTGTTGCCGTAGCTGAACATGTTATGTTTATGTTGCTCAATATTTCTAAAAGAAGGAGTATGTATGATAATGTTGTTAAAAATGGAAAATTTAATGACCGAAATAAATTACCTAAGACTGTAGAACTTTGGGGTAAAAATATATTAATTGCTGGATTTGGTAGAATTGGTCAAGCTCTAATAAAAAGGTGTTTGGGTTTTGAAATGAAAGTTTTTGTTTTTGACCCTTTTGTCTCTAAAGATGTAATTGAAAATTTAGGTGGAATAAAAGTTGAGAGTATGGAAGGTGCTTGCAAAGATATGGACGCAATTTCTCTTCATATACCATTAAATGATAAAACTAAAAATATAATTAATTATGATTTGCTCAAAACTATGAAAAAGAATTGTATTATAATTAATGCTGCTAGAGGTGGAATTGTCAATGAAATTGATTTAGACAAAGCTTTAAAAGAAGATTTAATTTTTGGTGCTGGTTTAGATGTTTTTGAAATTGAACCCCCAGAGCCAAACAATCCTATACTTAAAAATGATAAAGTTTTTCTAAGTCCACACACAGCAGCTTTTACTGAAGAGTGCATGACAAGGATGGGTAAAGAGACAATACAAAATATTATTGATTTTTTTGATAAAAAGTTAGAAAAATCTAAAATCGTGAATTTATAATACAAGAATTAATTTTGAAAAACTTCTAAATTACTCCTTTGAAGAGTTTCTGTTAAATATTTATAACCAATCTTTGCGTATTCAAATGGATTTGCTTTTGCAGGATCTTGTTCTGCCTCTACTACCAACCATCCAGAATAATTTTTTTCTTTCAACACATCGAATAAAGGCTTGTAATCAATACATCCATCACCTGGAACTGTAAATGCACCCTCTAAAAAAGCTCCTCTAAAACTTAAGTCTTCTTTTAAAGATTTTTCTAAAACACTTTTTCTAATATCTTTACAATGCACATGAATTAATCTTTCGCAAAAGTCTTTTAAAATTTTTAACGAGTTTCCCTGAGCAAATAACATGTGACCAGTATCTAATGTAAGTTTTACGCTATCATGAGTGTTCTCAAGTAATCTGACTGTATCCTCTTCGGTCTCTATTACAGTTCCCATATGATGATGATAAGCAAGCGGCATACCTTCATCTTCAAGATATTTTCCCATTTCTGAAATTTTTTCATAGTATTTTTTAGACTCTTCAAAATCCATTTGAGGTCTAGTAGATAGTTTTCGATTTGGATCTCCTTGAATAGAACCTGAAACTTCAGCAAAAACCATACAAGGTGAGTTGCAATCTTTAAAAAGTTTTAACTGATCTTGAATAACTTTTTTTTCTTCGTCAACACTATTTATTCTTAAATTAGCTCCATACCAACCTGAGCATAGATTTAGATTAAATTCATTAAGTTTTGGAATTAATTCTTCTGATTTTTTTGGAAATTTACCACCAGATTCAATTCCAATAAATCCTGCCTGACTAGCTTCAGACAAACATTGTTCTAAAGAAGTATCACCACCCAATTCAGGCATATCATCATTACTCCATGCAATTGGTGCTATTCCTAATTTTACTGACATACAAAATTTATTTAAAAAGTTAGGTGGTTTTTTAAATGATGATTTTATGTGCATCAAGAAAATTATATTTTTAATTGATGTTTAAATCATCATTAAAAAATTGTTTCTTGATTTTGTTTTTTAATTCTGTTCTATATTCTTATGCTTAACTTTTCTTTAATGGGAGCAGGACGGATTGGAAAAATGCATGCTAAATTTATAGCTGCACATCCAAATGCAAAATTAAAATATATATATGACGTTAACTCTAAATTTGCTGAAGAAGTGGCAAAATTAACAGGTTGTTCAATTGCATCTTCACCAGAAGAAGCAATTAATTCAAATGATGTAGATGCAGTTCTTATAGCATCTGCTACTCCAACCCATACTCAATTTATTACAATGGCAGCCAAAGCAGGAAAGGCAATTTTTTGTGAAAAGCCAATAGATTTAAATATTAATAAAGTAAATGAGTGTATGGAAAATATTAAAGGAACAAATGTCCCTATTCAAATAGGCTTTAATAGAAGATTTGATGCTAGTCACTCAAAAGCACAACAAGCAAGAGTAAAAAAAGAAATTGGTGAATTAGAAATGGTCGTCATTACAAGTAGAGATCCCGAGCCTCCAGGTATTGAATATTTAAAAGCTGCAGGAGGATTTTTTAGAGATACTACTATTCATGATTTTGATTTGACTAGATTTATATTGGGTGACGATCCATTAGTTCAAGTATCTGCTTTTGGAGATGCTTTGTTTGATAAAAATTCACAACAAGTAAAAGATTTTGATACTGCAATGTTTATATTAAAATCAAAAAAAGGTGTTTTAATTCATATTAATAACTCCAGAAGAGCAGTTTATGGATATGACCAAAGGGTTGAGGTGTTTGGTAGCAAGGGAATGGTTATTTCAAATAATCAAACTCCTACTTCTTTAGAAAGGTACACAAGTAAATCTACAAGTGAAAAAGAACCAATACATTTCTTTTTTATTGAAAGATATGAGCAAGCTTACAGAGATCAATTTAACGAGTTTGTAAAATGTGTTGAAAATAAAACAAAACCTTTGGTAGGTTTTGAAGATGGTAGAAACGCATTGATAATAGCTAATGCAGCATATGAATCGTTTGAAAGTGGTAAAGTAATAGATATAAAATTCTAATGTCTAATAAATATTTATCTGAACAATCTAATCAATTTAAAAATAAAATAATAATTGTAACTGGAAGTACTCAAGGAAGTGGAGCTGAGACTGCAAAATTACTAGCGAGTAGAGGTGCTAAAGGAATAACTATCTGTGGAAGAAATAGAGAGAAAGGAAACAAGGTAAAAGCTGAAATTGAAAGCATGGGTGCAGAATGTCTATACGTTCAAGCTGATTTAGAGAAACTTGCAGATTGTAAAAAAATAATTTCTGAGACTGATAAAAAATTTAATACTGTAGATAGTTTTATTAATGTTGCTGCTTTTACTGAGAGAGGAACAATTTTAAGTACAACAGAAGAAAATTATGACAAAAATTTTAATGTAAATGTGAAAGCTCCACTTTTTATGATGCAAGACGTTATAAAAATAATGATTAGAGATAAGAAAAAAGGAACTATTGCTCATATTTTATCAATGGCCGGGTATAGTGGTATGCCTTTCTTAACTGCTTACAGTTCTTCTAAAGCAGCATTAGCAGTAATGATTAAAAATGTTGCAAATTCAGTTTCTGGTCATCAAATAAGAGTGAATGGTGTAAATTTAGGATGGACAGATACGCCAGCCGAAACAGTAATTCAAAAAAAATTTCATAATGCGGATGATGATTGGCTAAAAAAAGCTGAGGCGAAAGTTCCTTTTAAAAGATTAAATAAACCTTTGGATGTTGCTAAGATCTTGGCTTTCTTGTGCTCAGATGAGTCGGGGATTATGACTGGAAGCATTGTTGATTTTGATCAAACAGTTGCGGGATGGCATTCTTATTCTGCATACGACACTAAAATTTTGGATGATAGTATTTTGGGTGAATGAGCCTAATAAATTAACTTATGAAAAAAAATATAATTAAAAATACAGGTGTAGAAGTTACTGAATTGAGTTTCGGAACATCTTCTTTAGGTAGTATGCCAGATACTTATGGTTATGAAGTACCTGAGCAAAGAGCTCAAGAAACACTAAAAAGATTTTTTCAAGGACCAGTAAATTTGCTTGATACTTCAAGAAATTATGCAATGGGAGAAAGTGAAAAAAGAATTGGTATAGCAATAAAAGAAAATGGTGGGTGGCCAGAAAAATTTGTCTTATCAACTAAAATCGATAGAAATATGGATACATTAATTCTTGATAAAAAAAGAACAAGAGAGTCTGTTGAAGAAAGTTTAAAAGCTTTAAACGTTAATTCTGTAGATGTTTTATTTCTTCATGATCCAGAATACGTAAAAGATATAAATGATGTAACTAAAAAAGATGGGGCATTGGATGAATTGTTTAAAATTAAAGAAGAAGGTTTGGCAAAAGCTGTTGGTTTAGCTATGGGAAGAATAGATATTATGTTCCCTATCTTAAGAAAGTGGGACTTTGATGTTATAATAAATCACAACAGATACACTTTATTGAATAGAGAAGCAGATGAAATGTACAGCTACGCTCATAGTAAAAATATATCTATATTTAATGCTGCTCCTTATGCGGGTGGTGTTTTAGCAAAAGGTCCAAGTAATTTTAAAAAAATAACTTACCAAGATGCTACTGAAGAAAAACTTGCACCATCTAGAGAAATAGAAAAAGTTTGTAAAAAATATAATGTTGAAATGGGTGCTGCAGCTTTACAGTTTTCTATGAAAGATAAAAGAATAACATCTACCATTTGTGGTGTTACCAGTGTTCAGAGTATTGAAAAAAATATTTCTTGGGCTGAAACAGATATACCGGAAGAATTTTGGAATGAAGTTTTAAAATTACCTTACTCAACTAAAGATCCGGAGGCTGAGAGAACATATTCTCCAGGTTAAATTTTAAAAAATTCAAGACAAATAGAGTTTAGAGTTAATTTTAATTTAATTCGTATAGAGTAGGAAACATTTTACCACTTAAATCATCACCGTTTTTATATCCATTAGCCTCCATAATTGATCTTTCTTCTCTAGCCCAATCACCTCTATAAATTATTTTTGAATTTTCTTTCGCCATTCTAAGTGTAAATCTATTTATATCTGATTTTGGAGTGGTTTCGTGTAAAGCTCCATGCAGAGTCCTAATATCAAAATATACACAATCTCCTACTTCTAAATCCCATTCTAAAAACTCATAATTTTCTTTATTAGAAATTATATCTGGGGTTAATTCGTACTTAACACCATTCACAACTCCTTCCGCTCCATCAACTTTATGACCGTCTTTAAAACGAGTTCTTAGAAATAATTTATTCCACAAATGAGAGCCTTTTATCCAGGCAATTGAATCTTCTTTTCTTACTGGTTCAAGAGGTATCCACAAAACACACATGGAACCTTCAAAATCAAAATAAGAAATATCATGATGAAATGGTGGTTTAGATGTAGAGCCAGCTTCTCTAAAAAACCAATTATCCATTACTAAATTAATCTGCTTAGCATCTAGTAATTCAGAGGCAATTTTAGCTGTAGGTGAATTAAAAACAAAATCTTGGAATTCTTTATGTAAGTTCCATGTCCAAAAATCCTCTAAATAACAAGGTAAATTTGGATCTGTGGTATGATTAGTAAACCTGGGGCTTGGATTGTTTTTTGCTTTATTTATTCCAGATCTTAAAAGCTCAATCCATTTGGTATCAAATTTATTTCTTAAAAATACTGCTCCATCTCTTTGAAATAGTTTGATCTCATTATCATTTAAAATTTGACTCATAGATTATTTAAGAAATAATACTCAATATATCATATGAATATTCTCAAAGATAGTTTTGGGCGAAGATTTCCATACATAAGATTATCAATATCTGATGTATGTAATTTTAAATGTGGCTACTGTTTACCTAATGGTTATAAAATCGATAAAAGTGACAACAGAACCTTTATCACTAAAGAAGAAATTGGAAGACTTGCGAAAGCTCTATCAGAATTAGGTGTATCTAAAATAAGATTAACAGGCGGAGAACCTACAGTTAGAAAAGATTTTTTGGATATAATTAAAATAATTAAAAAAAATTCAGGTATTAAAAAAACTGTAATCACTACTAATGGATATCACCTAGATAGAATTGCAGATGATTTAAATAAAAGTGGTCTTGATGGCATAAATATAAGTATTGATAGTCTTGATCCAGAAACTTTTAGAAAAATTACAGGACATGATAGATTAAATGAGATTTTAGAAGGAATTAAAAAATTACAAAAATTAAATTTTAAAAATATCAAAGTTAATGCAGTCCTTCTTAAAGGTGTTAATGATAAAGAGGAAGATTTTAAAAGTTGGGCTAATTTTATAAAAAATAATCAAATTGATTTTAGATATATAGAATTAATGCAAACTGGAGATAACTTAGATTATTTTAAACAATATCATGTGTCTGCAAATAAATTTACAGATTATTTAAATAATAATAATTGGGTAATTCAAACATTTGGTAAAGATGCTGGTCCTTCCAAGAATTATATAAATCCTGAATACAAAGGAAAATTTGGTGTTATTGCACCCTACTCAAAAGATTTTTGTAAGAGTTGTAATAGACTAAGAATAACTGCCAAAGGTGATTTGAGATTGTGTTTATTTGGAAATACTGGAATAAATATTAGACACTTGATGCAAAGAGATGACCAAACTGAAGAGCTAAAGGATTTAATTTTGAAACAGTTAAATTATAAAAAAGAATCTCACTATTTAGAAATAGGAGAAACAGGATTAACAAAAAATCTATCAACAACAGGTGGATAAGATGAAAAATTTAAAAATTGTAACTAACACCGATTTAAAAAACTGGGCAAAAGAAATTTTTGAAAAAAATTCATTTAAAATGATTGATGTTTCTAAAAAAAAAGAAACATTCCGAAGAGCATTAGCATCGGGAAAAATTTATGTTGGCAAAGTGGTATTTGAGCTTATTAAAAATAAGAAGATGCCAAAGGGTGATCCAATTACTTTAGCGGAGGTTTCTGCAGTATTGGGAGCTAAAAAAACAAGTGAATTAATACCTTTGTGTCATCCTCTACAAATAGATCATACTGCTACTAAAATTATAATGAATAAAGAAGATAGTTCACTAGAAGTATACTGTGTGGTTTCTACTTATGCTAAAACAGGTGTAGAGATGGAAGCAATAATGGGTGTGAATGCAGCTCTGATTACAATTTACGACTTAAGCAAAATTGTAAATCCCCATTTAAAAATAGATAATGTAAAATTATTAATTAAGGAAGGTGGAAAAACTGGATTATGGAAAAATCCAGATGGACTTCCAAATTTTTTAAAAGATTTTTTCTAAACTGTATGAAAGTTAAAATTGAGTTATTTGGGGCTGCAAGAGATTTTAGCAACCAAAATTTATTAGAACTAGATTTAGGTCAAAAGATAACAATCAAGGATATAAGGAATAAAATAATTCAATATGTAGATCAGAAATTTAATGGAAATGAAAATTATATAAAAATCATTAACTCTTCAGCTTTTTGTTCAGAAAAAAATAATATTGTTAGCGACAATTATAAAATCACAAATAATGAAAAAATTGGTATTATCCCTCCAATTGGAGGAGGTTAATGCTTCATACTGACATTGTAGATAGTAAAGTTAAAAAATTATCATTAACTGACGCTGAAAAATTTATTGCATCTAATGATTTTGGAGCTTCATTAATTTTTAGCGGGACAGTTCGTAATCAAAATAATAATAAAAGTGTTTTAGGTATTACATATGACAGTCATGATGCTTTGGTAATAAAAAGTTTTGAAGAGATTTATAATGAGGCTGAAGAAAAACTAAATATAAAGAATAGGAGTGTTTTTATTGAACATGCTAAAGGTTACTTAAATTTAGGTGAAATTAGTATTATTATAGCAGTTGCATGCAAGCATAGAGATGAGGCTTATGTACTATCAAGATATATAATTGAAGAAATTAAAAAAAGGTCTCCTATATGGAAAAAAGAACATTATACAAATAATCAAAGCGATTGGTTAAAAGGTAATCCTATTATTCATGAAAAAAATTAAGTATTCAGAAATTACACCAGAGAAAATTTATAAAAATAGAAGATCTTTTATAAAATCTCTTGGGTATGGTGCAAGTTCTTTAGCAGTAGCTACAATTCCTTTTGCAAATCAATCTCAAGCTGATGATAGGAATGAACTTACAAGTTTCAAAGACATAACAACTTATAATAATTATTATGAGTTCGGTACTTCAAAGAGCGATCCTTATGTTAATTCACAAAATTTTAAAACATCCCCATGGACAATAAGTATTGAAGGGGAAGTTGAAAAACCTATCAAACTTTCTATGGAAGAAATAACTGAGACATTTGTCTCTGAGGAAAGAATATACAAATTAAGATGTGTAGAAGGATGGTCAATGGTTATTCCATGGATGGGTTTTTCTCTAAGTAAATTATTGTCAAAAGTAAATCCAACTAACAAAGCTAAGTATGTTGAATTTGAAAGTGTTTATGATCCTGAACAAATGAAAGGTCAAAGATATCCTGTTTTGAACTGGCCTTATAAAGAAGGATTAAGAATAGACGAAGCGATGCATCCTTTAACTACAGTTGTGACAGGTTTGTATGGTAAAAAACTTCCAAATCAAAATGGAGCGCCTCTTAGAATATTTATTCCTTGGAAGTATGGTTTCAAAAGTGCAAAAGCAATTGTAAAGATAAAATTTGTAGAAAAAATGCCAACTTCATCATGGATGTGGGCATCTCCGCGAGAATATGGATTTTACTCTAATGTTAACCCTAATGTTGATCATCCAAGATGGTCTCAAGCAACTGAAAGAATAATTGGTAAAGATATTTGGGCACCAAGGGTAAAAACATTAATGTTTAATGGTTATGGAGATGAAGTTGCAAATTTATACACAGGGATGGATCTAAAAAAATATTTCTAATGAGAAAATATTTTAAACCAAGTGTATTTATTTTAAGCACAATTCCGTTTTTAATTATTTTTTATAAAATATACTTCAATAAACTTGGGCCAGAACCTGTTAAAGAAATTACTCATTTTACTGGAGAGTGGACTTTAATATTTATCTGTCTGACATTAAGCATGACGCCACTTAAAAGGCTAACAAATTTAAATATTTGGATAAGTTTTAGAAGAATGTTGGGATTGTTTGTTTTTTTTTATGCATCTCTTCATCTCCTTACTTACGTAGGTATAGATTATAGATTTAATTTACAGCCAATATTTGATGATGTTTTGAAAAAAAAATATATTTTTATTGGATTTGCAGCATGGGTATTACTGCTTCCGTTGGTAATTACATCTTCTCAAATGATGATGAAGTTACTCAAAAATAATTGGAAAAAGTTACACAGATTAATTTATGTAATAGTGATATTTGGAGCTCTTCATTATATATGGTTATCTAAAACAATTTTTTTTAGACCACTAGTATATTTGGTAATAATACTTGTTTTACTTGCTCTAAGAATTAGAATTAAAAATAGGAACGTAAATTATGGATGATAATTTAAAAAAAGAAATTCAATCAGCTACCCTTGAAAGATTAATGAAACATTTAGATGAAAGAAAAGACGTTCAAAACATTGATTTAATGAATTTAGCAGGATTTTGCAGAAATTGTTTGTCTAGATGGTATAGAGAAGAAGCTGAAAAAAAAGGAGTAGAAATATCAGATCCTGATGCAAGGCAACATATTTATGGAATGCCCTACTCTGAATGGAAAGAAAAACACCAAAAGTAACTTTCTATTCTATTCAAGTTAATGTTTGCTTATTTAAGTCTATTTATTGTTTCATTTTTAGCTGCAACAATACTTCCTTTTTCATCGGAGGCTGTATTAGCAACTTATCTATTATCAGATACTTATAATAAATTTTTATTAATATTTTTTGCAAGCTTTGGAAATATTTTAGGTTCAATATTCAATTGGTTTCTAGGTATTTATTTAGTTAAATTTCAAAACAAAAAATGGTTTCCTTTTAACAAAACACAAATTGATAGATCAACTAAGTGGTTTAATAAGTATGGTAAGTGGTCTTTGTTATTTGCATGGTTACCAATTATTGGTGATCCCATTACTTTTATTGCTGGAACGATGAGAATTAAATTTTTAATTTTTTTATCACTTGTGAGTTTTGGAAAAATAATGAGATATTTTTTTATTTCTCTTTTAGTCTAGGAAACAATTCAACAAAATTACAAGGTTTATGATTAATATCTAATTGATGTTTAAGAATACCGTCCCAAGCATCTGTTACTCCACCCGAGGATCCTGGTAAGGCAAATATGTATTTACCATTTGATAGAACTGCACAAGCTCTAGATTGAATTGAAGACGTACCAACTGTTTTTAAACTAATAGTCCTAAAAACTTCGCCAAATCCTGGAATATGTTTATCTGCTATTTCATTAACAGCTTCGGGTGTAATATCTCTTCCAGTTAAACCTGTGCCACCAGTTGTAATGATAACATCAATATCTTTATGACTAGTCCAGTCTTTTAAAATTTTGACTATATCTGCTTTATTATCTTTACAAATTTTTCTATCAATTAATTTATGGTTAGCTTCTTTAATTTTTTCAACCAAGATCGCACCTGATTTATCGTTATCAAATGTTCTTGTATCTGTTACAGTTAGTAAGGCTATATTTACAATCATAAATAAATTTTTTTAATGATTATACTTACATTATTTTTTTTTATAACTGCAATATTATATTCAAGTATAGGATTTGGTGGTGGCTCCACTTATCTTGCTTTACTTTTAATTTGGGATGTCCCTTACTATATTTTTCCAATTTTAGCTTTGATTTGTAATATTATTGTAGTTTCTGGAAATTCTATAAATTTTTTAAAATCAAAGAATATTAATTTTAATTTACTTTATCCTTATTTAATTGGTTCTATACCTCTTGCTTTTATAGGAGCATCGATCTCTATTGACAAAAAATTATTTGAAATTTTACTTTTCTTTATTTTAATATTAGCTGGAGTTTTTTTACTTATTGAAAGCAAATCCTTTAACAAACAAAAAATTGTAATTAAAAAAATACCCCTAGTTTTATCAATATTAATAGGATCAATAATTGGTTTTATATCTGGTTTGGTTGGAATTGGTGGTGGGATATTTTTAAGTCCTATTTTATTTTTGATGAAAGCAGGATTTCCAAAGCATATAACAAGTACTGCATCCTTATTTATTTTAGTAAATTCAATTTTTGGTATAGGTGGACAATTAACAAAGGATATAGTCTTCAACGAATTTTTAAATTACTGGCCACTATTTATTGCTGTCTTAATTGGTGGCCAAATTGGAAGTTTTTTAAATATAAAATTCCTATCTAACAAAATATTAGCTCTAATGACTGCATGCTTAGTAATTTTTGTCGCTATAAGAATGGGCATAACACTTATAGCTTAGGTTGAATTAATTATTTTTTGATATATTTAATCTTTCATGAAAAATTTTAAACCATTTGGGCCTTCAATAGGAAAATCTAAAATTTCTAAAAAATTTTTAGAAAAACTTAACAATGAAGTTGATACAAAAATCTTCTCAAAATCAAATGATTATAGTTCAAAATTAGCAAGTCAAATTAGAAAAGAAGTTCAAATTTCTAAAAGTTTTATAAAAAAAAATTTGGAAAAAGAATTAATAAAAAATATTAAAATTTTTCTAACTAAAGAACATATTAAAAAAATTAAAGAAATTAGAATTTTAAACCTTTGGGTCGTCAGCCAATACAAAAATGAATATAATCCTATACATTATCATGAGGGAGATTTATCTGGTGTTGGTTATTTAAAAATTCCAAAACATATGACAAAAAATAAAAATGTTAAAAATAAAAAAATAAAAACCAATGGAACAATTGATTTTATAAATGGACAAAAAGCTTTTCTTTCAAAAAGTATTTTTAATTTGATACCAAAAACAGGCGATCTTTTAATATTTCCCAATTACTTAATGCATACAGCCTACCCTTTTAATATTGAGGAAGAAAGAAGATCGTTTTCTTTCAATGCTAAAATAATTTTTAATAAATAATTTACAAATTATAGTAATATTATATAAATCTAATTGCCGATTTGATCCTATTGCGGGCATAAACTGCTAAAATGGAAATTCCCAATAGATCTAATTAGCAAGGTAGTTGAACTATATTGTGCACCTGCATGTAGCTTAAGCACTAAAAAAGTGAGGATAAAATGAATAAGGATTTTTTTAAAACAACAAAAATTTTAGATGGTGGAATGGGTCAAGAATTATTGGCCAGAGGTATGGAGCCCAAGGGAACTTTGTGGAGTGCAAATGCTTTAATTGAGGAAAAATACCACGACTTAATACTTAATATTCATAATGATTTTGTTAAATCGGGAGCTGATGTAATTGTAACTACAACTTTTACAACGAGAAGAAAAAGATTAAGAGAAAATGGAATAGAAGATCAATTTAAATTCTTAAATCAGAAAGCCTGTGAAATTGCACAAAAAGCTAAATTAAATAATCCACATATTAAGATTGCAGGAGGACTTCCGCCTCAAGATTTGACATATGAAGAAGACAAGAGAAGTGAAAAAGAAATTACAAAAGATCATTTGGAATTAGCAGCAATACTAAATCCTTCAGTAGATTTTTTCTATTTTGACGTCTGGAGTAGCATCAAAGAAATTAGATGTGGAATAGAAGCTATTAAGAAATTTAATAAACCATACTTAGTTGGGGTTCATATTTCTGAAGGAAATTCTTTACCAAGTGGAGAAAAAATTTCTGAAATTAATTCAATAATTACAGAAAATTGCTTAGGAGTAATTCTAGCATGTGTTTCGCCTGAAAATTATGAAAATAATTTAGATGAAATTCAAAAACTTAAAGTTCCATTTGGTTTCAAATTAAACGGATTTATTACAACTAAACCTAAAGGTGGTTATACTTCTCAGTATAAAGAGAATGATGGATCTAACCCCAATAGTTTTTTAGGTCAAAGAAAAGATTTAGATCCTAAAAAAATATCAATTTTTGCAAAAAAATTTAAAGAAAATGGAGCCACTATTCTTGGAGGATGTTGTGAAACTCGCCCTTCACATATAGAGGCAATAAAAAACATTATTTAAATTTTGTACCTTTTCTTACAAAATAGATACCTGTAGCAACTGCTATCAATGAAATTATAACTTTAGTAGTAACCAATTCTTTTAAAAAGATATAACTTAAAATAGTACCAAATATTGGAATTAAATAAGATACTTGAGATTGAAAAATTAAACCATTGTTAATTAAAATTCTAAATCTTAATAACCAAGCAATTCCAGTAGATACCAACCCAAGATAAATAACCGAAATAGTAGAATCTAATCTTGGAACAGTTTTCCAAGGTTGTTCAATCAAACATACTAAAGGTAATAATATAATAGTAGCCCAAATCAAAATTGAACTGGTTACATTTTCATTTTTTTTCTTACTTATTTTTAAAGTTAAAAGACCTCCAATCACATAACAAGTAGCACCTAACAAAATTAATAATGCTGAAGTAAAGTTATTTTCATTAATTAATAAATTATCTGAAAATAAATAAACTATTCCTGAAAATCCAATTAGAACTCCTGTTGTTCTGATTAAATTGAATTTTTCATTTTTGGTGTAAAAATGTCCTAGTACAACTGAGCTAAGTGAAGTTGATGACATTAAAATTGCTGCTAAGTTACTTTGAACAGATTTAACTCCATATGCTATTAAAAAAAATGGAGCTACTAAATTTATTAATCCAATGATTGCAAACCAATGCCAATCTTTTGAAAATGCCTCGATTTTAATTTGTTTATAAAAGCAAAGTAGCAAAACTGGAATTGAACCAAAAAAAACTCTTAGAAATGCAATCGTAACAGGACCAAACGAATAGGTTGCTATTTTAATATTAAAAAAAGCAGAAGCCCAAATCAACGCTAACAACGTTAATAAACTATAATCAATTAGTTTTGGTTCTCTCATTCAATAATATCTTCTGGTGTTCCGTTTGTTATTTCAATTAACTTATTAAAATTTATTTTGAAAACAGCATTTGGATGTCCAGCGGCTCCAAATATATCTGGGAATCTTTCAAGACTTTTATCAATAAAGATTTTACATTGCTTTAAGTGACCTACTGGTGACACTCCTCCAATTGTATATCCAGTATTTTCTTTAACGGCTTCAGGAGATGCCATGGACACGTCTTTTTCATTAAGAATTTTTTTTAACTTATTTAATGAGCAACGCTTGTCTCCCGATACTAAACTCAATACATAATTGTTACCTGCCCTAAAAAGTAAACTTTTAACAATAGCACCAACGTTGCAACCTAAAGCTGTAGCAGCATCATTGGCAGTTCTTGCTGTTTTTTCTAAGACGATAACATTTAAATTTTGATCAAATGTTTTAAGGGCTTTTTCTGCCCTTTTTACCGGTTCTTTATTTAGTATTGATTCCATTGAATTTATTAATTTCCTTAATTTGATTGAGTAGATACACTACTTATGTAAAAAATGCATAGGTGTTATTTATTAAATAAGCATTATTTTTTAACTTTTTTTTGCTAATTAGGCTCCATCAAAACTACATAGGAGACAAAATGAGTGCAGAAAACGTTTTAAAATTTATAAAAGAAAAAGAAGCGGAATTCGTAGATCTAAGATTTACTGATCCAAGAGGAAAACTTCAACATTTAACTATGGATGCATCAATAGTGGATGCCGACATGCTTAATGAGGGAGTGTTTTTTGATGGTTCATCTATTGCTGGATGGAAAGCAATTAACGAATCTGACATGATTTTAAAACCTGATACTGCAAGAATGTTTATGGATCCTTTCACGTCTCATAATACTGTAGTTTTGTTTTGTGATATTTTAGATGCAATCAAAAAAGATCCTTACGAAAGAGATCCAAGAGGAGTTGCGAAAAAAGCAGAGGAATATTTAAAAGCATCAGGTATTGGTGATAAAGCGTTTTTTGGACCTGAGCCAGAATTTTTTGTTTTCGATGATGTAAGAATTAAAAATGATATGAATGAAAGTGGATTTAAAATAGATAGTAAAGAGGGTCCATATAATTCAGGTAAAGAATATGAAAATGGAAACATGGGTCATAGACCTCAAGTCAAAGGAGGATATTTTCCAGTGCCACCTGTTGATAGTGAACAAGATATGCGTGGTGAATATTTAAAAAATCTGAAAGAAGTTGGTATTAAAGTTGAAAAACATCATCATGAAGTTGCTCCAAGTCAACACGAACTTGGTATGTATTTTGGAACTTTAGTTGACCAAGCAGATAATGTTCAGCTTTATAAGTATGTAGTTCAAATGGTGACACATTCATTTGGAAAAACTGCAACCTTCATGCCAAAACCAGTTGCAGGTGATAATGGTTCAGGTATGCATATTCACCAATCTATTTGGAAAGGTGATACTCCTGTATTTTCAGGTGAAGCATATGCAGGACTTTCAGAAACTGCATTACACTATATTGGTGGAATTTTAAAACATGCTAAAGCGATTAATGCTTTTGCTAACTCTACAACAAATAGTTACAAAAGATTAATTCCTGGTTTTGAAGCTCCAGTATTATTAGCTTACTCTGCAAGAAACAGATCGGCATCATGTAGAATTCCAATTACTTTAAGTAAAAAAGGTGCAAGATGTGAAATTAGATTTCCAGATGCAGCTGGTAATCCTTACCTAACATTTGCAGCAATGTTAATGGCAGGTATCGATGGAATTAAAAATAAAATACATCCAGGTGAGTCTTTTGATAAAGATTTATATGAATTACCACCAGAAGAAGTAAAAGCTATACCAACTGTTTGTGGATCTTTAAGAGAAGCAATGGAAAGCTTAGATAAAGATAGAGAGTTTTTAACTCAAGGTGGTGTATTTACTGACGACCAAATCGATGCTTATATAGCTCTCAAGTTTGAGGAAATTCATAAGTTTGAGCACGCACCTCATCCTGTAGAGTTTGAGATGTATTACAGTAGTTAATATTTAATTACTGTCTAGTTGTTGCAATTGTATCTTTGTTAATACCTTTTTTAACAACGTAATCTTGAGTACCGTTTGCACCGGTCTCAACTTCTTTACGTAAATCTTTAAAGAAAGTTCTTTCTTTAATTGTGTCTTTTAGGTTTTTAACAAGATTTTTAAATTCAAACTTATTCATACCTAAATATATATACTAGGTATGCGTATGATGCAATACTGATATGCGTTAAATGGGAATATTCAACTTTTGCTAGATTTTAAAGGATTCTCCACAACCACATCTCTCTGTTTCGTTTGGATTATTGAATACAAATGAAGAAGATAGGTCTTCTTTTTTGTAATCCATTTCTGTTCCAAGCAAATACATAATAGCTGCAGAATCAACAAATACTTTTACACCTTTTTCCTCAATGACTTCGTCATTTGGATTAACTTCTTTGGTATACTCCATGACATAAGACATGCCAGCACAACCACCCGATTTAACTGAAACTCTTACACCTAAAGAATCTTTTTCTGCATTAGACATAATTTCTTTAATTCTTTCTGCAGCATTATCACTTAATTTAATAATAGGATTCATTATAAATTTAACTCCAATTTTGCAGCTTCTGACATCATGTCTTTATTCCAAGGTGGGTCCCAAACTAATTCAAGATCAACGTCCTCAATACCCTCAACTTGCATTACACCATCTTTAACTTCTTTAGGTAAACTTTCAGCAACTGGACAATTAGGAGTGGTCAAAGTCATTTTAATTTTTGCAAATTTATTATCCTCAACTTTTATATCATAAATCAAACCTAGTTCATAAATATTCACTGGTAACTCAGGATCGTAAATTTTTCTAATTTCTTCAATAATTTGATCTTTTTTCGACATAATTAATTTTCTGTTTTAACCTCATCAGTTTTATTATCAAAAGCTGAGACTAGTGTATGCCAAGATAGTGTGGCACACTTTACTCTCATTGGATATTGTTTTACTCCAGATAAACACATTAGTTTTGTTTTTTCATCTTCTTTAAGATTTTCTGATTTAAGCTCAGGATTTTCTTTAATCATTCCCAAAAAATCTTCAACAATTTCTTTTGCTTCATTTTCATTTTTGCCTTTAATTAAATCAGTCATTATTGATGCTGAGGCCATAGAGATGGCGCAACCACTACCTTCAAATGAAATATCTTCTACAATTCTTTGACCATTTAATTTTAAATAGACATGAACGTTATCACCACACAGTGGATTGTTGCCTTTGGCATCTTTATTAAAATCTTCTGTCTTACGAAGATTTCTTGGATTTTTTCCATGCTCTAAAATTATTTCTTGATATAATTCTTTTAAATTCATTATAAATTAAATATTTTCTTACAGTTATTTATTGCATCATTAAGTTTATCTAAATCTTCTTTAGTATTATATATTCCAACAGACGCTCGTGCGCTCGCTGGTATATTAAGTTTGTCATGTAAAATTTGACAGCAATGATGACCAGCTCTTATTGCAACTCCGTCTTCATCTAAAATTGTTGCGATGTCATGAGGATGTACACCTTCTAAAGTGAAAGACAAAACTCCACCTTTATTTTTTGGATTTCCAATTAATTTTACTGAATTATTTTTTTTTAATAATTCTTGGCCATACTCAACTAATTCTGCTTCATGTTTCATAACATTTTCAATACCTACGCTCTCCAGAAATTTAATTGATTGATCAAAAGCAATAACTTGCGCTGTAGCCATAGTTCCAGCTTCGTATTTATTAGGTAAATCACCATAGGTAATTGTATCTTTTTTAACCTCTCTAATCATTCCGCCGCCGCCTTGATAAGGAGGAAGTTCATCTAACCACTTTTTCTTACCATAAAGAACCCCTAATCCTGTAGGGCCATACATTTTATGACAAGAAATTGCATAAAAATCACAATTTAAGTCTTGCATATCTAACTTTAAATGAGGAGCTCCTTGGCAACCATCAACGACAACTATTATTCCTTTTGAATGTGCTAAATCAGTAATTTCTTTTACTGGTAATATTGCTCCAGTCACATTTGATAAATGAGTGATTGAAATAACCTTTGTATTAGGAGTAATTTTCTTTTCAATTTCCTCTAGTGTAATTTCTCCTTCTTCATTTATTTCTGCAAAATTAATTTTTATATTTTTAGATTTTCTTAAAAAATGCCAAGGTACATAATTTGAATGATGTTCTAGTTCGGTAATTAATATTTCATCACCTTCGTTTAAATGATTTTGACCCAATGTATTTGCAACAAGGTTTAATGCTTCGGTAGCACCTTTAGTAAATACTATTTCATTTTTATCTTTAGCATTAATATATTTTTGAACAGATGTTCTTGTATTTTCATATAAATTTGTTGCAGCAACTGCAAGATAATGAACACTTCTACCAACATTAGAAAATTGTTTAGTATAAAATTCATTAATTCTATCTACCATTACTTTTGGTTTTTGTGATGAATTTGCACTATCCAAATAAACCAAATCATTATTTTGGATTTTCTCATCAAATATTGGAAATTCTTTTTTAACTTGATCTATGTTCATACATTTATACCTGATAATTTTTTAACTAATTTTTTAACATCTTCATTAGAAATTTTTTCAATTACCTCGTTAAGAAAACCATTTGTTAATAATTTTTTTGATTCTGAATAACTGAGACCTCTAGACATTAAATAAAAAATTGAATTTTCATCAATATTTCCTGATGTAGATCCATGTGAACATTTAACATCGTCTGCATATATTTCTAATTCTGGTTTCGCATTAAATTCAACACTTTCATTTAACAATAAAGCTCTACTTAATTGGTATCCATCTGTTTTTTGTGCTTCAGGACTTACGAAAATTTTACCTTGATAAATACCTTTTGATTTATCATTCAATACGCTTTTAATTAATTGATAACTTTTACAATTTTCTTTTTTATGATTAATTACAGTTTTTATTTCATGATGTTTTTCATTTTCTAAATTGATAATTCCATTTAATGCAATAGAACCATATTCATCATCTAGATTGCAATTGATATCTTGTTTTATAAATTTAGAACCTTCTGATAAAATAAAATATTCTAAATGACTATTTTTAGATAAATTAATATCTTTGTTGAAATACTTTATATTTTCTGAAGTATTTGAGTCTAGACTATAATTTTTTAAAATTGAATTCTCTCCAATCTTAATTTTTTGTCTAAAATTAATGAAATTTTTTTCAGAATTTTCATTTAAAAAATTAACTACACACAATGAACTGTCATCTTCTAAATTAATATCTACTCTAGAATTAATTGCAGAAGATTTCAAACCATCACTTAAATAATTAAATAAAATCAATGGTTTTTTAACATTGTAACCTTTTTTAATAGTAATTTTCGAAACACTAGTAAGAAATGCTGAATTCAAATTTAAAAGAGTATTTTGATAAATAGTATCATCTAAGTCTAAATTCTGATCGACTAAGATTTTATCTTTAGCTTCGTGTTTAAAATCAAAATCATATAATTTTCCATCAACAAAACTTATTTTATTATGTTCAAAATCTAGTGGAAAATCTTTTTCTTCAAAAATTTTTTTTTGATCAACAATAAAGTTTAAATTGTCAAAATTTTTTGAAATAATTTGATTTATATCTGAAAATTTCCAATCCTCATTTCTTTTATTTGGTAAACCTTTTTCAAAATAATTATTAAAATTTTCTTGTTTAATTTTTTTCTGACTATCAGAAAAATTATTTAAACTAATAATTTTATCAAAATTTAATTTAAGTTCATTTTGCATTAATTAAAATCCTCATAACCTACTTTTTCTAATTCTTTTGCTAATTCAAAATCACCTGATTTAATAATTTGTCCATTTTTAAGAACATGAACAAAATCAGGTTTGATATAATCTAACAATCTTTGATAATGAGTTATTATTAAAAAAGAATTGTTTTTATTTCTTAGTGAATTAACTCCTTCTGAAACTATCCTTAAAGCATCTATATCTAATCCTGAATCTGTTTCATCTAGAATTGATAATTTTGGATTTAAGATAGACATTTGTAAAATTTCATTTTTTTTCTTTTCTCCACCTGAAAATCCAACATTAAGTTGTCGGTTTAAAATTTTTTCATCAAATTTAAGCTCTGCAGATTTTTCTTTTATTAATTTTAAAAACTCAATTGCATCTAGCTCTTTTTCGCCTCTAGCTTTTTTAATTGCATTTATTGACGTTTTTAAAAAAGTATTTGTGTTAACACCTGGTATTTCCATTGGATATTGGAACGCTAAAAAAATTCCTTTATGAGCTCTTTCTTCTGTTTCTAATTCTAATAAGTTTTTTCCATCAAATGTAACTTTACCATTAATTTCGTAACCTTTTTTGCCTGACAAAATATTTGATAATGTGCTTTTTCCAGATCCATTTGGACCCATAATCGCATGAACTTCACCTGGTTTAATATCTAAATTTAAACCTTTTAGTATTTCTTTTTCATCAATCTTTGCTTTAAGATTTTCTATTGATAACATCTATCCAACGCTCCCCTCTAAACTGATACCTACAAGTTTTTGCGCTTCTACTGCAAATTCCATAGGTAACTGCTGTAGAACTTCTTTACAAAAACCGTTTACAATTAAACTAACTGCCTCTTCTTGATTTAATCCTCTTTGATTACAATAATATAGTTGTTCATCACTAATTTTTGATGTTGTCGCTTCATGCTCAATATTTGATTTAAGATTTTTGTTCTTGATATAAGGAATTGTATGAGCTCCACATTTGTTACCCATTAATAAAGAGTCACATTGAGTAAAGTTTCTAGAATTATCAGCTTTTGAAGATATATCTACTAAACCTCTGTACATCATATCTGATTTACCTGCTGAAATTCCTTTTGAAATTATTTTACTTTTTGTGTTTTTTCCTAAGTGTATCATTTTAGTACCAGTGTCAGCTTTTTGATGATTATTTGTAATCGCTATAGAATAAAACTCACCTACTGAATTATCACCTTTCAAAATACAACTTGGATATTTCCAAGTAATTGCTGAACCAGTTTCTACTTGGGTCCAAGAAATTTTAGAATTTTTACCCTTGCATAATCCTCTTTTGGTAACAAAATTATAAATTCCACCTTTGCCATCCTTATCTCCTGGATACCAATTTTGAACTGTTGAATATTTTATTTCCGCATCATCAAGAGCAATTAATTCAACATTGGCTGCATGCAATTGATTTTCATCTCTCATTGGGGCCGTGCACCCTTCCAAATAGCTTACATAACTTCTTTTATCAGCTATGATTAATGTTCTTTCAAATTGTCCTGTATCTGATGCGTTAATTCTAAAGTAAGTAGATAATTCCATAGGACATTTAACATTTTCTGGAATGTATACAAATGAGCCATCTGTAAAGACCGCAGAATTTAGAGTTGCAAAAAAATGATCAGTTGTAGGAATAACTGATCCAAGATATTTTTTAACTAACTCAGGATGTTTTTGAATAGCTTCAGACATCGAGCAAAATATAATTCCTTGCTTAGTAAGTTCTTCTTTAAAAGTAGTTGCAACAGAAACAGAGTCGAAAACTGCATCCACAGCAATACCATTTAATCTTGCTTGCTCTTGAAGAGGAATTCCTAATTTTTTATATGTTTCTAATAATTTAGGATCAAGATCATCTAAACTTTTTGGTTTATCTTTCATACTCTTAGGAGCAGAATAGTAATAGAGATCCTGATAATCTATTTTGGGATATTTCGGTTTCTGCCAATCAGGCTCTTTTAATTGTTTAAATCTTTCAAAAGCTTTTAATCTAAAATCTAACATCCATTGAGGCTCTTTTTTAATATTGGAGATAAATTTTATTACATCTTCATTTAAACCCTTAGGGGCTTTTGTATTTTCTATATCTGTTGAAAAACCATATTTGTAATCTTTCAAACTATCTATTTCTTTCTGCCTACTATCCATACTATACTCTGTTCTCTTTATTATTTTTTAATAAGTCGTTTAAGCTTTTATTTTCAAAGAAAGTATTAATATGAACCTCAAGTTCATCCCATAGATTGTGTGTAATACATTTTGTTGCTTTACCATTACAACCTTTTTTAGATTCTTTTTTACACTGAACAGTTTTAACTTTCTCATCTACTGCATTGAAAATATTTGTAAGTTTTATTTCACTTGGGTCTTTTGACAAAATGTAACCTCCTTGATTACCTCTAATACTTTCTACAATTTGATTTTTTTTTAGTTTTGAAAATATTTGCTCTAAAAAATCTAATGAAATTCCTTGTCTTAAAGAAATATCTCTTAATGATACAGGATTGATATTATCAAACCTTGCTAGATCAACTAATGCCATTACGGCATATCTTCCTTTTGATGTTAGTTTCATTTTTACCTTTAAAATGTGGCTTTTTATACATACCCGACTAAAATGGTCAAGTTTATAAAGTAAAAAAAGACTACCATTTTGTCGCTCAGTTGTGATAAACGTACCTTTTTTTTGAGAACAATAATCAATTGCATATATGGATAATAAAATTTTAGAAATTTTTATACCCGGACCTGCTGGTAGACTAGAAGCTAAATATTACAAAAGTAAAAAAAATACTTCTCCTATTGCATTAGTCCTACAGCCTCATCCTCAGTATGGGGGAACTATGAACAACAAAGTAGTTGTAGATACATTTCATACATTCATGGAAAATGATTTTTCAGTTTGCAGAGTAAACTTTAGAGGAGTTGGAAAAAGTGATGGAGAATTTGATAATGGTCAAGGTGAACTGGCAGATGCTGCAGCAGCACTAGATTGGTTGGAAAGAGAGAATTTTGATAATTCGCAATGTTGGGTTTCAGGATTTTCTTTTGGCTCTTTAATTGCAATGCAGCTACTTATGAGAAGACCGGAAATAAATAGATTTATAGCAATTTCTCCACAACCTAATGTCTATGATTTTTCTTTTTTGTCTCCATGTCCAGCATCTGGGATGGTTGTTTATGGAAAAAAAGATGAATTAGTGCCAGTAGAATATATTGCTGAGTTGGATAAAAGGTTAAGCGCTCAAAAAGGTATTAAAGTTGAATTTCAAACCATAACTGAAGCAAATCATTTTTTTTCTAAAACTGATGACGCTTTAACTAAAACTTTGGATAAATATATAAAAAAAGAAACAGCTTTATATTAATAATTATTTGCTAGCTTGCCTCCAACGACTGGAGCATTACATCTTGTCGTATTTGGAAAAGAATTTGGTAAATTTAATTTAGATCTAATAGCTAAATAAGCAAAAGCTTGGGACTCAATATAATCTCCATTCATCTGAAAATTATCTATCATATTGAAATTATTCTTATTTAAATTTGAATTTCTAATGATTGATTCAATCAAAAATTTGTTTTTTCGACCTCCACCACAAAATAAATATTTGTTAGGATTATTTTTATTTAAAAACTTTATTCCCTCTGCAATCAAATATCCTGTAAACTCTGTAATTGTTGAACACCCGTCTTCTAAAGATAAACCTCTTGCAAAAGATATATCAAACTCTTTTACATCAAGTGATTTTGAATAATTCTCTATTTTGAAATTATCTATTGCTTGATTTAGAATTAATTGATCAATTTTTCCAGATTTTGCAATTTTACCATCTTTATCAAACTTTAAATTTGAATTATTTCTGATCCATTCATCTATTAAACAATTACCTGGACCAATATCATAAGCAATCAAATCATTTTCTATATTATTGGATATATCATTTATTATTGTAGCATTGGATATTCCTCCAATGTTAACAATACAAAAAGGTTGAGCTGAATTATTTTTTTCTTTTTTTAAAAAATTATTAACTAATAATCTGTGGTAAATTGGTGTTAGAGGTGCTCCTTGACCATTGTTATCAATATCTGCTTGTCTAAAATCATAAATTACTGATTTTTTTAATAATTGAGATAATAAATTTCCATCACCTAGTTGTTTAGTAATTTTAATCTGAGGGTTATGTAAAATTGTTTGACCATGAAAACCTATAAGATCAATTTCTATTCCATTTTTTAATGCAATTTTACTTATTTTTTCAGCATGAAAAATAGTCAAAGCTCTTTCCAAATCACTCAATTCTTTAGAAAATTTTGTCAAATCTTCACTGCTTTTGATTTTATCTCTTAAAGTTGATAATTGCCTATAGAGATCACTATCGTACTCAAAGTATTGATCTAAAATTAGTTCTACCTCATCATATCCATCAGATTTAATTATTGAAACATCTACTCCATCCATGGATGTGCCACTCATTAAGCCCATAGCTGAAAATAATTTTTTTTTCATTGATATTATTTTTAAAAAAAATTTGTATATAGTAACTATAGTCTTATGAATAAATTTTTAAAAGAATTTAAAGATAGAGGATATTTCTATCAATGTACTAGTGAAGATGACTTATCTAATTTATTAGATAAAGAAAAAATTAAAGCTTATATAGGATTTGATTGCACCGCTGAAAGTTTGCATGTTGGTAGTTTATTGCAAATTATGTGTTTGAGATTGTTACAAAAAAATGGACATCAGCCAATTGTATTGTTAGGAGGTGGAACAACAAGAATAGGTGATCCCTCAGGAAAAGATAAAACAAGAAAAATTTTAGATGAAAATGAAATTGAAAAAAATATTAAAAATATTCAAAATATCCTAAAAAAATTTCTAGACAATGACGATCCAAAAACTTCACCTATTTATGTCAATAATTATACCTGGCTTAAAAATTTAAATTATATCTCTTTTCTAAGAGATATAGGAAAACATTTTACCATTAATAGAATGCTTACATTTGATAGTGTAAAGCTAAGATTGGAAAGAGAACAATCACTAAGTTATATGGAATTTAATTACATGATACTCCAAGCCTATGATTTTTTAGAATTAAATAAAAAAGAAAATTGTGTTCTGCAAATAGGTGGTTCTGATCAATGGGGAAACATTGTAAATGGTGTTGAACTTATTAAGAGATACTCTAATAACCAAACATATGGATTAACAACACCATTAATTACTTTAGCCACAGGTGCAAAAATGGGAAAAACTGAAAATGGTGCTATTTGGTTAGACGAAAAATATTTATCAGCTTATGACTACTGGCAATTTTGGAGAAATGTTGATGACCGGGATGTAATTAAATTTTTAAAAATGTTTACTGATATTGATATAAGCGAAATTAATACTTTAGAGGAAAAAAATATTAATGAATTAAAAATATTGTTAGCAAACAAAGCCACAGCCATGTTACATGGAGAAGATGCTGCTCAAAATTCTGAACAAGCAGCAAAAGAAGCATTTTCTGGAAATTCTTTGGGCTCTAACTTACCTAGCGTTACAATTGAAACAAAACAATTGGAAAATAATGTCAATATAATTGATTTAATAATTTTATCTAAAGCAGAAAATTCAAAAAGCGAGATAAGAAGATTAATTAAGGGTAAAGCGATTAAGATTAATGATGCTGTAATTTCAGATGAAAAATTTATTATTAATCAGGAGCTATTCAGAGAAAATTATTTAAAGCTTTCTTTAGGTAAAAAAAGGCATATTAAAATTGAATTAAGTTAGTTTCTTTTAATTTTTTCAAGAGTTCTAGTTATAAATCTTGGAGTTAATGTTTTTATTGGGTTTACTGTAGTTTCAAGATCTTTTGGAGGTCCTTTTATTTTAAAACTTACTCCAAAAACGCCCTCTCCTGTTTTATCACCAACTAAAATTTTACCTAATAATGGAATTTTACTTATTGTTTTATTAATAGTTGTTGCTGGCACCAAAGTACCTCTTAAACTTATCAATTTTTCTTCTTCCACATAACCACTCATTAATATCGAAATGGCTGGGCCAATTGCATAAAGTTCATTTATTGTCATAAGATTTTTTTGGTTATTGAATTTCATTTCAAACTCATCAAATCTTATTCCTTCTCCAGTTAAAATATCAGCAATTCCTTGTAGGGAAGCTAGTGTTAAAAGTTTTGTCAATACTGGTACCTCTTTTAACTTAAAGTCGTAAATTTTAAGATTTGATACTGATTTTTCATTTATTTTTGTCGATATAAAATCTAAGTAGCCTTCATCAAATCCTTTTATAAATTTATATCTTTTCACCAATGGTTTTGCTTTAGATGAATAAAGTTTAGTTATTTTTTCGCCGTTATCCGTTGTTTCAATAGAAAAAGCTATGTTTTTATTATTTTCAAAATTTGCAGATAAATTTGCATCAACAACTTTATTATCTTTAATCAAAATTGACCCTTGTAAATTTTTAACAAAATTAATTTCATCTATATAAACTTCATTCAAATTTATTTTTAAATTAAAATTATTCTTAAAAACTTTATTTTCTTTTTCTTTTTTACTTTCAAGCAAATTTGTTACAATTGAATTAGCATTCAAGAATAATCCATTTAATTTGTAATCGTTTTCGTTTTGTCTTTGAATAATAAATTGATTATCTTTATTTTCAGTATCAATATAATCTAAATCAATTTTATCAAATCTATCTATTAAATAATCTTTATCTAATATTAAATTATTAATCTTAATTTTATTTGCATTATCTGTAATGCTTATATTTTCAAAATTTAAATTTTTTGAATTTTTTAATATTCCAGCAACTGCTAAATTTGTTTTTTCATTTATATTTTTTTTATAATTTAAATTTTTAATTTCAAAATCTGTTTTATTTAAAATTAATTTTAAATCAAAATTGGTTTTTCCTTTATCATTAAGAACAAAGTAATTTATTTCATCATAGTTTTTATCAATTTTTATATTTCCGTTACCTGAAAGAGTTAATAAATCATTTTTAAATTTGATATTGAGTTTATGATTTTGAAGGTTAAGAAATTTTTTAGTAGATGGGAAAAATTGTTTTAAGAATTCTTGATTTTTTAAATCAACACTTTTTAAATTAATATCAGATATAAATTCAAAATCCTTATCATTTTTGTTGTAGAAATATTTAATATAATCGAAATCTTTATTAAGTTTTACTTTACCTTCACCTTTGATGGTAAAATCTTTGTTTTTATACTTTAACTGTATTTTATGATTTTCAATATTTATTTGATCCTTGGTGAGTGGAAAATATTCTTGGATAATTTTTTGGTTTTTTAATGTTCCTTTTTTAATATTTAAATTAGTTTCAAACTCAATCTTATTTTGATCTCTTTTAAAAGTGTATTCAATTTTATTTGATTTATTATCTAACTTAAATTCACCTTCACCATTAGCTAAAAGAACTTTGTTTTCATAAATTAATTTTAATTTGTGATTATCCAATAAGATTTCACTATTTTGATTTGAAAAATAATTTGGAATTAAATTATTATCATAAATAACTTTTTTAAAATTTATGTCAGAGTCTATTTTTAAATTATTTAATTTAAACTTATTAGTTATTTCAAAATTAAAAATATTCTTAGAACTAAACTTGGTATTTTTTAAATTAAAGTTATTTAAATTTAAATTTAATAAATTAATTAATTTATCCGATAAAACTGACTCAGAATTTTGAATTTTACCTTCTATGTAATGACTATTATTTTTTTTGTTAACTTTTAATAATTTAGATGAAAAATCAATTTGATCTGATGCAAATTTAATATCTTCAAATAAATACTTGTCTTTTTCAATATTAAATAAAAAATTAATATTATTAAAATCTAATCCATTAAAAAATTTAAACTTTCCATCTTTCAATAATCCTTTGATTTTATAATCATTTTTGATTTTTCCATTTTGATCTAAGTTAAGATTTAGATCAAAAATTACATGTCCCTTTTTAATGAAAGTTTCCAAAATTAATAATTCTGGTTTGTTACTTGTAGCTGTTATAAATTTTACAAAATCATTTAATAATATTGACTTTGTTACCACCTCAAAATTAGAGGAAACTAATTTATTTTTAAAAATAGAATCAAGTGATACTTGAGTTTTTATATATTCAAGCTCTAGTGGTCTTTTTGCGTAATAGATTGTTGCCCCAACAGTTTTTGCATTTATTTTAAATTTGAAAGGATCAAGAATTAATTTTACTTTTTTTAAAGATACATCCAAATTCTTATTACTTTGAACAACTGTGTCTTTTATCTGCTGATTAAATTTGTCTGTTTCTATTCCAACAATGCTTAAATAAAATATCAGTGATATTAAAAATCCTAGAAATATTAAAAAGTATTTAAAAATATTTATTTTCATTTAATTTTGTAAAGAGATTGTTCTAAAAAATCATCTAATTCTCCATCAAGAACTTTATCTGGACTAGTGCTCTCAAAGTTTGTTCTGTTGTCTTTTACCAATCTATAAGGTTGCAAAACATATGATCTTATTTGATGCCCCCAACCAATTTCTGATTTACTGTTTTCTGTACTTTGGTTCTCCTCTTCTCTTTTTTTAATTTCAAAATCGTACAATCTCGCTTTTAACATATTCATACAAGTTTCTTTATTTTTATGTTGTGATCTCTCATTTTGACATTGAACCACTATTTTCGATGGAATGTGAGTAATTCTTACAGCGCTATCAGTTGTATTTACATGCTGTCCACCAGCACCACTTGATCTATAAGTATCTATTCTCAAATCTTTCTCTAAAATCTCAATATTTATATTTTCATCCACTACTGGGTAAATCCAGACACTTGCAAAACTTGTGTGCCTTCTTGCTCCTGAGTCAAATGGTGAAATTCTAACCAAACGATGAATGCCTGATTCTTTTTTCAACCAGCCAAATACGTAATCACCCTCAATTTTTATTGTTGCTGATTTAATACCAGCTTCATCTCCTTTGTGCTCACTAATTAAATTTGATGTAAAACTTTTTTTATCAGACCATTTCAAATACATCCTTCTCAACATATCTGCCCAATCTTGACTTTCCGTGCCTCCAGCGCCTGCATGTATTTCTATATAGCAATCTAATGAGTCTGCTTCGTCTGATAAAAAACATTTGATTTCATTTTTTTTTACTTCTTTTTTTAAATCTTTAATATTTTGTAATGTTTCTTCCTGAACCGCCAGATTATTTTCCTCTAAAGCAAGCTCATTCAAATCATCAAAATCATTTAATTTTTGGATAGACTGATTTAAAGAATTTACTAAATCTTCGTAGAGTTTTTTCTCTTTTATAACTTTTTTTGAATTATCTTTATCTTGCCAAAAATTGGCATCCAACATTTGAGAATTTAATTTTTCAAGTTTTGAGTAAATTTTATTGTTTTCAAAGATACTCCTTAATTCTTTGATTAATTTTATTAATTTCTTCTTTGTAATTTTGGTAATTGTTATCCATTAGTAAAACTTTAATATATTGTTTATATCCATTCTATCAGAATTTGAATAAAGAACTTTACCATCTACAACATTTTTCTTTTTAAAAACCTCAATTATTGTATTTTTAGATGTAAATTTAGCTTTTTGGCCTGTTGAGGGATCCACAACCATCATAATTGTATCTTTTGCAGCTTTAAATGGTCTAGCCTCAGACTTTTTAACAGAATTTTTTATAAAATTTTTAAATATAGGCAGAGCCGTTTTTGATCCTGTTTCAAATTTACCAAGTGGTGTTGGACTATCCATTCCTACATAAACACCTACCAATAAATTTGATGTAAAACCAATAAACCAAGTATCAGTATTATTATTCGTTGTTCCAGTTTTTCCTGCTATATTTAGTTGTAAATCTCTTAATTTTTTTGCGGTTCCTCTTTGAACCACCCCTTCAAGTATTGACGTCATTTGATACGCAGTTTCTTCAGAAAAAATTTGTGTAAATTTATTTTTTAACTCAGGATAATCGTCACTAAGATAGGATATTGCATCACAATTTACACAAGATCTCTTATCATTATTATAAATAGTATTTCCCTCACTATCTTGAATCCTGTCAATCAAAACAGGTTCAACAAGTTTTCCTCCATTAACAAAAACAGAATAAGCAGATGTAAGCTGTAATAAAGTAGTTTCAGCAGAACCTAAGGAAATTGACAATAGTTCCTCTGGATTTTCGTAAATTGAAAGTTTTTTAGAATAGTCGATAATTTTATCTAACCCTAAATCTTGAGCTATTCTAACTGTCATTAGATTTCTTGATTTCTCCAATCCAGTTCTGATTGTAGATGGACCATAAAATTTTTTTCCATAATTTTCTGGTTTCCATAACTTTAAATCATCCCCTTGATCTAATACTAAAGGTGCATCCAAAACTAATGATGTAGGAGTATAATTGTTTTCTAAAGCAATAGCATAAATGAAAGGTTTAAATGCAGAACCTGGCTGTCTTTTAGCTTGTGTTGCTCTATTAAACTCACTTTTTTTAAAACTAAAACCACCATTAAGAGCCAAAACTCTTCCCGTATAAGGATCCATTACAACAATTCCTCCATTTATTTTTGGTAATTGTTGTAAACTATATTTTTTATCTTTTATTTGTTTCACATAAATTATGTCACCAATTTTTAATAATTGGTTAAACTCTTTTTTTGTCCAAGAAATATCTTTATATTCAATGATACCATCATCTTTATCAATCGTTTCTATAATTGCTGAAAATTTGTTTAATTTTTTTACAATTGCTAATTTCCAATTAATTGATTTTTCAAGTTTGTATTTATCTAAATCTTTGTGCCAATTTGAATTGTAAGGTTTGTTAATTAAAGCTCCCCTCCAACCTTTTCTCTGATCATAGGAAATTAATCCAGATCTTAAAGAATTAGTTGCTATTTTTTGTAAATCTAAATCTATTGGAGTATTAATATTTAGACCTTGTTTATAAACTTTGTCATAAGTCAAACTTTCTATGACATTCTTTCTAACATCTTCAATATAATATTGTGCATCCTCTAAGTATATTTTTTGTTTTTTCTTTAATTTAATTTCTTGATTACTTAATTTTTCTAACCATTCAGATGTAATATAATTATTTTCATATAAATTTTTTAAAACTAAATTTCTTCTAAGTTTTGCTAAGTCTTTATCTTTATAAGGGTTGTATTTACTTGGAGCTTTAGGCAAAGCAGCTAGCAAAGCAGCTTCTGAATAATTAAGTTCTCTTATAGATTTATCAAAATATTCCAAACTTGCAGCAGCTACACCATAGGCTCCACTACCAAGATAAATTTGATTTAAATAAAGTTCTAATATTCTTTCTTTGGATAATGCTCTCTCAATTCTAAATGCTAAAATTGCCTCTTTTATTTTTCTATTTAGACTTACTTCATTTGTTAATAAAAAATTTTTTGCTACTTGTTGAGTAATAGTTGATGCACCTTCTAGTCTTTTAGAAGACATTATATTTGAAATATTGTTTATGACCGCTCTTACAACACCTTTTGCATCAACACCAGGGTGAGAGAAGAAATTTTTATCTTCTGCAGATAAAAATGAGTTAATTACGTTTTTTGGTATAGCATTGTACGGAACAAAAACTCTTTTTTCTTTTGAAAAATCTGCAACCAATTCTCCGTTTCTTGAATAAACTTTACTTGAAACTGGTGGCTTATAACTCTTGAGAAATTTATAATCTGGAATATCGTTAGAGTATTTCCATAAAATACTAAATATTAAAATACCCAATAATATTAAAATGGTTGAGGAAAATAACAGAATATTTTTGAAAAATTTACTCATTTTATTTCCATTATATCTTGGAATTTGTTAAAGATAAGGCATCAGAGATAAACAAAATTTATTACTAAAAAAATTAATGAACTTAACAATAAACATATTATGGAAAAAAATTTATACATCGATGCATCGCATCCAAATGAAACTAGAGTTGTTCTTAAATCAGGTGAAAATATTGAAGACTACGAGTACGAAGGTTTAAAAAACAATTTAATAAAAAATAATATATATTTAGGTAAGATAAGCAGGATTGAACCTTCGCTCCAGGCAGCCTTTGTTGACTTTGGAAGAGAAAGACATGGATTTTTATCATTTAATGATATTCAGTCAGATTACTATCAAATACCAAAAGCGGATCTAGAAAAAATCAAAGAAGAAGAAGAAAAAGCAAGAGAAGAACTTTCAAAACAAGTTGAAGCAAAAGAAGAGGAAAATATTGCTGAGGGCAAACTTGAAATAGATGATCTAATAGAGGAAAAAGTTGAAGATGTTGAATCTAATGAAGAGGAAGTAGAGACTAAAGAAAATTCAGATACAGAGGAAAAAACTGAAAAAAAACCTGAAAAAAAATTCAAATTTAAAAGATACAAAATTCAAGAAGTGATAAAACCTAATCAAGTAATTCTTGTCCAAGTCATCAAAGACGAGAGAGGTCAAAAAGGAGCTGCATTAAGCACATTTATTTCAATTGCAGGAAAATACATAGTGTTAATGCCAAACACACCTAAAGGTGGTGGCATTTCTAGAAAAATATTTAATCCCGCTGATAGAAAAAAAATTAGAACTATTTTAAATGAAATTGAAATTCCTAAAGAGATGGGTTTAATTGTAAGAACAGCAGGAAGCAACAAAACAAAAAATGAAATCAATAGTGACTTAACAACTTTAATTAATACTTGGGGACAGATAAAAGATAATGCAATTAATTCTATAGCTCCATCCTTAATTCATCAAGAAAGCGAAATAATTAAAAGAACTCTAAGAGATATGTACGATGATAGTACTAACCAAATTATTGTTGAAGGAAATGAAGGTTATAAAAAAGCCCAATCTTTTATGAAAACAATGATGCCATCAAGTGTAAAAAAAGTTAAAAAATACAGAGGAAGAACACCATTATTTATTGAGGAAAATATTGAACAAAAATTAAATCAAATTTTTGACTCAGAAATTAAACTCAAATCGGGAGGATATTTAGTTATTAATCCTACAGAAGCGCTTGTTTCAATTGATATTAACTCAGGTAGCTCTATTAAAGGTAAAAATGTTGAGAGCACAGCGTTAGACACAAATATTGAAGCAGCAGAAGAAATTGCGAGACAGATAAAAATAAGAGATTTATCAGGATTAATAATTATAGACTTCATCGATATGCTAAGTTTTGGCAACCGACGTTTAGTAGAAAGAAAGCTTAAGGAAAAATGTAGATCTGATAGAGCAAGAATTCAAATTGGAAGAATAAGTAATTTCGGCCTTTTAGAAATGTCTAGGCAAAGATTGAGAGAGAGTGCTGTTAAATGGAAGGTGACTTTAACAGACGAGTCTTTTGCTCAAAAATTATTAAAAATTGTTGAATTAAAGGCTGTAATTAATAAAGCAAAATTTGTTGAAGTAAAAGTCTGTGAAAAAATTTCAGATTTTCTAAAAGAAAATTTTGTTAATGATTTAACTTACTTTGAAAAAAAGAATAAAATGACAATTGATATAATCAGTGACAACACTCTGATAATTCCAGAATATATTATCAACATTCAGAACAAATCCAAAAAAACTATTGAGCTTGTTGAGCATTATGAGAAATTAAAAAACCTAGAAACCCAAAATAAAGAAGATAAGATTTCTCAAAAAAAAGAAGTTAAGAAAATTAAAAAAAATTATAAAAAAAAATTTTTTAAATAGGCTAAATAATACCCTTAAGAGGAGAGGAAGGATTCCCCATCAAGGTTTTATCTATTCTTCCTGAGTTGTATGATTGTCTTCCAGCAATAACAGCATTTTTAAATGCTAGAGCCATTTCAAATGGTTTTTTTGCTTTTGCAATTGCAGTGTTTACCAATACTCCATCACAACCCAGTTCCATTGCAATTGTGGCATCTGAAGCTTGTCCAAGACCTGCATCAATAATTAATGGAAGTTTTGTTTGTTTCCTGATTATTTGAATATTAATTTTATTTTGTATTCCTAAACCTGATCCAATTGGTGCTGCTAGTGGCATTATCGCAGCAGCTCCAACATTTTCTAATCTTTTTGCCATTAATGGATCATCGTTACAATAAACCATAACTTTAAATCCTTCTTTGGTAAGAACTTCAGTGGACTCTAAAGTTTCAATCATATCTGGAAATAAATTTTCCTTATCTCCTAAAACTTCTAATTTAACTAATTTCCACCCACCTATTTCTCTTGCCAATCTCAAAGTTCTAAGAGCTTCTTTAGAATTAAAACAACCCGCTGTGTTAGGTAAATAGGTAATCTTTTTTGGATCTATATAATCCATTAACAAAGGTTTGTTCTTATCAGAAATATTTACTCTTCTAACTGCAACAGTTACTATCTCTGCTCCTGACAATTTGATAGCTTTGGCACATTCAGACATAGTTTTATACTTTCCAGTGCCAACAATTAATCTAGATTTAAATTTTTTTTTAGCAATAATGAGATTATCTTTTTTCATACTACCCTCCTCCTATAAAATGAACAATCTCAATTTTGTCGTTTTGTTTTAATTTAATTTTGTTAACATTTTTTTTATCTATTATTTCTTCATTAAGTTCAATTGCTACTTTTTTCATAGGAATTTTAAGGTGTTTTATTAAATCTGAAAGTTTATATATTTCAGAAATTGATCTGTTTTTACCATTTACTTTGATTTTTATTTTTTTCATCGTATATAAAAGCTGAATGAATAATAAAATAATTATTATTAATGGTCCAAATCTTAATCTATTAGGAGAAAGAGAACAATCACAATATGGATCTGACAACTATGAGCAACTTAAAGAAAATTGTTTAAAAAAATCAAAAGAAATTGGGCTAGACTGTGAATTTATCCAATCAAATTTAGAGGGAGATTTAGTAAATAAAATTCAAGATGCAAGAAAAAATTATGATGGCATGATCATTAATGCTGCTGCATTTACACATACTTCAGTTGCAATAAGAGATGCACTTGAATTGTTTAGGAAACCAATAATTGAAATGCATATATCAAATATATATAAAAGAGAAGAATTCAGACATAAATCGCTTATTAGTGGAGTTGCAACAGGCGGAATTTTTGGATTAGGTACCGAAGGATATATTTTGGCCATAATTTCAATACAAAAGCTTCTACAAAAATGAAAATAGATAAAAACATAATTAAAGAACTCAGTAATTATTTAGATGAGTTTAATTTAACTGAAATAGAAATTACTGAAAAAGATACTAAAATAAAAGTTTCAAAAAATAACGTATCAATTAGCAATCAAACAATTCCAGCAACTATAAGTAATTCAAATTCAACTATTGATTCTCAATCTACTGAAAATATTAAATCTGGAACAAAAATTACATCTCCCATAATTGGAACTGCTTATCATGCACCAGAACCTGGAGCAAAAAAATTTGTTGTAGTTGGTAAAAAAATTAAAAAAGGTGACACAATAATGATTGTTGAAGCAATGAAGACAATGAACCACGTGCCCTCTACACATGATGGTGTGGTCAAAGAAATTTGTGTCGAAGATGGTCAGCCAGTTGAGTTTGGTCAAACAATCATTATCTTAGAATAATTAATGTTTAAAAAAATTTTAATTGCAAACCGTGGGGAAATTGCAGTTAGAATTATTAGAGCATGCAAAGAATGGGGTATTGCAACTGTAGCTGTCCATTCAGACGTTGATAGAGAAAGCATGCATGTAAGAATGGCAGATGAAAGTGTCTGTATAGGTTCTCATCAACCAGCAAACAGTTATTTAAATATTCCTGCATTAATGTCTGCAATAGAACTGACTAATTCAGATGCTGTTCATCCAGGATATGGTTTCTTATCAGAAAATGCAAACTTTGCTAAAATTTTAGAGGAAAATAAAATTAAATTTATTGGTGCATCTTCTAAACACATTGAAATGATGGGAGATAAAATTCAAGCCAAAAGAATAGCTAAAGAAAATGGTTTACCTGTTATTGAAGGATCTGAAGGTGGTGTTAGAAATATTAATGAAGCAAAAGATCTTTGTAATAAAATTGGTTTTCCTGTTCTAATTAAAGCCTCAGGTGGAGGAGGTGGAAAAGGTATGAAAATAGTACATAAAGAGGAAGAATTTGAAACTTTGTTTTCCACAGCCAAATCAGAGGCACAAAAATACTTTGGAAACGATGAGGTATATATTGAGAAATTCTTTCAAAATCCAAGACATATAGAAGTTCAAATACTCGCAGGAAAAAACAGAGTTGTGCATTTGCACGAAAGAGATTGTTCCGTTCAAAGAAGACACCAAAAACTTATTGAGGAAACTCCTAGTCCTGTTTTGAATGATGAAATTAGAAAAGATCTTTTTGAAAAAACTGTAAATATGGTCTCTAAAATTGGATACATGGGTGCTGGAACAGTCGAGTTTATCTATGAAGATGGAAAGTTTTATTTTCTGGAAATGAATACAAGAGTTCAAGTGGAACACCCTGTTACAGAAATGGTAACTGGAGTAGATATTATTAAAGAACAAATTTGGATAGCATTTTCTGAGGAAACAGCACTAAATCAAAGCGATATAAACCCAAGAGGTCATGCTATTGAATGCAGAATAAACGCAGAAGATGCTAGTAAAAATTTTCAACCATCTCCTGGAGTTATAAGCATGTGCCACCAACCATCTGGATTTAGAACAAGAGTAGATGGAGCTATATTTCAAGGATATAAAGTTACCCCATATTATGACAGTATGGTTTGTAAATTAATATGTCATGGACGAAATAGAACAGAAGCTATTCAAAGAATGAATAGGTCTTTAGATGAATTTGTAATTGAAGGTATTACAACTACTATTCCACTTCACAAAAAATTGTTAAATCATAAAAAATTTATCAATTCAGATTTTAATGTTAGCTGGCTAGATAAAGATACTATAGTTTAATAGCATTTTACTAACCATACATCATAAATTGGATGATCAAACGGAGTTATTGAAGGGCTAGAGGAAAACATCCATCCATTAAAAACAAAAACTTCATCATTGTTTTGATTTGATAAATCTCTGACTTGTATATAAGCGGTAATTTCTGGATTGTCATCAAATTCAGAATTTTTACATTTTAAACTTTGAATTGATAAGTCTTTAAATTTTAGTAACTGACCATTTTTAAGTTTCAATGAGGTATTTTTAGAACTAATTTTATCTAAAATTTTAATTTCAGTAAAAGAACCTTCAAGTTGACTTTTAGAATATGAAATAGATATAAATATAAAAAAAAAGATTAGTAAATAAATAAAAAAACTATTCTTTCCAACTAGTATATTTTTTTTTAACACCATCTTTATTTTTGTTTGGATAATAAGCCTCTTCAGTTCCTGTTAGGTTGGATTGATGAGGTTTCTGCCATTCATATTTTTCTAGCTCATGTTTTTTTTCTATTTTGTTAGGTGTAAAATGCATCCAAGAGTACCACTCAACTGGAATTTTTGATGCATCAATAACATCAGAATATATTACCCATCTTTTTCCTTTTTTGTCTTCATAATATTTATTTCCAAACTGATCTGTACCAGCAAGTTTTCCAAAAAAAATTGTTTTCAATCTTGTGCCAAAAGTATCTTGATTCCACCAAGTGAAAATTTTTTTAATAAGTGTCAACATGTTATTTTATTTTTATTTCAATTAAAAATTGTAAAAATTAAATTAGACTAAAATTTGAATAAGTATATAAATTAAAAGAATCTATTTTCAAACTAATTTTAAACTGAGGTAAAATGGCAAAATATCTTGTAGAAACTTATTACACTTGTACCTTTAAGGTGAATCATTACTTGGATGATATTAATGAAACAGAGCTTAAAAACTTAGAAAAAAGAGACGATGGCAAATTCGAAGTTTTAGATGTCAAATTGGATAATAGAAAAACTAAAAGTTTAGATCCAAATAATAAAAAAGTAGTTGAAAATAAAAAAATCGAAATTGTATCACAAAGTACAAGAGAAAATTCTATAAGTAAAGAAACAGTTGTTCAAAACTTAAATAAAACCTCAGAAAAAGGTGGAAAAAGATTTAGTATGCCTGACAGACGAAAAGGCTATATCCAAAAAGCTACAATTGGAGATCATAAAGTTTATCTTCATACAGGTGAATATGAGGATGGAAAAATTGGAGAAATATTTATCGATACAAGTAAAGAAGGAGAGTTAGTTAAGGCATTAATGAACAACTTTGCTATAGCAGTATCTTTAGGTCTTCAATATGGAGTTCCATTAGATGAATTTATAAGTGCTTTTGTGGGAACAAAATTTGAACCATCAGGTAAAGTTCATGGAAATGATAGAATATTGAGTGCTACTTCTATTTTAGATTATATTTTTAGAGAGTTAGCTATATCTTATCAAAATAGAGAGGATCTTGCACATACTCCTGCAATTGGTGGAAACGATTCAAATGATCAAGAAAATGATGATCAAAATCAATTATTAAAAATTGTAAAGGATATTACCAGTAAAGGATTTGTTAGAAATAATTATAAAAAAAATTTAGTTGATTTATCTGATGTTAAAATAAGTCTTAAAGGTAAGAAATAACTTTATTTCTTATTTTTTAAAGACAAGTTTAATTCTTTTAACTGTTCTGGGTTAACTTCTGATGGAGCATTCATCATCAAATCCTGAGCATTTTGGTTCATTGGAAACATTGTTACTTCTCTAATATTCTTTTCATTAGCTAACAACATAACAATTCTATCTATTCCTGGAGCAATACCTCCGTGAGGTGGAGCGCCGTAACTTAATGCATTTATCATACCGCTAAATTTTTCATCTACTTGCTGCTTATCGTATCCAGCTATAGAAAATAACTTATACATAAGTTCGGGTTTATGATTTCTTATAGCACCAGAAGATAATTCAATACCATTACAAACAATATCGTATTGATAAGCTAATAATTCCAAAGGATTTTCAAATTCTTTTTCTGTCAAATCTCCTTGTGGCATAGAAAACGGATTATGACTAAATTCAATTTTATTGGTAACTTCATCTCTTTCAAACATAGGATAATCAACTATCCAACAAAACGCAAAAACATCTTCATTTATTAAATCTAAATCTTCTGCAATTTTGTTTCTTGCCTGGGAAGTTATTTTTTCTAATTCATTTTGCTTACCACAAGCTAGAAAAATACTATCCCCTACTTCTGCATTAGTTAAATTCATTATTTCCAGTAATGCTTCTTTAGAAAAAAATTTCCCTATTGGTCCCTTGCCTGATAACTCAGTATCCTTTTCAAATGTGAAATAGGCTAAACCAGAAGCACCCTGTTCTTTAGCCCATTTATCAATATTGTCAAAAAAGCTTCTTGGTTTATTTTTTGTATTTTTTGTTATTATACATCTTACTCTTGAACCAGATTTTACTAACTTTTTAAAAATTTCAAAAGATACATCTTCTCTTGTAAATATTTCAGTAATATCATTTATTATTAGTGGATTTCTTAAATCAGGTTTATCACTTCCATACTTTAGCATTACATCTTTGTAAGAAATTCTTGGAAACTTATCGTTTAATAATTTTTTATTAGAAAATGTTTTAAAAGTATTAACCATTAATTTTTCAACAACATTAAAAACATCTTCTTGTTCTACAAAAGACATTTCTAAATCTAGTTGATAAAATTCACCTGGACTTCTGTCAGCTCTTGCATCCTCATCCCTAAAGCAAGGGGCTATTTGAAAATATTTATCAAAACCAGATACCATAATTAGTTGTTTAAATTGTTGTGGCGCTTGTGGTAACGCATAAAACTTCCCTGGATTTAATCTACTTGGAACTAAAAAATCTCTAGCGCCCTCAGGACTAGAGGATGTTAGTATTGGTGTTTGAAATTCCAAAAAACCTAATTTAATCATTTCATTTCTAATGTGTGAAATAACTTTTGATCTTAATATTATATTTTCATGTATTTTTTTTCTCCTTAAATCCAAAAATCTATATTTTAATCTTATTTCCTCAGCATATTCTTGATCACTGAAAACTGGCATTGGCAATTCTTTACAAGAACCTAGTTCTTCGTAAGTATTAATTGTTACTTCAATCTCTCCTGTGCCTATTTCTTTGTTAATTGTATCTTCAGATCTAGCTACAACCTTACCTTCTATTTTAACTACAGTTTCTAATTGAATTTTTTCTAAGTTTGTGAAATTTTTACTATCCTTATCAATAATACATTGTGTGACACCATAATTATCTCTTAAATCTATGAATAATAAGTTACCATGATCTCGTTTTTTATTGATCCAACCTGAAAGAAATACTTTTTTACCAACGTCATCTTTTCTTAATTCGTTACAAGTATGTGTTCTATATTTACTCAATTAATCTCCTAAAGCTTCTTTAATAATTTTAAAATCGATTGGTTTTTTCCTTTTTAAACTAATTTCGTCGATCTTATATATGAATTCAGATATTTTGCCATAGGATCTATCTATTCTTTTTATAATGAAATCTATTAATTTCTTATCAATTGATATCTGACGATCAGAAAGATTTTTTAATATTAAGGCATATAATAAATTATCCTCAGGTTTTTCAATCTTTGATAAAATAAAATTTTTAGCTCTAGAATTTAAATCATTTAATTTGAAAGAATAATCAACAATTGGTTTTGTTGAAGTAACAATTAAATATTTGTTATCTTGTTCTATGTTATTCAAAAAAGTAAATAATAACTTTTCATCAATATTTTGATTTAAATCTTCAATAATTATATTTTCATAAATTTTAATTTTTTTTAAATATTCATTGCTAATATTAGCTGCATTTATTTTAATACCGTTAAATTTATGTAAAAAAATATTAATTAAATGGGATTTGCCAGAAAATTTTTCACCAATTAAGTTTATGAAATTTTTTTCCCATTTAGGCCAGCTATTCAATAATAAAAATGAAAACTCATTGGATTTTGAAACATAAAAATCCTGATCTTGAAAGTTTTGATCATAATCAAATTTTAAAATTTCTTGATTTAAAGATTTCATTTTAATACCCAAATTTTATTTTTAATTTCAAAAAAATAATCATAATCTTTCATCACATCTAAGAACTGATCTCGGGTACCATTAAAGATTACTTTGTAAATATTTTTTTTATTATCAAATTTAAATATATTGAATTTATTAACCAATTCTATGTTTAAAAGTGTTTCTTCAAACTGATCGATTTTAATTATATTGCTATTATCAACTGAGATAGTCAAATCTAATTTAATTGATGTATTTATTATGTTTTTTAATTTCCAATAATCTTCAAAAACCATTTTTTGTTGATTTATGAATTTTTCTAGATCTCCTGAATTTTCTAAACTGATGTTTTTAAATTTAAAATTTTTTAAATTTTGGATATTGTTAAATACAATTTGATTGAGAACTCGAATTTCTTCATTATTTTTAAAAACAATCATTATAATAAAATCTTCAAAATTATATTTTCTTGAAATTTCTTTAAAATCAAAATCTTCTATATTGTTAAAATTTTTTTTTATTAAATTATAGTCATCAATATCTTCGTTTGGTAAAATATAATTTAATTGATGATATTTTTCTTTTTTTAAATTCCAATTTTTGGATAATTGACTTTCGGAGAAAAGAAATATTTCACTTTTTTCCTCATCCACTTCTATTGGGAAAAAAAATAAATCTTTTTTAATAACAGATGACGGAAAAACATTTTTTTTTTCTAATAATTCAAAAAAACTTCTTTTATTAAATTCTACATTTAAAATAAGATTATATGTTTCGTTAATAAAACTTTCCTGAACAATCGAAAAAGTTTCAACTAAACTTTTGATTTCTTTAGCTGGTATTTTTTGAAGTTTTTTTTGATCTTTACTTTGAACGATGGTTAAGACAAGTTCTTCATACGCTTCTACAAAACCATGATTTATTATCATATTTTTATCAAATGAGGCGTTAAATGGTGATGAAATTTCAATTTCTTTTATAGAAAATGTTTTTGCAACACTATTTTCTGTGGAAAAAAAAATATTTAATAAAGCAAGGAATAGAAAAAAATTATATAAAGTTCTGAGTTTAATAAAATTTAAAAAACACCTCATAAAATATTGTAATGAATAATAAAAAATTTACCTATAAAAAAAGTGGTGTTAACATTAAAGCGGCCGACAAGTTTGTAAATTTCATTTCATCAGTATCATCAAAAAAAAAGGGCAAAAAAAAGTTTTCTAATATTGGAGGTTTTGGCTCTATTTCTAATATTCCAGTTAATATTAAACATCCTCAAATAGTTGCATGTACAGATGGAGTTGGAACCAAAATTGAAATAGCTAATACATTAAATAAATTTGATACAATTGGTATTGATCTTGTGGCTATGAGTGTGAACGATTTAATTGTCCAAGGTGCAAAACCGTTGCTTTTTTTAGATTACATTTCAATAAACAAGATTGATTTAATTAAACTTAAATCGATTATTAAAGGAATAGTTAAGGGCTGTAAACTATCAGATTGTGAACTTGTGGGTGGAGAAACAGCGGAGATGCCTGGTACTTATTCAAAAAGTAAATTTGATATAGCAGGTTTTGCTGTTGGTGTTGTTGGTAAAAATAAAATCTTAAATAAAAATAAAATCAAAAAAAATAATATAATATTAGCAATTCCATCTAGTGGATTACATTCAAATGGATTCTCACTTGTAAGGTATTTAATAAATAAAAAAAAAATTAATATAAATAAAAATAAATTTTTAAAATCAGAACTTTTGAAACCAACAAAAATATATGTGAAAGAAATAGTCAATCTAATTTCAAAAAATCTTATTAATGGTTGTGCGAATGTTACAGGAGGAGGGCTGGCTGATAACATCAAAAGAATTATACCTGAGAATATGGTAGCTGATATTGATTTAAATAAAATTAAAACTTTAAAAATTTTTAATTGGCTTAGAAAGAATGGCATATCAGAACCTGAAATGTTAAAAACATTTAACTGTGGTGTTGGTTTTTGCTTAATTATTAATAAAAAAAACTTGAACAAAGTTCAAAGTTATTTTCCTAAAAATTACAAACCATATGTAATTGGAAAAATTATAAGTGGTAAAAATAAAGTAAAATTATATGGTTCTATCAACTGGAACAAATAAAATAAAAACTGCAGTATTTATCTCTGGAACAGGTAGTAATTTAAAATCACTAATTAAGTTTTCTAAATTAAATAAATCGCCTATTTCTATTAACCTAATTATTACTAATAATAAGTTAGCTAAAGGCTTGAAATATGGAGCCATTTTTAAAATTAAAAAAAAAATAATTAATTTCAAAAATAAAGAAATTGCTGAAAAAAAAATAATTAATGAACTTAACAAAAATAAAATTGAGTTAGTTTGCTTGGCAGGATTTATGAAAATACTTTCAAAAAATTTTATTAAAAATTTTAAAGGTAAAATTTTAAATATTCACCCCTCCCTATTACCAAAATATAAAGGCTTAAATACTCATCAAAGAGCTATAGAAAATAAAGATAAATACTCAGGATGTACTGTACATTTTGTAAATTCAAAATTAGACTCTGGAAAAATAATTCTTCAAAAAAGTGTAAAAATTTTAAAAAAAGAGACTCCACATAGTCTTGCTAAAAAAATTTTAGCTCAAGAGCATAAATTATATCCAAAAGCTATTTTGAAAATTTTTAGTCTTTAAAAAAGAAATCAATTTCAATTTTAGCATTTTCAACACTGTCAGATCCATGAACAGAGTTTTTATCAATTGAAATACCATATTTCTTTCTAATTGTGCCTTCTTCAGCATCTTTAGGATTTGTTGCACCCATCAATTCTCTATTTCCTAAAACAGCGTTTTCTTTTTCAAGCACCATTACTACTATCGGACCTGAAGATAGGTATTCACATAAATCGTTGTAAAATGGCTTTGTTTCATGAACTTTATAAAAATTCTCTGCCTCAGATTTTTCAATTTTAATTTTTTTTTCTTTTAAAATTGAAAAACCATTGTTTTTAAACATTTCTTTAATCTCATTCTCAAGATTTCTCTCAACTGCATCAGGTTTTATAATTGATAAAGTTTGTTCGATATTACTCATATTTATCCTCTATTAGTTTATTTAATAATCTTACTCCATAACCTGTAGCTCCACCTGAGTTTAATGCACCTCCATATTTAGAGAAAGCCATACCTGCTATATCTAAGTGAGCCCATGGTGTTTTATTTAAAATAAATCTTTGTAAAAATTGGGCTGCAGTTGTTGAGCCTGCTCCACCCACATAATTAATATTTTGCATATCTGCATTTTTTGAATCAATTAATTTATCAAAGTTTTTATTTAGAGGCATTCTCCAAACTTTTTCCTCAACTTTCTCTCCTGCTTCAATTAATTCATTTGATAATTTATCATTATTTGAAAATAAACCTGCATATTCTGATCCAAGTGAAACAATAATTGCACCTGTAAGGGTAGCTAAATCAATTATAAATTTAGGTTTAAATTTTTCCTCTGTATAGGTAAGAGCGTCTGCTAATACAAGTCTACCTTCGGCATCAGTATTTAAAATTTCTACAGTTTTTCCACTGTAAGATTTAACAATATCTCCTGGTCTTTGAGCATTTCCACCAGGCATATTTTCAACCAATCCCACAACACCTACTGCATTAACTTTTGCTTTTCTTAGAGCTAAACTTTTCATCAAACCTACAACAACAGCGGAACCAGCCATGTCATAAGTCATGTCTTCCATAAATTTAGCTGGTTTAAGTGAAATACCTCCGGTATCAAAACAAACTCCCTTACCTACAAAAGCTAAAGGCTTAGAATTATCTTTCAAACCTTTCCATTCTATTGTTACTAGATAAGAACCTCTAATACTTCCTTGACCTACACCTAATAAAGTATTCATACCTAATTTTTTCAATTTTTTTTCATCGTAAACTTTTATTTGTAAGCCTTCCTTCTTAAGAGCTCTAATTCTTTTTACATATTCATCAGGATGCAAAATATTCCCAGGCTCAGAAACTAGATCTCTGGCATAAAAGGTACCTTCCTTAATAGCTTTAAATTTATTTTGGTCCTTTAATGAAGGTATTTTTTTACCTGTAATAGTGATATTAATTTTTTTTTGATTTTTTTTTGATTTATACTTATCGAATGAATAAGATTTTAATTGTATACCTAATAGAAAATATCCTAAAAAATTAATAAGATTGTTTGTTACTGAGTCTGAGTTTATAATAAATTCTTTTTGAGTTGATGTTTTAAATATATTATAAAATTCTGCTCCTAAATTTTCAGCTTCTGAGGATTTAATTTTGCCCGATGAAGATACTAATATAATTTGTCTTTTGGAGCTTATATCAAAATATAAAATTTTTTTTGTAAGCTTTTTTGACTTGATCAGGTCAGAAATGAAAGAAAATTCTGATCTAGAAATATAATTTTTTATGTTAGAAATATTGAATTTTTCATCAACAAAAAAAACAATGTTAGAAGAATTCGTTTTAGAAATATTTTTATAAGATACTAAGACTGTCATAAAATTTAAATTCACTCTGCTGGAGATGAGTGCTATATATGAGTAAATATAGCATATTTCAATGAAAAAAATAATTTTTAGAAAAATACTATTTGATTGTTTACGTTTTTTTTTAATTAGCTTATTAGGTATTGCCTCAATAATTTGGGTATTTCAGGCAGTAAATTTTCTTGATATTATGATTGAAGATGGCAGAAATTATAATATTTATCTAAATTACTCACTTTTAAATTTTCCCAAAATATTAAGTAAAGTTATTCCATTTTGTATTTTTTTTAGCTTTTCATATATTTTTATAAATTATGAAACAAACAATGAGCTAATAATTTATTGGAATCATGGAATAAATAAAATGAATTTAATAAATTTTTTTTTAATATTTTCTTTTTTTGTCCTAATTATTCAAATCATTCTATTAACCACTATAGTGCCTAAATCTGAGGAAATTTCTAGAAATTTAATTAGAAATTCTAATGTAGATTATTTTGAAGGATTAATTAAACCAAAAAAATTTAATGATAATTTAAAAGACTTAACAATATATGCAGAAGATAAAAATTCAGATGAAGAATTTATAAACATTTATATAAAAAAAAAAACTTCAAATAATAAATTTCAAATTATTTATGCTAAAAAAGGAATTTTTGAGAATAAAGGTAAAAAAAAAATATTAGTTTTATATGATGGTCATAATTTAAATAGCAACAAAAATAAAATTACTAATTTTGAGTTCTCAAAGTCAGATTTTAGTTTAGCAGATGTAGACTCTCACTCCATCTCGTATCGTAAGCTTCAAGAGCACTCAACTAAAAATCTTTTAAAATGTATTCAAAACGTATATTATAAAAGTAATAAGCAGTTATCAAATTGTAATATCAACAATCCTAGAGAAGTCTATAAAGAATTATTCAAAAGGATAATTTTACCTTTTTACTTACCATTGCTTATTTTAATTTCATCAATTAATTTATTAAATTCTAAGGAGAGCATTAACTATAACAAAAAAAAAATACTAATATTTTTATTTGGAATTTGTATAATAACTGTTTCTGAAAGCTCTCTAGGCTTTGTTCGTAATTCAATTGTATATAATATTATTTTAATATTAATACCGATCATTACTGTTTTGTTAATTTATGGCTCTATATTTTATTTTTTTAGATCAAGTAAATATAAAAATATAACATGAAAATTTACATTAAATTCATTACTTTTTCTTTTTTAAAATCTTTCATAAATATTTTTTTAGTAATGCTAAGTTTAGTTTTTATATTAAATATTTTGAAAGAAATTGAATTTTTTAGCAATAAAGATGTAAGTTCATTTTATCCTTTATACCTGTCCTTAATGGGAACTCCTTCAATTATATTTGAAATGTTTCCATTTATTTTTTTAATAGCAACACAATTTTTTTTTATTAAACTTTTTAATAATGATGAAATAAATATTTTTAAATATTCTGGTTTAAAAAATATTAATTTAATTTACATTTTAAGTACTTTAAGTTTTGTGTTAGGTTTACTAATAATAATTTTATACTACAGTTTTTCCTCAAATCTACAAAAGTATTATATAGAAATTAAAAATCAATATTCAAATGATAAATCCTATTTAGCTGTAATTAATAAGAATGGTTTATGGATTAAAGATATAGTTGGAAATCAAATAAGTATTATTAATTCTTCTAAAATTAAAAATAATTTTTTGGAGGAAACATTCATTTCAACCTTTGATAAAGAATTTAAACCTATAAGAAATATTATAAGTAACAAAATTGATATTAAAAAAAATAAATGGCTGATATACAATGCTACTGTAATTGAAAACAATACTAGTAAAAAAATTAAATTATTTGAGTTTGATTCAAATTTTAATCTTAAAAGAATAGAATCATTATTTTCTAATTTATCTTCATTGTCAATTTTAAAATTAATTGACTTAAGAAACAATTACAAAATGCTTAACTATTCACTTGTAGAAGTAGATTTACAAATTAATAAATTATTAACTTTTCCCATTTATTTTATGTTAATGACTGTACTTTCAAGCATAGTAATGTTTAATACGAAACATTTTAAAAGCAATACTCTGAAAATTGTAATTGGTTTGTTTTTTTCAGTAGCTTTTTACTATCTTACAAATTTTTTTAACGTGTTGGGCACAACAGAAAAATTACATATAATAGTTTCTGTTTTGACACCTATAATATTTTTAAGTTTAATCAATTTTTTAATGTTAATTAAAATTAATGAAAAATAATTATTTAAAATACATATTAATTTTTTTTATTTTTATTAAGAATGCCACATACTCGATAGCAGCAGAAGATTTTGTATTTAATATTACAGAAATTGAAATAACTAAAAATGGAAATTTAATCGTAGGAACTAAGGGTGGAAAAGCGCAAACTAATGATGGATATGAAATATTTGGACAAAACTTCATTTATAATAAAAATACAAATATTCTAAATGTTTCTGGAAATGTAAAAATGTTAAATAAAAATAATGATTTAATTATTTTTTCTAATAAAGCCACCTACCTCAAAAATGATGAAGTAGTTTTTACAGAAGGCAATTCAAAAGCGATAAATGAAAACAATATTATTACGGCATCTAATTTTAAATTTGATAAAATACAAAATATCTTAATTGCAGATGAGAATGTTAAATTTCTAGATAAAGAAAAAAATACTGAAATTTTTTCTAATAAAGCCACCTACCTCAAAAATGATGAAGTAGTTTTTACAGAAGGCAATTCAAAAGCGATAAATGAAAACAATATTATTACGGCATCTAATTTTAAATTTGATAAAATACAAAATATCTTAATTGCAGATGAGAATGTTAAATTTCTAGATAAAGAAAAAAATACTGAAATTTTTTCTAATAAAGCCACCTACCTCAAAAATGATGAAGTAGTTTTTACAGAAGGCAATTCAAAAGCGATAAATGAAAACAATATTATTACGGCATCTAATTTTAAATTTGATAAAATACAAAATATCTTAATTGCAGATGAGAATGTTAAAAGATAAAGAAAAAAATACTGAAATTTTTTCTAATAAAGCCACCTACCTCAAAAATGATGAAGTAGTTTTTACAGAAGGCAATTCAAAAGCGATAAATGAAAACAATATTATTACGGCATCTAATTTTAAATTTGATAAAATACAAAATATCTTAATTGCAGATGAGAATGTTAAATTTCTAGATAAAGAAAAAAATACTGAAATTTTTTCTAATAAAGCCACCTACCTCAAAAATGATGAAGTAGTTTTTACAGAAGGCAAAACTTCTGCAATTATAGAAGAGAGATATGAATTTATATCTAAAAATATAAGATATAATAAAAAAATTAATCAACTTTTATCAAAACATGTTTCTTCAATTAGAGATAGGAATGGTAACTTTTACGAAGCTGAAAGTTTTGATTATCGAATTGATAAAAAATTTCTTAAAGGAAAAAATATAAATCTGTATGTAGAGATTGAAACAGATAAAATTGATAAATATTTTTTTTCAGATGGTTTTTTTGACTTAAATAAGCAAAGTTTTGTAGCTAAAGATACCAAAGTCAAAGTTCATAAAAATATATTTGATGATGATGAGCAAGATCCAAGATTATATGGGGTCTCATCTCGTGGTGATAATGAGTTTACAATTGTTAAAAAAGGAATTTTTACTAGCTGCAAAATTACTGATGATTGTCCACCTTGGAGTATTTATGCGAAAAAAATAACTCATGACAAAGTGAAAAAAGACATAATTTACAACGATGCAATATTTAAGGTATATGATATTCCAGTTTTTTATTTTCCAAAATTTTTTCACCCTGATCCTACAGTTGAAAGAAGGACTGGATTTTTACGACCACAATTTAATAGCTCCAATATCTTAGGTGATTCACTGTATGTTCCTTATTTCAAAACTTTAGGAGAGAATAGAGACTATACATTTAATCCAACTTTTTTTGACGATAAAAAAATAATTTTTCAAAATGAATATCGTCAAGAGAATAAAAGCTCTTCCCTAATAACGGATTTTGCTTTATTGAAAAACTACAAATCTTCAACAACTGGTAAAAGAAAAAATGTTAATCATTTATTTTTAAATTATCAGAAGAAATTAAATTTTGAAAATTTTGAAAATAGTAACTTGGATTTAAAAATTGAAAGAGTAAATGATGATACTTATTTAAAAGTATTCCAAAACAATTTAATTTCAAGTCCTGTAATGCCAAACAATAAAAATTTAATGCATTCTCAACTAAATTTTAATTTTGAAAATGATAATTATGATTTATCAACAAATTTTCAAGTTTTTGAATCTTTAGGTACAAAACATAGTGATAGATATCAATACATTTTTCCATCTTATACTTTTAATAAAAATGTAGATATTGAAAATATTAATGGCACTTTAAATTTTGCATCATCAGGGAGTAATGATTTAAAAAATACAAATAATCTAACAACAACTATTGCAAATGATTTAAACTATAGCTCAATAAACTATTACACTAATTATGGACTACAGAGTAATTTTGCTTTTTATTTAAAAAATTCAAATTTAGTCTCAAAAAATGACTCAACTTTAAAATCTTCACCAACAATAGATCTCATGAGTTTTTTTGAAACAACAACAAGTTTTCCATTAATCAAAATTAATGATCTAAGTGAAGAAATTTTAACACCAAAAATTTCTTTTAGAATGAATCCTTCAAATAATATGAAAGATAATAGGGATAGTAATAGGAAATTATCAGTATCAAACATCTTTAATACAAATAGACTTGGATTAAGTAACTCTTTTGAAACAGGTAAATCATTTACATTGGGAATTGATTACAAATACGATGTTGAAGAAACAAAAATAAACAAAGAATATGTTTCAGATAAAAATACAATTGAAAAAGATAAATTTCTTGAATTTAAACTTGCCACAGTATTTAGAGACTCTTATGAAGATAGAATACCCACAAGTTCAACTATAAATAAAAAAAATTCAAACCTATTTGGATCATTAACAAACAATCTCTATGATAACTTTGAGATAAGTTATGATTTTTCAATTGATAATAGTATAAGTACTTTTGAATCGCACAGCCTAAATACAAAAATATCAATAAATAATTTTGTAACTGATTTTGGATATGTTGAAGAAAGAGGTGATCTAGGATCAAGTCATTTAATTTCAAATACAACTTCCTATAATTTTAATGACAAAAATTCAATTTCTTTTTCAACAAAAAGAAATAAAAATATTTCGCTAACAGAATATTATAATTTAACCTATGAATATAAAAACGACTGTTTAACAGCAGGTGTTGTTTATGATAGAACTTTTTATAAAGATGATGATTTAGTTCCCTCTGAAAATTTGTTTTTATCAATTACCTTCATACCACTTACAACTTATGAAAGAAAATTATATGAACGAGATAAATATGGAAAATAGAACATCAAAAAAAATAATATTTATTATTTTTTTAATTAATATTTTATTTTTTAATTCAAATCTAAAAAGTTTTGAAAATAAAATAATTTATAAAATTGAAAATCAAATTCTAACAAGTATAGATCTAAAAAATGAAATAAATTATCTTACAGCCTTAAATCCAAATCTAAAAAAGCTTAATAAAAATGAAATAATTGAAATTTCAAAAAAATCATTGGTTAAAGATAAAATTAAAGAAATTGAAATTATAAAAAATTTTAAAAATCCAATTGTGCCTGAAGATTTGTTGATGCAATTAATAAAAAATATTTATAATAAAATTGGATTTACAGAATTAGAGGTTTTTAAACAATATCTTCAATTAAATCAGGTAAGTTATGACAATGTATTAAATAAAATTCAAAATGAAGCACTTTGGAATGAGTTAATTATTGCTAAATTTTCAAATAAAATAAAAATTGATACGGAACAATTGAGAAGAAATATTAAAAAAAATACTAAATCATATTTATTGTCTGAAATTTTATTTGAAGTTCAGCCAAATCAAAATCTTGAACAAAAATTTAAAGAAATCTCACAAACAATTAATGATAAAGGTTTTGGTAATGCGGCATTGAAGTATAGTATTTCCGAAACAGCAAATATAGGCGGTAAATTAGATTGGATTAATGAAAAATCTTTAAATAATAATATAAATAATATTCTTAATTCTTTAGAGAAAAATAAATTTACCAAACCAATAACTGTTCCGGGAGGTTTTTTAATTCTTCAAGTTAACAATATAAAAACCACTCAATTAAAAAATAATATCGATAAAGAATTGAAAAAAATTATCAGGGAATCTAAAAACTATCAATACAATCAATTTTCAAAACTATACTTTAATAGAATAAAAAAAGATATGGAAATAAATGAAATATAAACCTATAGTAATTATAGCAGGTGAACCAAATAGTGTTTTTATAGAAATTTTTTTAAAAATAATAAAAAAAAATAAATTTAAAAGTCCTCTAGTTTTAATTTGTTCAAAAAAAATATTATTTAAACAGGCAAAATTTTTAAAAGAAAAAATTTTAATTAATCAAATTGGAAAAAATAGGATTAATTTAAAGAATTGTAATCTAAAAAAAATAAATTTAATTGATGTAGACTATAATCAAAGTAAAGCTTTTCAAAAAATTTCATCTAATTCAAATAAATACATTAATGATTCATTTGATCTTGGTTTAAAAATTATGAAAAGTGGTATAAGCAACAAATTAATTAATGGTCCAATTTCTAAAGAAAAATTTTTATCCAATCAATACATAGGGATAACAGAATATTTAGCTCAAAAATCAAAAATAAAAAATTTTGCTATGATTATTTTTAATAAAGAATTATCTGTAAGTCCTATAATTACACATGAGCCATTAAAATATGTAGTAAAAAAGATTAATAAACTAAAAATAATAAAAAAAATTAAAATTATTGATAAATTTTGGAAAAGTTATTTTAAGAAAAAAGCTAAAATTGCTATAACTGGACTAAATCCACATTGTGAAAGCATTGATAAATTTAATGAAGATAAAAAAATTATTTTACCAGCAGTAAAAAGTTTAAAAAAATCAAAAATCAATATAGAAGGTCCACTATCTGCTGATACTATTTTTACTAAAACAAACAGAAAAAGATATAATCTGATTGTGGGAATGTATCATGACCAAGTGTTAACACCTATAAAAACTTTATTTGAATACGATGCAATTAATTTAACTGTTGGACTGCCTTTTATAAGAGTTTCACCTGATCATGGACCAAATGAAAATATGATGGGCAAAAGAAAATCAAACACAAAAAGTTTATTAAATTGTATCAGATTTCTAGATTATTAAGTGATTAAAGCAAAAAAAAGTTTAGGACAAAATTTTCTAATTGATAAAAATATAATTAATAAAATTGTAAATTTAGTTAATATAGAAAATAAAATTATTTTAGAAGTTGGACCTGGGACTGGAAGCTTAACTCTATCTATCTTAAATCATAAACCAAAAAAAGTTTATGTAGTTGAAAAAGATAATGATTTAGTAATACAATTAAAAAACAATTTTAAAGATCAGATTACTATATTCAATGAAGATATACTTAAATTTAATGAAAACACTTTATCAAAAGAAAAAATAATTGTATTTGGGAATTTACCTTACAATATATCAACAGAAATTCTAATTAAGTGGATAATTAGTTTCAATAAAAATTGTTGGTTTGATAATTTGATATTAATGTTTCAAAAAGAAGTTGCAGATAGAATTGTAGCTAAATTTAATACATCAAATTATGGGAGATTGTCTATTCTAAGTAATTGGAAACTAAATATAAAAAAAATTTGTGACATTAAACCGGGATCTTTTACACCGAAACCAAAAGTTGACAGTTCTTTACTAATTTTTTCTCCAAAAAATAAATTTTATGAGATAAATTCAAAGAATTTAGAATTAATAACGAGAACATTTTTTAATCAACGAAGAAAAATGCTTAAAAAACCCTTCAATCAAATTTTTAATGGAAATCAAAATATTTTAGACAAACTAAAAATTAATCCTGCTTTAAGACCTCAGAATTTAAGTGCAGAAACGTATTATTTATTAACAAAAGAGTATGAGAAATTACTAAGTTAATTTTTCAACATGATTTCTGATAAAATTTATATCATAATCTTTTGAACCATCATTCATTTCTGCCTCAATTAAATTTTTTATTTTTAAAAAACAAGTATCTAAATCATCATTAATAACTACATAATCATAATTTATCCAATGCAACACGTCTCTTTCAAACTGCTTGATTCTTTCTTCGGCAATTAATTTATCTGCAGAATGTCTAATAGATAATCTCTGAAATAAAATTTCTTTACTGGGTGGTAAAATAAAAAATGTAATTAACTTATAATCTAATTTTTTATTTTTAATTTGATCGGCTCCTTGCCAATCAATATCAAATAACACGTTTTTGTTTTTGTTTAATTTATCTATTACTGGTGTTCTTGTTGTCCCATAGTAATGATTAAAAACTTTTGCGTATTCGAGAAACTCTTCATTATTTATCAACCTTTTAAATTCCTCTTCTTTAACAAAAAAATAATCTTTATTTATTATTTCGTTAGGTCTGGGACTTCTTGTTGTATGTGATATTGAGATCTCAAAATTATCTAGTTCAGATAATTTTTTAACTAATGTAGTTTTACCTGCTCCAGAGGGAGAAGATAATATTATCATTATGCCATCGTTGAGCGAAGGCATTATTTATTTAGTTTGCTTTTCCTTCGATAAACTTAACTGCGTCTCCGACAGTTAAAATTTTCTCTGCTTCGCTATCTGAAATTTCAGATCCAAATTCTTCTTCAAAAGCCATCACTAACTCAACCGTATCTAAGCTATCTGCTCCTAAATCATCTATAAAACTAGATTCTTCAGTTACCTTAGCTTCATCTATACCTAGGTGATCTGCTACAATTTTTTTTACTTTGCTTGAAACGTCTTCTGACATATTGATTCTTTTTGTTATATTTCGTTAATAGTTTAAAACGCTATTTTGTCAAGCCATATACATGCCACCATTAACATGAAGGGTTTCGCCATTTATATAGCTTGATTGATTTGAACATAAAAAACCTACAGCATTAGCAATATCATCTGGCTCTCCAAGACGTGCAGATGGTATTTTTGATACAATTGTTTCTTTAAATTTTTCATCTATCTTATCTGTCATAGCGGTTTTAATAAATCCTGGTGATATACAATTAACATTAATATTCTTCTTGGCATACTCTATCGCTAAACTTTTTGACATTGCCACGATTCCAGCTTTTGATGCAGTATAGTTAGTTTGACCTAAATTTCCTGTATGTCCAACAACAGAGGTAATATTAACTATTTTTCCAGATTTATTTTTTAACATTTTTTTTATAGCGAATTTACTCATCAAAAATGTTGACGTTAAATTAATATCAATTACTTTTTTCCATTCATCCAAACTCATTCTGATTGCCAGGTTATCTTGTGTAACACCTGCATTATTAACGATACAATCTAAACTACCACCCAGTTCTCTTGTTGCATTTTCAATAAACTCTTCAATTTTTTCACTTTGAGATATATCAAACTTTAAAATATTTATTTTTTCAAATTCTTTTTTTAATTCTTCAAGTTTTTCAATTCTTGTTCCTGAGGCTAAAATATTTGCACCACTTTCATTTAATTTTTTAACTATTGAATTTCCTATGCCTCCAGAAGCACCTGTAACAATTATATTTTTATCTTTTAAATCATTCATATTTTTAAATTTTTAATATCTTCTTGATTGTTTATAGTATCAATTTTTACGTTTCTATTAATCCTCTTTACCAAACCTGATAAAACTTTGCCAGGTCCTATTTCTATAAAATGATCAACATTATTATCTATCATATTTATAACACTTTCTCTCCATCTTACTCTATTTTCAATTTGTTTTATTAAAAGTGATTTCAAATCTTCAGAATTTGAAACTGCTTCAGCTGTTACATTTGATATCAACTTATTGCTCCCATCTGAAAATACAATTTTGTTTAATTCTTCTGTCATAATCTGTGTTGCTTTACTCATAAGGCTGCAGTGAAAAGGAGCACTAACAGGAAGTTTTATATTTTTAATTGAATTTTCTTTTAATACTTCAATTAACTTAACTAAATTTTGAGTTTTTCCACTCAAAACTATTTGCCCTTCTGAATTATCATTCGCTATTTGTGCTATAAATTTGGACTCATTATCTTTTAATATTTTTTCTATTACTTCAACAGTTGATCCAAGTACTGCAACCATACCACCCTCACCCTTCGGCACAGAATTTTGCATAGCATCTCCTCTGATTCTTAAAATTTTTAACGTTTCTGCAAAATTTAAATATCCAGCGCAAGATAAAGCAGAATACTCACCTAAAGAATGTCCAGCAAAATACTTTGCTTTATTTAAATCAATATTAAATTCTTTTTTAACAACGTTAAATATTGAATAGCTTATTAAAAAAATTGCTGGTTGAGTGTTTGCTGTTAAATCTAGCTCTTCTTTAGGCCCTTCTAATATCAGCTTTGAAATTGAATAATTTAATGTTTCATCAGCCTGTTTAAATAGGCTTTTCACAAGCTCAAATTTGTCATAAAACCCCTTTCCCATTCCAACTATTTGAGATCCTTGACCTGGGAATATTACTGAAAACATATAAAAATATTACTAATTTTGTGTTTTTATCTATTGTAATTGAACTTTTATAATAGTATATCCTCACTTTTTATTAAAGAACATAAATGAACTTATACGAACATACTATTATAGCTAGACAAGATACATCTCCAAGTGAGTTAAAGCAGTTAACTGAAAAATATTCAAAAATTGTTGAAAAAAATGAAGGTGAAGTTGTAAAAACTGAAAACTGGGGCCTTCTAAACCTTTCTTATCTTATTAAGAAAAATAAAAAAGGAAGCTACATTCACTTTAAAATTAAAGGTAAAGGTAAAGTAGTTGAAGAGTTAGAAAAAAATGAAGCTATAGATAAAAAATTATTAAGATATCTAACTGTTAGAGTTAAAGAATTTGATTTAGACACTAACTACTTTGGAAAAAAGGAAGAAAGTGAAAACAAAGAAAGTGCTAAAAACTAATGCCAAAAAGACAAAGTGGAAATAGAAAAGGTAAACAAAGTAATTTTGCAAAGTTAAGTATTTTTCAACCAAACAAATATAAATTTAAAAAAACTTGCCCACTTTCTGTAAAAGGTGCTCCTAAAGTTGATTATAAAAATATCAAACTTTTGAAAAGATATGTTTCTGAAAATGGTAAAATTTTACCTTCGAGAATTACAAATGTATCTCAAAAGAAACAAAGAGAGTTATCTTTATCAATTAAAAGAGCAAGAAACCTAGCTTTAATATAATGAAAGTTATTTTATTAGAAAACGTTAAAAGAATTGGATCTATTGGTGAGGTGATAGATGTGAAGAGAGGTTTTGCGAGAAATTTTTTAATAGCTAACAAAAAAGCTCTATATGCATCTAAAGAAAATATCAAAGAAGTTGAAAAAATAAAAGCTGATTTATCTAAAAAAGATAGCGAAAAAAAACAAGAAGCTTCTAAAATTGCAGAACAAATCAATAACAAAGAGTACTCAGTTCAAAAATTAAGTACTGAAAATAAAGAACTTTATGGTTCAGTGAAACCAACTGAAATTTCAAAACTTATTCAAGAAGAAAATAAAATTGATATCAAACCATCAATGATACAACCAGTTAAAGAAATTAAGTCTTTAGGAAAATTCAAGGTTAAAATTTCTTTACACTCTGAAGTTGATGCTGAAATAGTTATCAACGTTGAATCAGCTGATACAATTCAATAATTATACATTCTTTTCAACAGCTAAAAATTAAAATTTAAATACTAAAATTTTTCTATAAATTTTAACTTATGGAAAATAATTTAAGTATTGTTAAAGATAAATTCAAAGAATTACCAAATAATATTGAGGCAGAACAGTCTGTAATTGGTTCGATACTGGTTAGCAATGATATATTCGATGAGGTTAATACAATTATTTCATCAATTAATTTTTATGATCCTATGCATCAAAAGATATTTGAGGCAATCGAAAGCCTTATCTACAAAGGTATGCTTGCTAATCCCATCACTTTAAAAAATTATTTTGAAGATGAAAAAGATGACATTAATGTTCCAGAGTATTTAGTAAAAGTAACTAAATTCTCTACATCTGTAAGACAAGCAGTAGAATATTCAAAAATTATATACGATATGTTTGTAAGACGAGAGTTGATAAAAATTTCTGAAGAGACAATTGATAGTGCAAAATTAAATGACCTTGATACAAATGGTCAAACCATAATTGAAAATTCTGAGAGACAATTATTTGATTTAGCAGAAAAGGGATCTTTTAGTTCTTCTCTTATAAAGTTTGATGATGCCATGAAACAAACTATAGAGATGGCTTCAGCTGCATATAAAAATGAAGAAGGAATTGTTGGGGTTCCAACAGGTCTTAGAGATTTAGATGATAAACTTGGCGGTTTACACCAATCTGATTTAATCATCATTGCAGGTCGTCCATCAATGGGTAAAACTTCACTTGCAACTAATATTGCATTCAATGCAGCGCAAAAATTACAAGATAGTGGTAAAAAATCTTCTATAGCTTTTTTCTCTCTAGAAATGTCATCTGAGCAGCTTTCAACTCGTATTATCTCAGAACAAGCAAGAATAAGTTCAAATGATATAAGGAGAGGAAGAATTTCTGATGATCAATTTGATAAATTTCTAGAAACTTCAAAAAATATATCTGAACTTCCACTTTATATTGATGAAACACCAGCTATTAGCATTGCAGCACTAAGTAATAGAGCAAGACGAATTAAAAGACTATTTGGATTAGATATGATTGTGGTTGATTATATTCAGCTAATGAGAGGAACAACTTACAACAAAGATGGTAGAGTTCAGGAGATTTCTCAAATTACACAAGGACTAAAAGCAATTGCAAAAGAGCTTGCAGTTCCAGTTGTTGCGCTATCACAGTTATCAAGACAAGTAGAACAAAGAGATGATCATAAACCGCAATTATCAGACTTAAGAGAATCAGGTTCAATTGAACAAGATGCGGATGTTGTCATGTTTGTTTATAGAGAAGGATATTATCTATCTAGAAAAGAACCAAGAGAAGCAACTGTTGAACATGCTGAATGGCAAGCTAAGATGAATGAGGTGGCACACTTAGCTCAAATTATTATTGGGAAACAACGACACGGTCCAATTGGTAATGTAACACTTGAGTTTGAAGAAAGATTCACCAAATTTAAAGATACTCAAACTAATTAATTTCCAATATAAAAGAGCTAATGTTGGCTCAAATGTATCAAAACTTAGTTTTAAAGAACCCTAAGGCAGTATTTATACTATTGCTAATTTCCATTTTAAGTTTTGGTTATTTTTCTAAAGATTTCAGGTTAGATGCTTCATCGGAAACCTTGCTAATTGATGGAGACCCAGATTTAGCATATTTACAGGAAATTTCAGAAAGATATGGGTCTAAGGAATTTTTAATTCTTACATACACTCCTAATGAAGGAATGGTGACAGATTCCTCCATAAATAATCTATTAAGTCTTAAATACAAAATTCAAAGTTTAGATTGGGTTCATAGTGTTATTACACTTTTAGATATACCACTTTTAAATAATTCAGATGCACCACTTCAAGAAAGATTAGAAAGCTTCAAAACTTTAAAAGATGAGGAGGTAGATAGAGAAAGAGGTTTTAGTGAAATTTTAAACAGTCCTGTCTTTAGAAATTTTGTAATTAGTGAAGATGGTAAGACAAGTGGAATTATTGTAAATATCAAACAAAATAAACAATTAGAAGATATTGAAAATAAATCTAGAGAAGAAATTGAAAATTATAAAGATCAAATCAAAAAACAAAATCACCAAAATATTTTAGAGATAAGACAAGTAATTCAAAGTTATGGAGACGTTGGAAAAATTTACTTAGGTGGAATTCCAATGATTGCAGATGATATGATGACTTTTATCAAAAGTGACATCATTGTATTTGGTATTGGAGTTTTGTTATTTATTATAGCAACTCTTTGGTTTGTGTTTAGAAATCTAATTTGGATTATTGTTCCTATTAGTAGTTGTTTTTTCTCTGTAATTATTATGATGGGTCTGCTTGGATTAATTGGGTGGAAAGTAACTGTTATATCATCAAACTTTATTGCCTTAATGCTAATTCTTACAATGGCGATGAATATTCACATGAGCACAAGATTTCTTCAGCTTAAAAAAAATTTCCCATCCAAAAATAACTTTGAAATCATTTCCTTAACAACAAGTAAAATGTTTTGGCCTATATTGTATACAGTTTTAACAACAATTTTGGCTTTCTTATCTTTAATCTTTAGTGAAATAAAACCTATTATTGATTTTGGATGGATGATGACTTTTGGTTTGATCACATCATTTATAATAACTTTTACTTTGCTACCTACTCTTTTAAATTTTACTTCAAATGGAAATGTGTCTTTGAAAAAAGAACAAGATTCTAAAATTACATCGATACTTGGTTCGATTTCTTTAAATTATAAATTTACAATTTTTTCTACAACTGGAATTATTATTGTCTTAAGTGTGATTGGTATAAGTAAGCTAGAAGTTGAAAACAGCTTTATAAATTATTTTGATAAAAACACTGAAATTTACAAAGGAATGAAGTTAATTGATGAACAACTTGGTGGAACAACTCCTTTAGAGGTAATTTTAAAATTTCCTAAAAAAGAAGAAAACAAATTAGAAGATGATGATGAATTTGAAGATTGGGGAAATGAAGAAGATGCTAATGATGAAAAGTATTGGTTTACTAAAGATAAAATAGATAGAATTACATCTGTTCATAATTACCTAGATAGTCTTCCACAAGTTGGTAAAGTTTTATCTTTTTCATCAATTATTGATGTTGCAACACAACTGAATAACAATAATCCACTTGGTACTTTAGAGATGGGAGTATTGTATTCCAAAATACCTGAAAGTATAAAAACAGAAATAATTGATCCATATCTATCAATAGAAAATAATGAAGCTCGAGTTAGTCTTAGAATTATAGACTCGCAAGAAAATTTAAGAAGAAATGACTTAATTAATAAAATTAATTTTGATCTAGAAAATGAATTAGGTTTAGAAAAAGATGATTACCAATTAGCTGGGGTTTTAATATTATTTAATAATTTGTTACAAAGCTTGTTTAAATCACAAATTTTAACACTTGGTTTGGTTATGATTGGTATTTTCTCAATGTTTGTTATTTTATTTAGAAATATAAAACTTTCATTAATTGGTGTTGTACCGAATTTTATAGCTGCATTCTTTATTTTGGGAATTATTGGTTTGTTAGGAATACCATTGGATATGATGACTATCACAATAGCTGCAATTACAATTGGTATAGCTGTTGATAATAGTATTCACTATATTTACAGGTTCAAGGAAGAATTTAGCAAACTAAAAGATTACAACAAAACTTTAAAAACATGTCACTCAACAGTTGGGATTGCAATTTTAAATACCTCAATCACCATTGTTTTTGGTTTTTCAATTTTAGTATTGTCTAAATTTATACCTACAATTTATTTTGGAATGTTTACAGGTCTTGCAATGCTGCTTGCAATGATATCAGTGTTAACTTTGCTACCAGTATTGATATTAGTGGTTAAACCCTTTGGTAAAAGTGCCTAATGGTAGATGCTCTTAAAGATTTTTATGAAGCATCCTCTATTATTGATTTAATCTATATCGCAATAACCCTATGGTCTTTAACAAGTTGTTATAGAAAAGGGTTTGTCTTAAGCATCCTTTCAATGGCAAAATGGCTCCTAGCCTATGTTATTACTCTAATTTTATTTCCACGTATAAAACCTTATGTAGAGGATATAATAGACAACGAATATGTTCTCGATATAGGTCTTGGAATTGCAATATTTATAGTTGTTATCTTTTTAGTCTTATTAGTTAACAAAGGTATCAGTAAAGCTGTAAAATATACCGGTATAGGAGGCTTAGACACTACCTTTGGATTCTTTTTTGGGTTTGTAAAAGCATATATTATTTCTGTTTGTATATTTTCAGGTGTGCATATTGTTTATAACTACGATAAATGGCCAATAAATTTGGATAAATCATACACCTTTCCATATTTAGAAAAAGGTAGTAATTATCTGATAAAAGAATTCCCTAATGAAAAAACATATCAAGAATCTAAAGAAAAAATTGAAGATATTTGATCCAAAATTAAAAGAGGAGTGTGGAGTTTTTGGCATTAGTAATGCTAAAGATGCATCAGCGTTAACAGCTTTAGGTTTACACGCACTTCAACATAGAGGTCAAGAAGGTTGTGGAATTGTTACTTTTGATGGAGAAAAATATTACTCAGAAAAAAGATTTGGATTAGTTGGAGATAATTTCAATAAAGAAAAAGTTTTAAAAAACCTCAAAGGTAATTATGCTATTGGACATAATCGATACAGTACAACCGGTAATAATATTTTAAGAAATATCCAGCCTTTTTTTGCAGATACTAACGCAGGTGGAATTGGAGTATCTCATAACGGAAACTTAACAAATTCAATATCTTTAAGAAATAAACTCGTAGAAGAAGGAGCTATTTTTTATACTACTTCTGACACAGAGACCATAGTTCAGCTAATTGCTAAATCTAAAAGATCAAAAACAATTGATAAAGTTATTGATGCAATATTTCAAATCCAAGGAGGATACGCATTGGTAATGATGACCCAAAAATCTTTGATAGGCGTAAGAGATCCATATGGAATTAGACCTTTGATCATAGGAAAACTAGGAAATAGCTATGTGCTGACCTCTGAAACTTGTGCATTAGATATCATTGGTGCAAAATTTATTAGAGAAGTAGAAAACGGTGAAATAGTGTTAATAGAAAATGATGAACTAACTAGTATTAAGCCCTTCCCTCCTAAAAAGGTAAGACCATGTGTCTTTGAGTATATTTATTTTGCAAGACCAGATAGTTTACTTGATAACAAAACAGCTTATGAGCACAGAAAAAATTTAGGAAAAGAACTTGCAAAAGAAAATGATGTTGAAGCTGATATTGTAGTTCCTGTTCCAGATTCTGGTAATGCTGCAGCACTTGGATTTGCACAACATTTAAAAATGAATTTTGAGCATGGTTTGATTAGAAACCATTATGTTGGAAGAACCTTTATTGAACCTAGTCAGCAAATTAGGAGCTTAGGTGTAAAATTAAAATTAAATGCAAATCAAAGCACGATTAAAGATAAAAAAATTATTTTAATTGATGACTCACTTGTTAGAGGAACTACCTCTTATAAGATTGTAAAAATGCTATATGATGCAGGTGCAAAAGAAGTCCATGTTAGAATTGCTTGTCCAGAGATCAGATATCCAGATTTTTATGGTGTAGATACTCCAACTAAAAAAGAATTATTAGCAGCAAATAAAACTAACGATGAAATCTGTGAATATATAGAAGCAAAATCAATTAAATTTTTATCTGTTGATGGATTGTATAGAGCAATTGGTTTTGACAAGAGAAATGAGACATATCCTCAATTAACAGATCATTATTTTACTGGTGATTACCCAGTTAAACCTGTTGATGAATTGGGTGATAATAAAATAACTCAACTTTCTTTATTAAGTACAGCATCTAATAATTAAAATATGAAAACAGTAAATTTTACTGAAATGAAAAATGGCTCCAAAGAGGATTATGAGCTACTAGAAAAATTTGAAAAAAATTTTGAAAGACAAACAGCAGATAGAATTATTAATTATTTATCGAAGCAAACTACAACGCTAGAAGGATATAAAATCACAAGATTAGAACATTCTTTACAAGCTGCAACAAGAGCATTTAAAAATAATGAAAATAATGAGATGGTTGTTGCAACTTTATTACATGACATAGGAGATGATCTTGCACCAATGAATCATTCACAATATGCTGCTTCTATTTTAAGACCTTACGTTTCTGAAAGAACTTATTGGATCATTCTTCATCATGGTCTTTTTCAAACTTATTATAGTGCTCATCATTTAGGTGGTGATAGAAATGCAAGAGACAAATTTAAAGATCACAAATACTACCAGGACACGATAGATTTTTGCGAAAAATATGATCAGTGTTCATTTGATCCTGAGTATAAAAGTATGTCTTTAGAGGATTTTACGCCATTAATAAGGAAAATATTCTCAAAAGAACCTTATTATTACCTTTAAATTCATTTATAAATCACTAATTAAAGCCCATGATTAAAACTAAAGAGCAAATTATAGAATATTTTCAGTCAGGTATTAAAGAAACAAAATATTTTAAAATTGGAATTGAACACGAAAAATTTTTGTTCGACACCAAAGAAAACAAAAGAATTGATTATCCAAAAGTAAAAGAAATGTTTACAGCCTTAACCGAGTTTGGCTGGAATCCTGTTTTTGAAAAAGAAAATATTATTGGTCTTAATAAAGGTGGTAAAAATATTACATTAGAGCCTGGTAATCAGATTGAATTATCAGGTGACAAGTTAAACCATATGCATGAAGCGTGCGCAGAATCTCAAGATTATTTATTTGAATTAAAACAAGTAACAAAAAAATTAGATATCAAAATAGTTAGTGCTGGCTTTGATCCTATTTCAAAATTAGAAGATATCCCAAACAATCCTAAGCAACGTTATGAACTGATGACAAAAGATATGCCATTAGGTGGAGAGCTTAGTTTAGATATGATGTATCGAACTTGTGGAACACAATTAAATATTGATTACAATTCGGAAGAGGATTTTGTTAAAAAATTTAAATTAGCTAATTCTATTGTTCCAATTTCAATTGCACTATTTGCAAATTCATCAATCGTTGAAAAAAAGAATAGCAAGTATTTATCCTATAGATCTAAAGTTTGGCAAAGTACTTCTAGAGGAGGTTTGCCTAAATTATTTTTTGATAATTTAGATTTCAATAAATATGCAGAATTTGTAATGAACTTTCAAATTTTATTCATTCAACATAATGATCATTATATTTCAGGGAAAAAATATACATTTAAGGATTTCATGGATGGAAAAATTGAAGAAATAGGAAATAGACTTCCAACAGAATCTGATCTTACAACGCACTTAAGTACAATCTTTACAGAAAATAGATTGAAGAAATATATTGAGCTTAGATCAATGGATACCTGTGGTTGGGATTGCCTATGTGCTGGACCAGCTTTTAATATTGGGATGTTGTATGGAAATTTAGATGAAGCATACGAATTAGTCTCTTCATGGGAAACAGATAAAATAATCAATGCTTATTTAGAAGCTCCCCAAAAAGGATTTAATACTCAATTAATGGGTAAAGACTTATTGTATTGGACTTCTGCTCTTCTGGACATTTCTAGAAAAGGATTAGAGAAAAGAGATATCATTAGCAAAAAAGGAAATAACGAAACTATCTTCTTAAATCACTTGCAAAATGTAGTTGATAATAAGACTACAAATGCAGATCATATGATTAGTAAATTTTCTAAAGATGAAAATTTAGAAGAATTATATGACAAATAGAATTGTAGCTGTTCAAGGAAATCATCCCTCTACCTTAAACCCTATAACAGATACTAGTGTTTTTTTAGCTAACGAAATTCAAAACAAATATAAAATTTTTTATTACGATCCAAAAGATCTATCAATAATTAACAAAAAAGTTTTAGCTAAAGGCTTCTTCATTAAGTTCAATTATCAAAACAAAAAATTTTATAAAATCATTAAAAAACAAACTTTAGACCTTACAAAGTGTAAGTTTATTTTAATCCGTCAAGATCCCCCATTTAACTTAGAATATATTTCAACGACTTACATTTTAGATTTTATTAAAAATAAAGTTAAAATAATCAATAACCCAACATCTATAAGAAATATTTCTGAAAAGTTATATTCAGCAAAATATTTGAAATATATGCCTGATACACTTTTTTCTCAGGATATAAATGAAATCAAAAATTTTATTAAAAAACATAAGAAAGTAATCATCAAACCTATTCATAGTTATAGTGGTAATGATATTCACTTATTAAATAAATTTAATTCAAAACTTATAAATAAATTTATTAAAAAGCATGATCATATTATGTGTCAAAAATTTTTACCTAAAATTAATAAAGGAGACAAAAGAGTTTTTATAATTAATGGAAAAGTTTGTGGTGCAATTTCTAGAGTTCCTAAAAAAGGATCTTATTTAAGTAATATGAGTAAAGGTGCTAAACCAATTAATATCAATTTAACCAAGCAAGAAAACAAAATTTCAAAATTAATTGCAAATGATTTGAAAAAAGAAAATATTTATTTTGCAGGGATTGATTTTATAGATCAAAAATTAAATGGAGATATCAATGTTACTTCTCCTACAGGACTTAAAACTTTTTTTGATTTATCTGGAATAAACTTAGCAAAAACTTTTTGGAAAGAATTAAAAGCATGAATAATTTAACTGATCAGCAAAAAGGTTCTTTAATGGCTTTTGTTGCAGTGATGTTTATCACTCCTGATAGTTTATTTATTAGACTTTCAAATGTTGATACTTGGGGATTAGTTTTTTATAGAGGGATCATTCCATTTGTAACTGTGTTTGTTGGAATGTTAATAATTTATAAGTCAAATTTCTTTAAATTGCTTTATGGCAATTCTATCTATGGTGTTGCTTACATTGTTACATTTTCTATAACCAACATTACTTTTGTATTATCAATTCAAAATACAAACGTTGCAAACACACTTGTTATGATCGCACTTGCACCAATGTTGTCAGCTATTTTTGGGGCAATATTTTTAAAAGAAAAACCAGATAGAAATACTTTGGTTGCTATAGCAATTACGTTTTTAAGTGTTCTTTATATATTTTACGACTCGGTCAAATTAGGAAATATTTTTGGTGATGTTTTAGGATTTATTACAGCATGTGGTCTTGCTGCAGGAGCTACTATTATCAGAGCTGGAAAAAGGCTTAATCTGGTTCCTTCAGCTGTGATAGGTAAACTGGTCGTAGCATTAGTTGCTTTATTCTTTATTGATACATTTGAGCTAAAAGACAATGATATTTATATCATTCCAGCAATGGGTATCCTTTGTGTGGCCATTCCTTTTGTGTTGGTAACACTAGCTCCAAGATACATAACAGGAGCTGAGGTAAATCTATTCTTTCTAATGGAGACAGTTTTAGGACCTATTTGGGTGTGGATGGTTGTTAAAGAACAACCATCAATGGAGACAATTCAGGGAGGGGTGGTAATCATTTTAACTATAGCTATTCACTCATTCCTAGCCATAAAAAAAACACAAACCAAAACTACTTAGCCCGCAATTTATTAATACTTAAAATTTAGAAATGCAAAAAGAAGTAAAAAAATCCTGGGCCCTATTTATAGGTATTGGAACCATGATGATAGCTCATGGATTACAAATGCAGATAATGGGTATTAGGTCTGTACTTGAAGACTTTAGTGTTTTTACTACAGGAATTTTCATGTCAGGATATTATGTTGGTTACTTTATAGGTTCTAGAACAACTCCAAATTTTGTATCTAAGGTAGGACACATTAGAGTGTTTGCAGCATTTGCATCCCTTGCATCACTTAGTGCATTACTTGCTGTAGTTTATGTAAATCCATTTATGTGGACAGTTAGTAGATTTATAACAGGTATCAGTTTAGTTAGCTGTTATGTTGTTACTGAAAGTTGGTTAAATGATAGGGCAACAAATAAGAATAGAGGTCAATTATTATCTGCATACATGATGATAATTTATTTTGGTCTTGCAGTTGGAATGTTGTTACTTAACTTGAGTGAACCAAAAGCCTATGAACCTTTTATTTTAGTATCTATACTTTTATCTTTAGCGCTTGTTCCAATATTATTAACAAAAAGACCAGCTCCAAAATTTAAAAAAATTGAAACAATTAGTATTAAAGAACTTTATCAAATCTCTCCTCTTGGAACTTTTAGTTCTTTTTTCACTGGAGTAATTCATGCTGCATTTTTTTCTTTAATTTCAGTTTATGCAACTCTTGCACAACTTACTTTATTTGAAACTTCAATTTTATTATTTATTGCAACGATTGCAGGTGTATTTGGTCAAGGACCAATTGGATATTTTTCAGATCAGTTCGATAGAAGAAGAGTAATTATTGTAACAACATTCGGAAGTTCTGCTTTAGCATTGCTATCAATATTAACTTCTAATGATCCTATCCAAAATATTTATTATATGGATGAATTTGCGTTTAAAAAAATAGTTTTCTTTATCGCGGTTGGTCTTTATTCAAGTTTATGCCTTCCATTGTTTTCTTTAAATCTTGCGCACACTAATGACTTTGTTCCAAAATCTAAATTCGTTGCTGCCGGTGGAGGACTTCAATTAATCTTTGGTGTTGGTGCAATTACTGGTCCAATATTGTGTTCGTTGTTTATGGAATGGTTTGGACTAAATGGATTTTTTGTATTCTTAATTTTAGCTCATGCTTTAATTGGTGCATTTGGCTTGTACAGAATGAGAGTAAGAGAGACTGTAGATAATCCAGATTCTACATTTACACCTGTTCCTGCAACCATTACACCTGCTGGATTAGAATTAGATCCAGATACACCTGCCACATTAGAAGAAAATACAGGTACTACTGATAAAACTGTTTACTAACAAATTATATTTAGTGAGAGTCTAATACCGCATGTAGGAACTGTTTGGTTCGTTCATTTTGTGGGTTATCAAATAATTTTTCTGGAGGCCCTTGCTCAAAAATTTTACCCTCATTGAAAAAACAAACTCTATCAGAAATTTCCCTGGCAAACCCCATCTGGTGAGTAACCATAATCATAGTTAAATTATGCTCTTTGTTTAATGAACGTATTACATTCAAAACTTCTCCAACAACCTCAGGATCAAGGGCTGAGGTTATTTCGTCTAAAAGCATTACCTTAGGTCTCATTGCCAAAGCTCTTGCTATAGCAACTCTTTGTTGTTGACCACCTGAAAGTCGACTTGGATGTTGATCTTTTTTATCAGTCAAACCCACTAGTTCAAGTAATCCAAGAGCTCTCTCCTCTGCTTCTTCTTTTTTTAATCCCAATACTTCAACAGGAGCCTCAATACAATTTTGTAAAGCAGTCATGTGAGGAAACAAATTAAATTGTTGAAAAACCATTCCTATTTTAGATCTTCTTTCTCTTAAATATTTTTCTGAAGCTTCAACTAAATTACCATTTTCGTTCATATGAGTTAATGGCTCGCCGTCTAAATGTATTACACCTCCATTAATTTTTTCTAATGTCATCAAAACTCTCAAAACAGTAGTCTTACCCGATCCTGAAGGGCCAATAATGGACACCATTTCATTCTTTTTAATTTCTAAATTAAGTTTGTCTAAAACTACTAAATCACCGTATTGTTTAGTAACCTCATCAAACTTAACTAATATTTCACTAGAATTTGTATCACTCATAAATTTATTTTTTTATTTTTCCTTGAGATATATTAACATCTCTTTCAAGTTTTCTAACCCACATTGCAGCAGGAATTGATAATGTTAAGAATATTATACCTACTAAAGTATAAGGTTCTAAGTATCTGTAATGATAGCCTCCAACGGCAGTAGCAGCGTGAAATAATTCTGCAACACCTATTGTTGATAACAAAGGTGTATCTTTAAATATTCCTACTAAGTAATTTCCCATACCAGGAATAGCTATTGGAAATGCTTGTGGTAGTACTATTCTTCGGTATGTATAAATTGTAGAAAAATTTAATGCTCTGCATGCTTCCCATTGAGATTTTGGCACACCTTCTAATGCTCCTCTGTAAACTTCAGACAAATAAGTTCCAAAATGAAGTCCAATTGTAATCATTCCACAAACCCATGCAGACAAAGTAATCCCAAATTGAGGAAGGACAAAGTAAACGAAGAATAATTGAATTAACAAAGGTGTTGATCTTATAAATTCAACTATTTCCCTATTAATAATGTTTACAAACTTAAATGGCGTTCTTTGACCAACTAAAAATAATAACCCTACTACAAGTGCAATTGCATAACCTACTCCAGCTGCCAGAATAGTATTTAGTGTTGCCAGCAACATTCCAGGAAGTATTTCAATGGCGAAATCCCATCTCCAACCCATTTCCATGTTTTATAAATGCTCCTTTCCAACTTTTCTTGCAGCTAATACTTCTAACCATCTTAAAAATGGAACCAAAGCAAATCTGGCCATAAAATAATAAATCAATAAGGCTGAACCAAATGCTTGTGCTGATAACCATGTAATGGAATTAATTTGTTTAGCTTCAAAAGTTAAATCCACAACAGTTACAAGTGCAACTAATGCTGTAGCCTTTAATAACTCTACAGTTAAATTAGCAGCAGGAGGTAAAATAATTGGAAATATTTGTGGTATAATAATATTTTTAATTCTTTTTGCTGGACTAAAATTCAAAGCATGAGCAGCTTCCCATTGTCCTTTGGGTACTGCTAAAATTCCTCCTCTAACAATCTCTGCACCATAGGCTCCAAAATTCATTCCTAACGAAATAACACCAGCCCAGAAAGCTTCTAAGGATAAACCAAAAAATGGTAGTACATAATAAAACCAAAAAAGCTGTACGAGAAGTGAAGTACCTCTAAAGAATTCTATATAACCTGTAGCAATACCTTGAATTACTTTGTTTTTTGAAATTCTCATTAACCCAAAAATCATTGAGATAATGACGTATAAAATAATAGAACAAATTAAGACTTTTATTGTGGTTACTGAACCTAATAAAAGTGTAACTCCATGTTCTTCTAAAAAAGCAAAATAACTCAAAGTAAAATCTTTCTAAAAAAAAATCAGGCGATATTTAAATCGCCTGATTAAATTTAATTATTATTTTATTTAGTTGAACATGCCCACTCAGTGGTCATGCTTGGGTCAGTCAATAATTGAGCTTTGGTATAACCATATTTGCCTGCTCGCTCCATCATTTTAGGACTACCCATAACTTTAGCTAAAGCAGCATTAAATGCTTCTCTAAACTTATCGTCACCTTTTCTAAAACCAATACCAACAACATTCATAGTTTCTTTTGGCATTTTACTTGGGTCTGTTACCTCAAACTGTCCATTAGTTTTTTCCTCATGCTCTTTTCCACCAAACCAAGTTTGAACAGCAACATCAGCTCTACCTGCTTTCATGGCAGCTAGAATTCCAACTTCACCTTCAACTAGAAGCATTTGACTTTCAGGAACACCGTATTTTTTAGCCGCTTCAACAGTATTAAATCCTGCACCTGTCACAAGTTTAGCACCAGTTCTAATTACATCTTTATAATTATAAATACCTTGTGGATTTCCTTTTGGAACTAACATTGCATCACCGAATACTCCAATTGGATCAGAAAAATCAATATTGGCACATCTACTCTTAAGTATGTACATTCCACCAGTGATCATATCTGAACGATCTGCATTTAATCCTGGAATTAATCCTGACCACTCAAAAACTTTAGTTTCATGCTCAGTAATACCCATTTCTTCTAAAACAGTTAAAGCAATCATGTTTACAAAACCTAATGCTTCACCATTATCTCCTGCATACGCCCAAGGAACAGCGGTTCCAAAACCTAGTCTTAATTTGTGACCATCTGCAAGCCTTTCTGTTAATGTTTTTGCATTAACAGTTGAAATACTAAACAGAAGAACAAATAAAACAGTTAACGTCTTATATATTTTTCTCATTATATCCCCTTCGTTATGTTTAAAATAAATTTAAACAGATTATAGAAGTGGTGTACACAGAAATTAAAAAATTATATTCAATCTTAAGTTGTCTAATTTTTATTTTACAAGGATTTTATCTGATAACTTTATTTCACCATCATTTTCAGGTGTCAAATAAACACCCATATCATAATGATCGTAAGTTTGTTTTAAAGTTTTTAATAAATTAAAAGAATTATCATCTGTTTTAGGTTTTAAATTTATTGCAACACATCTTGGAATATTTTTTTCAACTTTAAACAAGACATCATTAATTTTTAAAGTTTTACCAATCCAATTTCTTTCTTCCCAAGCTTCCATTCCATCAAAATATAGATTGCCTCTAAATATAGATTTTTCTATTTTTTGATTAATTTTATTCTCGAAATCTTTAATACTATTAATATTTAAAAGAGAAATTGAATTTCTAAACATGGACTTGTTAGAAATGGAGGTATCGTAAAAAGGATACTGGTCATTTCTCATAAGTCTTATATCGTTTTTTAAAGACCCCTCTAATTCAATTAATTTTTTTACAAGATCATCTTTTTCATATGATTCATTAACGTTAACGGTAATAATTTCTTTATTATTTAGTGTTAAAGTTAACTTATTACCCTCATGTAAAAAATTGTACTTATTAAATACCGGAGTGTTTTTAAGCGTTACAATTTTGTTCCATTTACCTTTTCTTGTTTCAGGATTTTTTTCAAATGCTGTAGATTGATCTAAATCAAGATTTTGTGAAAAAGCAAAAACTCTATCCCCTTCTATCCCAACATTTTTATTAATTGTACATCTCTCAATATTTTGAAATGAAATTGATTTTACAGGACAGTTGTGTATTGAAGTAATAATTGCGCTCATATAAACTTTAAAAAATAATATGACTTATCTGAATTCAAATCAACTTAAACAATATAACGAAGAAGGATACGTAGCACCCTTAGATATCTTAACTAAAGAAGAGGCTTTAGAGGCAAGAAATGAAATTGAGCTAATTGAAAAAAAAATGCCAAACGAAATTGATAAATCTGGCAGATATAATGTTCATTTAATCTCTCCCAAACTAGATGCCATTGTTCATAATTCTAAAATTCTTGATGCTGTTGAAAGTATTATTGGAAAGAATATTTTAGTTTGTAGCACCACCTTGTTTATAAAAGATCCAAAACAAGAAGGATTTGTAAGTTACCATCAAGATGCAAAATATATTGGGTTAGAACCTCATAATTGGGTTACTGCTTGGATAGCTATTACAGATTCAAATAAAGAAAATGGTTGTATGAGAATGTGGCCTAAATCTCATATTGAGCTTAAAGATCATAACCAAAAATTTAATGAAGGAAATCTATTAACACGTGGTCAAACGGTAGAAGGGGTTCCTGAAAGCGAAGTTAAGCCTGTTGAGCTTAAAGCCGGTCAAATGTCACTACACCATCCAAGAATAGTACATGGATCTGGCATAAACAAAAGTAATGATAGGAGAATCGGTTTTGTTGTACAAAGCTATATTGGAACTAATGTTAAGCAAGTTTTAGGAAAAAATGGTGTACAAATTGCAAGAGGAGAAGATGAGTTTCATAATCACGAAGTAATCAACCGTGCAAGTTCCCTGCTAAGTGATGAAGGTCAATCCTTAAGAATAAGAGAAAATAAATATCTACAAGAAATTTTTTATAAAGGTTCAGAAAAAAAAGGAACTTACTGACTAAATGAAAAAACTTTTAATCTTAAGTTTATTTCTGTTTTCCAAAACATTTGCCTTTGAAAATACCAAAATTAATTTTGGCAACTTTTCTTTAAATAAATATGAAATTACTATCCAAGAATTTAAAAATTATGCCAAAAAAAATAATTTAATAACTGAAGCAGAGAAGACTGGTGGTGGATATGAATGGGGTGCAGGTTGGGAAAAAAGAGCTGGTTGGACGTATAAAACTCCATATGGTGAAAATCCAGATAGTGAATTAGAACCAGCAGTCCATATTAGTAGATATGAAGCTGAAGATTACTGTAAATCAATAGATGGTAGACTGCCCTCTTTTGATGAATGGTCTTATGCTGCATATCAGCAAGTATTTAATTCTTCAGAGTTTGAAAAAGGCAAAGTCTATAAGTACCCAAGTGGAGATGAAGCTAAAAATATGAATTCTCAAGGACTGCTAAATTATGACAAACATATGGATGTAACTAAATTACCAGAAGGAATTAATGGTTTAGTTGCAATGGGAGGAAATGTTTGGGAATGGATAGATGATCAAAAAAATGATAATTCATTAACAGCTGGTGCTTCTTGGTGGTATGGAGGCTCTAAGACTTCTAAAAGTGGAGCACAATACAAACCATCTAATTTCTATGCAATTTATGTTGGTTTTAGATGTGCTTTTGATTAGAATTTTACTTTAAAATTAAATCTTCAAATGAAAAATAATTTAAAATTAGGAGTTATAGGTATCGATCATGGTCATATCTTTGACATGTTGGATGAAATGTTAAAAGAAGGATGTAATTGTGAATTCTTTTGGACAGAAGGTAATCCATTAACATTAAAAGAATTCAATTCAAAATACCCAAACATTAAAAGAAAAGAAAATAAGGAAGAAATATTAAATGATCCATCTATTGATATGATTTTAATATCTTCAGTTCCAAAAGATAGAGCTCATAACTCAATAGAAGCTTTAAAAGCTGGAAAAGATGTGATGGTCGATAAACCTGGTTGCACCACTCTAGATCAATTAAATGAAATTAAACAAACAGTAAAAGAAACTGGAAAAATTTGGTCTGTTAATTTTTCAGAAAGATTTCATGTTGCAGCTGTTGCTAAAGCTGAAGAATTAGTTGATGAGGGAAAAATTGGTAAAGTAAAGCAAACAATTGGAACAGGCCCTCATAGACAAGGAAATTATGAAAGACCTGATTGGTTTTATGATAGAGAAAGTTATGGTGGTATAATTACTGATATAGGTTCACATCAAATTCATCAATTTTTAGTATTTACAAGTTCAAATGAAGCAAAAATTAATCATGCTCTTATAGAAAACACTACCAAGAAGGAAAAGCCAGGTTTTCAAGATTTTGGAGAGGTTAATCTAACTGGTAATGGTGGACACTGTTACGTTAGATTAGATTGGTTTACTCCAGATGCACTTCCAACATGGGGGGATGGACGATTATTAATCCTTGGAGATAAAGGCTATATTGAAATAAGAAAATATACAGATTTAGCAAAATCAAAAAAAGGAAATCATTTATATTTAGCTAATAATAAAGAAGTTAAATACATCGATTGCTCCGATGTTAAGCTTCCCTACTTTAGAAATTTAATTAATGATGTAATCAATAGAACTGAAACTGCTTGTTCTCAGGAACTAACCTATCTTTCAATGGAACTTGCAATAAAAGCACAATTAAAAGCTGAAAAAAAATGAACAAATATCAAGTAGCAATTATAGGAACTAACATAGGTGCTAAACACTATGAAGATTTTCAAAAAGTTAAAGAGAGATTTAATGTTCATACTTTATGTGGACTTACAAGAGAGGCAATTGACAATATTTTATCAAATGACACTGAAACAAAAGTATCACTCAACTTTGATGAAGTATTAAAAGTAAAAGAAATCGATATCATCGATATATGTCTTCCGCCCCACTTACATTTTTCTGCATGTAAAAAAGCTATGGAAGCTGGAAAACATGTAATTTGTGAAAAACCATTAGTGTCAAGTCTTAAAGAAATCGATGAATTAGAAAAAATCAGTAAAGAAACAGGTAAAATTATTTTTCCAGTTTTCCAATATCGATATGGTCTAGGATTTTCAAAATTAAAAGCATTAATTAAATCTGGTTTAGCAGGGAAATCTTTGGTTGCTTCTTTAGAAACTCATTGGAATAGAGGAAAAGATTATTATTCAAAACCTTGGAGAGGAACTTGGGAAGGTGAACAAGGTGGAGCTATATTAAGTCATTCAATACATATTCATGATTTAGTTAGTATGATCTTAGGTCCTGTTTCAAATGTATTTGCTAAATTATCAACTAGAGTAAATGATATTGAAGTTGAAGATTGTGCAGCTTTATCGATTGAAATGGAAAATGGAACTTTAGTTACAAGCTCAATTACACTTGGAGCTGCAAACGATACCAGCAGACTTCGATTTTGTTTTGAAGGATTAACAGCAGAATCTGGCGCATCACCAGATAAACCATACAGTCCAGCAGATGATGAGTGGCACTTCTTACCAAGATCCCCTGTTACTCAAGCTCAAATAGAGGAAGTGTTATCAAAAGTAAATGAGCCACAATCTTGGTATGCTGGTATGTTTGATGAAATTGCAAATAAATTAGATGGATCTGCTAGTGATGAAGTAACCTTATCAGATGCTAGAAAATCTTTAGAATTTGTAACCGCTGTCTACGATTCTTCCAGAGAAAATAAGAATATCAAACTTCCAATAGATAAAGATAACCCACTTTATCATTCATGGTTACCAAATAAATCATGATAAACTTTGAACTCTCCGAGAATTTAATTGAAGAGTTTAATAATAATGGTTTTCTGATTTTAGATAACTTTTTAGATTTAAATTATATTGAAGATCTTAGAAATAAATTTGAGCCTTTATTTAAAGGTAATTTTGAAACAGGAATTGAGCCAGATGAGTGGAACTGGAAATTTGGTAAAGATCCTGAAGATGTTACTCGTCAAATCTGTAATGCCTGGAAGGCAGATCATTTAATAAAAAAAGTAGTTTGTCATAAAATAATTGGTGAAGTTTGTTCTCGTTTAATGAACTGGCAAGGTGCAAGATTAGTTCAGGATAATGTTTTATGGAAACCACCAGGAGGAAAAACATTAGGCTTTCATCAAGACGCTGCTTATGATGATTGGCTTATTCCACAAACAATGATGACTTGCTGGATGTCATTAGATGATACCTCAAAAGAAACTGGAACTTTAGAGTATATTAAAGGCTCTCATAAATGGGGACTTCAACCTCCTAAAGGAGAATTTCACTCCCCTGAAGATTATAAAAAAGAATTAAACATTTTTGCTGAAAAAAATAACAAACAAATAGAGGTTGCTTATGTAGAAGTACCCGCTGGTGGTGTTTCATTTCACCATGGCTTTACCTGGCATGGATCAGGAATAAATACTTCAAGCAATAACCGAAGAGCAATTGTTTCTCATTGTGTTCCAAGTAATGCAAAGTTTCATCCAACAAACGAAGGTGGAACAGCTAAAACTTATAAAAAATATAAAAAGGAAAATAGTGATTTATTAGATGAAGAATATTTTCCTTTATTGTGGGAAAATAATTTTATTTAGATCCATCAAACCTATCTTCATCCTGTTTAGTTGGATTGTAAGTAGGTGATGTCTCAAATTGTTCTTCACATTTAATATCAATATAAGGTGCTTTAGATCTTGTAAAAATTTCACCTGATACCCCAAACCAAAAGCTTGGTGGATCAAATGTTGCTGCAGCAATTGCTGTTAAACCTTTTAAAGCAGGTGCAGATATGGTCCAATAAACACTGGTTCCACATTTTTTACAAAAATTTGTTTCAAAAGTATTTCCGCTCTCAGTTACAAATTTATATTGATTATAATTTTGTGTATGATGTTTTACATTTTCTTCTTTAAACCAAGCACCAACACCAAAAGGACTTCCTGATCTCAGTTGGCAATATCTACAGTGACAAACTCTAGCTCGTTCTGGATTACCAGATGTTTCATATCTATTTTCTCCACAAGCACAGCCACCTTGATGAATTTCTTTATCTGACATAATAGAGACTATAGTGTTTTGATAACTTAATTCAAATAGGATCTTAATTGCAATTACTAAAATCAATTTGATTAGTAGTATTCATATTTTTTTTCCTTCTTTTTATATCTGTCAGAGTGAATGCTAACATAATTACCTTGTTCATAAGCATTACACCAAAAAATACGTCTTTGTTCTCTAGCAAGTGCAGCACGATTACGCTCCACTCTCTCCTTTTCTTTCATCTCTGCTTGCTGTTTTTCTCTAAGTGCTTGCTCTTTTTGTTTCCTAGTAATTGCCTCTTCCTCTAATTGTTTATCCAACTCTTCAGGACTTAATTTAGATTGGGGAGGCACATATGCATTTACAGGAGTAATTACTTTTTTCTCCTTTAAATATTTCTTAGGAAGTTTTCTTCCAATCATTGAATAATATTTTGCAGGATCTTCATCTTTAATCTTTGCACCATATACATTCAAATAATCCTTAATTTCTTTTTTAACTAAAAAGTTGTAATTTACCTTAACCTTCCCCAAGCTCCTTTTTCTTGAGGAAGATTTAATTGATCTTGCACCTTTATATTTTCTCATTTTGAACCTCTCTTTTTTTGCATTTTCTTCAGTATTTCTAGAAGTTTGAAATACTTAGAGAGCAGACGGTCCTCTATGGTGTTTAATTTTAAAATAGCGCTTCCTTGATCACAATCTCTTGCAAATGCTAGACCTGTTTTACGAATGATAGAGTTAGCAGATACAACAACTCCTTTTTCTCTAGCATCTTCAATAAAATCAGCCACTTTATCTTTGTATTCTTGACCTTCGTATTCCAGCATCTCGTGATTGAAAATACCCGCTTCAATAATAGGAATTCGTTTAAGACGAATTGATACATCAATCATTTTTGTAACAATAAGCTCTTCTTGAACATCAATAGGTTTTAAATAATCAATTAACCGATTGATAAAGTTTTGAAGATCTTCAAGTTTTTCTCCAATGACTATGTGCTTTTCTGCATCAAGTCCGTGTTGGATTGCATTTTTACTGACCATCAACTTTCCAAGTTTAGTTTTTGGTCCAGTAGATTTCTTAGCGTTTCTTCTGTTTGCTAATAGTTGTTTTTTACTGATTTTTTTAGCCATAGTTTTCTCCTAGTAAGGCAAATTGCAGATGCGATCCTGCTTTCGCTAACTCACCAGAATATGGCTTTAATTAAGAGTGCATGGGAAACGCCCAAGACGATCTTTTTTATAAAGACAACCTATTATATCACAATTAATTATATAGGATCAATACCCTCAAAAAGACTCTAAATACTCACTAATTTAATAATTTAGTTTTGGTAGTTGACCATTATTTGGGGGAATAGAGGGACAACATATTCCACATTAAGCTACATCAAACTACAGTACTTATGCGGATAATCAAAAATTTACATTAAGTAAATCGCTTAAAGACTCATCTATTTAATAAAAAAACTACATTACAAACTAGATACAAAAAAGATAAATCAAATAACTATTTTTAAAGCAAATTGCTGATCAGATGAATGGTTGACCTCTTAAAGCCTGCAAGAATGTGAAAGCGACCATACCTACGCCTATAGTAGATGCGATGACAACAATAAGTCTTGGTCTTTGGGAGAAACGATCTGCGATAAATCCAATTACAGGGATGATCTGCATCAAGTGCGTCGCGAAGAAGTGAGGCACACGTAGATCACCACCACTACGCACCCAACCGACGATTGGTAGGCCATCGGCATCACTTTGGACTCCACCGACCCAGTGGCCGTATGTTTGCGACATATAACCGGCGACAATTAAAGTTGTGAAAAATCCGAGGATCATGCCTAACAAAATACCTAGTCGTAGACCCTGACGCATCTCACGAACTGGGTAGCGGTAAACCAGCAGACCAATTACTACAGGAATCAGAATCATTATAACAGCTCCAATGCCCATTGCAGCGTACATCAAGGATTCGAACGTAGTCTCGAAGTTCCAGTGCGAGTGACGTCCACGTGCAGCCTGCATAGTAACGTAGGCCAACTCAAAAATCACAGTGAATGTCAGGACCCAGCCCAGGACATAAACCCAAAATTTTCTCCGAACATCGTAATCAATAAAACGTGCAATGAAGGCGATGGTTATCATATGCAGTCCAACCGACGCATAGAACTTCATTGGTTTCAACCAAATATTTATGTCGTTCAGCTGACGTGGATCATAAAGCGAAACCAGGAACGTGACTGGCAAGAACGCGATGATAATTAAACCACCCTGCCAGAGCAAATCCTCCACTCGGGAAGTCACAGAAACCTTTGGTGATAATGTCAGTGTCGTCATTGTCCAGCACCTTTTGTTATCGATTGAGGGATATCTAGTATCAGTTTACGGGCCTTCCATAACATCAGGAACAGGAGCAACCCAAGTGGGCCAAACATGAAAGTTGAGGCTAGGATCGGAGCCTGAACTACTCGTGAAATACCAGCATCATCTGATTGCCGTGAAATCCATGCACCAATGAAAAGGTCGAACGCCAAATAGTGCACCCAACCTGCTAGCAAAATATGATCGTTAGATAATAATTTTGCTACATCCGCTAGGGTATTGTAACCACCTTCAGCGGGACCGAAGTGGCGCAGTATCAAAATCACGTAACCCAACGATAGAACTGCTGGGAAAACATACGCCGGCAAGATCGATAATAACGGCCAACGTCGTGGCCCAAAAATCAAGATCACCCAGCCAATCATCGCAATCAGTCCACTATAGGAGAACCAAGATTCAAGATCATTGGGTAGGAAATTTAGCAAGAAATACAGGACTAAGCCAATTGCCAAAAGTGTTATGATTAGCCAAACGGCGCTAAGATACCAATTTTTCTTCATGACCCAACCTTCTTTTCTTGGTTGAATGTCCTGTTATATAAGTTTTGAGCAAACAAAGGTGTTTCTTCTTCATTGTGTCTTCGCACAAAAAAACCTCCTAATCCTAAAGTTGAAATTATTTTCATAATAAGATTAGGATGTTCTACCAATACTGTATTTTGGAATTTACATTCATTCTCAGAAACTGAAATTAGACGCATTTCCCATGTAACTTTTACAATAACATGTATTAATTTCATTAACCAAAGATCAGAAAATGATACCATCTTGATATAATCAGGTTCTTTAACTTCTGCTACATAGTGTTGAACTAATAAGTTTCCCCCTACACTTTCTACATTGACAGATGTTTGTGTTCCGTCAGTATGAATACTTGATCCAGCACCAATATGCCCTTTGGCAGTAGTCTGATAATCCTTATCTGATAAAGTAAAAACCCAATCATGCAGATTAAATGCTTCCTTGGGTGCTTTAATTGTTGCTTCACATACAGTTTGAAATAATTTTTTGTACTTTTGATTTTTAATCATTGATATTTGAGAAAATCCTTTATCTTTCATTATATTTAAAATCCTGTTATTATGTTTACTAAGATAACATGATTACTATAGGAAAATGTTTACTTTGTAAACATTAATTTTATATGAGCTATCACAAAAAAAATCTGAAAGAAAAACTCGTTGAGGTTGCATGGAATATTTGTGTCGCTGAGTCTTGGGAAAAAGTTAATATGCGAGAAGTGGCTAAGAAAGCTAGAGTTTCAAATACTGCTTTTTATAGACATTTAAAAAACAAAAATGATCTTAAAGCAGAGTTGGTTCGAAGAGGTTTTGAAATAATAAATAATGGCAAGAAAAATTTAACCAATAATTTTTCTGGTTACGGAGCTCATTACATAAGATTTGGATTAAAGTATCCATATATTTACGATTTAATGTTTGGGAATACGGATTTAGATATATCTCTTTATCCCGATATAGAAGCTCTATTTGATGAAGCTTTTGATGGAGTAATTCAAGGAGTTAAAAATTTTATGCCCAATGCATCTGATAAAGATGTTATGATAAAAGCAGTCAATATTTGGGCATCTGTTCATGGATTAGTTGGAATATTGAGGCGTTCTGATTTGCAGGCAAATAAAGATAAACGCCTAAAATGGATTAAGAATAACTTAGAAGAATATTTGAAGATGACTACATTTAAATAATTAAAAAATCTCTATTGATACTGGTTACAATTTATAGGATTTTATAGGATAACTAGATACAAACTACATACAAAAGAGATAAAACAAGGATTGAATTAGTTTGAATAAAGAAAACGCAAGTAAACTCTGGAAAATTATTCAGGAAGCTGGCGATTATTTGGTGCATTAGAGGGATAACCTAATCCACATTAACCCACAACAATCTACAATAGACAAATCATCTTTCGTTAGAGTAAAAAAAATTAACTGATATTGAAGGGAGAAAGATGACAAAAAAACTCGATAACACACTCGAAACAAAAGAGATAAAACAAACTCGAAATAAGCGAGAAGTAATTCCATTTAGAGATAGTGCAATTTCTAAGATCAATCGAAGTAATACAGAATTCTACTCTAAAAGATTTAAGGAATACAAATTTGATGTTCCAAAGGGATCTTCACTTAAAGGATTAATGTTGAGATTTTCTTTCAATACAGAAACTAAATCCTTTGTTGTTGGATATTGGTTCAATAAGAGAAATCAATATTACACTGTTGGAACTTATCCTAATATTAGCTGCAAAGATGTCGAGAAGCTGTGCTTGGATCTTGCAGAAACTCATCAAGATCAGAGAGGAATTTGGATCAAAGATCCTAACAAAACTAGAGCAGACTCTAAAAGATTAGTTGAGAAACCAGACACTGTAATAACTGCAGGAAGAACTATCAACGAAGTTATTGAGGATTATTGTATAGGTGGATTTGAAAAAGATTATAAATTAGGTGCGAGAACTTCTAAATCGTGCCGAACCTGGTTTAGATGTATGGCAGGATATAATCACAGAAATACTTTGGTTGAATGGTATGATGACGACAACGGATCAGCTCAAGTTAAATTTATTTCAAACAAACATTTAAGAGTGATTGCTCCAAAAGATTGGACAGATTTATTTAGAAAATACCCTAGTGGTAAAGGTATTTTAAAAGACAGAGAATATTACAATCGAAGAAAAAAAAGATGGTACACAATAAAAGCTTCTAAAAACAAATCTATTTATGACAGTGATTTAGGCAAAAGCAAAATTGAAGAATTAACCACAGGAGATATTGAACATTGGCTAAGAGACCTTTCTTCCGAAGGTGTTAAAGAGGATTATCTAAAAGTATTTATTACCTTGTGGATCTGGGCTAGAAAAAAAGGTTGGCTTGGTACTAATCCTGGAGAATGTCCGTTTAGCCGTGAGACGGTATACATCAAAAAAGAAAAAAGACAGGAAGATCCATATAAGGATGTTGCTATCGAAGATCCTAAAATTCTGGATATATTTTGGCAATCTTGCGAAGAACTATCAAATCAATTTCCATGGAAAGCAGAGCTCCATCAGTTTATGCTTTTAACTTCACTTAGAAAACCAGAAGCACTGAAATATAAAAAGGAATATATTGATTGGAAAAGAAGAACGCTTAAAATTCCAAAAGGTATTTCAAAAACTAGAAGAAAAGATCAAGAAATTCCTATCACTCCAGAATTGGAAATATTAATCCATAACATTTTTGATATTGGCAATAGACCTGGATTAGAGTTTTATAAAATGAAAGATCACCCTTGGTTATTTGGTACAAGAAAATGGAATAGTGATAAGTATTTCAACAAAGAATTTAAACAATCTCCAAAAGCTCACTTAGGTGGAGATGAGAATTTTATACCTTCATTAAGAGAACTTATGAGACAAAAATCTGGAGATCCGAATTTATTATATGCTCCGAAGATGTTGAGAAAAACTTACATTACCCTATCCCAACAGATCCATGAAGGAAGATCAGATATTACTTCTGCTATGTCCAGACATGAAAATTTAGATGTATTGCACTCACACTATAATAAACCAAACATTGAAACTAAGAGAGGTTGGGCAGAAAAAGTGTCTGGGAATGTATTTAATTTTGTTAAAAGGCGAAGTGCTTAGATAATCCATGAACCCTTCTCATCTACTCTAGAACAATTACTCCTGTAAATGCTCTCTTTCATTTCTAACTATATTGAATCAAATTAAAGAATCTTAGTCAAGAACCAATGTCATTGACGCGTATATGGAGCAAAATTTTAATTTAAAATTTAGTGATAGATTAATTGTATTTAATTTTAACAATTTAATAAAAACTTAAGAAAAATAGAGTATATATAAACTTTAATAATTATTGATAATTTTTTATATACGTAATTTATTGTGACCACATTTATTGAAAAAGTTAATCTTTTTGTTGATGAAGCAGCAAAATTACTAAACATCAAACAAGATCAGTTAGAACATTTAAAAACAATACATTCACTAATTAAAGTCAATGTAAGTGTGGTAATTGAAAATGAAATTAAAAACTTTACGGGTTGGCGTGCTGTGCACTCAGAACATATTTTGCCAAGTAAAGGTGGAATAAAGTACTCACCTTTATCAAATCAAAATGAAACCGAAGCACTTGCTGCGTTAATGACTTACAAGTGCGCTATAGTAGATGTGCCATTTGGTGGATCCAAAGGAGCATTAAGAATTGATCCTAAAAAATACTCAAAGAAACAATTGAAATCTATTACTAAAGCATTTGCGACCAAGTTAATTAATAAAGATTTTATATCACCAGCCCTAAATGTACCTGCACCTGATATTGGTACATCAGCAGAAACCATGGAATGGATTAAAGAAACTTATAAATCATTAAGAACTAGTGATATTAATTATAGAGGGTGTGTTACTGGTAAACCTATTCATGCAGGTGGAATTGAGGGAAGATTAGAGGCAACTGGTCGAGGAATTGAAGAGGTAGTTAGAGAATTTTTTAGAAATCCAAAATTAATCAATCAATTAAAGTTAAATAAACAAATTAAAGATAATAGAATTGTTGTTCAGGGATTTGGTAATGTTGGAAATAATTTATCTCTTGAACTTTACAATAGAGATAATGCAAAAATAATTGCTGTTGGTGAATACAATGGTTATTTATTTAATAAACAAGGTATTGATATCAATAAATTATATAAATTTTTTAAAAAAAATAATCACATCAACAACCCAAAACTTGGTAAATTTATCAATAAACCATCTGAAGTTTTAGAGTTAGATTGCGATATATTAATTCCTGCAGCAATGGCTGACACTATTGATGAAAAAAATATGAATAATATTAAGGCGCCACTAATTATTGAAGCTGCAAATAGCCCAATTACTTATGAGGCAGATAAAAAACTTAATAAAATGGGTAAAATAATATTACCCGATATATTTGTAAATGCTGGAGGTGTGATTGTTTCTTATTTTGAATGGATTAAAAACTTATCTCATATAAGACTGGGTCGGCTAGAAAAAAGATACACAGAAAGTAAATTACTTGAAGTAGTTAGATTAATTGAAAAAATTACAAATACTAAGACAGATGATCAAACTATTAAAAGAATAGTTCAAGGCGCAAATGAACGTGATTTAAGTAATTCAGGTTTGGAAGATGCTATAAGACTTGCTTTTAATGAGATGTTAGAGATTAAAATGAAATTAAATATTTCATTCAGAAAAGCAGCTTATTATTTATCTTTAATGAAACTAATGAAATTCTATAAGAAAAATACATTAGTTAAATAATTAAATTCTACCCCAAAAACTGTAGAGGTATTAAAACTAATATAGGAAAAATGAAATATTAATTTTTGCGCTAGTCATAGCTCAATTTTGAAGTTTTACCATGAAAAACTTTGTAAGATAAAAAAGTATACCCAATTAAAATGGGAAAGACGATCACTACTCCAAATAATATAATCCACAACGATGAAGTGGCTGAAGCAGCTTCTGTGATGAGCATTTGGTTTGGTACAATGTAAGGAAAAAAGCTATAAGACAGTCCTAAAAAACAAAGAATAGATAATAAAATTGTTAAAAAGAAAGGTACCCAGCAATTTTTATCATTGATCATTGGTAGCTTTCTTAGGTATTGGTACATAATTATTATTAACCCAAGTGTTAATAATGGAATGGGCAATAGATAATATAAATTAGGGAATACAAACCATTTTTCAAAAATTCTAGAACTTGCAATAGGTGTTGCAAGTGAGACCAGTCCAATACAAAGCACTGCTCCAATAAGTGAAATTTTTGCCCAACGAACAGATTTTATTTGTAAATTATCCTCAGTTTTCATGATCAGCCAATTTGCTCCAATTAAACAATATCCAATAGCAACCCCAATACTAACAATTAAAGAAAATAAAATAGTCGTTAAAGAAGTATTAAATCCTACAATATAAAACCCCAGCATATACCCTTGAGCAAGAGCGGTTAATAAAGAACCTCCAAAAAAAGCTTGATCCCAAAATTTTTGATATTTTTCTTTTGCTTTACTTCTAAAGTCAAAAGCAATTCCTCTAAAAATTAACCCAATTAGCATTACAAAAACAGGTAAATACAAACTTGATAAAATCACACCATGTGCTTTTGGAAATGCAATTAACAAAATTCCAACCCCTAAAACTAACCAAGTTTCATTTGCATCCCAAAAAGGTCCAATGGAGGCAATCATCTTATTTTTCTCTTCACGGGTTTTAGTAAAGCCAGATAAAATCCCCACTCCTAAATCATAACCATCAAGTAAACCATAAATTAGCATACTTAATCCCATTAAAGATGCAAATAATATGGGTAGGCCTGTAGAACTTTCGATCATAATTGTTTTAATGGAATATCAACAGTAGAAATAGATCGTCTTTGACCTGTTGTTGGATCAAATTCACTTGGATCAAATTCTTTATCTTTAGATTTTCTTGCCATGTAAAATAAAGTAGTTGCAAAAGCAATTATTAGTAAAGTGTAGACAACTAAATAAATGGTTAATGAGATTGCAATATAAGCACTTGGCACTGTTGTAACTGCATCAGCAGTTTTTAAAACTCCTTGTACTAAATAGGGTTGTCGACCAATTTCAGTTGTATACCAACCTGCAATAGTTGCTATCCAACCTGAAAAAGACATTAAAACTAAAACTTTATAAAATAGATTAGGTACTTTTTTATTTCTGAATAAAAAATAACAACCAAGCCAAGACACTAATAACATCATCACGCCTGTTGCAATCATTATCCTAAAAGACCAAAAAATTGGTGCAACCGGTGGATGCTCACCTTCAAATTCATTTAAACCTTTAACTTCTCCATTTAAATCATGAGTAATGATCAAGCTACTCAATTTTGGGATACTAATTTCAAATTTATTCGAACGGGTCTCTTCATCAGGTAGAGCAAATAAAATTAAAGGAATACCTTTTTGAGTTTGCCAATTACCTTCCATGGCTGCAACTTTTTGAGGTTGGTGTTCGTAGGTATTCAATCCATGAAGATCACCCATAAATATTTGAACTGGTATCAATAAAGCTGCAACAATTGTTGATACTTTAATAGCGGTTTTAACCGTTTCAGTTTTATAGCCTTTTAAATAACGGTACGCAGATATACCAGCAATTAAAAAACTAGCCGTCAATCCAGAAGCTAATAGTTTATGTGTTAATCGATACGGCATTGAAGGATTAAATATTACATCCATCCAGCTGGTTACAAACGCTTGTCCATCAATCATTTCAAAACCTGCTGGTGTGTGCATCCAACTATTTAAAACTAAAATCCAAAACGCTGATAAAGTGGTTCCAAATGCAACTAGAAAAGTTGAGAACGTATGTAGCCAAGGTTTTACTTTTCTAAAACCAAATAACATTATGCCTAAAAAACTTGCTTCTAAGAAAAAAGCGGTAAGTACTTCATAGCCTAATAACGGCCCTGCAATATTTCCAACTGTATTCATAAATCCTGGCCAATTCGTGCCAAATTGAAAGGACATGGTAATTCCTGAGACCACCCCAAGAGCAAAACATAGTGCAAAAACTTTTGTCCAGAAAAAATAAATATTCATCCATTTATAATTTCCTGTTTGAGAATATCGGACTTTAAAAAATAAAAGAAACCAAGCTAAAGCAATGGTGATTGACGGAAATAGAATATGAAAGGTTACATTTGCTGCAAACTGTATTCTTGATAAATCAACTACATCCATAATAATTTAAAATAAAAATCTTATAACTAAATAAGGTAATAAGGCAAAAAACACTGTCAAGGTAACATGCAATATGATTCCTTGGTAATGCGCTTTTGCAAAATCTTTGTGGGTAACTTTAAAAAAAGTATGATGAATTTTATAAATCAAACTTTTTGGAGCGCCACCGAAGATGAAAACCCTAAATAATATAAAAGCAAAATTAGCAATGATTAACCAACCTAAAAAACTAGCTAATACCTCTAACTCTAAATTTAACTCGCCCATCTATTAGTTTCCTTTGTTAAATTTACATTATTAAATAATTTAAAATTCGGCAAAGTTGCAACAATATGAATTCGATCTTCTTCACCACCATTAAAAAAATTATGATATTTGGTTGTGTTCGTTAAATAAACACTACCATCTGCTGGCATATGATAAGCTCTATCATCAATAACCATTCTACATCCATAATTTGTAATTATTGGAATATGCAATCTTGGTTCTGGATCTTTATGCCAACTTAATGTGGACCTTGGTTCTTTTTTTAAAACTCTAGTTCGTCCAAGTTTATAAATCTTAGATAATTTATCATAAACATATTTAAAGTATGTATCATTATACTCTGGAACAAATTCATTAAATTGTTCTTCATCAATTGCATCAGCTCTTTCAACTTCTTGACCATTGTTATCAGGTATCGTCCAATACCTTCCCCAAGAATATTTTCCCTCTGTGCTTTGATTGTCACCTTTAATTCTATTTAAGGAGATACTACTGATATTAGTAACTACCCCACCTGCATTATCAAATTCTTTAATCTTTAAAACTTGATTGAAAGCTTGTTTAAGTTTTTCAATATCAAATTTTAGATTAGGAATTTTGATGATATTATTTTGAAAAACCATATGAAGATACTTTATCTTCGTTTTAATATTTTTTCAGGGAGTTTATATGCGACAAACATAAAAATACATCCCAAAACAATTCCTAAAATATCTCCTCTAATCGTAGAAATACCCTCAAACTTTGAACCAGGAATAGTTCCTAAAGTAACTTTTCCTCCAAAAAGGGAGTTCATAACAGTTGAGTCCATTAATTGGTCAAAAACTAACATATAAACAAATGCACCTAACAATCCACCAAGAATAAAAATCATAGCATCTACTCTACCTGAGGCAGCAGCTGCTATTCCTGTGCCTGGACAATAACCTGATATAGCCCAACCAATACCTAATATAATCCCACCTAAGACAACACCAAAATAAGATGCTTTGACAGACATATGTCCAACCTCAACCAGCCCTAACATTTGACCCGCAAACATCAGTGTACTAGCAAATCCAATTGCAAATAAAATTGCTTTCATCAAATAAAGGTTTTCTAATTTAAGCATTGAAATAATGTAATTGGGATTAGAAGCTCTTACTCTATCTAGGGCAAAACCAAAAAGTCCGCCGATTAAAAATGCTAAAAAAATATTCATTTAACTTACTTTCTATTTGTTGATTTAATCATTTAACCCTCTTTGTTATTCGATTTGTTGATTTATTATAAACAATCATTGCAGTAGGAATTGCTGCAAGAAATATTCCAAACGTAAATAAATATGCGGATATTGATGTTTGCATTAATCCGCTCATCATATGTCCAGATGTACATCCTCCTGCTAAACGGGCACCAAATAGAACGACAAACCCAGAAACAAAAGTAACTAAAAATCTTTTGTTTGCAAATTTTCCAAATTTGTCGTTCCAGACCTTAGGAGAGAGTTTTTCACTTTGCCCCACTCCATTTCTTAACTGAGAGGAAATAAAAGCTCCAATTGCAAGTGCTATAACAAACATAAAGCTATAGTTTAAAGGTTGATTAGCTGATTTTGCATATTTAGCACCTGATTTATTTAAATATGAATTTGTACTTTGAATTTTTCCATCATCTGTTTCGGTAATTAATTCAGAATTAATTTTATCACCAATGATTGCATCTAAGATTACAAACTGAGTTGAAACGCCTATGGGTTTAACTAATAAAACTGCAATAAAGAAAACGCTTCCTAAAATAATTCCTGATTTTAACCAATTTAATTTTTCCATGATTAAAGTATTTAATATTCTTATTGTTAAATGCTTTGATCTAGATCAAATATTCAACTTTTTATTAACCATTAATGTGTCTAAATTGACGCAATAATTTTAGTTTTTAAAGAGGTGAAAAAAAAAATTTAGAATACCTATAATTTTAAAAGGTATTGAAAATCATTTAACTTAGAAATTTTTTTTCTAAATTTTTTTAAAATGAAATCAGTAAAATCTTGAAATTTTGAAAATTCAATTTGATTGCATTTTTTTAACTTAGCAATTTTTACCGATTCGTTAAATAACAGCTCAATGATGGGCTTGTTTGAAAAAGGTAGTGAAATATTTAAATTTTCAATCACAAAGTAATTTTTCTTATCATAGGTCTGGATGCTAAAAATAAGAAAGCCGAAATAGTAATCACTATTATTTTTAGCAACAATAATTCCACTGTTATTATTGTCTTGTGAAATGATATTTATATATTTTGTAATCTGATCATTATTCCATTGAGGAAATTCATTATGTAGTAGTGGCATTAAGGTTTGTAAATTTTTAAGATTAAATATTTTTGTTTGTAAATTATATAGATTTGTCTTGGGCTCTTGTGCTAACATTTGATAGAATATATAAAAATTTAAAATTTAAGATTTGATGTAAATCAATTTTTTCTAATTTATGGAAAATAAACTTATACAAAAAAAATTAGACAATATAGAAGTTAGATGTCAAAAATGTAAAGTTCGTTCCTATTCATTTTGCAGATGCTTGAATGAAGATAAATTGGAGTATTTTTCTAAAATATCTACTGAAAAACATTTTATCAATAAAGAAAATATTTTCCTTCAACATGAGGAAGCTTTAAATTTTTATAATATCACTGAAGGTAATGTAAAAATTTATCAATTACTTGATGATGGCCGAATTCAAATAATTGGCTTTTTATATCCTGGGGATTTTTTTGGTACGTCAAATCAAAATAAATATACTTATTCAGCAGAAGCTATAGGAAATTTAAAAGTTTGTGTTTTTAATCAGAAATCATTGGAAAGCTATATAGATGAAAATCCAATTCTAGCAAAAGAACTATTCAACCAAACTTCTTATGAATTAACTTTAGCACAAGATCGAATGATGATTTTAGGAAAACTGAATGCAACAGAAAAAGTAATTAGTTTTCTAAACAATATTTCTAATCAACGAAAACGTATTGGCTGGCCTAATAACCCTATTAGCTTACCCATGACTAGACAAGATATTGCTGATTACCTCGGTCTTACAATAGAGACCATTAGTCGTGAAATGAAAAAATTAAAAGATGAAAAAATTATTAAAATTCTAAGTACAAAACAATTTTATATAAATGATTTTGAAAAACTACATAATTTAAATTAGTAGAATAAGTCTTAAGATTTTAGATGAATTTAACTGTAAAAAGTGGAGAAATTTGATTTGGATCAAGACAATAATTACATAAATCAGTTAACTAATTACTAATGAATATAAAATTTTTTTTTCATGATGACACATCAACATTCACCTACATTGTAAGTGATGCATCTACGAAAAAATGTGCAGTTATAGACCCCGTACTCGATTACAATATTCACTCTGGCAGAACAAAAACAATTTTTGCAGATAAAATTATTGAATACATTAATGACAATAATTTAACAGTTGAATGGTTACTAGAAACTCACGCTCATGCAGATCATATTACGGCAGCTAATTATTTAAAAAATAAAATAGGTGGAAAAACTGGTATTGGTGAAAATATAAAAGAAGTAATAAAATTTTGGGTTCCTGTTTTCAGCACTGAAAGCGACACCCCATTAAATGGATCTCAATTTGATCATCTGTTTAAAGATCAAGAAATAATTAATATTGGAAATCTTGAAGTTAAAATAATTTATACCCCGGGTCACACCCCTGCTTGTGTTAGTTATTTAATTCAAGATTCTATATTTGTAGGTGATACCATCTTTATGCCTCACATGGGTACTGCAAGAACAGATTTTCCAGGTGGAAGTTCCAAAACTTTGTATCAATCTATTCAAAAAATTTATCAGCTTCCAGATGAAACAAAAATATATGTAGGACATGATTATCCACCAGAAGGTCAAAAACCTGAAGCTGTCTCAACAGTTTTAGATCAAAAACAAAAAAATAACATGATTAATCAAGAAGTTTCAGAAAGCGAATACGTGTCGTTGAGAAATAGTAAAAACAAAGGAAAACCTGTTCCTAATTTATTATTGCCTTCTATCCAAGTAAACATTCGTTGTGGGGATTTTGGAAAAAAAGAAAATAATACCAATTATATAAAAATTCCAATCAATAAGATATAAATTTAATCAATATAATTAATTTAAATCTTTCTAATATAAACACACGTAAATTAAAAAATTGAATTCATTTATATCTTTTTTATTAGCAACATTTTTATTACTGGTGGTTCCAGGTCCATCAGTATCAATTATTATTGCTAATACTTTAAGATATAATTTTATCTCAGGTATAAAAACCACTTTGGGTACTGTGACAGGATCTGCATCAATGTTTGTTTTATATGCTTATGGTTTTGATTTCTTAAATAACCAGTTAAATTTATTTTTAATTATTCTTCAGTGGATTGGTATTTTTTATCTATTTTATATTGGCTTTAGCATGTTCAAAAATGCAAAAGATTTAAATATCAAACTACCTAATGTTGAGAAAAAAAACTTTTATATTCAAGGTTTTTTAGTTTTATGGTCCAACCCTAAGATGATTGTGTTCATTGGATCATTTATTCCAGTGTTTTTAGATATGAACCAAGACCCTTTTAATCAGATAATAACATTTGGAATTATATTTTGTATTTTAGGTTTTATCTCTGATGGATTTTATGCAGTGATTGTAAATTTTATGAAAGAAAATTTCTTTAAAAAAGATTTATCATTAATTGGTAGATTATCAGGTATGTGCTTAATGATAGGGTCTTTGTGGTTATTAAGTTTAAGATTTTAAGTAAATTTTAAACTTCTTTTTTGATTTAAATTTTTATCTAAATTTTTGCTTGAGAAATATTCTAAATACCCTTTTTTTAATTTTTTCCATTCTTTATCAATAACTGAGAACCAAGCAGTATCTCTATTTCTTCCTTTAATCACTGCTGCTTGTCTAAACACCCCTTCAAATTTAAAACCTAATCTTAAAGCAGCATTTTTTGATTTTGCATTCCCATTATTACATTTCCATTCATACCTTCTATACTTAAGTGTTTCAAAAACATTCTTCATCATTAAATACATAGTTTCAGTTGCCTCAACTGTTCTCCTTAAAATTGGAGAATAAGTAATATAACCAACTTCTATTGAACCTGCTTTTGGTTGTATTCTTAAATAAGATGCTAACCCACAATATTTTTTATGTCTTTTTGAGTAAATGGCGTAAAAAAAACAATCTGTATTTTTAATATAGTTCTTTAATTGATTGATATTTTTAAAAGGTCCATCTGGCATATATTTCCACAACAAACCTTGTTTATCTAAACTAAACGTTTCAAATAAATCTCTACCGTGCTTTGAAGGATTAGCTGGCTCTAGAATTACAAATTTCCCTTTTAAAAAATTTTTACCTGGAGCTTTAGGAAGTTTAAATTTAATTTTTTTTCCTAACATGTATTATTAATTTTCAATAAAAATTTGATGTAATCTTTACTTCATATCTTGAGATGATAATAGATAAATGTTATTAAAAATTATCTAATACTATCTTTATTATTTATTAATGATTAAATTAAAAAATCCTAACTTACTTAAAAAAACTTCTTTAATTGATAATATTTTTTTAAAATTTGATACAGATAAAAAAAAATTAATTAGTGTTATTAATCCTTCAACTAATTCTCATTTGGAGCACATAAGTTGTGTCACAGAGCCTGATATTAAATTATCAATAAATAGTGCTTCAAATGCTTTTTTAACTTGGTCAAAATTACTTCCGCAAGAAAGAACTAAAATTCTCAAAAAGTGGTTTGATTTGATAATTAAAAATAAAGAAGACCTTGCATTAATTATGACTCACGAACAAGGGAAACCTTTATCAGAGTGTAGAAGTGAAATTGATTATGGTGCATCGTTTGTCGAATTTTATGCTGAACAAGCTAAGAGACCTGATATAAGAAACATTACTTCACATCTTCAAGATGCTGAAGTTGAATTATGGCTTGAACCTATTGGTGTTGCGGCTCTTGTGACACCATGGAACTTTCCTCACGCAATGATTACGAGGAAAGCTTCAGCTGCCCTAGCAATTGGCTGTACAGTTTTGATACATCCTTCACCTGAAACTCCTTTTTCAGCTTTAGCACTTGCAGAGCTTGCAAAACAAGCTGGTTTTCCAAATGGAGTTTTCAATGTTTTGGTAGGAGAGTCTGATAAAATAGTTTCACAATGGCTTGATGATGTAAGAATAAGAGCCTTATCTTTTACAGGTTCAACAGAAATTGGAAAACTTTTATATCAAAAAAGCGCGTCTACTATAAAAAGAGTCTGTCTAGAATTGGGTGGGCACGCACCATTTATTGTCTTTAATGATGCGATTATAGATAAAGCAGTTGAAGAAGCAATTAAAGCAAAATTCTCAACATCTGGACAAGATTGTTTAGGTGCTAATAGATTTTATATTCATGAAGATATATATGAAAATTTCTATTTAAAGTTCAAAGATAAAACAAGTAAACTTAGAGTTGGTAAAGGAATTGACAATCTAGATATAGGCCCCTTGATTAATAAAAAAGCAATAGCTAAACAAAACGAACACATAGAAGATGCTCTTAATAAAGGATCCAAACTAGTTTTGGGGGGCAAGAAAGAGAATTTAAATGATTTATTCTTTAACCCAACTATTTTGATTAATGTTCCTGATAATGCAAAAATTATGAAAGAAGAGACTTTTGGCCCCGTTGCTGCATTTGCAAGTTTTAAAACAGAAGATGAGGTAGTCAGCAAAGCAAACTCTACAGAATACGGTTTGATGGCGTATTTACATACTCAAGACCCTTCTAGAATTTATCGATTAAGTAGAGCTTTAGAATTTGGAATGATAGGAGTGAATAGAACAAAAGTTACTGGTGCACCAATTCCCTTTGGTGGTAGAAAACAATCTGGAATAGGGCGAGAAGGATCCTATGCAGGTCTTGAAGCATTTTCTGAAATAAAATATATTTGTCGCGACTGGTCTTAAGTCACTTTAATAGTATTTATTTAAATAATTCAGCTTAATTAATTTAATGCTCTTTATCCTCGTGGTCTTTTTTATGTTTATGACCTTTTTTCATTTTATATTTGCCATCTGCCATCAATTCTATTTCATAAGTTAGTGGCATTCCATTTGCCATTAGATGGCCGTGGTCATTAGCATTTAAAGTGACTTTAATTTCATTTTCACCTTTTTTTAATAAGTTATTTGAAAGATGAAAGTATGGTGAATACTGACGGTATTTTACATCATTAACATAAATATGAGCGTGTCCTTCATTGCCATTATTTGCTAAATTCACATTTTCAGGAGCAAATTTTAAAATTAGCAGTTTCAATGATTAAATTATATCCGTCTTTAGTATCTTTAATCAATTTAACATCTAAAGTTGGATAAGGAGCATTTGCCTCAATCATTTTATGTTTATGACCGTGATTATCATCGGCAAAAGATATAGTTGAAAATAAAGCAAAAATTATTGTTAAGAATAATTTTTTCATATCTATTTTACACAAAATAAATGTGGCAATAATATTACCAGAGTTTTTTATTTCTAAATGGTCTTACACAATTCGGTTTTGATTTAAATTTATTTATCTTTTTTGATGAGAGTTTATTGATTAACCAACCAATTGGTTGTGACAATTTATAAGGGGCAGGAATAATGGAAACTTTAGTTTTTTTAAATCCAATTTTTGAATAATAACTCGGGTCACCGTAGGTCATTAAAATATCAACTTTATGCTGTTTAAGATATCTTATTCCAAACTTGATTATTTTTTTACCAATACCTTTATTTTGCATTTTATTATCAACAGCAACGGGTGCTAGCAAATAAACTAAACAATCCTCTTTAAAAGATAGTTTTGTTAAAAAGATATAAGCAACAATTTTATTGTTAATTTTTCCTTCAATTCCAATGATATTTCTTTCATCAATTAGTTTTGCCAATTTGAAAGATAGAGTACCAACAACATTCCCTTCTTTTTTACCTTCTGATTTTGTAAATACATTTTTAAAGAAATGTTGAATTGATTTTGCTTTATGAGTTTTAGTTAAAGAAAATTTAATATTTTTCTTAAACAAAAAACTTATCATAAAAAAACCCCCCAGAAATTTCTTTCTGAGGGTTTCTAATTTGTTTAACTCTTGTACTTAGAGTGTTCTGGACTGGAATCGTAGTTACATTCTCATGCACTTTTCAAAGATCACAATTGCTTCAAATTAAAGAATCTTAGTCAAGAACCAATATCATTGACGCGTATATGGAGCAGGAAATTAAGTAAATTAGAAAAAACTCTTTAAACCATCTAAGATATACTGAATTGATAATGCAGCTAAAATTATCCCTATAACTCTAGAAAATATATTAATAATTTTCTCATTTATATACTTTTGAAAATTAATAAATATTCTAAATACTATTAGGCAAATTATCATAACAACAGTAAGAGAAATTAGGTTGATTATAAACGAAGAATAATTCTCTCCAGCACTACTTACTGCTAAAATTACAGATGTAATTGCGGCAGGTCCAGCTAACAATGGCATGGCAATAGGAAAAATGCTTATGCTCTCCCTTTTTTCATTAATAGATTTTTTTCTTCTTTCTGTTCGAATATCAAATAACATTTGAAGAGAGATAATAAATAAAATTATTCCTCCAGCAATTGTGAAAGCATTAAAAGATATTCCAAGGTATTTTAAAAGATAACTGCCAAATATTGCAAAGAATAATAAAACTAAGGTTGCTATAATTACTCCTTCAAATGCTACTCTTATTTTATCATTATTTTTCAAACCTTTTGTAACCACTATAAACAATGGAACAGTTCCTATTGGATCTATAACTACAAAATAAAGAATTAAATACTGAATGAATGTTTCAATCATAAAATATCCTGGTTAATATCATTTAGTGATATGTCAGACAATAATCATTTATCTTTATTTGTTTTTTTATCTAAATCTAGAGTCATGATCAAAGGCTTAATTATGAAAAAAACTATCAAAATATTTAGTACCCTGAATAGTAAATCTGGTTTTATTTATAGCTCGTGATATGACTCCTAAATATGGGCACAAAAAGAGGACAACCAAAAACAAGTTTTTTCGTTCAGCGATCAATCGCTTCTAAGGTTGTTCAATATCTAAGACGAGCAATAAAGTTAAACCATAAATTTACCGTAAGACAAGCATGGTTAAAACTTGCGGAGGTCAATCCAAAAACTTTAAAATTTAAAAAGCTTGGAATGGAAGAATTAATCAACGAACACTATAAGAATAAAGCTAACAAAGATTATTGGGTAAGAAGATTAAAAAATAAAAGTAGTCAAATTCAATTTTATAAAAACCATTTGAAAAAATGGATTGATGAATATTTAGATTTTAAAGAAGAACAACTGCGAAGAAGAACCTCTGGAATAGGCTCCCTTTTAAAATCACCTAAAAGACCTCGGAAACATTAAATAATTTCATAATAAGTACCCCTACGACAATAACTGATTTTCAATGTAAGAAAATCGCAAATGTTAAATTTTAAATTTAAAAAAAAATTAGTTTCGACAAAAGAACTTATCAAAGAAATAGGTTTGAGTTTGTCCTGGTTGGATCTGCAAAAAACTAAGTGGAGGCAAGACGGAAAAGATTGTTGGGACATGGGTTTAAGATTAATTGGAACTAAAGCTTTCTGGGATCCAATCATTTTTACAAAGTGGCTTTACGAACATAAATGCAAAAATAAACCAACTAACAATACAGAGCAAACGGAACAAAAAGCTCTAATCACTTTTGTAAAGGAGAATGTCTCATATGGCGAATAACTTAGACAATGTTGAAAAAAGAATGTCTGCAGGTGGAGAACAAACACCAAAACTTAACATGGAACAATTTATAAAATTAGCAGACAAAGAAAAAATAAAATCAGATGTTGAAAACGAAATAATCAGATTACTTGATGAAAAATTCCAGGATCAAAAGAAAGAAGGAGAAAGCGTTGATAACTAGAAAACATAACAATCCACCAAGAGACATTAAATGGAAATCTGTTTCATTGAATATTTATGTTCACGATGAACTAGAAGAAATAAAAAAACATATCCAGGAACAAAGAGATCTACTTCATCCAGAAATGAAATTACAAAGAGTGACAATTCCTATGACAATCGAAATTTTATCCAACCAATATTACTTAAACAATATCGTATTACCAAAAGCATGGGAGAAATAAAAAATATGAATAAACCTAGATGGCACAATATACAAATTAAATCAGAGAGCTTTGATGAGCTTAAACAGATACAAAAACAAATTCCTATTAGAACTTCAATCCCACAGTTAATTGAATGGCTAATAAAGGTCGGGCAAAACGAAATCAAAAGTGAATTACAAAATGATAAACAAAGAATTTAGATTTATAGATATATTTGAAGGATCAGACCTATTCTACCTGGCAGATCCAAACAACATAACTATCAAAAAAAATGGTGGCGAAAGATGGGGTGTTAAAAAGGAATTTAAACTGCCACTTACCTACTGTTTAGAAGGTCATTTGAGTGGAACCTTGAATAAAGGTGTTGTTCTACCACCAATTAGAAAATCCGATAACAAATGCAAATGGGGTGCAATCGATGTTGATGGAGAAGTTTATAAAGATGAAAAATTAAAAAAAGAACTACTGTCCAGGTTGAGAGAGTTAAATTTACCCCTGGTTCCATGTTTCTCGAAATCAAAAGGTCTACACCTATATATTAAATTCACTGATTGGACAGATGCTCAAAAAGTTATTGATGTATTACACACACTGTTATTCAAATTGAACCTTCCACAAAATACAGAATGTTTTCCAAAGCAGGCAAAAGTATCAGACACAGGAAACGGAATAATGCTTCCTTTTATGAATGGAATTGGAAACGATTATATAAAAGATTTTAACGACGATAGTTTTATCACAGGAACACAACAAGAGTTTTTAAATGCACTAATTGAAAACAAAGTTAATGCAGATGATTTTGAAATAAAATTACCAGAGCAATCGCAGCCGAAAAATGAAAAAAAGAAAGATTGGTTAAGTAAGATCGATGATGATGGACAAACTAAAATTTCAATATTGATGGCAATTAAAAATGGAACAATAGAAGAGCACCCAGATATGGGTGGTAAGTATCACAGTTGGATACAAGTCGTAATAGCAAAAGCCGTCAATCAAGGTTATGGCGATAATGAAATATTACAGTTGATTAAAGAAGTACACGAAGATGGAAGAAGTATTGGCTATGTATGGCCAGAGAGTTATCAGAAACAAATAAATTATACTCGACAAGAGAACCGATTAAATATTCCAAATCCAGGAGACACTAAAATTTTAAAAGGAAAAAGTTTGGAGCAAGGGTTCACAATGGAGAAAATTCTAAAATCATATTGTTATGTCATGGCCAATGATATGTTTAATAAGCTTGGATCGAGTGAATTCTACCAGGATAGACAAATAAATAATTTCCATAAACATGAAGTATTCTTGGACAAAGGAACACTGACAGGAAACCTTTTAGCAAATAAAAAATTTGCAAGAGCTGAAACTTTTATAACTTCTGCAAAGTATAAACCTGGATTAATTCATATTGATAGACCTGGAATAATACCACTTGTATCAAAGGGAACAGTTTTAAATATCTATGTCCCACACTACCTGGAACCAAAAAAGGGAGATATCCAATTCATTATTGATTTTTATGTTTGGTTATTAGGCAGAGACAAATGGAACATGATCGAAAAATGGATAGCGTTCAATATTCAAAATCCAGGTGTAAAGATGAAATGGGCTGTGGTGCTTGTTTCAGAAATAGAAGGTGCAGGAAAAGGATTATTGGCTAGAATAATTTCAAGAATACTTGGATTTGAAAATGTAAATGAGAACGCCAACTACAAACATTTAACCAATACACACAACACTCTATTAATTGGAACCCAGGTATTAGTTTTAAATGAAGTATCACTCGGAGATTTTAAATCAAAAGCTGAAGGGTCAAACTCGCTAAAAAATTTTGTGGCAGATGATTTTTATTCCTGCAACTTCAAAAACAAACCAATGGTAAAGCTACCAAACCTCACTAACTTTTTATTATTCTCAAATGATCCAAGAGTATTGTCATTGAACAACGGAGCTCGAAGATACTATTTCTGCAATATCAAAAAGACAGAAAAAGAATTGATCCAAAAAGAAGAAGATGGATCATTTGAAAAGATCTGGGATTTTGTTGATAGTGACGACGGAGCTTCTGCATTAATTCATTATTTTAAAAATGAAGTTAAGATCGATAATCCAAAAATATTTTTAGGAAGAGCTCCACAAACAGATGACTTGAAAGAGTTAATTGAACAGAGCAAACATCCTGTTATTAAAAAACTAGAATATGATTTAACTAGACCAGATATAAATCACAGACGGATCTTCAACGGAAATTGGTCTGGCCTTGCAACATTTAATTGGTTGAATGATCAACTAAGTACAAAAACATTGAAAACTGAAATTACAGGAGAAAGAGAAACCTTTGATTGGGGTTCTTATGGCGATGACGCTCTTTATAAATTTTTATCAACAAACTCTAAACCATGGAACAATGGAGATAAAACCAGGCAGATCGAAATAAATGGAGCTAGACAAAGATTATATAACCTTGATGATAGCATGTGTCCTATTCCTGGCAAAAGCTATAGAGATCTCACTCCAAAACAAATTGAAACAATCCACCTAAACTACAACAAAGTCAAAATAACTATTGATGAAGAAAAACTAAAATATCAGGAAGCTCTAATCCAAGAACCAAAAAAAGTTATTGAGCTCAAAGAATTAATAAAAAAATTATTTAGTATGCAGGACAGTTTATTTAAAGAATTTAAAGGCAGAGACCCAAAAGAAGTTTTCGACAATGTATTATCTGGTAAAGAAGAACTGTCACACAACAATCAATTCGTAGTCAAAAGCCTGTTGGATTACAGAAAAAGAATAAGCAGAGGAGTAAGAACTCCAGAAAAAATTATAGAGGATATTAGAAACAATGAAGAATGATATTTGCTATTATAAAAATTGTGATCTAATTCCAAAGCAGGAAGAGATTGAAACCTGGTTGGAAGATTACATTAATATGGGCGTTGAAGCTCTCCAAAGAAAATACCCACACCACCACAAGGATTGCTTACAAAGAATATTCGCTGAACAATTAAAGATCCATCACCATGAACTATTGGGAGAGTTGATCGCAAAAAATCTAATAGGAGAAATTGAAGATGAACAACGACAGTAGAAAAGCAAAAGGTAGATACCTTCAAAATATTGTTAAGGATAAAATAATAAAACTATTCAATCTAAATTCAGAAGATATTAGAACGAGCAACACAGGAGAAAATGGAGAGGATATTAAACTTTTAACACTTACAGCAAAAAGAGTGTTTCCATATTCTACAGAATGTAAAAACTCCGAAATGCACAAAGGTTTATATACAAACTTCAAACAAGCTAAGAGGCACAATCACAGAGAGCCGTTGTTAGTGGTTAAGAAAAACAGAGAGCCTGCCCTTGCAATCATTAGCTTGGATCACTTCTTTGAGCTCTTGAGAAAGATGATTAACTCACTAAACTCAATTCACTCATGCACTTAGACGATCTCCACCAACACTGCCATGATTATTATTCTGCTAAAGGGGTGAGTTGGTTGAGTTGGTTGAGCACCTACTTTAGCTTTTAATTTCATTGTGATAAAATGTTGATAGCGTGCAAAAACACTGACCACCCATTATCCGTTGCAAGGTCATTTGTTGCGTTGAATTTATTACATATGAAAAAACAAAGTTTAAATCCTTTTGATCTTAACCGTACAGAATACGCAGAATTATTGAATATTTCTCCGAACGCCGTAAGAATGAGAATGAGACACGGCAAATTAGAAGGTCAATACGAATTCAGAAATGGACAATATTTTTTTAAGGCACCAGAGGCAGTGCGTGAAAACATAGGTTTGAACCATGGTCAAAAGACCACCTTAAAGAAGATCTATAGAAGAGGAAATCACTATAAAGCCAATTATCCTAACGAAGCATTTAGAAAACATAATGAAGCTAAAATGTTAGCAAAGCTCAAACACAATGTAGATCAAGAAGTCCAAGAGCTGTTGCCTGAAGCCATAGAAATTGCAAAAAATAAAAAAAGGGAAAGAATTCAAGAAGTCCAAAGATCCGTGATCAATCAGCCAAGAAGAACTTCTCCATATGTCACTTTGTTTAATGAGAGTAATCCTGGTTATGGATCATATCAATACCACTCTGCTAACGCTCATATGTTAGAACCAAATAAATTTAGAAACACTCCAAGAGAAAAACCTAAACCGAAAAAAGGGCCATATGAGATTTGATCCTATGGTTCCTGTTTCATTTTTTGTAGTCCCTTGTCACTCGCTTTTCGTTGCACGCTGAATGACCAACTGTTCAAGAACCACTGATATGTTATATTTAATTCATCATTAGTAATAACACTTTGGCCTCTCGATTTATTGCCCATAGGTCGAGAGGTTTTTTTTTTGAAAAAAAATTTTGCAAAATTTTTTCAGAATTATTTTTAAAACTTCAAAAAGTTTTCCAGGTCTATAAATGTCGAGATCTTAGTATTTAGGATTGATATTGGGACTCCTAGATACACAAAAAGGGTGTGCCCCTTAATTAGAACTTCAAAAAACCAATTTCAACGGGGCCCGATATTGATGGGCCAGAGCGAACGAGACAACAGTCGAGTGAGCTCATACTAGAACAAAAACCGAAGATAGGATTATTTTTCCACAAGGCCATTATCCAGGAAAATGGCTTATTTTGACTCCCAAACTCGAAGCATTGATTTAAAGAAAATCTTAATGAAATAAATATAAATAAAGTATAAACTCGAAACATACTCGAAACAAAAGAGATAAAACAAAGATTGAGTAGGTATGTCGCCAGAAAACTCTCGCAAACTCTGGAAAATTATTCAGGAAGCTGGCGATTATTTGGTGGGGCAATTACCTGAACATCCTAATCACCCTAAAGGAAGAAACCCCTATGCTCATGTTGCAATTTGTGTGAAAAGCAAGTTCAATGCAAGTTACAAAGACATTCCTGATGAACAATTTGATGAAGTTATAAAGTATATTGAGTTTTTAAAAGAAAATCCAAATTAATTGATTTACAATTTAAGTCACAATTAAAATAAGTTAAGATTTTAAATGATAAAAATTGAAGAAGTAAAAAATACTAAAAAAAAAATTTCTTCATTTGTTAATGAGACAGAATTAATAAATTCAAACTTATCTAAAAAACTCGGGATAGATTTAAAATTAAAATTAGAATTAAATCAGCCGATTGGTGCTTTTAAGATTAGAGGAGCCATGAATGCAATTCTAAATCTATCTGATCAATATAAAGGGGTAACTTGTTGTTCAACTGGTAATCATGGAAAAGGAGTTGCTTATGCTGCGCAAAAACAAAATAAAAAAGCAGTAATTTGTATGTCTGAAAATGTCCCAACTAATAAAATTGAAGGGATTAAAAAACTAGGCGCAGAGGTTAAAATACAAGGTTCATCTCAAGATGAGGCTGAAGAAATAAGTTTAAATTTAGCAAAATCTAATAGTTTAAAATATATATCTCCTTTTGATGACTTAGATGTTTTAAACGGACAAGCAACAATTGGTTTAGAATTATTTGAACAAGACCCAGATATTAAAAATGTATTAATTCCTCTTTCAGGTGGTGGGTTAGCTGGAGGGATTGCAGCTGTTTTGAAACAATTAAATCCTAATATAAAAGTTTATGGAATATCAATGGAAAATGGTGCTGCTATGTATCAATCAATTAAGAAAAATGAGCCATCATTAGTAAAAGAATTTATTAGCCTTGCAGACTCGTTGCAAGGTGGAATTGGCCTATCAAATAAATATAGTTTTAAACTTTGTCAGAAATATCTAGATGATATTATTTTGGTCAGCGAGCAAGAAATTTATAAAGCATTACAAGAAGTTTATTATGTAGATAATATTATTTGTGAGGGAGCTTGTGTAGTTGGGGTTGCTGCATTGATGAATAACAAAATCAAAAATTTAAATGGCTTAACCTCAACTATTATTACTGGTAAAAATATAGATCTTGATCTACATAAAAAAATTATAGAAGGTAAAGATATAAAAATGGGAGACTTAACAATTAGTGGTTCATCTTATGTCCAATAAAATTTTTATATTATCTGAAAAGGAAATAAAAAGTTTAATTCATCTTGACTTAAATTTAGTTGCTGAAATAGAAAAAGCGTTTGTAGCGCTTGCAAAGGGAGAGGTAGAAATGCCTCCAATTCTATCAATGGAAATGAAAGATCAACGAGGTGAAGTAGATGTAAAAACTGCTTATATCAAGAATTTTGATGGGTTTGCTGTAAAAATAAGTCCTGGTTTTTTTAATAATCCATCTTTAGGTCTTCCAAGTTTAAATGGATTAATGGTTTTATTTTCTTCTAAAACCGGTTTGGTTCAATCCTTGTTATTAGACAATGGTTACTTAACAGATATTAGAACTGCAGCAGCAGGAGCTATATCAATAAAATATTTATCCAATAAAAATAGTAAAAGTTTAGGAATTATTGGATCAGGATTACAGGCAAGACTACAAGCACAAGCAGCATGCTTGGTCCGAAAATTTGATACCATTACTGTTTGGGGACGAGATCAGTTAAAAGCTCAAAAATGTGCTGAAGATATCAAAAGCAATACTAACATAAATTGTAAGGTAGAATTAAATATTGAAAAAGCAGTTAAAGAAAATGAAGTATTGATAACGACTACCCCTAGTAAAGAATATTTAATAAAACAAAGTTGGTTACAACAAGGTCAACATATTACAGCCATGGGATCAGATAATTCTGAAAAAAATGAAATTGATCCAAATATTTTTAAATCAATAGATCTATTTGTGCCAGATCGAAATTCACAGTCCAAAAAATTAGGAGAACTAAGAACAGCTATAAAAGAAAATATTGTGAAAGATAATGAAACCTTTCCTGAACTTGGTAACATTATTGTTGATCCAAATTTAGGAAGATCTGATGAAAATCAAATTACTTTATGTGATTTGACTGGAACTGGAGTTCAAGATACAGCTATTGCAACTTTAACCGATAAATTGGCTAAAGAAAAAAATATAGGAAAGATTATAGAAAATTAAGCTTTAGCTTCTTCTATTACTTTTGCAATCGAACTAATTAAAATATCTACTTCAGACTTATTAATACATAGTGGTGGCGCTAAACCTAAAATGTCCCCTTGCGGCATTGCTCTTGCTATAACGCCATTACTTAATAATTGTCCTGCAAGTGTTGGTCCAAATTTTTTACTTGGATCAAAAAATTTATGAGCTTTTTTATCTTCAACTAATTCTATAGCTCCTAATAAACCCTCACTTCTAACTTCTCCTACATGTGGAAGATCTGCAATTTTATCTTTTAATTGAGCATTAAAATAAGGTCCAACCTCATTAACGTTATCTAAAATATTCATTTGATCAATTAATTCTAAGTTAGCAACGCCTGCAGCTGCACAAATCGGGTGAGCTGAATAAGTCCAGCCATGACCAATTGGACCAAACTCGTCTGTTCCTTTTTCTAAAACTTCCCAAATTTTTTCTGAAAAAATAGATCCAGATAATGGTGCATAAGCAGAGGTTAATCCTTTAGCAATTGTTATAATATCAGAGTCTATTTGATAAAAATCAGAACCAAACATTTTACCTAATCTTCCAAAGCCAGTTACAACCTCATCGGCGATAATTAAAATATCATTTTCCTTTAAGATAGGCTGAATTTTTTCCCAATATCCTTTTGGAGGAGGAACAATTCCACCTGTTCCTAACATTGGTTCTGCAATAAAAGCTGCAATATTTTCAGCGCCTTCCTTTTGAATTAAAGATTTTAATTCTTCAGCACAATGTTCTGAAAATTGTTCTTCAGTTTGCTCTAAATTCTTTCTTCTAAAATAATAAGGGGCTTCTGTATGAATGATATTATCAATTGGAAGATCAAATTTCTTATGAAATATATCTAATCCAGTTAAGGATCCAGTTGCAAGACCTGATCCATGGTACCCTCTCCATCTTGAGATAATTTTTTTCTTATTAGGTCTTCCTAAAATATTATTGTAATACCAGACAATTTTAATATTCGTCTCATTTGCATCAGATCCACTTAAACCAAAATAAACTTTAGACATATTTTTGGGTGCTCGATCTAAAATCATTTTTGAAAGTTTAATGGATGCCTCTGTACCATGCCCTACATATGCATGATAATAAGACAATTGATGTGCTTGCTTTGAAATTGCCTCAGAAATTTCTTTTCGACCATAACCAACATTCACACAATATAATCCAGCAAACCCATCTAAATATTTTTTGCCATCACGATCAATAATATAAACCCCTTCGCCTTCGGTAATAATTCTACTAGGAGCATCTCCTCTTGCGTGTTGTGCTAGGTGTGTTGATGGATGAAAGAAATTTTCTCTATCCCATTCAGCAAGTTGATCATTTTTTAACATAATTCGTGTTTAGACCTTATTAATCAAAAAATATAGAAAAAAATTAAATTTTAATTAGTTTTTTCTATGGTCTCTAATAGATGATCAATATCTTTTTGTTGGGTATTCCAAGCAGTTACTAATCTTACAGTCTTTCCTTCAAAATCTTCATCATTCATTTCATAACCATTTGAATTTAAATTTTCAATCATATGTCTTGGAAATTTTACAAATACTTCGTTTGCTTCTGTTGGGTAAACTAATTCTATATCTTTGTGTTGATTTAGACTTTCACTTAACTTTTTACCCATGTCATTTGCATGTTTTGCATTTTTTAACCAAACATTGTTTTCTAAATAACCATCTAATTGCGCTGAAACAAAACGCATTTTAGACAACAAATGCCCTGCTCTTTTCATTAAAAAAGCTGTATTACCTACTAACTCTTTTTTAAAAAACACAATTGCTTCTGCTGCAAAACATCCGTTTTTCGTTGCTCCAAAAGATAATACATCAACCCCTGACTTCCATGTCATTTCTGCTGGAGATGCATTAAGAGAAACTAATGCATTCGCAAATCTTGCACCATCCATATGTAAATTTAGATTGTGTTTATGAGTAATTTCTGCAATTTTTTTAATTTCATCTAATTGATACACTTCACCAGTTTCACACACTTGAGTAATGCTTACTGAAGATGGTTGGGTATGGTGAACTATCCCCTTTCCTCCTATAGATTGATCTAATTCCTCTGGTGTTAGTTTCCCCATAATCCCATTTAAAGTAACAAGTTTTCCTCCCCCTGTATAAAATTCAGGTGCACCACATTCGTCTAAATTTATATGAGATAATCTATGACAATAAATATTTCCAAAAGATGGTGTCATCGTTGATAATGCTAAAGCATTAGCGGCTGTTCCTGATGCGGTTGGAAAAACAATAACTTCTTTTTCAAATATTTCTGAAAATTTGTCTTGCAAATCTTTTGATATGGGATCATTTCCATAAGGCGTACTATCACCTTCGTTTGCTTTTATAATTGCTTCCAATACTTCAGGACAAGCACCAGCAACATTATCAGAAGCGAACTTCACTCTCTTTCTCTTGGTTTGTATTTTAGGCATTAGTTTCCTGACAAATTTTTATTTTAATTCTTAAAATAAAATTAATTATATAATATCCTGATAAGCTAATACTGTTATGATTAAAATAATGACTAATTCCATAATTTGCTAAATTTTTTATGAATACTATATCACTGTTTTGGAAAATAATCTTTTAATTCACCTTCACGGTAAACATCTGCAGTGCAACAATGAAGTCCTCCACCAAATGCATAAGCATCTCTAAGTTCAACAGGGACTACTTCCATCCCTAATTTATCTAGTTGCTCTGCTTGATAAACTTCACTTTTCTCAACACAAACTGTTTTAGGATCTAAAACTAAAACATTCATTGATAACCATGTTGAAGAATAACATAGTGGTGGTGGTTCGTTGTGAGCTGGTTGAGCACTATCAACAATTTCCCATCCATTATCTTCAAAAAGTTTTCTTTGTTCTTTTGGCAATCTTCTTTGAGGATTGTTGATAATTAAACCTTCTTTAATTGGGGTAAAGGTTGCATCTATGTGAATAGGATATGGATCTCCTGGAAAATTTACTGCATGTACTCTGTGATCTTTATAATGTCTCTTTAACCAATCAATTCCTTTTAAATTAGTTGTAAAACCATGTTGCACAACCAAATCTTTTCCAAATCTCAATACATCTGCCGCATCAAACAATGGCTCTTCTTCAGTAGTTACAAAATATTTTTTCTCAGTCCACTCTAATCTTTTTTGAACACCAATTTTATCTGATAGATAATCTTTTCTATAATCTGCATCTGTTAGTCTTGGTTTTGGAGCAGACTCGTGTCTCATGTTAGGATCTTGATTATAATAATCTTTAAGAAGTGGTCGGTAACATAAATATTCAAACCAACGACATCGATAACTCATTGTTGCTTCTAAAATTTCATTACCAACAGTTAACAATACATCTCTTGGGGGCATACAACCAAACATAGTTTCTGCTTCCCAGTCAGGTGTTGATGTCTTTTGATTAAAATCAATTGGTGTTGGTCGATCAACTTTAATGCCTCTTTCTTGAAGCATGTTTGAAAAGTTGTCTAACAATTCATTTGCTTTATCGACAGTGTCTTTGGTTCTTGGACCAAACTGACCTCGCATATCACTATCTTCAGGAACTTTTGCATCCAATGCTGGCTCTGGTGCCGGTATACAAGTACCATCCGCTCTTCCAACAATAACGTGTTTTAACGGATCCCACTCATTCCAACTATTAACAATAGTTTTATTCTCGCTCATAAAGATTAGTTTTTTATAATATTATGCTCAGGCCCGAAAGGAAATTTTGTAATATTTTCTGCTCCATCTTTACCTATTACTAAAATATCGTGTTCCCTATATCCACCAGCACCAGGATTACCCTCTGGGATCATAATCATTGGCTCCATAGACACCACCATATTTTCCTCAAGAACAGTATCAATGTCTTCTCTTAATTCTAAACCAGCTTCTCTTCCATAAAAGTGAGAAAGCATACCAAACGAATGACCATAACCAAATGTTCGGTACTGAAGGTAACCAAGTTCTGCAAACAATTCATTTAGCTCATTACAAATATCTGAACATTTAACACCTGGTTTAATTAATTCTAATCCTCGCTTATGAACTTTAACATTTGCTTCCCAAGCTTTAAGCGATGCATCATCTGCATGATCCAAAAACAAAGTTCGCTCCAATGCGGTGTAATATCCCGAGATCATAGGGAAAGTATTTAAAGATAAAATATCTCCTTTAACTAATTTTCTATTAGTTTTTGGATTGTGAGCTCCATCTGTATTGATACCAGATTGAAACCATACCCAAGTGTCCATGTACTCTGCACCTGGATAACTTTTAACGATCTCCCTTTCCATTCTATCTCTTGCTGCTATTGCTACTTCAATCTCCGTGTTATCTTCTCTAATATTTTTAGCTATTTCTTCACCACCAATGTCTGCAATCCTTGCACCATTTCTAATGATCTCAATTTCTTCATCAGATTTAATCATTCTAAGTTTCATTAGATCATTTGAAACATCACTAAATACAGAGAAAGTAAAAATAGATCCAATTTTGTCTCTCATATCTAAAGTGACATGATCATTTTCAATTCCAATGTTTTTTGGAGGCTCATCTCTTCCAATAATTGATACAATTGCTCTTAAAAAATTATCTCTCTTCCAATCAGTATAAATAACATTATCACAATGGGATCTACGCCATGGTTGACTTGCATCAATATTGGCTGAAATTGTTGAAATTTTATTTTGAGTAATGACACACCCGTATGGTCTACCAAATGAACAATAAATAAAACCTGTATAATATGCAACGTTGTGCATGGATGTTAAAATAACCATATCAAGATTATTTTTATCCATTACTGATCTAAGTTTGCTTACTCGATCGTTATATTCTTTATCTGTAAATGGTAATTTTACTTTTTCACCATTTTTAAGTTCAAAAAAATCTGGTCTTTCCATAAACTAATTTAATGCTATGTGTCTCTTATTCCATCTATTCCACCGTATAATCAAACTATAATAGATCAAAGACATAAAAATAAAAAAGCCACCAATAATTGTATTAGTAGAGGGAACTTCGTTTATTCCTAAAATTGGAAGCCATACCCAAAAAATACCTCCAACTACTTCTGTTAATGACAATAAAGTTAATTCTGCAGCTGGAATAGCTTTAGATCCAATCGAATATAAAATCAGTCCAAAACAAACCAAGGTCCCATGCAAAGAAAATAAAGCTCCATTATAACTGGTTGCAAAAATTACTTGACCTTTACTAAGGATCATAATTGAAGCAAATACAAAGCAAAAAAACCCCGCAAAAGCAACTGTCGTAAATTTAGGAGTTTCTTTTCTCCAACGTAACGAAACTGAAAAAACTGAAAATCCAATTGATGAAGTTAGACCAAAAACAAAACCTACTAAAGAATTTTGGCCAGAATTGCCAATCGCCATTATTACAATTCCGATGGTAGCTATAAAAATTGCAATCCAAACACTGATTGAAATTTTTTCTCGTAAAAACAAAAAGGCCAACAAAGCAGTGAAGAATGGCATTGCTGCTAAACATAATAGAGTAACCGCAGCACTAGTGTTGGTAATTGAATAAATAAAAGTAATCATAGCTATTCCAAGGCCAGACCCACCCACTATTCCTGAAATACCTATTTTAAAATAATTTTTGTAAAAACTTTTTCCTTCCTCAAAAAATAAATACAAATTTAATAAAATAAATATGGTTAAACCTCTACCAAATATATATTGCCATGGCACTTGTTGAGGATTATCCATATATCTAACTACTAAAGGTCCAAAAGACCATAATAGACCTGCAAAAAGAACTATCGGGATAGCCAATCTATGGTTTTTGAGCTCTAGCATTTGAGGAAATCTAATTCTAAAAAGATCTTTCTACAACAAAAATACGTTTCTAAATCAAAGATTGATTAGAATGGTTGGGGAAAAAACAATCTAAGATATCCCCTTTTTTAAATTTTGATTTTCCTGCTGGCAACAAAGACCAAATGTTTGATTTAACAAAAGATTTAACTCTAAAAGACTCTTGTCCTTGTAAAATTTCAACTTCTATTTTTCCATTTTTAGTTGTGCTTAGTTTACTTTTTGCAAATCTTGTAAAATTTTGTTTTTTAGAAAAACTATTTTTTAAAATAGCCTTGATAGGCTGTTCTTCATTTAATCCTAAAATACTTTCCATAAAAGGAATAACAAAAAATCTAAAGCAAGCAGATGATGACATTGGATTTCCTGGAAGACCAAAGATTGCTTTTTGTTTTCCTTTAATTTTAGCAAATAAAATTGGTTTTCCAGGTCGAATTGCTACACTTTTAAAATAATTTGATAATTTAAATGTCTTAACAACACTTGGAATATAGTCATATTTTCCTGCAGATACAGCGCCTGAAGTTATCAATATATCCGTATTACTATTTATAAGTTTTTTAATTTGAGATTTATAAATATTTTGATGGTTGTCTCTAAGTATGCCACCATTTTTAAAATTGAATAAAAAGTTTTCTTTTAGATTTTTGATATAATGACTATTAGAGTTTCTAACTTTCCAATTTGGGATATCGTCTTGGTTTGTAATTTCGTTTCCTGTTGAAAAAAATAAAATATTAATCTTCTTTTTAACTTTAATTTTTTTTATTCCCAAAGTTTTAAAAGCTAAAATATAATTTGGTTGAATAATTGTGTTTTTTTTAACGACAATTTCACCTTTTTTAAAGTCTGAACCTGCAAATCTTACATGATTAAACTTTTTAATTTTTTGATTAACTAAAATGTATTTTCTATTATTTTTATTTGGATAAAAATTAATCTGTTCTATTGGAATAATTGTATCAAAACCCTTGGGAATTAATCCACCTGTCATTATTTCAATAGCATCATATTTTTTAATTTTTTTATTTAATGATTTTGTTCCTGCAGCAATCGATCCAATTATTTTAAATTTTTTTGGTGAATTTTTTTTAATTCCATTTGTATCTCTTGAATTCACTGCAAATCCATCAAATGCAGCGTTATCTCCTGCTGGATAATTAATCTTTGAATAAATGTTATCAGATATCACTCTATTAAGAGAGTTTTCACTAGATATAGTTTCATCTTTAATTTTAATTTTTGCTTTTTTTAAAATTTTCTTAGATTGATCGTAACTAATCATTTTTTTAATAATTCTTTAGCTTGTTCTAAATCTTCTTTTGTATTGATATTAAAGAAAGGATCTTGATTTGGAAACTCCATATTAATTGTCTTAACACCAATACTATTAGCCCACAATTCAACTTTACGCGCTCCTTTTTCTAGATCATTTTCTAATTGATCTAATATATTCATCGACCACAAGCCAAAAATGTTATGCCTAGTATTGTTTGATTTTATAAAAAATAAGCTACTTTCATTTTCATCAATTTGATTGATAAATTCCTTTAAAATTTCTTTTTTAAAAAAGGGAGTATCTGCTGGAAAAGTTGCTATCCATTGATAGTTTTTATTGTGATCTTTGACCCATTTCATTGCTGAAAGAACTCCACCTAAAGGACCAAGATTTTTTTTTATATCTCCAATTAATGAAATTTTATCTGAATTAGTAAATTTAATTGGGTTATTAGATACTATTAATAATTCCTTAAATTGATCAATTATTTCTGCCAAGATGTAATCAATTAATATTTTGTCAGCTAACAATATCTGAGATTTATCCTCACCAAACCTTTGTGACTTACCGCCTGCTAGCACTGTTCCTAAAATATTGTTATGATCCATCTATAAAATATAAAACATTCAAAGTTGAATTAAAGAAATTAAATGGATTTAAGAATTTTAGAAATCGCGTCTCGTACAGAAAATAACAAAATTTTAGAAAACTTTACTCATAAATCAAAAAACAAAAATCCAATTTGTGGAGATGAGATGGAAATAAGCTTAATTGTCAAAGATGAAATAGTAAAAGATATGGGTTATCAATGTAAATCTTGTATTTATTGCCAAGCCTCAGTCAGCTTATTATCTAGAAAAATTAAGGATAAAAACCTAAAGGAAATAAAAGATTTTGTTACAGCTAGTGAAAAATTGTTTGAAGATGTTAAAGTAAGTTTAGAGAAACACTGGAAAGATTTTAAGGAAATTTTAGACAAAAAAAATCTTTCAAGAAAAGAATGTTTGCTTTTACCTTTAAGAACTATTGTTAAAGCATTAAAAATTTAAATGATCAAAATCACAAAACCATTATTACAAAAAGCATTAATTGCAGGTTTTTTTTCAACAATCACTATAGGAGTGCTTACAGTATTAACTTACAAAAGTACGCTTGGATATTTTATTGCGGCATCATTTGGCTCATCCATGGTTTTGTTATTTGGTTTTCCTGAAAGTCCTTTTGCTCAGCCGAAAAATGTTTTCTTTGGACATTTGTTAACTGCCTTAGTAGGTGTGTTATTTGTAAATTTTATACCACTTCCAATTTATATAAGTATTGCATTTGCAGTAGGTATTGGAGTGTTCTTAATGATTTTATTAAATGTTGTTCATCCTCCTGCAGGAGGTAATCCAATTATTGTAATTATTGGAAGTGCTTCTTATGATTATTTAATTAATCCAATTATTTTTGGATGCATCATAATTTTGTTATTGGCCATCATAATCAATAAATATTTATTACAAAAAAACTATCCTCTAAAATAATTTATGAACTCAAAATATAAAGTTTTAAAATTTTCATCTAATAATTTTAAAAATGTTGAAGATTTAATTTCAATTGAAGAACCACTAGAAATTTCTTTAAAATACAAAGAGGAAAATAAATGGGTTGAACAAACTTTGTCTATTACTATGAGAACACCTGGTAATGATGAAGATCTTGTAAGAGGATTTTTATTTAATGAACAAATTGTAAAAAGTATAAATGATATTGATAGTATTGAAAGTTATGGGGATAAAGTAGGTCAATATAAAATTCAAAATAAAATATTAGCTACTCTTAATAATTCTGAAAATGTAAATATATCAAAAATTAAGCGAGATTTTTTAACTAATTCTTCTTGTGGTGTTTGTGGAAAATCTTCGTTGGATGCACTCGAGATAATTAAAACTACTAAGACAAATGCTTTAGAACCTAAAATTTCAAAAGATGTAATTATCCAATCACCTGATATTTTAAGAGAAGGTCAGTCTGAATTCAGCAAAACTGGAGGTATCCACGCAAGTGGTCTATTTAATAGTGATGGAAATTTGATATCTCTTAGAGAAGATGTTGGAAGACATAACGCTTTAGACAAGCTAATTGGTTCTGCTTTAGAAAAGCAGCAATTTGATCCAAAACACCAATTTATTACCTGTTCTGGAAGACTTAATTTTGAACTAGTTCAGAAGGTTTTGATGACTGATATTGGTATTATGATCGGAGTTGGTGCGCCAACAAGTCTTGCTATCGATTTAGCTAATAAGTTTGACATTACCCTCATAGGTTTCGTAAAGAGAGACAGTTTTAATATTTACACAAATAACAAAAAAGTTAAGGTGGAATAATTAAAAAAGGGAAATTGTGTCAAAAAACATAAGTAATTTATCTGGAAGAATAGGCTTAAAAGACAACCTATTTAAGCAAATTTCAGAGAATACTTTAAGTGAAAACCCTCAAGATATTAAAGAAATTGCAAAAAAACATAACCTTGGAGTTTCAACACTTCACGGCGCTGAATCTTTTTATGAATTTTTAAGACCTTCACATAGAGAAAAAAAAGCTTTCGTATGTAACGGTAGTGCATGCATGTGTGCAGGTACACAGGACAAACTAAAAGATAAATTAAAAGAAAAATTAGGTGATGACAAAGTTGGAGAAATGTTTTGTCTAGGTCACTGTTATGAAAATCACGCATTTCACTATGATGGTGAAAATTATGCTGGAAAAGATATTGAAAAGATTGATCAAATTTTAAAAGGTGAAGAAATAGAACAAGATAAATTTTTCTCTAAAAGTTACGCAACAACAAGTTTTTTAATGGATGATAAATTATCATCAACAGATCAATTCAAAGATCAATTAAGCAAATTTTTAAAAACAGATAAAAAGGATATTGTAAAATCATTATTAGACTCAAACCTTACAGGAAGAGGTGGCGCAGGTTTTCCAACAGGAATGAAATGGGATTTCTGTAGTAAAGCAAAGGGTGATAAGAAATATGTTATCTGTAATGCAGATGAAGGTGACTCAGGAGCTTTTTCAGACAGATATCTGTTAGAAGATCAACCACTAAAAGTTATTTTTGGAATGGTAATGTGTGGATTTGTAATTGGAAGTGATGAAGGAGTTCTATACATCAGAGGTGAGTATCCAAAATCGATTGAAGCGATCAATGGATGTATTAATGAACTTAAAAAATTAAATCTATTAGGTGAAAATATTTTAGGAACAGATTTTTCTTTTGATCTTGGAATTTGTATCGGTCAAGGCGCATATATTTGTGGAGAAGAGACAGCTTTGATAGCTTCCATTGAAGGACGAAGAGCTGAAGTAGATGTAAGACCTCCCTTTCCAGTTACTGAAGGATTATATAAAAAACCAACCGTAGTTAACAATGTTGAAACTTTAGCCGCTGCAACTGGAATTTTATTAAATGGATCAAAAAAATTTTCTTCAGTGGGAAATAAAAAATCAGCTGGAACAAAATTAGTTTGCTTAGATAGTTTCTTTAATAATCCTGGTGTTTATGAAATTGATATGGGGACACCAATGAAAAAAATATTTAATGAAATTGGTGGTGGATACAAAGAACCTGTTAAAGCTTTTCAAATAGGTGGACCATTAGGTGGTGTTGTTCCTTTGAGTGAAATAGAAAATTTAAATTTAGATTTTCAAGAGTTTACAGCAAAAGGTTTTATGTTAGGTCACGCAAGTGTAGTTAGTATTCCAAAAGATTTTCCAATGTCTGAATACATTCATCATTTGTTTGAATTTTCTGCAGAAGAATCTTGTGGAAAGTGTTTTCCTGGAAGACTTGGATCTTACAGAGGAAAAGAAATGTTTGATCAAGCTAAGAAGAAAACGGCTAAAATTCCTTTAAAATTACTAGAAGAGTTGTTGGTTACTATGCAAAAAGGCTGCTTATGTGCTCTATGTGGAGCGATCCCAACTCCAATTCAAAACATCCTAAAATACTTTGGCGATGAAATGAAAAATGATATGGTGAAAGATAATTAATGAGCTCAGAGAAAAGAAAAATTGCTTATATTGATGGAAAACCTTATGAAATAGGTCCTAATCATACATCTATTTTAAAATTTGTTAAAAGCTACGTTGGTGAAAAAAAGGTGCCAACTTTATGTGATGACCCTAACTTAGCACCCTATGGAGCTTGTAGAGTTTGTTCGGTTGAAGTTGCGTTAGAAAAGGACGGGCCAACTAAAGTAGTTGCATCTTGTCATACGCCAGTTGCTGAAAACCAACACATATTTACTTCAAACGAGGCATTAACAAGTCTTAGAAAAAATATTGTTGAGTTAGTTTTAACTGACCACCCTATGGAATGTGATACTTGCGAAGTAAATAATAACTGTGAACTTCAAACAGTTGCAAATGATTTGGGTGTTGCTGATCATAGATACAATAGTCCTAAGCAACACAAAGGAATTCCAAGAGATACTTCTCATGATTACATGAGAATGAATTTAGATAATTGTATTAACTGTGGAAGATGTGTCAGAGCTTGTGATGAAATTCAAGGATCATTTGTTTTAACAATGAGTGGTAGAGGATTTGAATCTAGAATTACAACAGACAACGATATGATGTTTGGAGATAGTTCTTGTGTATCATGCGGAGCTTGTGCTCATACATGTCCAACGGATGCAATTTCAGACGTATTCCAATCTAAGTCTGCAGCTGTAGACAAAAAAGTTAGAACAACTTGTTCGTACTGCGGTGTTGGTTGCAACTTAGAAGCATCCATCAAAGATGATAAAGTAATTGCAATAGACACTCCTAAGCAAACTGAAGTAAATGCTGGTCATACATGTATCAAAGGAAGGTATGCATTTAGTTTTTATGATCACCCAGACAGACTTAAAACTCCATTAATAAAAAGAAATGGAAAGTTTGAAGAAGCTAGTTGGGATGAAGCATATGATTTTATCAAAAAAGAAATGAATAGAATTACAAAAGAAAATGGACCGGATGCTTTTGCTGGAATTTCTTCTGCAAGATGTACAAACGAAGAAAACTATGTTTTCCAAAAAATGATTAGAGCTACTGTTGGAACTAACAGTGTAGATTGTTGTGCAAGAATTTGTCACTCACCTACTGCTTGGGGTATGCAGCAAACATTTGGGACAGGCGCTGCAACTAACTCAACAGAAGATATTTATCATGCAGATTTATTTTTAGTTATTGGTGCTAACCCAACTAATGCTCACCCAGTAACTGGAGCAAAAATTAAACAGCAAGTGATGAAGGGTAAAAAATTAATTGTCCTTGATCCAGTGACAACTGAATTAGCTAAACTTGCAGATTATCATATCAAACTTAGACCTGGAACTAACGTTGCAGTTCTAAATATGATGTTACACTTTATTATTAAATCAAAACTTTATAATGCAGACTTTGTTAGAGATCGAACAGAAGGCTTTGATAATTTCTTAAAGGAAATTGAAAGACAAGATGTTGATCAATTAGCAAAAGTTGCAGGTGTAGATAAACAATTGGTGAAAGAAGCAGCAATTGCCTATGCAACAGCTAGAAATTCAATGGAATTCCATGGATTAGGAGTTACTGAACATGAACAAGGTTCAAAAACTGTGATGTTAATTGCTGATTTAGCAATGATTACAGGAAATATTGGAAGAAAAGGAGTTGGTGTAAATCCACTTAGAGGTCAAAATAATGTACAAGGTGCTGCAGACATGGGTTGTCAACCACATCAAGGAGCAGGTTACTTTCCAGTCGATAAAGAAGAAAACCAAAAATTTTATACTGAAAAATATGGTGTAACTCACCCTACTAAAGCTGGTTTAAAAATACCTCAAATGTTTGAGGCTGCAATTAATAAAGAGCTAAAAGGCTTATGGATTATTGGTGAAGACATTGTTCAAACAGATCCAAATAGTGCCCACGTTGTTGAAGCAATGAATTCATTAGAACTATTAGTTGTTCAAGAAATATTTATGAGTGAAACTGCAAAACTTGCAACTGTAGTTTTACCTGGAACTACTTTCTTAGAAAAAGATGGAACATTTACAAATACTGAGAGAAGAATTCAAAGAGTTAATAGAGCAGTTCCTCCACTACCAGGTACAAAGCCTGATGGATTAATTGTAACTGAGATGATGCAAAAATTAGGTTTTGATCAGCCATCCTATGATGCTGATCAGGTTTTAGAAGAAATTGCCGATATTGTTCCTTTCTTTAAAGGAGTAACAAGAGAGAGACTTGGAAAATTTGGATTGCAATGGCCAGTTAAAGAAGATGGAACAGACACAAAAATTTTACATACTGAAGAATTTAAACTTGGTAAAGGTAGATTGAAAAACTTTGATTGGAAAGAATCTAGTGAGATAGAGGCTAATCAAAAAGATTATCCCTTAATTTTAACAACTAGTAGAGTTTTACAGCACTACAATGCAGCAACAATGACAAGAAGAACAAAAAATATAAACATTGTTGATGAAGATGTTTTATTAATTCATCCAAAAGATGCAGCTCATAGAGATTTAAATACGGGTGATATTGGAAGATTATATTCTGGACGAGGAGAAGTTGCTTTAAAAGTTGAAGTAACAGATAAAGTTAAAGAAGGAATTGTATTTACAACATTCCACTTTCCAGAACACATGGTTAACATGGTAACTGGTCATGGAAAAGATGAAGAAACAATGTGTGCTGAATACAAAGTTTCATCTGTAGAAGTTCAAAAAATTTCTAATCAATTTAAAACAGAAGTTAAGCCAAAAGAACATCAAGCTGAAGTTAGTTAATTAAAATGACCATTGGTTGGCATTTTGATAATTCATATTCAAAACTATCAAAAACATTTAAAGAAGACATCAAACCTACACCAGTTCATGAACCTGAGTTAGTTATTTTAAATGAAGAGCTGGCCAAAAATTTAAATTTAAATTTTTCAGGAATTGATAAAAAAAAATTAGCTGAAATATTTTCGGGAAATAGTTTACCTGATGGAACGAATTCTATTGCACAAGCATATGCTGGCCATCAATTTGGTCATTTCACCATGCTTGGAGATGGTAGAGCAGTTCTATTGGGAGAGCATTTAGTTAATAAAAATAAGCGTTTTGATATACAATTTAAAGGTTCCGGTAGAACATCTTTTTCTAGAGGTGGAGATGGAAGAGCTGCTTTAGGTCCAATGCTAAGAGAATATATAATAAGTGAAGCAATTCACTCTTTAAATATTCCAACCACCAGAAGTCTTGCAGTTGTTAAAACTGGAGAAAAAGTGGTCAGAGAAAATTTGTTAAATGGAGCAATTTTAACAAGAGTTGCATCCAGTCATATTCGAGTTGGTACTTTTCAATATATTGCAGCTACTCAAAATCTAGAGGATCTTAATACATTAGTTGATTACACAATTGATCGACACTATCCAGAAATTAAATCCTCTAAAAACAAAGCAATAGATTTATTAAGTCTTGTAATGGAAAGACAATGTCAGTTAGTAATTAATTGGATGAGGGTTGGATTTATCCATGGGGTGATGAACACTGATAACATGGCTATTTCTGGTGAAACAATTGATTATGGTCCATGTGCTTTCATGGATCAATATGATCCAAAAACTGTATTTAGCTCAATCGATAAATTTGGAAGATATGCTTTTTCAAACCAACCACCAATTACTAAATGGAATTTAGCAAGATTTGCAGAATGTTTAATTCCTCTTATTGATAAAGATGAAGGTAAAGCAGTTAAAATTGCAACAGAGTTAATTGATAACTTTCAAAATATTTATGAAGAAAAATGGTTAAATATGATGAGAGATAAACTTGGTTTATTTGGTGAAGATAAAAACGATCTAGTATTAATTAATAAACTTTTAGATTGGATGAAAAAAAATAAAGCAGATTACACAAATACCTTCTGTCATTTAATGGGTATTGAGATTGATGAAGAAGTTTACAAAAATGATGATTTTAAAAGTTGGACCAATGAATGGGAAAAAAGATTAAAACTAAATAATTTATCTGACAAACATATAGAACTGATGAAAAAAACTAATCCTGTAGTTATACCAAGAAATCAAAAAGTAGAAGAAGCCCTAGCTGATGCAGATAAAGGAAATCTAGACACAATGAATAAACTTTTAAAAGTTTTAGGTAATCCTTATTCTGATCAAGAAAATATTATTGAATTTCAAAAACCTGCACCAATTGGAAATGAAAAGTATCAAACTTTTTGTGGAACCTAATTTATAATACGTATGGCTCAGGCCTTGCACTTTTTCCCAATACTCTTTCAACTGAAAAATCACTAATATCAATTGTCTGATACGAGCCGGTAGTAATCAATTCTGTTAATGCTCGTCCGATACCTGGGGCTTGCATTAATCCTCTTCCTGTAAAACCAGTAGCCATATAAACATTATCGTACTTAGGATGTTTACCAACAACCGCATTATTATCTAACCTGTTACAATCGTAATAACCTGCCCATCCTCCTGTTAATTTCAATTCCTCAAATGCTGGTATTCTTTTTGCTAAAGCTGGCCAAACTAATTCTTCAAAATCATTCCATGCTGGCTCTAAATCTTCTGCATCAAATACTGATATTGGTGATCCTGCTAAATATTCTCCTCCCTCAGGTCTCCAATAAACACCAGTAGTTAAATCGCCAGTCAGAGGCATTTCTTTTATATAAGTTGGACATTTTACTCTGAATACAGTGTGTTTTTGAGGCTCAACAGGAATGTCTTCTAATAATTCTTTAGTCCAACACCCAGCTGCAGAAACAATTGTTTTAGCGTTTATCTCTGAAAGACTTTTAACTTCTCCTTTTATAAATTCTGCTCCAAGTTCTATTGCCTTACTTTTAAGTGCACTATGAAACATAAAAGGATCAATCCAACCTTCACTTTGATTATCTGTGTAAGTAGCAGTCTCAACACCTTCATCATTTACATATGGAAATACTTTTGATAGCTCTGAGCCTTTAATGTTTTTTGTACCTGCATCACATTCTTTATGATTTTCTAAAGCTTTATATTGTTCTTCAGCATGTTCAGGACCAAACATCAAAAGGTAACCATTGGTCACCATACTTGCTGTTGGATTAGGATTTTTTTCGGTTTTTAATAATTCTGGTATTTGAAAAATAAATTCTCTTGCAAATTTACCTAGTAAGATATTTTCTTTTTGAAAAAATTGTCTTCTAAATCCTCCTAATGACAAAGGAAATGAGGCTGTTTTGTAAGTTGGATCTCTTTCAATAACTTTAACTTTTCTTCCTTCTTTTGAGAGAAAATAAGCAGTGGCTGCTCCTATTATTCCACCACCTACTACAACAACATCATCCATAATTAATTTAATATTATTAAACTTGTATTCAAAATTAGAGCAAAGCAACACCAAAGTAAATATGGAATCATTAAGTACGAGCTCAACATTGTGACGCGCCTATATCTTATGATTAGATTGATAATGAATCCAATTAACACAACTAACACTAATATAGCTAAAAGCATGTTATGAAATACAAAGAAAACTATACTCCAAGTTGCATTAAAAACTAAATGAATAAAATAAATATAAATTGTATTCATCTCCTTATTTTTAGAATGCCAATACATCCAAATAGAAATAGTCATCAATAAATACAAAATTGTCCATACTGGACCAAACACCCAATCTGGTGGATTAAAAACAGGTTTATTTAATAAAGAATACCAGGGCTCCTTGAAAGTGACTGTGGCTAAACCACCAATTAATGAAGCTGAAAATGTAATGATAAGAAATAATATAAATGTTACAACTCTATTTTTTAACATAATGTTTATACATAACAAAAAATGAACAAAAAAACTATTTGGATAACTGGTGGTAGTACAGGAATTGGTAAAGCCTTAGCAATTAAATTTGCAAACAAAGGCTGGAATGTTGCTGTATCTGCGAGAAGAGTTGAACTTTTAGATGAGCTTTCAAAAAACTTTGAAAATATTTCATGTTTTCCTTTAGATGTTACTGACAAAACTAAATGTGTAGAAGTTTTTGATCAAATTAAAACTAAGTTTGAAAATATTGATATATGTTTTTTTTCAACTGGTACATGGAATCCAAAAAAAGAAAAAGAAATTGATATTGAGCAAATGGAAGATGTTTTTAAAATAAATTTTTTTGGAACAGTAAACTCCATTAAAGCAGTAGAGCAATATTATAGAGAAAGAAAAAATGGGATAATTACTATCGTTTCATCTATTGCAGGTTATAGAGGATTACCTAATTCAACTGGTTATGGGCCATCAAAATCTGCACTAAATAATTTAGCTGAAAGTTTATATTTTGATTTCCAAAGATATAATGTTCGAGTTTGCTTGGTTTCTCCTGGTTTTATCAAAACACCAATGACAGATAAAAATGATTTTAAAATGCCATTTTTAAAAACACCTGAATATGCAGCTGATCAAATCTATGATGGCTTAATTAATAAAAATGTTTTTGAAATACATTTTCCAAAAGCACTTACTTTAACTCTAAAGTTATTTAGTTTTCTTCCAAGTAAACTTTATTTTAAATTATTAGGGAAGATGACTAAATATCAAAAAAATAATTAATCTTTAACAAATACAACAGTTAGCTCTGCTACTTTAAATCCAAACTTAGTCATTGTAGCTCTGTTGATTGCAACTCTTTCATCTTGTTTAAAGATCCAATCATCAAAAGTAATTTTTAATTCTTTTCCTTTAACTGGAACTAACAGAACATATTCAAACTTAAATGCAGGTCCATATGAATAACCTATTGCTTTTCCAACAACGTCCCCTGCTGTACCTTCATAATTATGTTCATCTATTTTAGTAATTGTCCATTCACGGTCTTGAACTTCACCATCATCCCAATTAAATTTTTCTTTTAAAATTAATTGTTTGCCATCCCATGTGCCATCTAAATCAGCTGAGAATTGTCTTGTAACTTTTCCTGATCTATTTTGTAAAACACCCCAAGCTTTAACGTTTCCTGTTAGATATTCTTCAATAATTAATCTAGGTTCTTTATTTTTAAAATCTTCTGGTTTCATGGCGCTATTATTTGAGCAACTTGTAATTAAGAATGCCAAAATAAGCAACGAAATTGATTTAATTATTTTCATATTATTTACTGTTATTTATTCTGCATTGAGAATTGAATCAAATCAATATTTTTGGATTTAAATCCAGCTTCACAATAAGATAGGTAAAATTCCCACATTCTTTTAAAGGTCAGATCAAATCCTTGATTTTTGATTTGGTCCCACTTTCTTAAAAACTCTTTTCTCCAGATAGCCAACGTTTCTGCATAATGATCTGCATATGAAACATATGAATTAATTGTTAAGCCATTATCTGAAACATATCTATTAATACTATTTTTATTGGGAAGAAATCCTCCTGGGAAAATGTATTTTTGAATGAAATCCTGTTTATTTTTGTATCTATCAAACAAACTATCATCAATTGTTATTGCTTGAATTGCAGCCTTTCCCCCATTCGATAAATTATCCTTAATAGTTTTAAAATAACTCTCTAAATAATTTTGCCCGACTGCTTCAATCATTTCAATTGAAGCAATCGAATTATATTTTCCTTGAAGATCTCGATAATCTTTAATCTCAATATTTACTTTTTCATTTAAACCACATTTATGAATTCTCTCTTTTGCGTATTCGAATTGTTTTTTAGAAATAGTAATACAGTCTAATTTTACGTCATATTTTTTACCTAAATATTCTGCAAAACCACCCCATCCACATCCAATCTCTAATACTTTGTCACCAGAACTAGGTTTGATTAGATCAATTAATTTTTGGTATTTATTATTTTGCGCAACACTTAAATTTTTTGAACTATCATCAAAGATTGCACTTGAGTAAGTTAAAGTATCATCTAACCACAATGAAAAAAAATCATTTCCAAGATCATAATGTTTAGCAATATTTTCCTTACTTCGACTTTTTGTATTTTTAACTATTTTATTTTTTATAAAATTTATTACAGGTAGATCAAGCAAACCTGAAAATTTGTGTATTACTTGAATATTTCTGGCTGTTAACTCAATTAGATCTGAAAGATTATCAGTTTCAAATTCACCTCTCATATAACTTTCAGCAAAACCAATGCTTCCACCTATAATTAAATTATAATTAAAATTTGGATTTTTTATCTTAATATTTGCCTTTAAAGATTGATCAGGGTTACCAAACTTTAATATCTCACCTTCACAGGTAGTAATCTCAAGGTATCCATTCTTAATTTTGCCTAAAAAATTAAACACTAATTTATCTGCAGCTTTATTTAAAAACATTAATTTTCTACTGTTATATTATTTCTTATTTTTATTTTTTTTTTAATTAGTTTAATTCCTTTCATCCATAATTTAAATGCTTCAAAATGGATGGCTAATATTATTTTTATTGTCATTAGAGGATGTTTTAAATACGATTTTAATAATTGACTACTATTTAACTCTGTTCTTCTTCCATCTTGGGATGCAAATAAAATTTTTCCCTCTTGATCGTATTGATCAATGATTACAGATAGTTTTTCATCAGGGTTAAGAATTCTAAAGAAATACTTACAATTCATTTCTATAAAAGGTGAAACATGAAATTTTTTAAAACAATTATTCTGAATTAATTTATTTTCACTATCTACCCTAAAAACATAAGTATGTTGCTCACCAAATGTATTTTTCACCTCATATAAAATAGATATTAGTTTATCACTTTGATTGTAAACAAAAAAGATACTTAGAGGATTAAATACATAACCAAATATTCTTGGATAACAGAGAAGCTTAATTTTTATATTTGTAGTTTCTATTTTATTTTGTTCTAAATTTTTCTTTACCCATTCTTCTAGAGAAGATCCATCACGTTCACCATGATCCTTTTCATGAAAACTAATTAAATTGAACTTATTCAATGAAAAAAAGCTGATCTCATGATCCATTTTTCTTAGCTCAGATAAATCAATTAAAAGTGAGAAAACACTATACTTAAAATAGTGCACTTTTGGTTTGAAACGTTTATGGATTACTTTCCCGTTATATATACATGAGTTATTCATTTAGGTATTTTAGCATCTCAATCGATGATTTTATTCCATCTTCATGAAAACCGTAACCAAAATAACTCCCACAAAAAAGTAAATCTTTTTTATTTTGTAAACTAGATAGTTCAGATTGAGCATCTAATGCTTGTTGATCATAATAAGGATGAGTAAATTTAACTATTTTAAGTATTTTGCTCTCATCAATCTCAAAATAAGGATTAAGAGTTAAAAAAATGTCCTGATCACATTTAAGGTTTTGCAAAAGATTTAACCAATAAGTAATGGAGTTTTTTTCTAAATCCTTATCATTGATTGATGAGTTCCATGAAGACCATGCCTTTTTATTTTTTGGCATCGCTCTTTTATCAGTATGAATATATGCAAAATTTTCTTTATAACTAAAATTTGATAAAATTTTTGTCTCTTCATTGGTAGGATTATCAATCAATTTTAAAGCTTCATCAGCATGCGCAGCTATTACAACTTTGTCGTAATCAAAAAATTCACTTTCACCACCATAATATAAGTCTAACCCTTTTGACTTTCTTGTAATTTTTTTAATTTTATAATTTTTAAAGTATTCACCACTTATCTTTGAAATTACTTTATTTACATAAGTTCTGCTTCTGTTGGTTACGGTATACCATTGAGGTCTATTTTTTAATTTAAAGAGTCCATGATTTTGAAAAAATTTTAAAAAGAATGTTATTGGCATCTTGCTAGCTTCATAAGGTGGCATAGACCAGATTGCAGATACCATTGGGATAATATGATAATCAATAAACGTTTTTGATAGTTTGTTATTTTTTAAATATTCACCTAAAGTTAATTTTTGATCTGCAACATTTATTCGATCACTATTTTTATAAAATTTGATGATATCAAAAAACATTTTTAAAAAATTAGGATTAAACAAATTAGATCTTTTAGAAAAAATTCCATTTAAACCCTTTCCACAATATTCAAAGTTTGTATTTTCTACTGATACTGAAAAGGACATGTCGCTTTTTTCAATTTGAACATCATTTTCTTTAAAGAAATTAATTAAATTTGGATAAGTTTGAAAATTAAATACAATAAAACCAATATCTACAGATACTTTCTTGTGATCAAAAATTAAATCTATTGTATGTGAATGACCACCAAAATGATCTTCTTTCTCAAAAAGATCTACATGATGTTTTTTTGATAAATAATAAGCGGCACTTAAGCCTGATATACCAGAACCAACTACAGCAATTTTCATTAATGATTATGCCGCGTCTTCTTTAAACTCATCCATACTTGGACAAGTACAAAAGATATTCTTATCTCCATAAACATTATCCACTCTTGCAACTGGTGGCCAAAATTTATTTGTTTTTAAAAACTTAGCAGGATAAGCAGCTTGCTCTCTTGAATACTTATGATCCCATTCATCTGAAGCAAGTTCTATATCCGTATGAGGAGCATTCTTAATAGGATTGTCTACTTTATCAAACTCACCAGACTTAATTTTATCTATTTCAGATTTGATATTTATTAAAGTATTACAAAATCTATCAAGCTCAGATAAACTCTCACTCTCTGTTGGCTCTATCATCATTGTTCCTGCAACTGGCCAAGACATTGTTGGTGCGTGAAAACCATAATCAATTAATCTTTTAGCTATATCTTCTTCAGTAACTCCTATCTCACTCTTAATTGATCGAATATCAATGATACATTCATGAGCGACGTTGCCATTTGAGCCTTTGTAAAGAATTGGAAAATGATCTTTAAGTCTATGAGCTATATAATTTGCGTTTAATATAGCAACTTGCGTAGCTAGTTTTAAACCTTCAGAACCCATCATTTTAATATACATCCAAGAAATTGATAAAATACTTGAGCTTCCCCAAGGGGCTGCTGAAACCGCTCCTATTCCTGTAGCGGGTCCACAATCTTTAACAACTGGATGATTAGGTAAATAAACTTGCAAATGTTTTTTGCATGCAATTGGTCCCATACCTGGTCCTCCGCCACCATGCGGAATACAGAATGTTTTATGTAAGTTTATGTGGCAAACATCTGGACCAAAATTTCCAGGTCTTGCAATACCAACAAGTGCATTTAAATTTGCACCATCCATGTAAACTTGACCACCATGTTTATGTATTAGTTCACAAATATCTGTAATTTTTTCTTCAAATACACCGTGTGTAGAAGGATATGTAACCATTAATGCTCCAAGTTTTTCAGAATGCAGTTCTGCTTTTTTCTTTAAATCTTCAAAATCAACATTTCCTTCTTTGTCACAATCAACTACTACAACTTTCATTCCAACCATTTGTGCACTAGCAGGATTTGTTCCATGTGCTGAGCTTGGAATTAAACATATATTTCTATTTTCTTCACCTCTATCTAAATGGTATTTTCTAATAACCATTAACCCTGCATATTCTCCTTGAGCACCTGCATTTGGTTGAAGAGAAACTCCAGAAAAACCAGTAATTGATCTAAGCCAATTTTTAAGATCAGTGAATAATTCTCTATATCCTTCCATCTGTTCTACTGGTACAAACGGATGAGGTTCAGCTAATTCTCTCCAAGATATAGGTATCATTTCTGCAGTAGCATTTAATTTCATAGTACATGAGCCAAGTGCAATCATAGTTCTGTTAAGAGCTATATCTTTATCTTCTAATTTTTTTAAATATCTAAGCATCTCAGTTTCTGAATGGTATGAATTAAACACAGGATGTTCTAAATATTTTGAAGTTCTTAATAAATTTTTTGGTAAATTAGGTAAACTTACTGTTGGATCTTCTTTTTTAATCGACTCAGCTGCATTAAAAATTTTTAATAGTTGGTTTGCTCTATGCACATTTTTCTTTTCATCGAACGAAACAGCCAACATTTCAGAATTTACTCTTCTAATATTTACTTTTTGGTCTAAAGCATTTTTATAAATTTGATCAGTTTTATCTTTTGTTACAATTGTAACTGTATCAAAGAAATGATCTGAATAAATTTCATATCCAGATTGTTTTAATTTATCTGCAAAATTTTTAGCTAATTGTGATACTCGTTCTGCAATAGTTTTTATTCCATCTGGCCCGTGGTAAATAGCATATGCTGCAGAAACAATTGCTAACAATGCTTGAGCAGTACAAATGTTACTTGTCGCTTTATCTCTTCTAATATGTTGTTCTCTTGTTTGAAGAGATAATCGGTAAGCTTTATTTCCATGTCTATCCACAGACACACCAATAATTCTTCCTGGCATAGACCTTTTAAATTCATCTTTAGTTGCAAAGAAAGCTGCATGAGGACCACCATATCCCATTGGAATTCCAAACCTTTGAGAGCTTCCAACTGCAATATCAGCGCCTAATTCTCTTGGTGTTTTAAGTAGTGCTAAAGCTAATAAATCAGAGACTAATACAGCTTTTCCACTTTTTTTATGGATTTTACTGATAGCTTCGCTTGGATCTTTAATGTCTCCTAAAGTTCCAGGATACTGAAGAATTCCGCAAACTAAATCCTCTTTAAGTTGATCTAATACTTTATCTTCATTACCAACAAGTACTTTTAATCCCATTGGCTCTGCTCTTGTTTGAATTACATCAATTGTTTGTGGGTGACAATTTTCTGAAACAAAAACTAAATTGCTATCCTTTTTATTTAACCTATGACTTAATCCCATAGCTTCTGCTGCTGCTGTTCCTTCATCAAGCAAAGATGCGTTTGCAATATCCATGCCTGTGAAATCAACAATCATTTGTTGGAAGTTTAGAAGCATTTCTAATCTTCCTTGTGCTACTTCAGGCTGATAAGGAGTATAAGATGTATACCAACCTGGATTTTCTAAAATATTTCTTAAAATTACATATGGAGTGTAAGTTCCATAGTAACCCATGCCAATAAAATTTGAATAAATTTGATTTTTTTTTGAAATTGCTTTCAGTTTTCTTAATGCTTCATACTCAGAATTAGACTCTCCTATATTTAATCCATCTTTCAATTGTATCTTTTCTGGTACTGTACTTTTTATTAAATCGTCTAATGAATTATAATTAAGCTCCTTCAGCATTTTATTTTGATCTTCTTCTGAAGGTCCAATGTGTCTTTTTAAAAAGTCTTTTTGTGAGTTATGTAACATTAGCTAGCACTCTCCTTTGCAAATTTATCGTATTCTTCTTTATTCATTAAACTGTCCATTTCTGAACTATCTTTCAATTTAAGTTTAAAAAACCAAGCTGATCCCTCAGGGTCTTCATTAATTTTAGCAGGATCATCTACTATAGCTTGGTTGGTATCTACTACTTCACCACTTACTGGAGTATAAACATCACTTGCAGCTTTAGTAGACTCAACTACCCCTGCTGTACCATCTTTTTCAACGTTTGAACCTTTTTCAGGTAACTCAGCAAAAACAATATCTCCTAACATTTCTGTTGCATGTTGTGTAATTCCAATCGTAGCTGTATCCCCTTCTACTTTAATCCATTCATGTTCTTTAGAAAATTTTACTTCACTCATTAGGCTGCTCCTTTCACATAGCTTTTTTTATAAAATGGTAATCCACAGATATTTGCTGGGTGTTTTTTTCCTCTAATCTCAAGAAAAATTTTTGAATTTTTATTTGAATATTGACTATTTATATATCCCATAGCTATTGGTCCATTAACACTGGGTCCAAATGTTCCACTCGTAATTTCACCAATAATTTTATTTTTATCGTTAAAAATCTTTGTTTTTTCTCTAGCTATAATTCTTCCTTCAGGCTGTATTCCAACTCTCAATTGTTTTGTCCCCTGAGATAACTGTTCTTTTATCATTGATGAGCCAATAAAATTCATATCATCCAATCTTGATTTTGAGATAGCCCAATTAAGATTAGCTTCTATAGGTGTAAGTTTTGTATTTAATTCATGTCCGTACAAACATAGGCCTGCTTCTAGTCTCAAAGTATCTCTCGCTCCTAAACCAATTAATTCAGCACCTTTATTCATTAAATTTTTTGTAAACTTTTCTGCCAAACTATTTGGAACTGAAATCTCAAAACCATCTTCGCCAGTATATCCTGATCTGGTTACAAATATTTTATTTTCTAAATAGTTAAACCAACCCCCAGACATAAAATTTAATTTATTTACATCTGGAAGTATATTGTTGAGAATTTGAACGGCATTAGGCCCTTGTATAGCAACTAATGACCTATCTTCTTTTAATTCATATTTATAATTTTCTCCTAATGATTCTTGAATTATTTTGAAATCATTATCTTTACATGCTGCATTCAAGATTATTAAATAACCTTCTTCTAATTTTGTAATTATCAAATCATCATGTATTCCTGCCTGATCATTCAAAAGGAAACTATACTTTGATTTAAAAACTTTTAATTCTTTTAAGTTTAATGGAAAAATTTTTTCTAAATCTGCTGTCAATTTATTATCACCATAAATAAATAGTTGACCCATGTGTGAAACATCAAATATTCCAGCAGCAGATCTGGTGATTTTATGTTCCTCAACTATTCCTTTTTCATATTGAATAGGCATTTCATAACCTGCAAATTCGACAAATTTTGCTTTGTTTGTCTGGTGTAGATTAAATAATGCGGTTTTATTTTTTGTCATATTAACTCTTTTACCCATCTGTATATTTGCCTGAGAGTTTTGCTCCTTCGGCGAGAACTTAATCTCTTTCCAGAGTTAATATGTTACGGTCCTTTTGCCTGAGAGATTCCTGGGCAGTTGCTCCTTCGGCAGGTCATATTGCATACCATTCTCCCGTATAAATGAACCTTATATAAAAATCTAAATTAAATCTATGATTAAATTATATTTTTTTCTTTAAGAGTAAAAACTTATAAAATTCAATTGCTAGTACATAAGCCAAAATAGGACCAAAAATATATATCCACAATCCCCCAGGAAAGTTTGCAGCAAAATGAGGTCCTACTGCTCTAACCGGATTCATTGCGGCACCAGTTATTGCTCCGAAAACTATTACCTCTACACAAACAACTAATCCACAACATAAAGATAAAGTTATTAATGAGCCTTTCTGAATATATGAAATTATAATTATGACCACAGCAAGGATCAAAGATAAAATGAATTCTACTAAAAAAGATATCAGATAATTATATTCAACTTTTAATAATGGTAAGTTTGATCCAATATTTGCGATATTTCCAAATATCATTTTTAAAAAATAACCAGCACAAATACTCCCTAAAATTTGAAAAAAACTATAAAATATAAATGTATTGAATTGAATAACTCCAACCCTATACTCCATATATGATACTGCTGGATTTACATGCCCTCTCGAAAAATTTCCTAAAGTATAAATTAATGTAAATAAGATAATACCAGATGATAACCCTCCCATTAACTGACCTATTGATCCATTATAAAATGCATTTGCCATAACTGCTCCTGCAGCAAAAAAAACTAATAAAAAAGATCCAACAAATTCAAGAATAAAATTTGAAAATTTGAAATATTTACACTTTATCATTTGCTCAAAGTTAAATAAATTAATGGCAATTTTTCAGGCAAATCTGATGCAGATTTAATAATCACATAATTTTTATTACCAAAAATTCTAGAAAGGAATTTATTACTTTCACTCTCAACTCCAACACAAAATACATCTACCCCATTATGGGCTAGTCTTCTTACAGCATATTTTGCGTCCTCTAACAAATATTCTTTATCAGCAATATCAATATCTGATGGCTCGCCATCTGAGAGAATAAGTAATAATTTTCTATAGTTAGGTTGTTTTACTAAATCTTGACCAGCTTGCCTAATTGCAGCCCCCAATCTCGTGGAATATCCAGGCTTCATAGACTCTAATTTATATATATGGTTTGAATTTAGTTTTTCTTTAAAATCTTTAATTTTCCAAAAACGAACATCATCTCTTTTATTTGAGCAAAAAGTTGATAATTGGAAATCATCTCCAGCAGCATTTATTGCTTCACCAAGAATGCTTGTAGACTCTATCAAAGATGAAAATATTGTTTTTTTTGTATCTTTAATTAAATCATTTGTAGACTCAGATATGTCAACTAGTATTGAGGCTGCTAAATCCCTCTCTTTTTTTTGTACTTTTTTGTAAATATTTCCTGAAGGACTTGATCCTCTTTTGATATCAATCACATTTTCAATACAACCATCAATATCCAGTTCATCACCATCTTTTTGTTTTTTTAATCTGATAGGTTGTGAAATTTTAGAGGACTCAATAAGTCGTTTTATATTATTTACAATTTTTGAGTTTTCAAAAATATAATTTTCTAGATAATAATTATTTTTATTATTAAAATTATACTTTCTTACCTTACACCAATTATAATTTTCTCTTGCTGAAACATAATCAAACTCTGGTTGAAAAGATATAATTTCTGCCTCTTCTTCCTGAGAAAATTTTTTTGGCGCAACTTTAGCTAATGGAGTAATTACATCATTATTTTCCAGGTTTTTTTCTGCATCTTCAGTTTCTTTTTGATCAACTTGATAAGACTCTATACTGGATTGAAATTCCTCAGACTCATTAATATTGTCATTATCAAAATTCCATATACCAGAATTATCATCACGATAGATTGGATCTGGTAAATAAACTTTTGGATTAAATTGAAGTCGCATTTGACCAATATCCCAACCTAAAACATTTCCTAGCTCTCTACTTAAATTTTGATCATTCCATCTTTTTTTGTTTTGCAAAAATATATCTTTTGCTTTGACAATCCATCCATTTGAGTCTTTGTAATTTTCATCTACTAATGCTCTAGATAATCTTGAAAAAAGAGTTCGAGCTGTTAATGGTCCATAGGCTTTATTTAGATTTTTTGATTCACCAGTTGCTAAATGATAGGGTAGCCAGAGTTCTTTCAAACCTGGAAATTCTTTTATTGAAAGCAATTCAACTCTTGCATCTTCAATTATTGAGATAATTGCTACTTGAATAGGTTTAAGTTTTCCAATTTCAAATTTCTTAGTTGTAAATTTCATATGAGCTGCTGTATGCATAATTGCTGCTCTAAAAACCTCTTCACCTAATTTTCCAGTAAATCCAGGATATGAAGACGGTATTCGTACAAAATTATTACTAAAAGTTGTTCTCTTAATAGAGGATTTTGTATTAGTAATCTGTATTTCTCTTACATTAATATCTATTCCCCAAATTGCAGTTGAATAAATTTTTAATTTATTCTGGTGATCCTTAAAATTATTAATTCCTCCAGATTGCCCTAACCATTCTAAACCCTCTTTGTCTTTAAGAGAAAATAATCTCAATCTTTTTTCTAAATCTCCAGCACTGGCTCTAAGACAAGTTAAAAACCAGTCTTCAATTTGAGTAACATTAAACTTTGTCACTAAAAAATTCATTTCATCCAAAATTATTTCTAATACTTCAGGAGCCATGTTCGTAATTCTTTCAATAAGTATTAACCAATTTTGAAATTTTCTATCGTGTGAATAAAATTCTAAGATTTCTTTTGTAATAATTGAAAATTTATAAGCTAACTTTTGGTTTCTTTTAATTGTTATTGATGAAATTACAGAATAGAAAATTTTTATGGGAGGTAGTTCATGTTTATTAATTATTTCAATTGCCGTTTCTGAAAAACCTTTTAATGCAAGTTCTCCATATCCTGCATCTTTAATCTTTTTTTGATACTCTAGCCATGTTGATAAATTTTCACCTTTTAAAACTTTGTCGGCTTTATCTCGTAAATTATTTGGTATTCTTCCAAATTTATCAAAAGAAACTACATTATTGTTTGACACTTGAGACTACACTACCCCAGATCTCTAATAGATCTTTCCAACGATTCTCTTACATCTCTGTCATCAGTGATAGGAAGAACAATTGATTTCAAACAAGATTCAATAAAGCTAATTTTACTATTATATAATTTAGCTGCTGCTATAAGCATTCTTGTAGAGGCTCCTTCATGCAACCCTTTTCCTTTTAAATTTCTGGTTCGTTCTGAGACTTTTATAAGTTTTTTTGCAATTTGTTCTTCCACACCACTCTCTAGCATAATGATTTGCTTTTCAACATCCTCACTTGGATAATTAAAATCTATTGCTGCAAATCTCTGTTTTGTTGACTCTTTTAAATCCTTTAAAACACTTTGATAACCAGGGTTATACGAAATAACTAAGAAAAAATATTTATGGGCTTTAATTATTTCACCTGTTTTTTCTATTGGTAAAATTCTTCTATCATCAGTCAAAGAATGGATTACAACCGTGGTATCTTGTCTTGCTTCAACTATTTCATCTAAATAACAAATTCCACCGTATCTTACTGCTCTTGTTAATGGACCGTCTTTCCACACTGTCTCAGAACCTTCTAAAAGAAACCTTCCAACTAAATCAGATGCTGTCATATCTTCATGACATGAAACAGTAATCAAAGGCTGTTTTAATTTCCACGCCATATGTTCTATAAATCTAGTTTTGCCAGATCCTGTAGGGCCTTTTAACATAAGTGGAACTTTATTCTCCCAAGCAGAGTTAAAAATCTCAGTTTCATTATCAATTTGAATAAATTTTGGCTCAGTATCAATAAGAAAATTATTATTATCAGTCATAAAATAAAATTTGTTTGAATAATTTAAAAATTTTAAAGGCGCCTAAAAATTTCATTAAGCGCCTTTAAGTAATTTCAAGTTTATCTATGTGAAGTTTTTTGATTAGGCAATCCTTCTATAGGACTTTCTTCTGTACCTATAGTCGGTCTTGTTATCTCTTCAACCATTTTTCTAGTGCCTTCTGGATCGTTAACCCATTTTCTATAGAACTCATACGGCATCTCAGATGTACCTTTGTCTCCATCACCAGATTTTAACATTCCAGTATAACCTCTGTGAAGAAGTTTGAATAAATGATTGTTTGATTGAGCATTTGCTCTTGCATCTCTAATTGCAGAAACAGACATTTGCGCATATTGTATTCCATTTTCTTCTTCAGCACATTGACCTAATGTTCTTCCATCAAATCCTATTAATGCTGAATATCCAAAATATGAATAAACTCCATCAAAGCCTGTTGCATTAGCAACAGCTACATAAGAGTTATTTGCCCAAGCCATTGCTTTTGCCATTGTAACTTGTTGTTCTTTTGCTGGATACATGTATCCTTGACATCTTACAATCAACTCTGCACCTCTCATTGCACAATCTCTCCAAATTTCTGGATAATTTCCATCATCACAAATAATTAGAGATACTTTAAGTCCTTTAGGTCCTTCAGAAACATATGTACAATTTCCTGGATACCAGCCTTCGATTGGAACCCATGGCATAATTTTTCTATATTTCTGAACAATTTCTCCCTTATCATTCATTAAGATTAATGTGTTATAAGGAGCTTTGTTTGGGTGATCCTCATGTCTCTCACCAGTTAGAGAAAATACTCCCCAAACTTTATTTTTTTTACAAGCTTCTGCAAAAATTGCTGTCTCTTCTCCTGGACAAGATGATGCTGTTTCATACATCTCTTTCTCATCATACATTATCCCATGAGTGCTGTACTCTGGAAAAATTACTAAGTCCATTCCTGGTAATCCAACTTTCATTCCAGATATCATGTCAGCAATTTTTTTTGAGTTCTCTAAAACTTCTTTTTTTGTATGAAGTCTTGGCATTTTATAATTAACTACTGCAACACCTACAGTATCTTTACTACTACCTATATCACCATGATACATATAACCTCCTATTATTTATCAAAAATGTATTATAATTACGAAACTTAAACAATATAATAGATCGTTAATACATGTAAAATTTACACATATATATTCAACTGTAAGTTGCTTAAATGGTTAAGTATTTATCTACTAATTTATCTGAAATACTAGAGGCTTTTCCGCTTTCAACTAGTTCTCCTCTTTCAAGAATTATAAAATTATTTGCAGCCTTTTTTACAAACACAACACTTTGCTCTACTAATATTACTGTCATTTTATGTTCTTTATTCAGTTTTATTAAAACATTTTCTATTTCTTCTACAATATTTGGTTGAATACCCTCTGTAGGTTCATCAAGAATTAAGACTTTAGGCTTGGTTAATAAAGCTCGAGCAATAGCTAATTGTTGTTGTTGTCCACCCGAAAGATCTCCTCCTCTTCTTTTTTGGAAGTCTTTAAGAATTGGAAATAGTTGTAAGACGAAATCAACATCATCACTCACATTATCTTTATTTTCATCATCTCTTGCAAATACGCCTAACATCATGTTTTCTTCAACAGTAAACTGTGGAAGAATACCTCTTCCTTGTGGCACATATCCTAATCCATATTTGGCTCTTACATTTGTTGAAAGTTTTGAGATATCTTTTCCATCTAAAATTAATTCACCTTCAGATTTACTCATCAAACCCATAATTGTTTTTAAAAGAGTGGTTTTTCCCATACCATTTTTTCCAAGTATTCCAAGAAATTTTCCTGACTCTATTTCTAAAGATATGTTTTTTATGACTTTACTCTCTCCGTAAGAAGATGAGACATTTTTTAGCTTAAGCATTTGTAATTCCTTTGTGCCCTAAATAAGCTTCTTTTACTTTTTCATCTTTTTCAATTTCAGAGGCCTTACCTTCAGATAAAAGCTTTCCTTGATGCATTACTGAAATTATATCACTAATTTCTTTCACGAATCCCATATCATGTTCAACAACAATAAGAGTTTGTGTTTTTTTTAATTTATTAAATAATTCTGCAGTTTGACTTGTTTCATAATTAGTCATACCTGCTGTTGGTTCATCCATCAAAATCAATTTAGGCTCTTTTAAAACAACTAACGCTATCTCCAACCATTGTGTTTGACCATGTGATAAAAACTGTGCTGTTTTTTCCAGATCATCTTTCAGGCCTACAAATTCTGCTATCTCATGTATTTTTTCTTTATCATTTTTATTAAAAAATTTAAAAATATTTTTAAAAAACCCAAGATCAGAATTTAGAGCAACATACAAATTATCTTTTACAGTTAACTCCTTAAAGACGCTGGGAATTTGAAATTTTCTTCCAATACCTTTCCTGGCAATTATATGTTCCTCTAAGTTTGTAATTGGTTCTTTATCAAAAATAACTTCACCTGAAATTGATTTTGTTTTTCCACATATGATATCCATCACTGTTGTCTTGCCCGCTCCATTGGGTCCAATTAAACATCTCAATTCTCCGTTTTGGACATTTAAATTAAATTTATTAACGGCCTTAAAACCATCAAAATCTACAACTACTGATTTCAAACTTAATAATTCTTTTTTAGTTTTCATAAGCTATCTATTTAAAATATTTTTCAAAGGCTCCAGCTAACCCTTTTGGTAAAAATAAAACGGTAAGGATAAAAACTAAACCCATTATCAATGTCCAGGTATGTAAAAAAGTTTCTGTTTCAGATAAAAAGCCTTGACCCGCTGTAATTACAATTGCTCCTAGAAAAGAACCCATTAAGCTTTGTCGCCCTCCAACAGCACACCAAATAACAATAGATAAACTTAGAGGAACAGCTAAAAAAGTTGGAGATGCAAACTCCATCACTATAGTATAAAGCATGCCGGCAATTCCAGCTATGGCAGCTGATAAACACATTGAAGCTGTTTTATAGGTTCCAACACTGTAGCCTAAAAACCTCACTCTATTCTCATCATCCCTTATTGCTTGAAATATAAGACCAGCTCTACTCTTAGTAATTAACAAACTTAAAAAAATTACAATAGTCATTACACCAACAATTAAATAATAAGCTGCTGAACCGTAAGCATCAAATTCTAACCCGCCCACCTTCAGCATTACTAGATCTGTAATTCCATTAAAACCACCTGTATATCTTTGTTGGTCCATTATTAGTAAATAAACTACCAACATTACAGCCAGAGTTATAATAGCAACATATACTCCTGCAATTCTTCCTCTAAAAATAAAAAAACCTAAAATAATAGCCAACAAAACTGGTACAAAAATTCCTGCCAATATTCCAAAAGTCAGTGAATAAAATGGCTCCCAAAACCAAGGAAGAGTTTCTACATTGTTCCAAACCATGAAATCTGGTAATCCACCAGAACCTGTATGCACTGCATCAGTTTTTAATTTTAAAGACATAGCCATACAATATGATCCTAAACCAAAAAAAACTGCATTTCCCAAATTTAGTATCCCTGTGTAACCCCAGCTCAAACTTAAAGAAACAGCTAACAATCCTAGGCAAATATATGTTGAACTTTTATTTATATAAAAAGGATCATCACCTAATAACGCAGGCACAAATAATAAAGCAAAACAAACTACGCCATAAATAAAAAAATCATTTTTAAAAAGTTTTTTATTCATTTTTTAAGATCTAATTCTTTTAGTAAATAAGCCTTGAGGTTTAATTCTTAAAATTATTATTATTAAAATTAATACTAATGCTTTTGCTAAAGTATCATTTGAAAAAGATGCCAAAAAACTACTAGATTGACCGATGATTAATGAACTCGCAGCAGTACCAATTAGGCTTTCAACACCTCCTAAAACTACAACCATAAATGCATCAATAATATAATTTGTACCCATATCTGGAGATATACTTTTTAAAGGTGCAACAAAAGCACCTGCAACAGCTGCTATACCTGTACCAAATGCAAAAGTAGAAGAGTAAACTACTCCAGAGTTTATTCCAAAACAACTTGCCATGTCTTTATTTTGTGTAACTGCTCTTAATCTAATTCCAAAACTAGTTTTAAAAATTATAAACCAAGCAATAAAAAATATTGCAATTGCAAATAAAAAAATAAAAACTCTATATATAGAGACCTCCTGACCAAGAAAGGTCATACTTTCAGCCATAAAATTTGGTATTTTTAAATATTTTAACTCTGAACCAACTGTTAAACGAATAAATTGTTGTAAAAGTACTCCAATACCCCAGGTTGCTAAAATTGTATCAAGCAACCTATTGTAAAGATGTCTTATTATTAGTCGCTCAATTAAAAAACCCATCAAAGCGGTAATTAAAAATATTGGTACAATGCTGGCAATTAAACCCATACCTAATTTAGTTTGCAAAAACCATGAAGTATAAGCGCCAATCATAACAAACTCACCATGAGCCATGTTGATTACTCCAGTCGTTCCATAAATAATTGCAAGTCCAAGTGAAATCATCAATAAAATTGAAGTCATGCTTAGACCACTAATAAATTGTGAAACAAAGAAGTCCATTTTAATATTAACCTACAGTAATTTTGTATTGAAGTTTTATATCAAATTTTTTATTCAGGCCCAATAATAAATATTAGGCCTAAATGTTTTTTAATTATTAAGCGTTAACCAAACCTTTTTCTGTACAAGTTTGATCTGGGTATGCGGCATAAGGTAATGGTTTTAACCAATTGTCAGTTTTTTGAATTATATCAAACTGACCATCAGATTTACAAATACCAATTTTAGGCCACAAGTAAGTGTGCAAGTTATCAGGGTCAATTCTAATTTTACCTTGCGGAGCAATCAATTCTTGACCTTTACACGCTTCCATAATATTTGGAGGAGTAATATCCCCAGATGCACCTAGTCTTTCTAGGGCTTGCTTGAAGATATAAACACCAAAATATGCTGGCTCTGAAACGAAGTGAGTAACTTTATCTGAACCCCATCTTTTCTTGTAAGATGAAACAAACTTTTCGTTTTCTGCAGATTGGTGAACCATGAAATATGGTGCTGATGTTAAATGTCCAGCAGCAGCATCACCACCCATAGCAGCAACTTCATTTTCTGATGTTGTTAAACTTGCCATAGGCATTTTATCTGGATTCAATCCTGCTGCTCTATATTGTTTGTGTAGAGCGACAACTGAATCTCCTACGACTGTTGAAAAAATAACATCGGGTTTGTCATTTTTAAATTTATTAACAACTGATGAAAACTCAGAGTGACCAAGTGGTACATATTCTTCCATAAGAACTTCACAACCAAGTTTTTTAAGAAGTATTTTACAATAGTTGTTTTCTTCTTTTGGATATATGTAGTTAGATCCAATAAGTGACCATCTTTTTCCATATGTTTTAACAAGGTATGGAATAAAATCGTCTTGTTGTTGATTAGGAACTGCGCCAGTATAAATTACATTTTTAGAACACTCTCTACCTTCGTAAAGTGTAGGGTAAAAATATAAATTATTTCTTTTCTCAAAAACTGGCAACACAGCTTTTCTACTTGCAGAAGTATAACTACCAAAAACAGTTACACACTTTTCTTTAAGTACTAACGTTCTTGCTTTAGCAGCAAATGTTGCGGGGTCAGAGGCTGGATCTGCTTCAATAGCTTTAAGCTTCATTCCATTCACTCCACCAGCAGCATTTATTTCTTCTATAGCCATTATTGTTGCTTTATGAAGCGACTCTTCAATAATTGCTAATCCTCCAGTTAGTGAAAATAAAACACCAACTTTTATTTCGTTATTTGCAGCAAAAACATTTCCTTGTTTCATCCATATGTGAGGAAAGCCTGCTGCCGCAGCACCAATGACACTCGCTTTTACTGAGTTAGTCAAAAAAGATCGTCTTTTAATACTTACGTTTGACGTTTTTTTCTTAGGCATTGTTTTCTCCTTTCAGAAAGAATGTATTTCTTAAAAAGTTATCTTATTAATAAAGAAAATTAAATGTAAAAATTACATGTATTTTATAGTAATAACTATTTATACAACTAATGGTTTAATTAATACAACTATTGGTTTAATTAAGTCATATAAGAATAAGAGTAAGATGTTTCTTTGATTAATTATTGAAGTATTAACAAAATCGAAAATATGCGATAAAATATATGTGTCGTCAAATACATATACATTATCATCAGCAACAAAGTTTCAAAGATATATAAACCATTCAATAACTTTCATGCGAAATGAAAAAAAATTTAAAGATGTCTCTTTGATCTTTAAAAATTTTAATTACTGGAAGATATTAATTTTTGTATTTGATGCTCATGAGAAAAAAAAACCTGTCTCAAAAAATCAGTTACTACAAAAATTAAAATGTTCATACAAAACGGGTAATAAATATATCGACGAATTAGTGAAAAAAAAAATATTAATTTCTTTTAATAAAAAAAATTTGAATTTAAAATCTAATTTTAGTTTAAGAAATTTAGATTACATAGATCAAATAGATAAAAGATTTAATTATTATATTCCTAGTCTCAATATTATTAATGATTTTAAAAAATTTTTAGATTTAAATATTATTTATTATAAAACAAAAAACTCTAAGCTTTCTTTGTAATTTGACTAAATTGCATAAAGACAGCAAAAATTACAATACCACCACCAAGAAGTACAATAAACGGAGGTTGTTCGTTAATAAAAATCCAAGCCCATAAAGGACCTAGTACTGCTTCTGTTAACATTATGATTCCAACCATTGCTGATGGTGTTCGTTGAGCACCAATAGTAATAAATATAAATCCTAAACCTAGTTGTAAAAATCCAGCTAAAAATCCTAAAAAGATATCGTTTGGAGTTATCATTATTTTTTCTGACATTAGATAACCAATTAATAATGCAAAAATACCTGCAACAAACTGAGCAGGAACCATGTCAACAGTTGGATATTTTCTTACTACTAAAATTAATGTAGCAAATGATATTGGCATTATAAACGCTGCAATATTTCCAGACATTTGACCTGGAGATAAAGAACTTCCAACCATTAACAGTATGCCTGAAATTGCAAGAATTATTGAGGTAAGAGTAATTGCTGAAATTTTTTCTTTTAAAAAAAAATAACCAAAAATTGCTAAGAAAATTGTTTGTGTTTGAATAATAAAATTAGCATTAGCAACTGTTGTATTATACATCGCAAATACATAACCACTAAAACCGAGTGATAAAATAAATCCACCAAAGAAACCAGGAAATCCTAAATTATAAAAGGATTTAAATACCTGTTTTTTATAAGTTAAAGCTAAGTACAAGCTAATTACAATTAGGAAAAATACTGTTCTCCAAAATAATATTTGCCAAAGAGTTGCTCCTTCAAATGACTTAACAATCAAACCTCCAAAACTGAGACTACACGCACCTAGAAAAATTAAAAAAGGCCCTGGAAGTTTTCTTATAATATTCATTATATTTGATTGAGTAGGTTCTGAGTATCCATCTCATACAATTTAAATAAAGTTTCAGCATCAGATAAATTTATCTCTTTAAATTTGATTTTTGAGCCAGGAGATATTTGTACCAATCGATCATAATCAACACTAGCTACCACACCAATTTTTGGATATCCTCCAATAGTACCATGGTCTGAAAGCATAATAATTGGGTTTCCATCTGCTGGTACTTGGATAACTCCTTTTAACAAACCTTCTGATTTAATATTGGTATTTACAATATTTTCAATTTTTGGACCTTCTAATCTCATTCCCATTCTATCTGAAAGTTTTGATACAGAATATTCTTTTTCAAAAAATATCTTTTTTCCTTCATCAGAAAAATAATCAAAGTTTGGTCCTTTTATTACTCTAATATTTTCAACTTTAGAATTTATATAGTTAGTCTTTTTTTTACTTTGGTCTGAATTAATATTTAGGATATTTATTTTTTGACCGTTCTCTAATTTTTTTCCATTATTTGATCCAATATTTGCCTTAGTATTTATCGAACAACTATTCCATTGAAATTTTAAATCTAATTCTCCACCAACTGCTAAATAGCCATAAACTGATTTATTTGTTGATATAAGATTGATTTCATCTCCACTTTCGATTTGATAACTCTCATAACAATTACCATCAATTTCTGTGCCTTTTTTAATAATTTTAAAAACAATATCGCCTGTAACTGCTATATTAATTTTTTCTCCTAAATATTTTAAATGTGGTCCTTGGTATGCAAATTCTATCACTGGTGAATTCAATTTATTACCTACCAGCCTATTAGCTAAACTATAATTTCTATTATCCATTGCTCCACTAAATGGAATTCCTATATGATATAAATTGTTTCTTCCTTGGTCCTGAAAAGTTGTATTCACTCCAGCTCTTATTATTTCGAAATTATTTGTCATTGTAGCTATTATATTTTTCAAGATTTATTTGTTTAAAAACTACTATATCGCCAGGATTTATTAAATTTGGCTCTAATTCTTTTGAGTTATCAAAAACATCTACAGGTGTATTGCCAAGTATGTTCCATCCACCAGGGCTTTCAAATGTATAAATATTTGCAAATTGTTCAGTTAAAGCAACTGATCCTTTTGGAACTTTTACTCTTGGTGTTTCTAATCTTGGTACTCTCATATTTTCATCTAAATCACCTAAAAAAGGCATACCAGCAATAAATCCAGTCATATAACAAAAATATTCCTTACCAAAAAAATTTTCTAAAATTTTATCTCGATTGATATTTAATTTTTCTTCTAATCTTTTTATATCAAGAGAAAATTGATCATTACAACAAACTGGAATTTCTATTTTAGTATTATTGTTATCTTGAGTTTCATTAACATTTAAATTTTCAATTAATTTTTTAACTTCTTTAAAGTTTGTTTTTCTAAGGTCATAAGAAACTATTAATTTATTATAAGAAGGAGTTAAATTATTAATACTTTCAACATTTTCTTTTTTTAAAGCTTTAAAATATTTTATTACTTCAGAGTTAACTGATTTATTTACCTCTACACCAAAATCACAATAAACAGCTGCGTCACCAAGATTTGATATATTTTTTATCATGGCATGTTATACTTCAACAATTAGAACTATGGAAATTAATATAAATTGTGATTTAGGTGAAAAATCAAAACACCATTCAAATAAATATGATCCAGATTTACTTGATATAGTAAATTCTGCTAATGTTGCATGTGGATTTCATGCCGGTGATGAAGAATCTATGAACCAAGTGGTTCAAATATCGAAAAAAAACGGTGTAAGCATTGGTGCTCATCCCTCATTCAATGACCCAGAAAATTTTGGCAGACAAAGAATGAACCTTGCACCTGAAGAAGTTAGAAAATTAATTATTGATCAATATGAAATTTTACAAAAGATTGCTCAAGATCATGGAGAAAATGTTACTCATATAAAACCACATGGAGCATTAAATAATATGGCGTGTGAAGATATTGATCTAGCAACCACTTTAGCAAAAGCAATCAATGAAATAAGTAAGGATTTAATCTATTTAGTTCCTACAGGTTCTAAAATGGAACAAGCGGCTAAAAAATTAGATATGAAAATTGCATGTGAGATTTTTGCAGATAGAACCTATGAAGATGATGGAAATTTAGTTTCTAGAAAAAAACCACATGCATTAATTACTGATCCTGAAGAAGCAAAAAAACATGTATTAAGTATGGTTAAAAATCAGGCACTGAATTGTCACAGTGGAAAGCAAATATCTTGTGAAATCGACTCTGTGTGCATACATGGTGACAATGAAAGTTCTCTTGCTACTGCAAGATCAATTAGAGAGAATTTAATTGAAAATGGACTTAACTTAAAACCTTTAAGCCAAATGGAGAAATTTTTATAATGATTAAAAAAATATTTATTACGTTAATATTTGTTTTATTTGCTTCCAATGCAATGTCAGCAGGTTCAGATTCAACTTCTAAGAAAGTAAAATCAAATTATGACAAAGCAGTACAATCAATAAAATTTGCAAAAAAATATGAGAAAAAAGGCAAATTAGAAAAAGCAAAAAAAAGATATGCAAAAGCTCAGAAGCTTCTTCTCAAATCAAATAAAGAAAAACCTCTTCAAGCAGATACTTTAAATTATTTAGGTTTTACGACTAGAAAACTTGGAGATTATGAAAATGGAGAAAAATATTATCTTTTAGGTTTAGAAATTGATCCAAATCATAAAGGTATTAATGAGTATCTTGGAGAGCTTTATGTTGCTACAAATAGAATGGATTTAGCTAAGGAAAGACTTAAAGTATTAGAAACTTGCAACTGTGAAGAATATAACGAGCTGAAAGAAATAATTGAAGGAACAAAGAAATCTAAATATTAATTTCATGCTAGATATTCAGGATCCATTAGAAGCAAGGAAAGTAATAAGAGAAAATAATTATAAAGAACAAACAGCAGGTACTGCTAACAAGTATGTTCAAGGAAATCTTTGCATCTTACCAAGCAAATATGCGATGGACTTTGCTTCTTTCTGTCAAAAAAATCCTAAACCTTGTCCATTAATTGGATTTGGTACAAAAGGAGATCCTTCATTAAAAGATCTTGGTGATATTGATATTAGAACTGACGTTCCTCAATATAGAATATGGGAAAAAGGGAAATTAATTGACGAACCATATGATATTAAAAAATATTGGAATGAAGATCTAACAACTTTTGTTCTTGGATGTTCAATGTCTTTTGAGCTGCCTTTAATTGAGGCTGGTATTCCAATTCAACATATAGAAAACAATACTATTGTTCCAATGTATAAAACTTCAATAGATTGTGAGCCTGCAGGGCAGTTTTCAGGAAAACTAGTTGTGTCTATGAGACCATTAAGTTCAAAGGATACCATTAGATCAATTCAAATTAGTTCCAGATTTCCTGCTGTACATGGCGCACCTGTGCATGTTGGAAATCCTGATGAAATTGGAATTAAAGATATAATGAAACCTGAATATGGTGATCCACCAAGAGCAATAAAGAACAATGAAATTCCTGTATTTTGGGCATGTGGAGTTACTCCTCAATCAGTTTTAGAGAATTCAAAACCTGACTTTTGCATTACTCATAGTCCAGGTAAAATGCTTATTACTGACAAACTAAATAACGATCTCGCTGCTTTTTAATTAATTTCCTAAAAAAACTTTAGTAACTTTTTCATTATCAATTAAATCTTCTGATTTGCCATCGATAACTAATCTTCCACTTTCTAAAACATACCCTCTATCCGCCATACTTAATGCAAGTCTTACGTTTTGTTCTACGAACAGAATTGATATTCCCTCTGCAACAATATTTTTAAATATCTTAATTAAGTCTTTCATAACCATTGGTGATAAACCTAAAAAAGGTTCATCAACCATTAAAAGTTTAGGCAAACCCATCATTCCTCTTGCTATAGCTAACATTTGTTGCTCACCACCAGACATCGTTTTTGCTAACTGATTTGATCTGGTTTCTAGCTTTGGAAATATTTTATAAACTTTGTTTAATGAATTTGTTAACTCTTCTTTTGCTTTTGGATGCCAAGCACCCAATAAGAGATTTTGTTTAACAGTAAGATGAGGAAATACCCTTCTTCTTTCAAGCACATGTGAAATGCCCAATTCAGTTCTTCTATAAGTTGGAATATTTGAAATTAAAGTATTACCAAAAGTGATAGACCCTTTTTTATGTTCAACTAAATTACTTATAGTATTTAAAACAGTGCTTTTACCAGACCCGTTTGGTCCTAAAAGTGCAACCATTTCAGCTTTATTTACGTTAATTGAAATATCCCAGATAACCTGAAAATCATCATACAAAACATCAATATTTTTTACATCAAGCAGCATCAAAAGTTCCTAGGTAAGCATCTATTACTTGTTTATTATTTTGAATTTCTTTTGGCTCTCCAAATGCAATTCGTTTTCCTTGATCTAATGCAAGAACATTGTCCGAAATTTCCATAATAATATTAATATTATGTTCGATTGTAATAACGGTTACACCTGTCTTTTTTAATTTTTTAACTAGTTCAACAAGTCCAGGAATAGTTTTTTGGTCCACGCCTCCTGTTACTTCATCCATCAAAAGTAATTTAGGATCAATGGCCATTGCTCTAGCCATTTCTAATCTTTTCCTTTGTCCAGTTGATAACTCTTTTGCAAAGTGATGTCTTTTCTCAATCAAATCTACAAAGTCAATAATCTCTAAAGCTCTATTTCTTGCTCTTTTAATATCTTTTTCTTTAACAAATGCTCCTATCATAACATTTTCAAGCAGTGTTTGATCTGCAAATGGTTTTAGTTTTTGAAAGGTTCTCCCTACTCCAAGGTTGCTGATTTTATCAGGGCTAATTCCAAAAATATTTTTATCAAAAAATTTTACTTTTCCAGTATCAGGTTTTGTAAAACCAGTAATCAAATCAAATAAAGTAGATTTACCAGCACCATTAGGTCCTATTACTCCCAATATAGAACCTTCTTCGACATCAAAAGAAATATCTCTATTTGCATGAATACCCCCAAAAGATTTACTTAAATTTTCAACTGTTAATATTTTCATCGTTGTTTTTTTCTTTCTAAAATATCTTTAGGAATAAATGAGATCAGACCATTGGGTCTAAAAATACAAATAATCATTAAAATCAAACCATAAAAAATTAAATCAACAGCACCACCTGTGCCTCCTAAATAAATTCTTGAGTATTCTGAAATTGGTATAAGAATCGCTGCACCTATAATTGGGCCCCAAACATTTCCAATTCCACCTAGTACTGTGATTAATAAAACTATAATTGATATCTCAATATTAAAAACTCTATCTGGATCAATAATTAAAATATATTGTGCAAATAAACTACCCATCGGAGCCATGATCATTGCAGAAATTACATAAGCTATGATTTTATAATTAGAAACATTGATGCATAAACTTAATGCTGCTTGTGGATCATCTCTAACTGCTCTTAATCTGTAACCTAGTTTTGATCTACTTAGTAACCAAACCAAAAAGAATGTAATTAAAAAGAATATTAAAAAAACATAATAATAAGGAGCTTTGCTGCTATGAAACTGCAATGCAGACCATGAATCTTCTGGTGTCATTGTAACCCATAATCCTGATGCAGCTCCTACTAAATCCCATCTTTGAAAAACTACTTGGAAACTTATCCCAATTAATAAAGTAGCAATTGCAAAGTAGTGACCACTTAATCTCAGCATTGGTATACCAATTAAGACAGCAAAAATTCCTGAAACAAACATACCAAAAAATATACTGATCCAAGGTGTTATTCCGTATTCCATATAAAAAAATGAAGTTGCATAAGCACCTATTCCAAAGAAAGCTCCATGGCCTAAACTTATTTGACCAGAAAAACCTGCAATTACATTCCAAGATTGAGCCATTACTGCATGCATAAAAATCATAATAAATAAATGCAGATAAAATGAATTCATCCCAAAAAGCGGCAGTGCAAACAAGAGTATAACTAGGCCAGCAATAATTGATATTACTCTATTATTTGTATTCCAAATTGGTTCTGATTTTGCAATTGCTAACTTACTATCCATTAATACCTACCAAAAAGACCTTGAGGTTTATAAATCACAACTAAAAGATAAATTGCAAATACATACAAAAGTTTAAATGATGGATCAATCAGTAAACCACCTAAAGATTCTACTAATCCTATAATTATTCCTGCATACAAGCATCCAATGATACTGCCAAAACCTCCTAATGCTACTGCAACAAAAGCAAATAACGCAAAATTAATACCAACATCAGTAAAAATAAAAAAATAGTTCGCCATCATTCCACCCGCTACTCCTACGCAACCAAGTCCAATTGCCCAACCTATTGCAAACATTTTATTTGAAGGAATTCCTAAAATTTCTGCAGCGTGTCTATCTTGCGCTGTTGCTTGAAGAGCTAATCCAGTTTCTGTTTTTGTAACAAACCAATACAAACCAAAAAATGCAACTAAGCAAACAAGACTTGCATAAAGTTGGGGTTGACCAATAAACACAGATCCAATTTCAATACGTCCCTCTAGTAGAGGCTTATCAACGTTTCTAAAGTCTGGTGTCCATAATAATTGAGCAATCGATCTAATAAAAATAGACAACCCAAATGTTGCACAAATCTGGATAAGCATTTTTGCTTTTAAGATGTATCGAATTAAAAAATAATGAGTGATGATCCCACAAAATGCCAATAAAAGAATTGTTATTGGTATTGAAAACAATGGATCCAAACCAAACAAAGACCAAAGCCAAAATGATGAAAACATAGACAACATCAAATGCTCTCCATGAGCAAAGTTTACAATTTCCATTAATCCAAAAATTAAACTTAAGCCTGCTGCGATTAATGCATAGATTAATCCCATCATTAAGCCTGTGACTATAGCTTGAATTATAATTTCAGAAGTCATTTGGTTTATTATTAAAGTATATATAAAGAATGTATATATTAAACAAATACTTCTTAAGCATTAGTAAAATAAAAAACTAAATCATTGAATTGATCAATTGAATAGTATTAAATTAATTATTTAAAAATTAAACAAGAGGGAAAAAAATGAGAAAATTAATTCTTACAGTATTTACTTTTTTTTCATTAGTATCTGCGCCAGCAATTAGTTACGCAGAAGATGTAAAAATTGGAGTACTTTATCCACTTACAGGACCTGTTGCTCAGGTTGGTAAAGATGCTGTTGCAGCAGTTAAGACAGCTTTAGATATCATCAATAACAGTCACAACATTCCAGGTATGCCACTTGCAAAAGATGCCGGATTAAAAGGATTAGGTGGCGGTAAAATATCTATCGTAGTTGGAGATCATGGTGGAAAACCAGATATTGGTGTTGGTGAAACTGAGAAAATGTTAAATTCTGACAAAGTTCATGCAATGTTTGGAGCTTACTACTCATCAGTAACTGGTGCTGCTAGTCAAGTATCTGAGAGAGCAGGAATACCTTGGGTTAATGGTGAGTCTACTTCTCCAAAATTAACAACAAGAGGATTTAAATACTTCTTCAGAGTTACTCCACACGATGGTGAGTTCACTCAGCTTATGTTTGAATTCATGAACGACTTTAACAAAAAGAATAGTAACAAGTTAAAGACACTAGGTATTATTCATGAAGACACATTGTGGGGTTCTGATAGTGGTGGAACTCAAGATAAAATGGCTAAAGAACAAGGTTATGATGTTATAGAAAAAATCAGTTACAAAGCTAAAACAACAACTTTAAGTTCTGAAGTGCAAAGATTGAAAGCAAAAAACCCAGATGTTTTATTGCCTTCATCTTATACAGCTGATGCATATTTATTTTTAAATACTGCAAAAGAACTTGATTATAATCCTAAACTTTTAGTTGCTCAAAACGCAGGTTATACTGATCCTAAATTCATAGATACAATGGGAAGCAAAGCAGAAGGTGTAATTACAAGATCACCTTTTAATACTGACTTAGCAAAAACTATTCCTATGATTGGAACTGTAAATGAACTGTTTAAAACACATTCTGGTGGAAGAGATTTATCGGATGTGCCAGCAAGAGCATTTACAGGTTTTATGGCTTTAGCTAATGCAATTAACAATGCTGGATCAACAGATCCTGAGAAAATCAGACAAGCTCTAGTTAATCTAGATATGTCATCTGAATCTCTAATTGTTCCTTACAGAGGAATTAAATTTGGTGCAGATGGTCAAAACGAAAAGACTAGAGGTATTTTAATGCAAGTTCAAAACGGAAAATACTGTACAGTATATCCATTTGAATTAGCAGCTTGTGAGTTAAAATATCCTATGCCTACTTGGTCTGAAAGATAATTTATTAAAAATACAATTATTAAGGCGGTCAAATTCTTTGACCGCCTTTTTTTATTCTTTTGATTGCAATCTTGTTAAATTAAAATAATAATTAGACATCTTGATTGAAGAGCTCATAATTCTAACCCAAATTATTTTTATTACTATTATCTTAACTGCAGATAATGCTGTGATAGTTGGTTCTATTGCTTCAAATTTTGTACCTAAAAATAGAAAACAAATTATTTTATGGGGAGTAATTGGAGCATTTGTTTTTAAAATTTTTTTTGCAATCTTTGCTACTTTTTTGTTTGAATTTTATTTTATAAAAATTTTAGGTGGGTTGTTGTTGGTATGGATAGTAAATGACTTAAGAAAAGATCTTGTAGATATTAAAAATATAAAAACTTCAGTTAAAAAAACAAAACAACCGTCATATATAAATAGTATAGGTAAAGTATTATTCGCTGATCTGATGATTAGTTTTGACAATGTAATAGGAGTTGTTGCTGCAGCTCAAGGATATTTTGGCTATATGATTTTTGGTCTTGTCTTATCGTTTGTTCTTACAGGTGCATTAGCTACTTATATGGCTAAATATATTCAAAAACATATTTGGATAGCATACATTGGTTTAATATTTATTTTATTTGTTGGTCTACAATTAATTATAGGTGGTTTGGTAGATCTTGAGATACTCGATATTAATGAGGAATTCAAAAAATACTTTTAATTAAAGGAGTATCTTTTTGAGGGGAATTTTCTTGTTTTAACTTCACTTGCGTATTTAGAAACTGCTTTTGATATTTCTGACTTTATATTTGTATATTTCTTAACAAATCTAAATTTGATTGGATTTAAACCTATTAAATCATCAAATACCAAAATCTGACCATCGCAATTATTAGATGCTCCTATACCAATTGTTGGAACACTAATACTTTTAGTTACTTGTTTAGCCAATGATGTTTGAACACACTCTAAAACCATACAAAATGAACCAGCTTCTTCAAGTAACTTTGCGTCTCTCATAATATTTTCTTTTTCACTTTGTTTCTTGCCTTTAAATTTAAATGTTTTATCTGACTGAGGTAAAACTCCTATATGGCCCATTACAGGAATATTATTTTTAACTAAGGTTTTAATAGTATTTATAATTTTCTTTCCTCCCTCTAATTTGACCCCGTCACATTTAGTTTTTTTCATAATTAATTTTGCATTTTTCAATGCCTCTTTAGGATTACGATAAGTATTATGAGGCATATCAACAATCATTAAACTTTTTTTAATACCCATACGAACACTCTTAGAGTGTTCAATCATAGTATTTAAAGTTACTTCTCTCGTAGACTTATAATTATATAAAACTGATCCAAGTGAATCCCCTACTAAAATTAGATCACAATAATTGTCTAAAACAGAAGCAATATTTTTAGAGTATGCAGTTAAGGTTACTAATTTAGTTTTATTTTTTTTCTTAATAAAATCTGAAATCTTTTTAATCATCGACTTACCAGGAGCCAGTATTTTCCATTGAAGCCCAAGGCTCTTTAGGCTCTAAGTTTCCTTCTTGTAGGATTTCTATTGAAATTTTGTCAGGTGATCTAACAAATGCCATATGACCATCTCTTGGTGGTCTATTAATAGTGTAACCCATGTCCATTAATCTTTGGCAGGTTTCATAAATATTGTCTACTCTATATGCAAGATGACCAAAATTTCTAGAACCTTCGCCTAGCTCATCCCCATCCCAATTATAGGTTAACTCAATTTCTGCCTTTTCATCATTAGGAGCTGCAAGAAAAATTAAAGTAAATCTTCCTTTTTCATTTTCCATTCTTCTTGTTTCTTTTAGCCCAAGACCTTCACAGAAAAATCTTAAAGATTCATCTACGTCTTTAATTCTGATCATTGTATGTAAATATTTCATAAGATGTTTTTATAATTAAAATTACTCTAATTCAATAGTACTTGGTGGTTTAGATGTAACATCGTAAACAACTCTATTAATGCCTCTTATGCTATTGACTATTTTATTTGATATAGTTTGCATAAAAGATTTTTTAAATTCATAAAAATCTGCAGTCATTCCATCTTCAGAAGTAATTGCTCTTAGTAAACATAAATATTCATATGTTCGGTTATCACCCATAACTCCAACTGTTTTAACAGGAAGTAATGCTGCATAAGCTTGCCAAATTTTGTGGTATAGCCCATGATCTCTTAAAGCCTGAATAAAATAATGATCAGCTTCTTTTAAAATTTTTATCTTTTCATTAGTAATAATACCTGGCATTCTGATTGCTAAACCAGGACCAGGAAATGGATGTCTTGAAATTATTTCATGACTTAAATTTAGCTCTAATCCTAATTTTCTTACCTCATCTTTAAACAAAAATTTTAATGGCTCTACTAACTTTAAATTCATTTTTTTAGGTAAACCACCCACATTGTGATGTGATTTTATTTTAGAAGTTTGACTTCCAGTAACAGACTTACTTTCGATTAAATCAGGGTATAACGTTCCTTGTGCTAAAAATTTTACATTTTTTATTTTCTTTGCATACCTTTCAAAAATTTTAATGAATAGATTTCCTATTATTTTTCTTTTTTTCTCTGGATCAGAAACATTTTTTAATTTACTTAAAAATTCCTTTTCGGCATTCACGTAGATTAAATTCATTTTTAATCTTTTTTTAAAAGTTTGAACAACTTGAACTTCTTCGTTTTTTCGAAGCAATCCAGTGTTTACAAAAATACAATATAGTTTTTTACCTATTGCTTTATTTAATAATTGAGCAACCACACTACTATCTACACCACCTGATAATGCGCAAATTACTTTATTATCTCCAACTTGAGACCTTACATCTTTAATTAATTGTACCTTTTGATCTTTTGATGACCAATTTTCCTTAATTTTACAAATAAGAAAAATAAAATTACTAATCAGTTTTTTTCCGTTTTCTGTATGGGTTACTTCTGGATGAAACTGGACACCATAATAATTTTTGACTTTATTTTCTACAATTGCAAATTTTGAATTTGAGCTTGAAGCAATTATTTTAAAATTTTTAGGTAATTTAGATACTTGATCAGCATGACTCATCCAGACCACTTTAGATTTTTTTGTACCAAAAAAATTATTAGTTAAGAGACTTTTATTTTTTTTAATTACGTTTGCTAGACCAAATTCACGATGCTTTGATTGCTTAACTCTTCCGCCATTAAGTTTAGATAATATTTGATGGCCAAAACAAATACCAAGAACAGGAATATTTAGTTCTAAAATTTTTTTATCAAATGAGTACTTATTAATTTGATAAACATTTAGAGGACCTCCTGATAAAATTATACCTTTTACACTTTGATTAATTTGATTAAGTTTAATTTTTTTATGACTCACGATATCTGAGAAAACACCCAGTTCTCTTATTCTTCTAGCTATTAATTGAGTAAATTGTGAACCAAAATCTACAATTAAGATTTTGTTCAGGCTATTATCAAGACTCATTACTTGGTTCTAAATTTTTTAAAGACTCTAAAATTTCATTATTTTCATCACATAATGACTTACATACTTGAACAAATGTTTCGGATAATTCTTTAACTTTATCGTAATTAGATTTTTCAAGCGCAATTTTCATTAGCATTAAAATAGCTTCTTCATTTTGAGGATCAATTAATAGAGTAGTTTCTAAGTTGTATTCTTCTTTTCTTTGATCTTCTTCATGATTATAAATTTTCGCTAAATACAAATATGAATTTGCATCCTTTGGATTAAAAACAATATTTCGTTCAAATAAAAATCTTGCGTCTTCATATTTTTCTTTTTCATATAATTTAATTGCTTCATTAAAAAAATTTTCCTTTGAAAAAGAATTAGATTGAAACGAAAAAATTAGAACAACCAGTGAAATAAATTTCAAAATTTTATTCATTAATATTTACTATCATTTTTGATTACGTCTACATTATGAACCATACTTTCATAAAATCCAGCTTTAGTAATTTTAACAAATTGTGGTTTATTTCTCAATTTCACAATTTCTTTTGAACCAAGATAACCCATAGATGATTTAAGGCCACCGATTAATTTAAATATAATGCTGCCAACATCTCCTTTGTATTTCACAAAACCTTCAACTCCTTCTGGAACATATTTAGATGTATCTTTTTGTTTAGTTTGAAAATATCTATCAGCTGAACCTTTGTTCATTGCACCTACTGATCCCATCCCTCTAAAGCTTTTAAATATTTTTCCATTTTTCTTAATTAGTTTACCAGGTGTTTCATCTGTTCCTGCAAATAAAGAACCTATCATTACAGCGTCTGCCCCTGCTGCAAAAGCTTTTGCCAAATCTCCAGAATATTTAATTCCACCATCAGAAATTATTTTTACATTTTTATTTTTAAGTCCATTTCTTACAGATAAAATTGCACTTAACTGTGGAACACCAATTCCAGCAACTAACCTTGTTGTGCAGATTGATCCTGGTCCAATACCAACTTTAATAATATCTACCCCTAAATTAATTAAAAATTTTGCTGCTTCAGGTGTTGCAATATTTCCAGCACATAAAGCGATGTTCTTACTTTTAGTTTTTTTTATATATTTAACTATTTCTCCCACTTTTTTGGTATGTCCGTGAGCAGTATCTACTACAATTAAATCGACACCTTCTTTAAGAATGGCTTTTGCTCTATCAAATTCAGCAATTGATGCTCCAACAGCTGCACCAACTAATAATTTTTGTTTTTTAACTTTTTTAATTTCTAAGATTTGTTTTTTGATATCTAAATTTCTATGAATAACCCCTATTCCACCAGCTTTACCAATTGCTATAGCCATATTGCTTTCTGTAACAGTATCCATAGCAGAAGATAAAAGTGGGATTTTAAGCTTTAAGTTTTTTGTTAAATTTACAGAAGTATTTACTTGAGATGGCAAAATTTCCGAATACTTCGGAGCTAATGTAACATCGTCAAAGGTAAGTGCTTCTTTTATAGGAACCATGATCTTTTATATACGATTCCTTTTAATTTTAAAGTCTCTATCTAAGTTTTTTACAAATTATAAAACTTTCTTTTGAATCTTTTCTACTTGATTTAGGTTTAAAAACCTTAACTTCTTTAAAATATTTTTTACCTTCTGCGACTATTTCGTTGAAAGTTCCCCCCATAAATATTTTAGAAATAAAGTAACCATTTTCATTTAACAAGTCTTTTGCAAATATCATTGCTTCTTTACAAAGTTCTCCTGTTTGAATTGAATCAATATTTTTAATTCCTGTGGTATTTACAGCCATATCTGACATTACAACATCCACTTTTGAAGTTGTGTTATTTTTAATTTCTTCCTGAACGCTTTCTTCAGTAAAATCACCTTGTATTTGAAGACTTGAACCAATTGGCTCCATCTTTTTTAAATCAATTGAAATTAATTTCCCATTCTTAGCTACTTTAATTACATATTGTGACCAGCTGCCAGGAGCAGCTCCTATATCAATAACTGTTAATCCACCTTTAAAAATTTTAAATTTTTCATCAATCTCTTTAAGCTTGTAAGCAGAACGAGCTCTATATCCGTCAACTTTTGATTGTCTGACATAGATATCCCTTCGTTGTTTATTAACCCAATTCTTAGATATTTTATTTTTTTTCAATTATTTTAAAAACCTAAGTTTTTTTTCTATCACATCTCCATCTAAAGTTTCAATTTTGGAAATGAAATTTTTATCATTTCTTATTTGATCGTTATTTTTCCCAGCGAAGTGAACGATTCCTATTTCATGATTTGGCAAATAAGGTTCAACTAAAGTATTTTTATTCTTATCAAATTTCATACCACCTATATGTGTCCAATTACAATACGCTGGTAAAATTTCCACTGGAAGATTGTTTGAATAAATTGTTATATTCATAGCAATTTGTTCAGATCCCCAAATTTTTCCAGATGAAAGTGCTTTTTTTAAATTACTTTGCCAAACGTCCCAGTGTTTGGCGTTTGCTTCTAATGCAAAGACACCAATATTAAGATGAGGTTTTAAAGCAACCTCTCTTGCAATTTTTTCAGAAAAACCTGAAGACTTTGCATGTTTATAATTTTGAGATTTAATTCTTGCAAAACTTCCAAATACCCATTCAGCTCTTAAAACTCTCCCATAAGCTCTATCAGCAGATGTTGCTATGGAAAGTTTATTGTTCCCACATCCTTTAAAGTATAGTTCTATCGCTTCCCATGAATTGACCCAGGCATCTGCATCAATCCACAAATATTTTTCATATCCTGGAAAATATTTTGGTAAAAAAGCTCTAGATACTTGGCTTTTCAACCATTCTCTACCTTTCACTTTAAAACTTGGAACTTCTATATCCCAATCAGCAGATTTAATTTCGTCAACTTTTGAAGATAACTTTTGTTTTTGTTCATCTGTTAAACCTGCATCTAAAATACAAATTGCAGTATTTTCGCTCTCTCCAAATCTCTTAATAGAATTTACTAATTCATCTAATAATTCAAAATAATTTGAATCCGCTAAAGAAATAATTACATTTTTTTTCATTAAAGAATATCTTCTTGGTCATCGTCATCTATCTGACTAACATCTTCGTTTTCTTTTTTAAGTTTTTGATAATGTAAAAAACTAATAGGTAATAAAGTTAGATAAATCATTGCACTAACTGAAATTACGTTAAAAGGATAGATTAATAATAATCCAAAAAATAAAACGATTCCAAATAATAAAAATATTGTAGCTTTTCTTTGAATTACAATTTTTTTAAATGAATAAGTTGGAAATTTACTAATCAATAAAAACGATGTAACAATAAAAAATATTGGCACAATAATTTCATAATCTATTTTGAATAATTCAATACTAGATATACTAAATATTAGTGGCGTTAGTACTAAAATCCCACCGGCTGGAGATGGGACACCCTCAAAAAAATTGTCTCTCCAAGAAGGCTCTCCCCCAGTATTTACATTGAAACGGGCTAATCTTAATGCAACGCAAATTACATAAATTAAACAAATTAACCATCCAAACCTTCCAAGTTCATTTAATTTCCAAAAATACATTATGAAGGCTGGAGCAACTCCAAAACTAATCATGTCAGTCAAAGAGTCTAGTTCTTTTCCAACTTTTGAAGTGCCTTTGATTAATCTTGCTATTCTTCCGTCCAATCCATCAATGACTGCTGCAATAATTATTGCAATGATTGCAAACTCATATCTTCCGTCTAGAGCAAATCTTATAGAAGTAAGACCAATACAAACACCTATAAGTGTCAGCATATTAGGTAAAATTACTCTAGCACTCCTTTTTTCAGGAACTATTTTAAAATTTTTTTTAGGTTGTTGCATATCTATCTTTTGGCTAATAGAGTTTCCCCTGAAATAGCTGTTTGACCAATTTTTACTAATGGTTCATAATTTTCATAGTAAACATCCGCTCTACTTCCAAATCTTATCATTCCAATTCGATCCCCTTGATTGAGTGTTTGATCTTTATTAGTCTCACAAACAATTCTTCTTGCAACCAAACCTGCTATTTGGACTACAACAATGTCATTCCCATGATTATCTTTTAATTTATAATAGTTTCTTTCATTATCCTCACTCGCTTTATCTAATGAGGCATTTAAAAACTTTCCTGGTTTATACAAAATATCTTCAACTTGTCCTGAACAAGGAGTTCTATTTACATGACAATCAAATACGTTCATGAAGATACTAATCTTTTTAAATTTCTTGTTTTCTAAATTTAATTCTTTTGGTCCATCTACATCTTCTACTTTAATTACTTCGCCATCCGCTGGGCTTACTAGATAATTATCATCACCAATGATTGTTCTTTCTGGATCTCTAAAAAAATAATAAACCCATATAGTTAATAGCAATCCAATTAATCCTAAAAATCCATTTACTAGTAATAAGATGATTGTAATGAAACCTGCAATTACAATAAACTTGTAACCCTCTGTGTGTATCTTTGGAAAAATTTTGGTAAACATATTCTTCTATTTGCTAATTTTCGATTAATATGTATATAAACCAATCAAATTCAATTAATAAGATAAATTTAATTTAATGAGCAAAATCAAGGTAAATAACCCAGTTGTCGAGTTAGATGGTGATGAAATGACTCGAATTATTTGGGAGTTTATTAAAAACAAATTAATCCTTCCTTATATCGATCTTGGTATTGAATATTACGATCTAGGTATGAAAAGCAGAGACAATACTGATGATCAGATCACAATTGACTCAGCAAATGCTATCAAAAAAATTGGTGTTGGAATTAAATGTGCAACAATCACTCCTGATGAAGCAAGAGTTGAAGAATTTGATTTAAAAAAAATGTGGAGATCTCCAAATGGAACGATCAGAAACATTATTGGCGGGACAGTTTTTAGAGAACCTATAATTTGTAAAAATATTCCAAAGTTAGTTCCTTCATGGACAGATCCTGTAATTATTGGAAGACATGCTTTTGGTGATCAATATAGAGCTACAGATTTTAAAGTGCCTGGAAAAGGTAAAATGGAAGTTAAGTGGACATCAGAGGATGGAAAAGAAGAAATTAAATACGAAGTATTTAATTTTACAGGTCCAGGAGTAGCCCTATCAATGTATAATTTAGATAAATCAATTCAAGACTTTGCAAGATCGTGTTTTAGCTATGGCTTAATTAAAAAGTGGCCAGTTTATATGTCTACAAAAAATACAATTTTAAAACAATACGATGGAAGATTTAAAGATATTTTCCAAGAAGTATTCGATAATGAATACAAAGAAGAATTTGAAAAACATGATCTCACTTATGAACATAGATTAATCGACGACATGGTTGCGTGTGCAATGAAATGGAGTGGAAAATATATTTGGGCTTGCAAAAATTATGATGGCGATGTTCAGTCTGATACTATGGCTCAAGGTTATGGATCATTAGGATTAATGACAAGTACTCTGTTAACTCCTGATGGAAAAGTGATGGAAGCTGAGGCTGCTCATGGAACTGTTACTAGACACTATAGAATGCATCAACAAGGAAAAGAGACTTCTACAAATCCTATTGCATCTATATTTGCATGGACAAGAGGATTGGCACACAGAGGAAAATTAGACAATAATCAAGAATTAATTAAATTTGCTCAAACATTAGAAGCGGTATGTATTGAGTGTGTTGAAAATGGATCTATGACAAAAGATTTAGCAATTCTAGTTGGACCAAATAGTAAGTTTTTAACAACTAATCAGTTTTTAGACGAAATTGATGTTAATCTTAAAAAGAAATTAAATTAAAGATTTTATTTTTTCAAAAGCATCATTGATTTTTGATTGTTCTTGACCGCCTGCTTGAGCAAAATCTTTTCTTCCACCTCCACCTTTACCTCCAATTACTTCAGAGCCGGCTTTAACAAATTTTACTGCATCAAATTTTTCAATTAGTTTTTCTGTGACACCTACAGCAATACCAACTTTGTCATCTTTGCTTGCAAAAACAATTACAATACCTTCACCTAATTCTTTTTTACCTTTGTCTACAAGTTTTCTTAATTCTTTAGGTGGAAGATCTTCAACGTTTTGAAACCTTACTTTCACCCCGTTAACATTTTGATCATTAACTTTATTTTTGGATTGGTCTTGTAAAATTGAATTAACTGATAAAGTTTCTAATTGTTTATTTAAATTTTTGATTAAAACTTTTTTATCACTTTCATCTAAATTAGGTTTTCCACCAAGATCTGAGATTTGCTTACTTAATTCATTGATTTGTTCATCATCTTTTTCAGATGATAAGTTTAACATTCTCTCTTTATTTTTAAGATAATCATCTAACTGCTTATCTCTTAAAGCCTCTACTCTTCTAACGCCTGCTGCAATTGAAGATTGGCTGATAATTTTAAATTTACCAATATCACCAGTGTTTTTTACATGAGTTCCACCACATAACTCGGTTGAAAAGTATTTTTCTCCTTCATCCCCCATCGACAATACTCTTACTTCATCTCCATATTTCTCACCAAATAAAGCCAATGCTCCATTATCAACTGCCTCTTTAGGTGTCATTATTCTTGTAGTTACATCTGATTGTTTAGAAATCATATCATTTACATGACTTTCTATTTTTACCATCTCATCATCTGAAATTGGCTTCATATGGCTAAAATCAAATCTTAACCTTTCTGGCTCAACAAGAGATCCTTTTTGGGTAACGTGCGGACCTAAAACTCTTCTCAAAGACTCGTGTAATAAATGAGTTGCTGAATGATAAGCTCTTGTATCATTTCTTTTCTCAATATTGATTTTCATTTCAACATCCTGCTCTAATTTTATTGAACCTTTTTTCACCTTTCCGTAATGAACAAATAAATCTCCCAATTTCTTTTGAACGTCAGTTACTTCAAATTCAAATTCATCCTTAGAGATCATTCCAGTATCACCAACTTGACCTCCAGATTCAGCATAAAATGGTGTTTGATTGACAACGATAATACCTTCATCACCAGCATTTAAAGTATCAACCTCTTTATGATTTTTAAGAAGTGATTTGATCACTCCTTGTGCTTGATCATTTTCATATCCTAAAAATTCTGTAGCTCCATGTTTTTCTTTTACACCATACCAAACTTGCTCAACTGCACTATCTCCAGATCCTTTCCAATTTTTTCTAGCAAGCTCAATACTTTCTCTCATCAGCTCACCAAATCTATCTTTATCAAATTCTAAAGATTTTGATTTTAAAATATCTTCAGTAAGATCAATTGGAAAACCATAAGTTTCATAAAGTTTAAAAGCAATGTCACCTGGTAAAACTTTATCTATCTTTGAAATTTCATCATTTAAAATTTTAATTCCTCTATCTAAAAGAACTAAAAATTTTTCTTCTTCCATTTTTAAAGTCTCTTTTATTAAAGACTCTGCTCTTTTAAGTTCAGGATAATTTCCTGACATTTCATTTAATAGGGTATCAAACAATTTTGAAAAAACTGGATCTTTAGCTCCTAACAAATGAGAGTGTCTCATTCCTCTTCGCATAATTCTTCGAAGCACATATCCTCTTCCTTCATTAGAAGGTAGCACTCCTTCAGCAATTAAAAATGAACTTGCTCTTAAGTGATCAGCTATAACTCTAAAACTTGATAGATTAGATTTATCAGATTTAATTTTAATTATATCTGAAGCTGAATTAATTATTTTTTTAAAGTGATCTGTTTCATAATTATCATGAGTACCTTGAAGTAAAGCAGCTATTCTTTCTAAACCCATTCCAGTATCTACAGATGGTTTTGGAAGATTTATTCTTTTATCTTTTGTAACTTGTTCAAATTGCATGAAGACTAAGTTCCATATTTCAATAAATCTATCTCCATCTTCATTTTTGGTACCAGGCAATCCTCCATGTAAATGGTCACCGTGATCAAAAAATATTTCTGAACAAGGTCCGCATGGGCCTGTTTCTCCCATTGACCAAAAATTATCTGATGTTGCTATTCTAATAATTCTATCATCGCTAAAACCTGCTATTTTCTTCCAAAAATTGAAGGCTTCATCGTCTTCATGGAATACCGTTACATAAAGTCTATTTTTATCTATTCCAAAATCTTTAGTGATTAAATTCCATGCATAATCAATTGCTTGCTCTTTAAAATAATCTCCAAATGAGAAGTTTCCTAACATTTCAAAGAAAGTATGGTGTCGAGGTGTGTAACCTACATTTTCTAAATCATTATGTTTTCCGCCTGCTCTTACACATTTTTGTGAAGTAGTAGCTCTTACATAATCTCTTTTTTCTAAACCTGTGAACACGTTTTTAAACTGGACCATTCCTGAATTGGCAAACATCAGCGTTGGATCATTGTTTGGAACCAAATTACTAGACTCCACAATCTGATGATCATTCTTTTCAAAATACTTTAGGAAAGTATTTCTAATTTCATTGAGAGTTTTGTCTGCCATATTTTTAAAATACAGCTTTTTTATTTTATGTCTAGATGCAGTACGGGAAAAAAGGCGCTTAAATTAAGCGCCTTTTATTAATAAAGATGACCTATTAATTCTTTTTAGATGGAGGAGTAGCTTCTGCTTTATCAGCCTCTTCTTTTTCAGCTACTTTCTTTTCTTTTTCCAATTTTTCAGGATCTATCGGGTTTCCTTCTATTTTTTTAGAAATAACACCAGCTTTTTCTCTAATAGCTAATTCTATTTCAGCAGCTACTTTAGGATTTTGAGCAAGATAAGTTTTAGCATTTTCTCTACCTTGTCCTATTTTTTCACCCTTGTAAGCATACCATGCTCCTGATTTTTCTATAATATCTGCTTTGGAGCCAAGATCGACTAATTCACCCATCTTGCTAATTCCTCTTCCGTACATCAAATCAAATTCAACTACTTTAAATGGTGGAGCTACTTTATTTTTAACTACCTTCACTCTTGTAGAGTTACCAATAATTTCGTCTTTGTCTTTGATAGCACCTATTCTTCTAATATCCATTCTTACAGATGAATAAAACTTAAGTGCATTACCACCTGATGTAGTTTCAGGACTTCCAAACATAACTCCAATTTTCATTCTGATTTGGTTAATGAAAATCATCATTGTGTTTGTATTTGAAATTGAGCTTGTTAATTTTCTTAAAGCCTGACTCATTAATCTTGATTGAAGACCAACATGATGATCTCCCATCTCTCCCTCGATCTCAGCTTTTGGTGTTAAAGCTGCAACAGAGTCGATCACAATAACTGAAATAGAGCCTGATTTTACTAGCGTATCAGCAATTTCTAATGCTTGTTCACCAGCATCTGGCTGTGAGATTAAAAGTTCTTCAGTATTTACACCTAATTTTTTTGCATAAACTGGATCTAAAGCATGCTCTGCATCAACGAATGCACAAATTCCACCTGCTTTTTGAGCTTCAGCAACAACTTGCAATGCTAATGTTGTTTTACCAGATGACTCTGGTCCATAAACTTCAATAATTCTTCCTTTTGGTAATCCACCTATACCTAAAGCTAAATCAAGACTTAAAGAACCTGTTGAAACAGATTCAATATCCATAGCTCTCTTTTGGCCAAGCTTCATTACAGAGCCTTTTCCAAAATTATCTGTAATTTGAGCTATTGCAGCATCTAATGCTTTGTTTTTTTCTTTACTATCCATTTCTTGATCTTTAGTAGATTTAACTACTTTTAGGTTACTTTTCGTCATTTTTTGCCTCTTTTTTTACGTTTTTTAACAGTCGAATCATGAATTAAATGTACACATTTTGTTCTCATTAGCAAGATCTTTGTTTTTAGTGAGTAAAAAAGACTAAATTACTTAAGATTTAAATAGTCGCTATTTAAAAGACCTACTGATTTTAAAACTCTGTATTGAGCTAACAAATAGCTTCTTTCAGCTTCAGCAAGATTAATTTTTGCGTTTATTAAGTTTGATCTAGATTGAAGAACATCAAAAGTAGATCTTCCAGATCCACTTTCATACTCAAAGCTAATTCCTTCAGTTGCAACTTCTGAAGCTTTAACTTGTGATTGTACAGCTTGTAAAAAGCTTCTTGAAGATTGTAAAGTTGACCAAGATGAAGTCACTGATTGTGTATTATTTTTTTGAGCGTTCTCTAAAAGTAATCTTTTCATACCTTTTGCTTGAAGATTTTTGCTTACATTAGATTTATTTTTTCCACCAAATTGAAAAGGCCAAGAAACAGTAGCTTGTAACACATCTTTTTCTCTTTCATCATAAGTTGCACTTAAATCATCGGTATAAGTTCTCTCTAATGAAATTTTTGCTGTTGGTGAAAGATCAGATCTTGCAATTTTTACATCTAGTTCTGATTGTCCATATTCTATTTCTGCAATAATTAATTCAGGACTTTTCTCTAAAGATATTTTTTTAGCTTCATTTAAATTTTTAGGGATTGATACTTGAGCATTATATATTTTTTTTAATTTTTCTTCTTCTGCAATAGTTCCAATTATATTTTCATAATTTAATTTACTGGTTACTATATTATTTTGAGCTTCAATGTATCTTGCTTGTGCTCCAGCAAGAGAAGATTGGGATTGTGCTAAATCTGATGCTGTGATTTGTCCCCTGCTTAATCTTGCATTATCTAATTCGAATTGTCTTTGAAGTAAATTTACGTTTTCTTCATTAATATTTAATTTTTCATAAGCTAAAATTAATCCTGTATAGGCTTCAATAGCTCTTAAGAATATTTCTTGTTCTTTTTTAATTAATTTTGCTTCTGTTAAATTTAATCCTAACTTACTTTTTTCATATTCTGTTTTTCGTCCACTTCCATCAAGTAATGTTTGCTCAAGTTTAATTGAAGCTGATCCTGTGTTTACATCTGTAACTGATGCATCTGCACCACCTTGTGTAGTAATTTCATTTGTTTCCTCAAATTTTTTCTTACCTGTAAGAGTTAAAGTAGGCAATAAATCACTTCTAGACATATTGATTACTTCTTGTTGGATTTCTAAATTTTTTCTCTCCGCTTGAAGCTCAAGATTGTTATCAAATGTTTGTTGTAGGGCTTCTTTTAAAGTTGCTGAAAATGCACTTAATGGAAAAACTAACGTACAAAAGATAATTATTAAAAATTTTTTCATTTATTAAATTTTATTGTCTTAATTTGATGATTGCTATTTAAATTTAATATAATTGTAGAATATTTTGGTGCAAATTTAAACATGTTCTGTGTAATTCTTTGGTAAGTTTGCATAAAATTAATAACATCTCCTTTGCTCATTATTTTATGACTAGATTTATTTTTAGTATTTAACCACAACTTATGCTCTTGTTTTAGTCTCCATTTCTGAAGCAAACTGAAATTTTTAGCCTTTAGATAAATCAGACAATTTAACTTTGAATATAATTTTTTATACTTCGTCTTTAGTTGCTCATTTACATATTTTCTCCAAATAAGTTTGTGGTCTTTAGTTCTTTCAAGTGAATTAATTGGTTTTTTAAGTGTTTTGTTAACCTCAGCTCTTGCACCAACGCACCAGCCTTCAAATATAATTACATCTGGCTGCTCTTTAATATTGTACCAATTTTTTTGAGGAGATCGGTCATCTACTGCCTTGTTAAAACTTGGCAACTTTATTGATTTAAAGTTTTTACTTTTTGATTTTTTAAAAAAATCTAACATAATTTTTACATCATGTGTTCCAGGCACCCCTCTTGTCATCAAAATAGGATGGACTTTATTGGATAAAATAGATCTTTCTTTTCTAGTTTTATAAAAATCATCAATGGAAATTTTAAATACTTTTAATTTGAAATATTTTTCTAATATTATTTTTATAATTGAACTTATAGTTGTCTTGCCAGTTCCTTGTCCTCCAGCCAAACCAACAAAGTAAGGTTTTTTATTATTTGCTTTTTTTGCAATCCAAAAACATACTGGTATTAGAAAAGATTTTAGCATCTTGTCTTTATTACTAAATTTTTCTTTTGAAGTTTCCTGTGACTTAATAAATTTTAAACAATCACTTTTTACCTTTTTAAAACACTCAGCAGCAGATTGCATTGAACTTTTATTTTTCTTGATCCATTGGATGGTTAAGACCATCAAATTGAGCTATCTCTTTTATATCCTCAACTTTAACTTCATCAACACATCCTAAATTAAACCCTGTCATTGCAGGATTACTTCTTGGATTGTGATGAGTGTAAATCCCGCAATCAGTACAAAAGTAATGGTTAGCAACTTTAGTATGGTATTGATAAAGTTTTATTTTATCCTCACCTTTGGTAAGTTTAAAATCTTCATTTTTAACCATACCCATTGTTGCATTTTTTCTTTTGCAAATTGAACAATTACATCTAACTATTTTTGCTAATTCATTAACTGTAGAATTAATTTCAGCTTCTACAGATCCACAATGACAACTTAATTTCATATATCTCCTTAATTTAAGTTAAAATACTTTTTGCTGCAATCTTATTTCCATCTAAATCACGAACGTATGCATAATAATTTCTATCTTTTCTAACACCTGGTCCACCTTCATCTGTCGCTCCTTTTGAAATTGCAACTTCATAAAATTTATCTACTGCTTCTTTAGTGTCAGCTAATAAAGTAATTTGCGTTCCATTTCCAAAAGTTGCAGGCTCCCCGTTTACAGGATGAGTTACATAAAATTGAACTTTGTCTGGATCACTTGAATGAGCGTAACCTAAATACTTTTCTGTTTTTAAAATTCTTTTTAATTTTAAAGGTTCAAAAACAGCATCATAAAAGTCACCTGACTTTTGATGATCATTGGAACCAACCATGACAAAATCTAAAACATTCATAATCAAACTTAGAATTTATATATTTATATAACCAGCTTAAACTATCTATGGTTGAAGTTATCCACAAGTCCACAATATGTGGATTGGATGTTCACGTTTTGATTCACTTTTGATTCAGTTACAGACTCAAAATACAACCTCTTGAGTGTATTCCATAAATGGTCTATAAATTAGAACAAAACAAGAACATGAAACTAACAATCCCTTATTATCTACATAAAGCAGGTGCTGGTTTTCCTTCTCCTGCAACAGATTATATCGAAGAAGATATCGATCTGAACATGCATTTAATAAGAAATGTTCCAGCAACTTTCATCATCAGAGTTCAAGGTAAATCCATGGTTGATGTTGGCATTAATGATGGAGATTTATTGGTCGTTGATAAAAGTTTAAAACCAAAAAATTTTTCAACAGTGATTGCAAACGTTCATGACGAGCTTGTAGTTAAAACTTTAGTTCAAGAAAGAGATAAAAAATTTTTAACTTCTGGCTCTAAAGAATTTTCTGACAGAATTTTAATTAATGAAGAACAAGATGTTTTTATTTGGGGAGTAGTTACTTATGTCATCCACTCAGTATACTAAAAAAATAGCACTCGTTGATTGCAATTCTTTTTATGTTTCTTGTGAAAGATTATTCAATCCTAAAATAAGAAAAAAACCTGTTGTCGTTTTATCTAATAATGATGGCTGTATCATCTCAAGATCCAATGAAGCAAAAGCTTTAGGAATTAAAATGGGTGAACCTTATTTTAAAGCAAAAGATATTATTATTAAAAATAATGTAAATGTTTTTTCATCAAATTATTCTTTATATGGAGATTTATCTAGAAGAGTGATGCGAACTCTTAAAAGATTTAATTCTGAAATAGAGGTTTATTCAATCGATGAAGCTTTTTTAGATCTATCAAACTTTAAAGATCAGGATGTAGAAAAAGTTGGAAAAGAAATTAGAGAAACAGTTTTACAATGGACTGGTATTCCAACAAGTATTGGGATCGCAAAAACAAAAACATTAAGTAAAGTTGCAAATCATATTGCAAAGAAAAAACAATCAGGTGTTACGAGTTTAATTGGAATAGATAATTTAGATCCTATTTTAGAAAAAGTTGAAATTAATGATATTTGGGGAGTTGGCAGACAACTCACTAAATTTTATCAAAAGCATGGAATTTACAATGCTAAACAACTTAAGAATAAATCTAATACATGGATTAAGAAAAGTTCCAATGTTTTAAGTTCAAGAACAGCGATGGAGCTTAGAGGAATTCCTTGTATTGATTTAGAAACAACTACTACTAAAAGAAAAAGTTGTGTAGTTTCAAGATCATTTGGAAAAAGAATTGAAACGTTTCAAGAATTAAAAGAAGCAGTTGCAAACTATTGTTTAAATGCATCTGAAAAAATTAGATCAGAGTCTTTAGTTGCAAAAGCAATTACTGTATTTGTAAGAACTAGTCCTTTTCATAGAAACTTTGGTTATTATTCAAATGCAAAGACAGTTGATTTTCCAATTGCAACAAACAACAGTATTGAAACAGTTAAAACTGCAGTTTCAATTCTTGAGAGCATATTTAAAAATGGTTATCGTTATCAAAAAGCAGGTGTGATGCTGACAGGGTTATCGAATGCTAGTGATAAAACAAATTTATTTACTTCTGAAAAAGATGAAAAAATAAATAGCTTGATGAGATCAATTGATAATACTAATCATCGATATGGAAGATCAACTTTAAGTGTTGCAAGTGCTGGGGTTCATAAAAAATGGAATATGCGAAGACAGTATTCTTCTAAAATTGATACCGCTGATTTTTATTGTTTACCGACGATTAGAGCTTAAGAGAAATTATTAATTTATTTAACAAAAGTATCATTAAATTGACTAGAGACTCTTACAAAAGTTGTGCATTTACTTAATTGTTTTAAAGATGGTGCTCCTACATAAGTGCAACTACTTCTAACACCACCAAGAATATTTAAAACGGTATCGTTTATTTTTCCTCTATATTTAACCCTAACTTTTCTTCCTTCACTACTTCTATAATCTGCTAAGCCACCATAATGTTTTTTATTAGCAACTTCTGAGCTTGATCCATAGAATTCAATATATTTTGAACCATTTACTTTTACTATTTTGCCTTTCCCTTCATCATGACCTGCCAACATTCCACCTAACATTACAAAGTCTGCACCACCTCCAAAGCCTTTTGCAACATCACCAGGACATGTGCAACCTCCATCAGCAATTATATGTGCACCAAGTCCATGAGCTGCATCTGCACATTCTATAACAGCACTTAATTGTGGATACCCTACTCCTGTTTGAATTCTAGTTGTACAAACACTTCCAGGTCCTATTCCAACTTTTACTATATCGGCACCACTTAAAACTAATTCTTGGGTCATGTCTGCAGTTACAACATTTCCTGCAATAATAGTTTTAGTTGGATATTTTTCTCTTACTGATTTGATAAAATTTGTGAAATGCTCTGAGTAACCATTTGCAACATCAATACAAATAAATTTGAAAAAACTAAATTCCTTTAAAACCTTATCTAAGTTTTGAAAGTCTTCTTTTTTAATACCAACACTAAGTGCAATATTTGGGTAGATTTTTTTAATATTTTTGTTTTGTTTTATTTTTTTTATATCATGTTGCTTTGTTAAACATGTGATCATTTGATGATCATTTAATTTTTCGGCAATACTTAGTTCGCCAACACCATCCATATTTGCTGCCATGATAGGAATGCCTGACCACTCATTTTTACTATATTTAAATCTATACGTTCTAAGAAGATTAACGTCTTTACGACTTTTTAATGTACTTCTCTTGGGTCTGAATAAGACATCAGAGTAATCTAATTTAAGCTCTTCTTCAATTCTCATTAACAAAAAGGCTATAGTTTCTAAAATACAATTTCAATTCAAATTATAGGCTGTGGATAAGTTTTTTATTAAGCTTTAAAAAGCTTATCAGACAAGTTTTGCAATTTATCTCCGAAGAAAACTTCTTTTTCAATTCGATTAAAATCTAGATCAAATACTGTAGACATAGCAGATGCATAAACTGATCGTGCATCAATAGTAGCATTTAAATCTCTACCTTGATAAAGCTCTTTTCTCTTTAACCCAGGCCAATCAGAATAAACTTGGCTTTTCTTTAATAATCCACCAGCCATAAACAAAGCTGTACCATATCCATGTTCTGTACCGTTTCCTCCATTTTGAGCTATAGTTCTTCCAAATTCCGTGACTGTTAAAATTACTGTATCTTTGTAAGAGTCCTCAAGATAAGCCTTCAAATATCGGATAATTGAGTCCATTTCTTCAAGACATTTTGTATGAGTTCCATTTACTCCACCTTGAGCAGCATGAGTGTCAAAACCATTTACTTCAAATACAGCAACTCTTGGGCCATTGGGTTTGGATAAATATTTTCCTGCCTCCACTGCAAGATTTCTATTATTTCTAGCATCAGAACCAAAACTGCCACCTACACCCATCTTTTGTTCATTTTTACGAACTTTTATAAAATTCATCATATCTAATAATTCTTCTTCAGATCTATCAGCATAAATTGATCTTAATAGTTCGAGTGTTTCTTCTCTAGGTAATCTTCCGTCGGCTGGATAAAAGTTATCATTTTTAGGAACACCTCTTAATAAGAGTGGCATAGGTAAAGACAATGCCAAGCCATCTCCTTTTAAATTAGCTAGCTTCATGCCTCTTCCAAGCCATCCTGTTTTTTCTTGATATGGAACTCTTCCCCCAGACTCCATTAAGTTTTGACCCTCAAAATGTGATCGAGCTGTGTAAGGTATGCTTGTGGCGTGAATAATTGATCCTGAATTTGCTTTCCAGCACTCATGAAAACCATCCAATCGTGGATGTAATGCAAAATCAGAATCAAGTTTTATTGGGTTTTCTATTAAAATTTTTTTTCTTCTTTTTTCAAAATTTTTATCTCCGATAACTGGGACAGCTGTTAGGCCATCCATTCCACCTCTTAACATTATAACAACTAAATTTTTCTTTCTAGAAGTAGAGGCTAAAACTGGAAAATTAAATCCAGCTAAAAATAAAGAAGTTGCAGTTCCTTTTAAAAAATCTCTTCTTGATATTTTCATGCTTTTAATACCTCTGGTAAGTTAAATAATATAATATGCTTTTCCTCGTTTGTCTTTGCTCTCGAAACAATATTTAATATTTCGTCTGAATTATCAAAATTATTGGTAATTATTTTTTCATGAATATTGTCACTTATTTGATCATCAACATTATATTTATGAAATGCAGTTTTGGCATACATTATTCTTCTTATGATCATTTCAGTAGACATCCAGTCTTTTTCTAAATCTGAATATCCATTAGGTTGTTTTTGCTTATAAGGATGACATCCTAAATCTTCTAAAAACCAACGCTGCCAATTAATTAACCCAAATGGTTTCATACCTAATGGATGACCATCTATTATTTTTTCTTTAGTTGGATATGAATAAGTTGATCCTGACATATTAATAGTAGTGAGCCACCAATTTTCAGGATTTTGAAATTTTCTATATTTATCATTATATTCAAATGCAACTTTTATAGCTGCTTTATGAACCTCTGGAAGAAATCCATCTGACTGTTCCCAAGCTTTAACAACTGGTGCAATCATTTCTGTTGTTGGGTTATCAGTAATTAAATATCTACAAAGTTTTGTAGCTATAAATTCTCTGCAGGATGGATGGTTAACCAAATCCTTAATGGCTTGTTTCAATGCTTTTCTTCCTGATTTATATTCTTTTCCTAAAACTAATTTTTTACCTGGCTCATGTCTTTCACGATCGAACCTGACATCACTTCCGTTATCTTTAGTTTTGCTCCACTTAGGTCGCCAACCTGTCATAATTTTTGCTAATTCTATAACATCTTCTTGTGAATAACCTGCCTTTGGTGAAATCGTATGAAGCTCCATTAATTCTCTTGCATGATTTTCATTTAATGTTGCTGGTCTCTTTTCTCTTCTTCTCCATTCTTGCCTTGCGCTTTCTGACTTAGGACCAACATTTTCTTTATTATCAAGATGCATTATCATTGGCCAAGCTAAAGTTGCTTCTGTTGCCAATGTCTCAAAATTTTTATCCATATTAGCTCTAATAAAATCTCTCTGATATGCTCCAGTAGAATACGATCCTAATGTTTGTGTATCACTTATTGTAAAATGGTTTCCCCAAAAATACCAAAGCTTAGCTAATACTGGATGATCGCCTCTTATTCCTTCAGAGTGTCTTATACAAATTTCATTAGCTGGCCAAAATTTTTTACCTGTATCATTTTCTAATTGACGCTGAGCTCTTCTGAGTCCTTCTGGATCATTTTTATATTTTTTTCTTAAAGTTGTATTTTCCTCAACTCTTTGAGTGATCCAATACTTTCTCATTTCCTTTTCTGAATAGATATGTTTTCCAGTCCAGTTGAATTCAGGAATTTTTTCAACTTGTTTTTGAGCCCAAACTAGTGGATCTGATGGCTCTTTTTCATCAGGCTTTAAACCAAAAGCAACTTTTCTAAAAAAGTTTTTCATTATTAATAAAAATAAACGAATTATTTTATTTTATCAATATCGTGGATATTTGTTAAAGAATTATTAAATTCTTCAATATTTTCTCTTAAAGCTAAACTAGAAATTGAATAAATCATTATTAATAATAAAACTAAAGGCAATGAAGTAACAACTGACGCATTATTTTTGATTAACAGAATATAAAAAACAATAAATAAAGCTGAACGAATTAAAACTGTTTTTCTGAATACACCTATTATTGAAAGAGAATGTTTAAGTAATTTAAAAAAACTCATTTGAGATGGACCAAAATATCTTTTTCCTCTAATTGATGGAGAGGAAATTAAATCTTTTTCTATTTTCTTTAATGATCCTGAAAAACTATTCCAAGTAGATTTTTCATCTAACATTTTTTTAACAGTTGCTTTTGAAAGGCATGTAAAATTTCCAAATTTAATAGATTGCCCTGTAAATGCTAAAGTTAAAAATTTGTGAAATTGGTAACACAATTTAAATATCATATTTTCTGATCTTTTAACCCTTTCACCAACTATAGATCTGTCTCCAGCTTCCTTTGATAATTCTATAAAATTTTTGATTTCTTCAGGTCTATCTTCACCATCGCCGTCCATGGGAATGACATAGTCAAATTTCTTTTTTTCATAGATATACTTCAAACCAGAAGCAATGCATCTTGCATGACCTTTGTTTTCTTTCATATTTATAATTTCAATTGACTGAATATTTTCAATATTTGGGTATTCATCAATGATTTGTTGTGAAGAAGCATCATTAATTACCACTAAAGATATTTCAGAATTTAAATCTTTTATCTCATGATTAATATTTTCAATTAACAACTTCAAAGACTCACGGTCATTGTAAACAGGTACTAAAATGACATATTTCATAGATTATCTTGATCCAACACAGATACTATCAAGACACATATAATCTTTCAATTGATCAAGTTTTTCTCTTTCAACTATACCTTCCCAAACTGGTCTAGATTTTAAATGATATGACAAATTACCTGCATTCCATTCATCTCCAAGGACTACATTAATCTTTGAGTCAAACTGTTGATCCCATGCGTATTGAGTTTTTATAGCAATTTCTTTACCTAGATAATCTGTTCTTTTGTGATCGCTTGTAATTGAAACATAAGCGTAAAGAACCGGTGACAAAAAGAAAAAAAATAGAAAACCAATCATGAATGGTTTTAATTTTTTTATATTTATTTGAGATTGAAATACGTAAACGATTAATGTTCCAAAAAATAGATAAAATGGTGTCATCCACATTGTTCTAATTTTTGATCCTGTTATCAACGAAGTTAGAAACATAAGAGCAATCGGTAAAATATTAATTGCCAACAAAAATATTAAATTTTTATCTTTAAAATTTATTTTATATTTAATCTTTTTAACTAATAACAAAGTTAGAATTATAAATGGTATTAATATACCAATTTGTTTTGCTAAGAATAATAATGGAAATTTGATGTGATCAATAAAACTTGATTGCTCTAAACTCGTTCTTGCAAGTCCATAAGTAATTGTAATGAATTCATTATTGTTAAGCCAAATTATATGGGGAACTAAAGCAACTATAAATACCTCTATTATAATTAAATATTTAAAATCAAACTTTCTTTCTTTTTTTATGATTAAATAAATAAATAAAAAAGCAATAGATACTAATAAGTAAATGAACAAATATTTTGATAAAAATCCTAATGCACCAAATAAACCAATTAAAAAACAATCCCAAAACTTGATATTTTTACCACTATAAATTTTCCAAGAATAATATGCAGTTAAAGACCAAAAAGGTAACTGGCACACATTTACGTTAAACTCAGGTGTAGTAAAATTATAAAAATAAATCGTTTCAATTAATAAAACTGAAATTAAACCAAGAAATTTATTTTTAAGTATTTCGTTAGAAAGTTTGAATATATAATAAAAAGAAATAATTACAAAGATTTGGCTCAGTAAATAATAAGCCCAATCCTGTGAACCAAAAATTTGAAAGAAAACTTCCGGAAAAAAAGCACTCATAGGAGGGTGCTTATTGAAACCCCAATCTAAATTACTTCCCCAAGCTAGAGCTTCAATTGTGTCTAAGGGTAAATTTTGATTTGTAAGAGTTGGGATCAACGTCCAAAAAATGAGATGAGATGTAACAAAAATGTAAAAAAGATTATCTATATTTTTGTTATTAACAGTCATTATGTAAATATTTATAACAATTCAGCTTGCTTGACACCCCTATTTTGCTGAATATACTCCCACCATTCAAAATTAAGCTATGCCAAAGACTGCTAAAGCAAAGAAAAAAGTTTCTAAACAAAAAAATAAAGTTGCAAGTAAGCCAAAGAAAACTGTGGCTTCAACAACTAAAAAAGCTCCTATAAAAATTTCAAAAAATTACGTTCCAAAAGAAACTGAAAAATACATGTGTGAGAAACATAAAGTATTTTTTAGAATGAGATTAAATGAATGGAAGAAAGAATTAATTAAATCAAACAATGAAGCGCTATACAATGGAAGTATGGATGACAACAATATTTCAGCAGATCTAGTAGATCAAGCAAGTTCATACATCGATAAAAATGTAGAAATGAAAGCAATTAACAGACAAATTAAATTAATTTCTGAAATCGATAAAGCTTTAAGAAGAATTATGGATGATACTTATGGGTATTGCTTAGATACAGCTGAACCAATTGGTTTAAAAAGATTAATGGCAAGACCTGTTGCTAAATACACAATCGCTGCACAAGAAAAACATGAAAAAGAAGAAAAAGTTCATGTGGATGATTAATTAAGGTTTTGGTATTTTTGCCTCTTTATCCATAAAAGCATATCCTTTTATAACTGCCTCACGTTCAGAAATCTCTTGATACCATCTAGATAAGTTATGATAATTTTTTAATCCAATATCATGCCATTCATGTCTTGCTAACCACGGCCATGCCGCAATGTCAGCAATGGTATAATTATCTCCAGCTAAAAACTTAGAAACTTTTAATCTTGTATCTAATTCTCCGTAAATTCTTTTAGCTATTTTAAAATATCTTTGCTCACCAAATTCACTTTTTCCAGGATTATAATGATGAAACTGATGATGCTGACCAATCATAGGACCAATAGTTCCCATTTGAGCCATCAACCATTGATTAATAACTAATCGATCTTCTTTATTATAAAATTTTCCACTTTTTTCACCCAGGTACATCAATATTGCACCAGACTCGAAAATACTTTTATTATTTTCATGATCAGTAATTACAGGAATTTTACCAAATGGACTTATCTTTAAAAAATCTGGACTAAATTGCTCGTCGTTTCCTATATCAATCTTTGTTACTTTGTATTCATAACCAATTTCTTCTAGCATAATACCAATCTTCCAACCATTTGGAGTATTAGCAGAAAATAATTCTATCATTTTTTCACACCAAGTCTCTCTTGAGCAGCTTTTGATGTAGTGGTGAATTCAAATCTTAGTTTTTCATCAGGTCTTGCGTACTTAAAACAACCTCTTGCAGCAAGTGCTCCTTCATGAAAACCTGAAAGAATTAATTTTAATTTACCTGGATAAGAACAAATATCACCAATTGCAAATATACCATCAACATTTGTCTCAAAATTTTCAGTATTAACTTCTACTTTTTTTTTATTGATGTTGAGTCCCCAATTTAAAATAGGACCAAGTTGCATGATTAAACCAAAAAATCCTAGAACATAATCAGATTGTAATTCTTTTATTTCTCCTTCGTCATGTTTTATTTTCACAGTACTAATTTGATTATCTCCACTAACAGAGTCCATTTGATATTTAGTGTACAAATTTAATTTTCCCTGATCATTTAATTCTTTTACTTTTTGAACGCTAGATTCGGCTCCGCTAAAGCCATCACGTCTATGAATTAAATTTACTTTTGATGTATTTGATAATTCAATTGCCCAATCTAAAGCTGAGTCTCCCCCACCAAATATAGAAATAGTTTTATCTTTAAAAATTGTTTTATCTTTTATTGAGTAAAATAAAGAAGATGCCTCAAATTTTTCACATTCTTTAACTGGAAACTTTCTGGGTTCAAATGATCCAACTCCTCCAGCAATAATAATTGCTGCTACATCAAACTCTTTGTTTCCACTTGTTTTAACGTGCCAACGATTTTCAACTTTTTTTAGTTCTTCAACTCTTTCATTTAAATGAAATTTAATGTTAAAGGGTCTTATTTGTTGAAGAAGATTATTTGTTAGTTCCTCACCCGTACATTCTGGAACAGCAGGAATATCATAAATAGGTTTATCAGGATAAAGCTCAATACACTGTCCGCCAGCTTTATCTAGATTATCTACGATTTCACATTGAAGTCCTATAATTCCGAGTTGATGAGCACAGAATAAGCCCGTTGGTCCTGCTCCAATAATTAATACATCTGTTTTATTCATCTAAGCTTGCTTTTCTGGAATAGTAACTTCTAATCCGTCTAATTCATCTGAAACTATCAATTGGCAACTTAATCTACTATTTTGTTTTGGCTCATATGCCATATCCAACATATCCTCTTCACCGTCTTCTTTAATTGGAAGTTTGTCTAACCAATCTTCTTTAACATATACATGACAAGTAGCACATGCCATTCCACCTCCACAATCAGCATCAATTCCTGGAATATCGTTTTGAACTGCACCTTCCATCACTGTTAATCCATTTTGAATATCAATAGTATGAGTTTTGCTGTCGTGTGTGTGGTAAGTAATTTTTGCCATGCGTTATATATAGGTTTTTATCTAAATTGAGCAAGTAAGTAAAAACATACTTAGCAATATTTAAGCGTTCTGAGGTTCGGGTACTTCTTTCTTAAAAAAGTAGCTAGTGTCTTCAGTTTGTTTCATTATAGCTGGTAAAATTTCTTTATAAGCATCAATTAAACCATCATTTGTTCTTGGTAATTGATCTTTAATGTGATGATGAAATTTATCTAAATTATAGGATGGAACTGTTGGAAACATGTGATGAGTTACATGATATTCCATTTTCCAATATAAAAAGCTTAAGATAGGATTTAAATACATTTCTCTTGTTGTGTATCTATGATCTTTAATGTTTCTTGCTAAACCAGCGTGTTGAGTAAAAGAAACAAGTTTGTGTAAAGTTCTTCCATAAAATTTTGGTAATAAAAAAAATAAAACTGGCAACCAAGATAATGCAATTAAAGACCACAAAATAATTGCAATCCAAATTGAAACAAAAATTCTGGAATTAAAAATAACTTTTGATTGTGCATTTTCTGGAATGCAGTCTTGCATTACTTTTGTTTTTACACCCAATGCATGTTGAATAATTTCGTAAGCAATACTTTTTTTAAAATAAATAAGTTCCATAAAAGGAATTAAATTCATTAATAAATTTTTTGGCGTGTCTTTTAAATTATTTCCATATTCAATTTCATGATCAAATGGATTTTCTGTTGAATATGTATTTCCATGATGAACAAAGTGTGTGTATCTCCATCTTAATGGTTCAAAATTAGAAAGATATGAAGAGATATAGTAAAAAAATTCATTTAAAGATTTTGATTTAAACGCAGTTTTGTGACCTGTCTCATGCCATAATGGATTTGAAAAACCATAAATGTTTCCATAAACCAAAAACCAAAAAGCAGACCACCAAGTACCCCAAGTTATATATGCTAAGGTTCCTGTTATTAATAACAATCCAAAAAAAACAGAAACATGTTGAAGACCTTTGATGTCTGATTTTTTTGATAGCTCTTTAAGAACCTCTATATCAACTTGGCATCTGTGCCATTTTTCTAATTTTACATCCATAATAAAAAATATGTATAATAACTATACATAATTTTACCTAAGGCAAAAAAAAGGGCAAGTACAAAATTGTACCTGCCCTTAATTTAAATTTTAAGTAAAAATATTACTTAGCTCTACCAGGTTGTTGCATAGCTGCTGCCCAAATGATCAAACCAAAAGCGATCTTGTTCAAGAAGTCAGCTGCGTTGTAAATCACGTTTAGTGAGTTAGCATCTACACCACCTGTTAGGTAACCAAAAATGTAACCTAATGGGTAGATCGCCCAACCTACAGTAACGATCATTCTCATTGCACCAAAAGCAGTTACAAGTGACTTGTTACCACTTTTCGCTGCTCTCTTACCTGCTTCACCAGAGAATACTTCATATAAGATGTATACCCAACCAGCCATACCGATTATGAAACCAAGTGTAGCGTTGATGTATCCAGCTTCTCCTAAGTATCCACCTACTAGCATTACTAATGTACCAATCATTAGTCTCCAGAAAATTCCAGAGTCTGATTTGTTTACTGCTGATAGAACAAAATAGAATTCTAACATCAATAATGGTACTGTAATTAACCAGTCAATGTATCTGTATACAGTTGGTGAATCACCAGTAACGATCCATACATCTCTCATATACATGTAGTGTACGAATGCAATACCAGTTACTAGACCAGCAACTGTCATTGAAACTCTCCATCCAGCTGGAACTGAACTTCTTTCTAAGAAAAAGAATACAGTAGCAGCTAAACAAGCCATAGACACTAACCAAAACGAAATACCTACGAAATCGTCTTGAGCCAGCATAGCTGTTTCAGCGTTTGCAACACCAGTTACACCCATAAGAGCAACAACTGTAAGAGCAAACAATTTAAGTTTTTTCATAAAAAACTCCCTCTTCGTTAGTTTTTATTTATTTAGTTTATATAAACTAGACTTAAGTAACCCTAAGCCAAAGTTGGGGTTAAATAGCAAATTAAATTAGTTTTATGAAGACTTAATTGTCATTAATTTGCATTGATTTTACTGAATTTTTAAAATTAAATACAATTTATAAGTTAAAAACCAAAAAAAAACGAAAATCGAATCAAAATAGAATGTCAGAAAAATTTCAAAATATTTACGAAAATTCCATAAGAAATCCTGAAAAATTTTGGCAAGAAGCAAGTGAAGATATCTTTTGGTTTAAAAAACCAACAAAAATTTTAAATAAATCTAATCCTCCTTTCTATAAATGGTTCGAAGATGGTGTTACTAACACTTGTTATAATGCTTTAGACATACACATTGACCAAGGAAGAGGACAAAAAACAGCTTTAATCTACGATAGTCCTATCACAGGTAATAAATCTAAGTTCACTTATGATGAACTTAGAGCAAAAGTATCAAAATTTGCAGGTGCATTAAAACAACAAGGTGTAAATAAAGGAGACAGAATAATTATTTACATGCCAATGATCCCTGAGGCTGTAATTGCTATGCTTGCATGTGCAAGAATTGGGGCCATACACTCAGTTGTCTTTGGTGGATTTGCCTCAAATGAACTTGCAAGCAGAATAGATGACAGTAAAGCAAAACTATTGGTCACTGCTTCATGTGGTTTTGAGCCCGGTAGAACAGTTGAGTACAAACCTTTAGTAGATGAAGCCATAAAAATTGCAAATCATAAAATTGAAAAGATGATTTTGTTTCAAAGACCAGGAAATGAAGTCAAACTAAATGCTCCAACAGAGATTAGTTGGGAAGAAGCAGTCTCAAGTGCAAAAGATGCTGATTGTGTTGAAATGAATTCAAATGAGTTTGCTTACATCCTCTATACATCTGGAACAACTGGAACACCAAAAGGCATTGTAAGAGATACTGGTGGCCATATCGTTGCTCTTAAATGGACTATGAAAAATATCTACAATATTGATACTGACGACATATGGTGGTCAGCTAGTGATATTGGTTGGATTGTTGGGCACTCATACATAGTTTATGCTCCTCTGTTCAAAGGATGCACTACCGTTTTATTTGAAGGAAAGCCTGTTGGAACTCCAGATGCTGGAGCCTTTTGGAAAATTATCTCAGACTATAAGGTAAAATCATTATTTACTGCACCAACTGCATTTAGAGCTATTAAGAAAGAAGATCCAGAAGGTAAATTTTTCTCAAAATATGATTTATCCAGTTTTGAGAGTTTATTCCTTGCTGGAGAAAGAGCAGATCCAGATACAATCAAATGGGCTGAGAATTTATTAAAGGTTCCTGTTATTGATCACTGGTGGCAAACTGAAACCAGTTGGGCAATAAGCTCAAATTGTACAGGAATTGAAATGATGGAAACAAAGTATGGCTCAGCTTGTAAGGCTGTTCCTGGATATGATGTTAAAATCATTAAACCAGACCAATCTTTAGCTAAACCAAATGAAATGGGAGATATTGTTGTGAAATTACCATTGCCTCCTGGAACATTCCCTACTCTTTGGAATGCAGATCAAAGATATAAAGAAAATTATATGACTAATTATGAAGGCTTTTATCAAACTTATGATGCAGGTCACATTGATGATGATGGCTACATTTGGATTATGTCTAGAACTGATGACATTATCAATGTTGCTGGTCACAGACTATCAACTGGTGCAATTGAAGAGGTGTTGTCTGAACATCAGTCTGTTGCTGAGTGTGCAGTACTTGGAATTGCAGATAAACTGAAAGGTCAATTACCAATAGGTTTAGTAGTTTTAAAATCAGGTGTTGGTAAAGATAATGAAACCATTTCAAAAGAATGTGTGCAAATGGTAAGAGATAAAATTGGACCTGTTGCTGCATTTAAGACAGTAATAGTTATTAAAAGATTACCAAAAACTAGATCAGGAAAAATCTTAAGAGGAACAATAAGAAAAATTGCAGATGGTGTTGAGTATAAAATTCCACCAACAATAGATGATCCTGCAATATTAAATGAAATAAAAGAGGATTTAGTAAGTCATAAAATTTTAAATAATGGTTAAAACTTATATATTTTTAGTTGGTGCTATATTTTGTGAGGTTGCTGGAACGATGTTGCTACCAGTTTCTCAAAACTTTACCAAAGTTATACCTACTGTTGCTTTATCAATTTTTTATCTTTGTGCATTTTACCTATTAACTTTTGTTGTAAACAAACTTCCAATTGCAATTGTCTATGCAACATGGAGTGGTTTAGGAATTTTTACAATTGCTATACTAGGATATATATTTTTTAAACAAACCTTAGCTTGGCAAGCAATCTTAGGATTATTTTTAATTGTGGTAGGGGTAATTCTAGTAAACAGTTTTACAGTTAAGCTTAACTAAATTGCAAAGGAGTTCCTTCTGGATCTCCTAAAATTTGACTATCCTGCATTTTAATTTTTCCTGCAACGATAGTGTGAGTGGGTGTTCCTTTGAATTTAAATCCATTAAATGGAGACCATTTACATTTACTTTCAATATTTTCATTTTTAATCTCAATTGTTTTGTTCATATCCACAATTGTAAAGTCAGCATCATAACCTTCTTTAATAAATCCTTTATTTTGAATTCCAAAAATTTTAACTGGGTTTTCACAAACAAAATTCATCAATTGATTTAAACTAAGTTTTCCATCATTAATATGATTTAACATCACTGGCATTAAAGTTTGAACACCTGGCATCCCTGAAGGAGTCTTGGGATAAACTTTATCTTTGTTCTCTTTTAAATGAGGTGCATGATCTGATCCAATAGTATCATTAAAATTATTTCTCACCCCGTACCATAATCTATCATAATGAGATTTGTCTCTTAGTGGAGGATTCATCTGAGCATATGTTCCAAGTTTGTCATAACAATCTGGAGCGTAAAGAGTTAAATGTTGAGGAGTTATCTCAAAAGTAATGTTGCCCTTATGCTGAGAAAGAAAATCAATCTCTTCTTTCGTTGTTATATGAAGAACATGGGCTTTTTTCTTATATTTTTCAGCAATTCTTACAATTCTTCTCGTGGATGCTATTGCACATTCTACACTTCTCCATATTGGGTGCGTATGAACATCTCCTTCTTTAATTAATTTTTTATTAATCTTTAATATTGCTTCATCTTCAGAATGAACTGCAACGACTTTTGAAGCGTTTTGAAAAACTTTATCTATATCATCTTCTTCAGCAACCAATAAATTACCTGTGGAGGATCCTGCAAACAACTTAATTCCGCAACAACCTTCTAAATTTTTTAAACTCGCTAAATCGTCTGCATTATCAGCGGTTGCTCCAAAGTAAAAAGCGTAATTGCAATACATTCTATTTTTAGCAAGATCTAGTTTTCTCTGAAACTCTTTCATGTTTGAAGTTGGAGGGTTAGTGTTTGGCATCTCAAATACACTGGTTATCCCACCTGCTATTGCTGCCCTACTCCCTGAATGAAGATCTTCAGTATCAGTTGATCCAGGTTCTCTAAAATGTGTTTGAGTATCTATACATCCAGGCAAAACTGTTTGACCTTCGGCATTAATTGTCTCTTTTGCTTTGTCTGAAATTTGACCAATCTTTTGAATTTTTCCATCATTTATTGCAACATCAACATTTTTTAATTCACCATCGATGTAACATTGTCCATTTTTGATTAAAAGATCTAACATTCTGAGAAATTGTTATTATATTACATTCTATAATTAATCAATTATGAATATTAAAAACGTTTACATTTTAGAAGATAGATCAATTCTTTACATAAATGGAGAAGACGCAAAAGATTTTCTACAAAATCTTATCAGTAATGACATAAATAAAGTAAATGAGGTTAGTAGTTGTTTTACGTCCTTATTAACTCCACAAGGGAAATTTTTATATGAATTTATAATTGTAAAACATAAATCAGGATATCTTTTAGACTGTGAAAAGTATCAAGCAGATGGATTGTTTAAGCAGTTATCTCTATATAAGCTAAGATCCAAAGTTGAAATACTTAATCTAAGTAATGAATTTGTTGTGGCAGCTTTTTCTTATGAAAAATTTTTAAAATTTGATGAAGCAAAAAATCAATTAGGATTTACTATTAAATATAGAGAAGATCCTATTTTTTTAGATCCAAGAAATAAACAATTAGGAGCAAGATTAATTATTAATTTAGAAAAACTTTATTTATCCTTAAAAAAACTAGATCTTCATGATGCTGATGTTAAAGAATACTACTCTTTAAGTCATACCCTTGGAATAGTTCCGAAAGATTTAAACAAATTACAAGATAAGTTATTTGGTATTGAGTGTAATTTTGAAGAACTAAATGGAATAGATTTTAAAAAAGGCTGTTATGTTGGCCAAGAAAACACTGCTAGAATTAAATTAAAAAATAAACTTTCAAAAAGATTAATGCCTATAAATAAAATTAATGGAAAATTAAATGCAGGAGAAAGTATTTTTAATAATGAAAATGAGATAGGTAAAGTGTTAATAGATAATGATTACCCCTTCGCTTTAATCAAATATTTAGATGAAAACTTTGATGAAAAAGTTAATTTTAAAACCAAAGAAGCTTCAATAAACATAAAAAAACCAGTTTGGATTAGTTAAAATTGAAATTTGGTGCGGTCGGAGAGACTCGAACTCTCATGGACTTAGTCCACACGGCCCTCAACCGTGCCTGTCTACCAATTTCAGCACGACCGCGATATGTCTCATAATAAATGAATGACAATTATGTTTCAAATTGGTAAAAAACTTCATGGAATTTACACAAGAAGTACGTAAAGCAACAGATCCAATTTACCAAAAAATTTCAAAGGTGATGCCTGAGATAGAATGGTCAGTGCACGCACCATACATACATAAAATCAATAAATTAAAAAAAGATAAGAATGCAGTAATTTTAGCTCACAACTATCAAACACCAGAAATTTATCATGGTGTTGCTGATTTCTCTGCAGACTCACTTGCGCTAGCTATAGAAGCTTCAAAAACTTCAGCAGATATAATTCTAATGGCAGGAGTTCACTTTATGGCTGAAACTGCAAAATTAATGAGCCCTAATAAAAAAGTAATTTTACCTGACATGGAAGCGGGTTGTTCTTTATCTTCCTCAATTACTGGTAAAGATGTGAGATTACTAAAAGAGAAGTACCCAGGTGTTCCGGTAGTATCATACGTAAATACCTCAGCAGAAGTAAAAGCTGAAACAGATGTTTGTTGTACATCTGCAAACGCAGTTAAAATTGTTAAATCTCTTGGAGTAAAAAAAGTCATTTTTTTACCTGATGATTATCTAGCAAAGTACGTCGCATCTCAGACCGATGTAGAAATTATATCCTGGAAAGGGATTTGTATAGTACACGACCAATTTAATAAAAAAGAGATTGAAGATATTAGAAAAAACAATCCTGGAATTAAAATTATTGCTCATCCAGAATGTCCACCTGATGTAATTGAAGCAAGTGATTTTGCAGGATCTACTTCTGGAATGATAAAATATGTAAAAGACAATCAACCAAAAAAAGTAATGATGGTAACCGAATGTTCAATGAGTGACAATATTCAAATAGAAAACCCAAATGTAGACTTTGTTAAACCATGCAATATGTGTCCGCATATGAAAAAGATCACTTTACCTAAAATTTTAGACTGTTTGGAAAACGAAACTGGTGAAATTATAATGGATAAAGAAACAATTGAAAAAGCGAGAATATCTGTAGAGAGAATGGCAGCTATTGGCAGATAATTAAGTGTCAAAAATTAAATTAAGCAAAGAATTTATAAAAAGTACTGTTAAGTTAGCTCTAAACGAAGATCTTTATCCCTCAGGTGATATCACTTCAGCATTAATTAATAACGATAAGATTGTAACCATTAAATTAATATCAAATCAAAATGCAGTTGTTGCTGGGTTATTGTTTGCTAAACAAACTTTTTCCTTAATCGATAATAAAATAAAATTTATTGTTAAAAAAAAAGATGGTTCGAAAATTAAAAAAGGTTCTTTAGTTGCCTTTATAAAAGGTAAAGCAAAAAATATTTTGATTGCTGAAAGAGTCGCTCTAAATTTTTTGTCTCATATTTCTGGAATAGCAACTATGACAAATAAATTTGTTAAATTGGCTGGGAAAAAAACTAAAATTTGTTGTACAAGAAAAACAATTCCGAACCTTAGAGTAATTCAAAAATATGCTGTGAAATTAGGAGGTGGTACAAACCATAGATTTAATTTAAGTGATGAATACTTAATTAAAGACAATCACATTGCTAGTTCAGATTTAAAAACTTTAGTTATTAAGGCAATTAAAAATAAAAAAGGAAAAAAAATTACAGTAGAAGTTGATACAATTGATCAACTTAGATCAATTTTAGGATTAAAATTTAACACTATTCTTCTAGATAATATGAGTATAAAAAATTTAAAAATTGCGGTTAAAATTGCGAAAAAATTTTACGAAACAGAAGCCTCTGGAAATGTTAATTTGAGAAATGTTAAAACTATTGCATCAACAGGAGTAAATAGAATTTCTGTAGGAAGTATTACTCATAGTGCTAGTGCTGTTGACTTTAAGTTAGAAATTTAACTTACAAACTTAGATAGATTAGGTTTAAAATAGTTAGGACCTTTCATAACTTTTCCAGCTTCATTATAAATAGGTTTTCCATTTTCATCTAATTTACTCATATTTGAGTTTTGAACTTCCTCAAAACATTTATCTAAATCAATTCCAAAGGCATGACCTGCTCCATAAGTTACATATAGAATATCAGTCAAAGCATCAGCAACTTCTAGTAAATCTTTATTATTCATAGCTTCAGTAAGCTCATCTAATTCCTCTTTAATTAGATCTAATCTTAATTTATTTATCTTATCAGTGCTAAAAGATGGCTTAGTTTTAACATCTTGACCAAAGGTTTTCATAAAAGTTCCAACTTTACTAAAATTCGACATATTGCTCCTGTAAGTTTTTAAAAATTTATTGTATTAATATAATTATTTGTACTTAAAAATTAATCAATGAAATTAAGAAAAGAATTTGACAGTATTGGAAGTATAAATGTACCCAATGACAAATACTGGGGTGCCTCAACGCAGAGATCAAATAAATTTTTTAACATTGGTAAAATTTTAGTAAATATCTCAATAATAAAATCTATTGCTATTATTAAAAGATCAGCAGCTATAGTTCATGCTAAAGATAAATTAATTAGTGGTAAGATTTCAAAAGCAATTATTAAAGCTTCAGACGAAGTTATTAATGGAAAATTAGATGAAAATTTTCCTTTAAAAGTTTGGCAAACAGGCTCTGGAACTCAAACAAACATGAATGTGAACGAGGTAATTGCCAATAGAGCTATAGAAATTTTAGGGGGAAAGAAAGGAACTAAAAAACCTGTACATCCAAATGATCATGTAAACAAATCTCAATCTACTAATGATGTTTTTCCAACCGCAATGCACATTTCTGTAGCGACACAAACTTTATCTAAAATGTTGCCAAGTTTAAAAATCTTAGAAAAAGAATTAAAGAAAAAATCTATAGAATTTAAAAAAATAGTTAAAATTGGAAGAACTCATCTCCAAGATGCAACTCCTTTGTCTCTTGGTCAAGAGTTTTCTGGATATCATGCTCAATTAAAAAAATGTATTGAAAGAATCGAATACGCATTAAAAGAAATTCTATTTTTAGCTCAAGGGGGAACAGCTGTTGGAACAGGAATAAATTCAAAAAAAAATTTTGATAAAAAAATTGTTAAAGAAATTTCAAAATTTACTAAAATAAAATTTAAACCTGCACCAAATAAATTTGCTGAACTTGCAGCTCACGATGCAATAGTAAATTTCTCAGGAACATTGAATACATGTGCTGTTACATTAATGAAAATTTCAAATGATATCAGATTTTTAGGATCTGGACCTCGAGCTGGATACGGAGAACTAATATTACCTGAAAATGAACCTGGCTCATCGATAATGCCTGGAAAAGTAAATCCAACTCAGTGTGAAGCAGTTACAATGGTATGTGCAAACGTAATTGGCAATCACAATGGGATTACTATGGCAGGATCGCATGGTCATTTTGAATTAAATGTATTTAAGCCACTAATTGCCCATAACATTTTGCAATCTATTGACTTATTGGCAGACAGTACAAAAAATTTTGCGATTTATTGTGTTAAAGGAATTAAAGCTAATAAAAAGAGAATAAAAGAGCATTTAGATAATTCTTTAATGTTAGTAACAGCTTTGGCTCCGCATATTGGCTATGATAATGCTGCAAAAATAGCCAAGACAGCATTAAAGAATAATACAACACTGAAACATGAAACGTTAAAAACAGGATTAATTAGTGAAAAAGACTATGAAAGAATTGTTGATCCTAAGAAAATGATTTATCCAGCGTAATTTTTAATTACTTCATTTAATAAATTTTTGAAATAAATTTTATTTTGTAAGTTATTTTCTTTAAGCAAAATATCCTCGAAAGAATATTTAGATTTTTCAAGTGTTTTTCCGTCTATCCTGATACTCTTAATTTTGATATTTTTTTCATCAAACAAATAAGTAAAGTTGACATCAACTTTGCTAATTTTTTTTCTTAAATTTTTTGGGGTAAGTAAGAACTTATAAAGTTCATTTGAATTATTTATACTAATTTCAACATTAGAATCTAAAATTAATTTTCCTTCTTTTACAAAAATTAAGCTATCTAAAAACTCAAAGTCAATATTATTTTTCCAAGTTATTTTAGATTGATCAATATCGACTAAACCTTCTTGAATTTTAGATTTTAACAAAACACTTTTAAAATCATCAAATTCTTTAATATTATTTCCAGCAACGATTAAATTAAAATCAACATTTTTATTATTTAAAATTTCAGTTTTTAAAAGCTCTTTAATAATTGCATTTGATGAAAATAATGGTGTAAGATCAAGTTTATTTGTATTACCTGTTATATTTGAATAAAATGGCTTAAAATTAAATTTACCTACATAAGAAAACTCAGGATTTTGTATTTTATCAAAAAATTTAAACTCAAATGAATTATCATTTAATTGATACTCAAATAAACTTTTTGCATTTATTAAATTTATTTCTGAAAGACCTAAATAATTTGTGTCATCATATGATGTTTGATTATCTATTTTAAGTCTTAAACTTTCTATATTTATTAAAGAATGTATTGTTTTTTCAATTTTATCATTAAAAATTTTAATTGAATAAGGTAAATTAAAAATCTCATTATTTGCATCAAACATATTTTTAATTTCTTTAGGATCGAAATAATATTTTGCGTTCCTGATATTGTTAATAAATAAAACTTCATTTTCTAAACTTCTATAAAAAACATTACTATTTAATATTTCAAATTTGAAATCATTAAAATTACCATCTAATAAATTATAAAAAAAATTATAATTTTCTTTGTTTAAATTAAAATTTGCTTCTTCCAAGATGACATGATTTAATTTGATGTTTTTTAAAGAAAACAAATTTTCCAAAGAGACATAAACTTTAACTTTTTTTATGTCTGTAATTTTATCCTCTTTAAAATTAATTGAGGAATTATTTGAAGTAAAATGAGGTCTTGGTAAAAATTTATAATCTAAATCTTCTTGAAAATTAAACTCTAGGTTTAATTTGTTTTTTAAATTTTTTTTAATCTCTGTAGCTACTTCTTCTTTATTATGAATATTTGGGAATGAAAGGTATGATAAAAACAAAACAATTAGTGCGACAATAGATAAAAATATTTTATTATTAATTAATAAACTTTTAAAATTATCAACATTTAACTTGTTTAAATTTTTCTCTAATAGATTATTAATAAATTTACTGAATTTTTTAAAAAAACTAGCAATAAATTTAAGATTATTCATTTTGGGTGATAATCTTATAAAACATTATTTTGAATGATAAATAGAGAATATTTAAATAATTTGAATGAAGCACAAAAAGAGGCTGTAATGCATCTTGACGGTCCTCTTTTAATAGTAGCTGGTGCTGGTTCAGGGAAAACTAAAGTTCTAACATCAAGAATAGCAAATATAATTAAGGAAAAAAAAGCTTTTCCAAATCAAATTCTAGCGGTCACATTCACAAATAAAGCAGCTAAAGAAATGCAAAATAGAGTTAGTAAAATTTTGGGATCTGCTGCTATTGGTCTGTCTTGGTTGGGAACTTTTCACTCAATATGTGCTAAATTATTAAGAAAACATGCTTCTGCTGCACAACTAAACTCGAATTTCACTATTATAGACTCTGATGATCAGATTAGATTGATAAAAAATATATGCAAAGCAGAAAATATCGATATCAAACAATTATCTCCAAGATTTATACTTGCAATAATTGATAGATGGAAGAATAAAGGTTTTTATCCTGGAGAAGTGCTCATAAATAAAAAAGATATTTATGAGAAAACTGTCCTTCCATTATACAAAATATATCAACAAAAATTGACTGATTTAAATTCCTGTGATTTTGGTGATTTGATTTTACACACAGTAAAAATTTTAGAATTTAATCCTGATATTAGAGAAATATATTCTAAAAACTTTAAATACATCTTAGTTGACGAGTATCAAGACACAAATTTTATTCAAAGTAAATGGCTTAATCTTCTATCTGAAAAAAATAAAAATATTTGTTGTGTTGGTGATGATGATCAATCAATATATAGTTGGAGAGGTGCTGAGATTAAAAATTTTTTAGAGTTTGACCAAATTTATGAAAATACAAAAGTAATAAGATTAGAACAAAATTACAGATCTTCACAAAATATATTATCAGTTGCGTCAAACCTTATCTCTAATAATCAAAATAGAATTGGAAAAACATTGATTACTACAATGGAAGAAGGTGATTTGGTTCAATTAAACTGTTTTAAAAATGGTAAGGATGAAGCAATTGGAGTTTCCGATGAAATTGAAAAAAAAATAAAAAAAAAATTTTCTTATAACAACATTGCAATTTTAGTTAGAGCCATTTTTCAAACACGTGAATTTGAAGAGCGATTTCTGAAAATAGGTATGCCCTACAGAATATTAGGTGGTACAAAATTTTATGAAAGAGCTGAGATTAAAGATTGTATTGCATATTTAAGATTAATTTACCAAGAAAAAGATGACTTAGCTTTTGAAAGAATAGTAAATAACCCTAAGAGATCAATAGGTGATAGTACCTTAAAAAATATTCACAAGTTTGCTAAGGAAAATAATTTAAATTTAGAAAGAGCATCACAAAAAATGCTTGAGCAAAATTTAATTAAGCCAAAAGCTAAAATTGGACTTAGCTTGTTTATTAATTCTCTAAATAAATGGAGAGATGATTTAACCATAAAAAAATCAAATCACATAAAATTATTACAGATTGTTTTAGATGAGTCTGGTTATTCAGCAATGCTAAAAAATAAAAAAGATTTAGATAATGAAAATAGATTGGAAAATATTAAAGAGTTGTTAAGTGCTATGAAAGAATTTGATAATTTAGAAAGTTTTTTAGAACATGTATCGTTAGCAACATCAGTCGATCAAGAATGGGATGGGGAAAAAATTAATATGATGACCATGCATGCAGCAAAAGGTTTAGAATTTGATGTTGTATTTTTACCTGGATGGGAAGAAGGATTATTTCCACATCAAAAATCCATTGAAGAAAAAGGTCAAAATGGCCTAGAAGAAGAAAGAAGGTTAGCGTATGTAGGAATTACAAGAGCAAAGAAAAAAGCTATAATTTCTTTCTCAATGAATAGATTTTACCAAGGGGATTGGATAGACAGTATGGCTTCACGATTCATTGATGAATTGCCAGAAAAACATTTAGAAAAAAACTCTTTCTTTGATGAAGAAGTTAATAATGATGATGATTTTGAGTTTAATCAGGATTTTGAAATTGAAGAAGGAACAAGAAGTCCTGGGTGGATAAGATATCAAAAGAGAATTAAATGAAAAATTATATAAAATTATTAAGAAATAAATTTAAAAAATATGAAATTGATGGCTACATAATTCCAAAAAATGATGATTATTTTACGGAATATTCAAAATTAAATCGATTAGAAGTTATTTCAAATTTTAGTGGATCCGCTGGTTTAGCGATAATACTTAAAAATAAAAATTATTTGTTTACTGATGGAAGATACACAATTCAAAGTAAAATTGAGAGTGGAAAAAATTTTAGAATTTATGGATTTGAAAAATTAATAAATTGTAGTTTATTTAAAAATCTTACACTTGGTATAGATCCGAAGTTATTTACTAACAATCAAATTAAAAATTATTTTTTAAAATATAATAAAATTAAACATATTGAAAAAAATCTAATTGATGAAATTAAAAAACAGAAAGAGAATATTTCTGTTCCATTTTTCTCTTTAGATAAAAGTATTGTTGGTGAAAGTGTTAATTCTAAATTAAATAAAATAACTCATTACTTAAAAAAAAATAAATCTGATTATATTTTTATAAGTGCACCAGAAAACGTTGCGTGGGCTTTAAATATACGAGGTAGAGATGGCCCTAACAGCCCAATACCCAATTCAAGATTGCTTGTAAGTAAATCAAAAAGAATACTATTTATAAGTAATCTTAAAAAGTGTAAGCAATTATTAAAAAATAAAGTAATTAAGAAAGATGAATTTTTAGATGAAAATAATTTACCAAGTAAAATAGTACATCTTAAGGGAAAAAACTTTATTGTAGATGATAAATCTTGTTCAATATTTTATGAAAATTTAATTAAGTCTAAATTTAAGATCATAAAAACAGAAGATCCAATTTATCATTTAAAAGCAATTAAAAATAAAACTGAAATTAAAAATATGATCAATGCTCACATTTTGGACGGTGTTGCATTAACAAAATTTTTATACTGGATAAAAAAAATCAATAAAAAGAAAATTAATGAAGTAGAAGCTGCTAAGAAATTAGAGAGTTTTAGAAAAATAAATCAAAATTTTCTTTATCCTAGTTTTGATACTATTGCAGGATCTGGAAAAAACGGTGCAATTGTTCATTATCGTGCAAAAAAAGAAAATTGCAGAGTTATAAATAAGAGAGATATTTTTCTTTGTGATTCTGGAGGCCAATATAAATATGGCACAACAGATGTCACAAGAACAATATGTTTTTCAGAACAGAAACAAAATATCAAAGATATTTTCACTAAAGTTTTAAAAGGTCATATTGCTGTAGCTACGTCAGATATTAATAAAGATGATACGGGTAAAAAAATTGATAAAAGAGCAAGAAAATTTTTAAATAAAAGCAATCTCGATTATGCACATGGTACAGGACACGGTGTTGGTTTTTTTCTTAATGTTCATGAAGGTCCTCAATCTATTACAAAAATAAATACTATTAAAATAAAAGAAGGTATGATTTTAAGTAATGAGCCTGGGTATTATAAAACTAATAAATATGGTATCAGAATTGAAAATTTAGTTTATGTCAAAAAAATAAAGAAAAAATTATTATTTCAGAATTTAACAATGGCACCTATAGAGAAAGATTTAATAAATTTTGACTTATTAACAATTGATGAGAAAAACTATCTATTTAAATATCATCTAGAAGTTTATTCAAAGATTTCTAAGTATTTAAATACAAATGAGAAAAAGTGGTTAGCTAGTTTTATTTAGCATTTTTAAAAATTCAGACTGATCAATGATTTTTATTTTTAACTCTTTAGCATAGTCTACTTTTTTTTTAGTTGGTTTTTCTCCAATTATTAAGAAATTTAGTTTTTTTGATACACTGCTAATTGTTTTTCCTGAATTTTCCTCAATCAAAGATTTAATTTCAGCCCTACTAATTCCACTTAACTTTCCAGTAACTAAAAAAGTCTTATTATTTAAAATTCCATCATCTGAATTTTGAATAGCATCTTTAATAACCAAAACATTTTCCAATTCATTTAAAACTTTAATGTTTTTTTCATTTGAAAAGAAATTTTTAATAGAATTTACTTGTGTTTCACCAATCCCATCAATATTTACCAAATCCTCATAATCTTTATGCATTGATAAATTTTTAAATTTTGAAAATGATATATAGTGTTTTGACAATAACTTTGCATTTTCCAATCCTATATGTCTTATTCCTAAAGAATAAATAAATCTATCTAATGAAATATTTTTTTTTTGATTAATTGAATATTTTAAATTTTGAACAGATAATTTACCCCAGCCCTCAAGTTTTTCTATTTTTTCATAATCTAATTTGAATATATCTTGAGGAAACTTGATTAATTTTAATTCCCAAAAATTTTCAATTATTTTTTTTCCAAAGCCATCTATGTTAAATGCTTCTTTTGAAACAAAATGTTTTAATTTTTCAATTGAGATTTTATCACAATCATAATCCCCACTTGAACATCTTCTAACCGCATCAGTTTTTTTTGTTACTTTATTATATTCTTTAATTGTTTCTGATCCACATGAAGGACAATTTTTTGGGAAAATAAATTTTTTTGAATTTTTTAATCTTTTTTGTTTATCTACCGAAAGTATATGGGGAATTACATCACCAGCTCTCTCTATAACTGCTGTATCACCTATTCTAATATCTTTTCGATTAATTTCATCTTCATTATGTAATGTTGCATTTGAAACTATAACACCACCAATATTAATTGGTTTAATTTTTGCGACTGGTGTTAAGGCCCCAGTCCTACCTATCTGGATTTCTATGTCTAAAATCTTAGATACTGCTTTGTTAGATGAAAATTTGTGTGCAACAGCCCACCTTGGGGCATTTGCAACATTACCCAATCGTCTTTGCATAGCAAAATCATTCACTTTGTAAACTATTCCATCTATATCAAAATCAAGGCTTGCTCTTTTTTTTTCAATTTCATTATAATTTTTCATTAAATTTTTTATACCTGTGATTAAATTATTTAATGGATTTGTTTTAAATCCCCACTCACTCAATTTTTTTAGAAAATCAGATTGGTTATTAATTTTTAATCCACTCTCATATCCAAATGTATAGGCAATAAATTTTAAAGGTATTTTTTTTGTTTCTTCTGGATTTTTTTGTCTAAGAGAGCCAGATGCTGCATTTCTAGGATTGGCAAACTTTTCATTTAAACCCTTAAAATCACTGTTTTGTATGAACACCTCTCCCCTAATGTCAATTTCTTCTGGAAAATCTTTGTGAGGAATTTTTTTGGGTATATCTTTTATTGTCTTAAGATTTTCAGTTATATCTTCACCTTCTTTTCCATCTCCTCTGGAAAGACCCTTGTGAAATTTGCCATTTTTAAAAGTCAATGAAGCAGATATTCCATCAATTTTAGGCTCAGTGCTATATGAAATTTTAAAATCATTTCTTAAAGATAAATAATTTTTAATTTTTTTTTCAAAATTAATTAAATCTTCTTCTGAAAAAGCATTTCCTAAAGATAACATTGGTATTTTATGTAAAGATTTTTTAAAATTTTTAGAGGGCTTAAATCCTACACTTTGAGATGGAGAGTACTTAGAAACAAGATAGCTAAAATTTTTTTCTAAGTCTAATACCTCTTTTTTAATTTCATCATATTCTTTATCTGAAACTATTGACTTATTTTTATTAAAGTAACTTTCATTATATTTTTTTAATAAATTTACTTTTGAGTTATAAAGTTTTTTGATTTCCTTTTTATCCATTTCATTCAAAGAGAGATTTGAATTTTTTTAATAAACTATTTTGTTTTCTTTTTTTAATTTCATTTTCTTTTTTATTCACTTCATACTTTTTATCAAAAATAGCATATGATTTTTCATACCATTGAGAGGATTGATAATTGTATCCTAAGAGAACTGCATATTTCTTACTTTCTTCCTCAAGACCAAGTAAATAATAAATTTCAACTAATCTATGCAGTGATTCCTCAGCATAAATTGTTTCATCATATTCATCTACAACAGTCCTAAATCTATTAATTGCTGCTATCCATTTTTTTCTATCAACATAGTATCTGCCTAGATAAACTTCTTTAGAAGCCAATATATCATTTATTAAATCAATTTTAAATTCAGCATCTATTGCATATTCAGTATTAGGAAATTTTTCTATTAAAGTTTGAAATATATCTTTTGACTTTATTATTGATTGTAAATCTTTTTTTTCATCTACTATTTGTTCATAATAAGAAATTCCAAGCAAATAATAAGCATAAGATAAATTTTTATGATTAGGATATACTCTTAAAAACCTTTCCATTTCCGCAATTGCATCACCATAGTAATCTTGTTTGTAATAAGAGTAAGCTGCCATTAATGCAGATTTAGGAGCCCATTCAGATTGTGGGAATAGTATTTCAGCTTCATTAAATTTTTTTGCTGCAAAAAGAACATCGTTTGAATTAAGAGCTTTCATTCCTTCTTCGTATGCTTCTAATACTTGCATTTCTAAACTTTTCTCTAAAATTACATCTTCTTTAATTTCTTTTTTAGAACAAGAAATTAACAATATCGAAACACTTAATATAAAAAAAATATTTTTAATCCCCATGATTGATTTATACTTACTTAAAATAAATTTTAAAAGAAATGATTAATTTATGCGATCGATCTTAAAAAGTTTCTATTTATCAAAGTATGTGGAAGGTTTTTTTCTTTAATTTCTACAATAGAAAAATTTTCTTTATTCTCAAAAACCTTTCTCAAAAGTTGATTTGTAAGATAATGACCACCCTGTGAGCACTGTATGCTAGCAATCATTCTATATCCACATGTGTATAAATCACCTATACAATCTAATATTTTATGGTTAACAAATTCTTTTTTATTTCTTAAACCTTCTTGATTTAAAATTTCTTTATCCTTAACTACTACTGCATTATCTAGACTTCCACCTTTAGCAAGACCATTTTTTTTAATTAACTCAATATCTTCAAACAAACAAAAAGTTCTTGAATTATAAACTTCAGATAAGTCATCTTCATATATTTTGAAACTATTTCTTTGATTTCCAATAATTGGATTTTTATATTTTAACTCAAAATCAATATCTAAACTTAAAGTTGATGGTTTAATATTTATGTATCGGTCACCATCAGAATAGTTTACTTCTTTATTTATCTTAATTATCTTTATTGGTGAGTCAGAAATTTCAATTCCAGCTGAAATAATTTTTTCAATAAAGACTTTTGCAGATCCATCTAGTATTGGAACTTCTTCATTATCAATCTCAATTACTGCGTTGTCTATACCCATCCCAAATAATGCACACATTAAGTGTTCAATAGTTGAAACCTTTACTCCAAATTCATTTTCAATAGTTGTGTTTAGAGATGTGTTTGTGACATTCATAAAATTTGGATAAACCAAATTATTGCTTTTTAAATCCACTCTCTTAAAAACTATGCCATTGTTGGGAGATGCTGGTTTAATGCAAACATTGACATCCAGACCACTATGAAGAGAAATTCCATTAAATGAAATGTTATTTTTAATTGTTTTTTGGGTTAAATAAGACACTAAATGCTTTTAATTTGAATGTTGGATTAATTAAAAACAACTATTGTTACGAGAAAAAACAAAATTAACTAAATAATTGAAAAAATTTTTCAAAAAAACCAAGTTTTTTTGAGGATTTTGAGGTTATTTGAATTTCATTCTTATTCATACCAACTTTCAAATTATGTGCCATTTGAGAAATATCTAATTGTTTATCAAAGATAAAATCTTTTACATATCCTTTGTCTAAATAATTATTTACTTGAATTTGGTATTTTTTTAAAATGTTTTCAATTTCAAGTATTAATAAATTTGGTATTGAAATAAGTTTAATTTCTAGACAAATTTCATCATTACAAATTTTATCTTGAAAAGAAGAATAACTGACACCATCAATTATATATTTATCAATAATCATATGTATGAGTTTATATTGATTGTAGTTTTCTTTAAATAAATCTTTAACATCTGTAAGCATACTTTCCAAAATTATGTCTGTAATTTCTCCAGTATAATTTTTTTTCTTTATACCTATATTGGAGGTAAGAATTGATTTATTTTCAATTACTATATTTATATTGTTTACAAAATTTCCTGCTAGTTTTTCAATTTTAAAAATATTGTTTTCTAAAAAATCATTTAAAAGATTAAAATCTAATTTTTCTAAAACGTCTCTAAATTTAAATTCTTCCTGGTATATATTTTTATAATTTTTATTGTCTAATAAGAATATTTCAAACTTTTCATAAGAAATAATTAAATAAGTTTCAGAGTCAATTTCTTTATTCATCTAAAATTATAATTTGATTTTTTATTCTAGCATCCACAATTTCTTTATTTTCTAATTTAATATTATTTAAAAAAATTGATATTTTATCTAAAATCTCTTTTTCAATTTTCTCAGGTAATTTAATTACAATATTTGTAGTTAATTCTAGATCCCATCTTTTTGATTTAAAATAATATAGAGATTTTATTTGTGAATAATCAACATTTGACTGATCAATAATTTTTTTTAATTCTAATACCTCTTCTATTTCTGGATTTCCAAATATATACGGCAATTTTATTGCAGAATTACTATTATTTGATAATTTACCGTTGTTTCCAACTAATAAAAACTTTCCATTTTTATTAATCCGAGCAATAAAATTTGTTTTTTTTATATTTATATCAATTGAATAAGGATATTTTTTTATAACATTGTAATCTTCAACTAATGAATTATTTTCAATAATATTTTGAATGCTTTTTTTATTAATAAAAAAAATATTTTTTAAATCTAAATTATTTAAACTATCAAGTAGAATTTTTTGGTCATTTTCATCTAATCCAAAAATATTAATTTTTTTTACTTTTTCTAACCTTAGATTATTTATTGAATTATTATTTATCGAACCCACTAAAATTAATAAAAAAAAGTAAATTAAGATTTTTTTACTTTTTCTTTGATGCATCTTTTAAAATCCATTCAATTAATTTTAAAAAGTTTATTCCCTTATAAGAGGCTATTTCGGGAACGAGAGATAATTTGGTCATACCTGGTTGAGTGTTAATTTCTAATAGATAAAATTTACCCCTATTATATTTAAAATCTGAACGTGTAACACCAGAACAACCAATGATTTTATGGGCTTTAAGTGCAATATTCATTACGTCATTTAATTTTTTTTTAGACAAATTAACGGGAATTATGTGCTCAGTTTTTGCATTTGTGTTGTACTTTGCTTGATAATCATAAAAAGCTCTTTTGGGTTTTAATTCAATTGCTCCAAGTTTTTTATTACCCATAATTGCTACTTGAATTTCTCTTCCTCCAATAAATTCCTCAATCATAATTTTTTTGTAATCTTTTAATGATTTAACTTTTTGTGTTAGATTAGATTTGTTGCATATAAAAACATTAACACTTGAACCCTCATTTAAAGGTTTTATGACAACAGGAAATTTTAATTTTGACTGAATTTTTTTTATTAAGGTAGATGATTTATAACCATAATTATAAATAAAAAATTTTGGTGTAATAATTTTATTTTTTATAAAAATTTTTTTTGAAATTTCTTTATCCATGGCTATAGATGAAGCAACAACACCAGAATGGGTATATGAAATTTTAAATTTCTCTAAAATACTTTGTATATATCCATCCTCTCCAAATTGACCATGCAATGCATTAAAAATTATATCAGGTTTAAATTTTTCGATATTTAAAGATAAAGATCTATCTGGTTCAGAAATCTGAATTTTATAACCATTTTTTTTTAGCTCTTGGGCAACCTGTTTACCTGTATCAAGACTTATTAATCTCTCCTTTGATATTCCACCAGAAAGTATTAGTATTTTTTTTTTCAATTTATTCTAAAATTTTAATTTCAGTTTCTAACTTTACACCTGTTTTCTTAAAGACATTTTTTGAGACATATTTGATCAAATTCTTCATATCTTTAAATTTAGCATTACCTTTATTTACAAAAAAATTACAGTGTTTTTCTGAAATATATGCATCACCAAAAGAAATATCTAATGGAACAGACTCTTTTATTAGTTCCCAAACCTTTTTTTCAGATTGATCTAAAGGGTTTTTAAAAGTACTTCCGCTGGTTTTAATTCTTGTTGGTTGTGCTTTTTCTTTTTTTTCTTTTAAAAAATTCATTTCATTTTGGATCAATTCTTTTTCTTTCTTAAATCCTTTAAAGGAGGCGCTTAAAAAAATAAGGTCATCAGATAAACCGCTATCTCTGTATTTAAAATTTATATCTTTTGCAGGTATAGTTATTACCTGGCCAGATTTAGTAACTGCTTGTATTGAAACAAGAACATCTTTAAATTCTCTATTGAAACATCCAGCATTCATTTTAATTCCACCACCAACTGTACCTGGTATACAAGACAAAAATTCAAAACCACCTAAACTATTTTCTAATGCAAATTCTGATAATGCTTTGTCACTAACAATGCTTCCTGCAATAATTATATCATCTGACAGAACTGATAAATTATTAAAATTATTTGCAAGCTTGAGTACTACACCATCATATTTATCGTCAGTTATTAATATGTTTGATCCTCCGCCTAAAACAAAAATATTTTCTTTATTTTCTATAATTTTTAAAAATTTGATCAAATCTTTTAAATTATCTGCTTTAAAATAAATTTTAGCTTTACCACCAATATTAAACCAATTTTTTTTTTTTAAATCACAGTCTAGCTTTAGGTTTTGACCAAACTCTTCTGACAGTTCTTTCAAATTAGTTTTCATTATAAATATTTAGGTAATTCTCTCATCCAACTTGAAATTGAACCAGCGCCCATACCAATAACAATTTTTTTTCCATAAATATTACTTTTTACATATTTTGCTAATTGCAATTGATCCTCGATCATTAATAATTCAACCCTCGAATTTTTGATAATTTGTTTTGCAAAACTAAGATAACTAAATCCGAGTTTCATTTTTTCACCAGCATTATAAATTGGAAATAAAATTACTTTATCAGCATCTCTAAAAGCGAAACTAAACTCTTTTTTTAAATCTTTTACTCTTGATATTCTATGGGGTTGAAAAATACATATCTTCTCATAACCTTTATAAACTTTCATTACCCCATTAAGTACCTCTCTTATCTCAGTTGGGTGATGTGCATAGTCATCAAAAAAATCAACATTATTAAATGAAAAAATCTTATTAAATCTTCTTTGAACACCTTTAAAATTTTTAAGTCCTTTTTTTATATCAAATATTGATATTCCAACAGTCAATGATACTGCAAGAGCAGCAACTGCATTTTTAATATTATGATTTCCAAGTAGAGGGATTATTATATTTTTTAAATATCGATTTTTTTTATTTGGTAATTTTATTGATAAATCAAATTTTGATAATTCTTTAAATTGATTTATATTTTTTATAGAAAAGTTCGATTTAGGATCTTCACCGTATGTATAGAAATTTTTCTTTTTAATATTTTTTATTAGATTTTTGTTATTCTTATCATCTAAACAGACAAATGATTTTCCAAAAGATGGAACCTTCTCAACAAAATCAATAAAATATTTATTTAATTTTTTCATCGAACTATAAAAATCCATGTGCTCTCTATCAATGTTAGTAATGATAGAGTAAGTTGGGGGAATAAATATAAAGCTACCATCAGACTCATCTGCCTCCAAAATAGACCAATCACTTTTACCTAATTTTGCTGTATTATCGATTGAATTTATAACTCCTCCATTAATAATCGTTGGGTCTATTTTTGTATTTTGAAAAATTGATGCAATTAAAGAAGTAGTTGTTGTTTTACCGTGAGATCCTACAACTACAATATTTTTAGAAAGAGACACAATGTTTGCTAGCATTTCGCCTCTTTTGTATATTGGTAGACCTTTTGATTTTGCTTCAATTAATTCCGGGTTATTTTGTTTAATTGCTGAAGATACAACCAAAATTGTAGCCTTGCTTATATTCTGTTTTTTATGTCCAACATAAACTTTGATTTTTTCTTTTCTAATCCTATTAATATTTTTATTATTTGAGATATCACTTCCTTGAACTTTAAAACCTTTCCTCTTCATAATCATTGAAAGGCCACTCATCCCTATCCCACCTATACCAACAAAATGAATAACTTCTGATTTGGCTAATTCAATTTTCATTTAAAATTTCCAATAAATTTTGATTAACATTATTCCAAGTATTTTGATAATTTAATTTTTTTAGATTTTCTTTTTTTGCGACATAATATTCGTCTTTCTTTGATATTTTTAACAATAATTCTTCAAATTTCTTTTTATCAAATTTTTTTTGATCAATTATCCAGCAACAATCTTTATCATAATAATATTTAGCATTTTCATATTGATGATTATCCTTAGAACTAGGAAGTGGTATGGCGATAAAAGGAACATTCATTAATGACATTTCAGCTAAACTTGAAGCGCCTGACCTTGATATACATAAATCAGACTGTTTCATAAGTTCATTTAAATTTTGATCAAAACTAAAAACATTGCTTTCTATATTATTAATTTTATAAAAATTTCTTAAATAGTTTATGTTTTTTTCACTAGTTTGATGGATTACATTAATTAAGCAAGATTTTGAAACACTCAAAATTGATTCATTAATAAGTGTATCAAAAATTTTAGCTCCTTGACTGCCTCCAATAATCATGATGGTAAATAAATTTACATCTTTTTTATATAAATCTGATTCATAATATTTTTTTCTTAAAAAAGGTTTTGAAATTTTTTTCTGATTTTCAAATTTTTTTGGATAATTTTTTAAGTTTTTTGAATAACAAATTAATTTTTTAGAAAAATTCAAAAAAAATTTATTTGCTCTTCCTAAAACCATATTTGGTTCAATTAAAAAAATTTTAATATTTAGAATTTTTGCTGCTAAACATAAAGGTAAAGACATGTACCCACCCGTTGAAATTAAGTAAGAAATTTTTTCTTTTTTTAATATTTTTAGAGAATTAATTGTTAATATTAAGACTTTAAATAATGTAAAAGGAAAAAGTATTAAGCTATTAAACTTTGGTGTATCTATTAAAATAGATCTATAATCATTTTTTTCTAAATATTTTAACCCTCTAGAATCTGTAGAAATTATTGTGTCATATTTTTCTTTTAAATGGTCATAAATTGTAATTGCAGGAATGACATGCCCTCCAGAACCTCCAGTGGAAATTAATACTTTTTCTCTCACCTATTATATTTTTCTTTTTGTTAAGTTTAAAATTATACCTGTCAATATTGAGGTACTTATAATTGAAGAGCCACCATAACTCAAAAAAGGTAATGTCATTCCAGTTGTTGGAAATAATCTTATATTAACTCCAATATGAATTGTGGCCTGCATAAGAATTAAACTTGCTGATCCAATTAGAATAAGTTTATTTTGCTCGTCAGTTTCAAAACTAATTTTTTTAAAAACCATATAAATTAGGACTAAAAACAAAATTAAGATTAAAATTATGGCAATCACACCAAACTCTTCGGAAATTACTGAAATTATATAATCAGTATGTGCTTCTGGTACTCTATTTTTTAGTGTTCCCTCTCCTATCCCTTTTCCAAAAAAACCTCCACTTGTTATTGACTCTATTGCTTTATCTGATTGAAAATTATGAGTACCTGTTTCTTTATCAAAAAATGAAAAAATTCTAGCTTTAATATAATTAAATTTTGGTATGTAAATAATCATATAAGACAAAAAAATTAATCCAATAGAAGAGATTGTGAGCAAAAAATATAAATTAATACCTGAGCAAAATATCAAAACAGCCCATGAAAAAAATACTAATAATGTTTGACCAATGTCTGGCTGGATTATCAGTAGCAAAGAAACTAAAGTCATTAAAATTGTTGATACTAAATATTTTAATAAAATATTAGTTTCATTTTTACATAAAATAATTGCAAGAATTACAATCAAAAAAGGTTTCAATATTTCTATGGGTTGAAATCTTGGTAAAAAAAATAAATCGATCCATCTTCTTGATCCCTTAACTTCTATTCCAATTATAGGTACTAAAAACAAAGAGAGTAATGAAATAAAAAAAAGAATTATTGAAAATTTATACAATTTATCTTGATTTAAAGATGAAAAAATAAAAATAAAAATTACACCAATAATTACATAAATTAAATGTTTAAAAAAAAAGAAATAATTGTTGGTATCTAATTTGTCTGAAGCTATGAGTGAAGTTGACACCAAAGAGAAAAAAAGTCCAATGGTGAATAAAATGCTAACTAAAAATAATATAGGTTTATCAATATTTTTCCACCACTGATAATAAAATTTATAAATTATGCTGTTACTTTGCATATGTTAATTTTTTAACTATTTTATTAAAGTATTCTCCCCTATCTTCAAAATTTTTAAAACTATCAAATGATGCACCAGCAGGACTAAAAAAAATTATATTTTTTTTGCTTTCTTGATCTTTTATCTCTAAGAAAATTGCTCTTAAGGTTTCATTTAAAGTTTTGTATTTTTTAACCTTTAATTTATTTCTTAAAACTTCATGAAACTTATTTCGATATGAACCAAAAATATACGCTTTGATATTTTTACATTTTATTTTGGATAATTTGAACTTATCATTTTTTTTTGGTATTCCTCCTAAAATCCAGTAAACATCATTCAAATTATTCAATATATTTTCTGAAGAAGCAAAGCTTGTTGCTTTAGAGTCGTTAATTATTGTTAAATTTTTTTTATCAAAAATAATTTGTTGTCTAAAATCGAGTCCTTTAAAATTATTAATGGTTTGGATTAATCTATGTTTAGAAAGTTTTAGCTTAGGGGCTATTTCAAATATAAATGAAAGATTTTCTCTATTACCGTCAGAAGCAAAGTATTTATTGCTAATCTTACCAATTATGTTTTTCAAATTTGATATATCAACTTTATAAATCGTTGACTTAAATTTATTTTTTTTAATTTTTTTTGAAATTAATGGATCATTTTTTTTTACATACGCAAAATTCCCTTTAACTTGAGATTCAATTAATTTAAATTTTGCATTAACATAATTTTTGAGGTTCTTATGTCTTTCAATATGATCTGCTGAAATATTAAGAATTAAGCTATATTTTGACCTAAAAATCTTAGAATATTCAAGCTGATACGAAGAGGCTTCAATTACAAAAATCGTCTTTTTTGTTATTTTTTTCTCAGCAAGTGCTGGGTTCCCTATGTTCCCAATTAATCGAGCATCTTTTTTTTGATCAACCAATGCATCGTGTAGTATTTTTGCTGTAGTTGATTTTCCATTTGTTCCTGTGATTGTTATACTCAAATTATCATAAAAGGAGTAAAAAACATCAAGATCTGTATAAATTTTTTGTAAATTTTTTTTCAAGAATTTCGATAATTTACATTTTGAAATATCTATACCTGGACTAATAATAATTACATCAAAACTTATTTTTGAAATTTTACTTAAACTACCTAAATTTTTATTTATTTTTGAATTATCATCAAAAAGATAAACATCTGCTTTTTTTTTTAAAAATTTGTATGAAGATACTCCACTTTTGCCTAATCCATATATTAATATTTTTTTTCTTAAAAAAATATTTTTTTTATTTTTCATTATCTTAATTTTAAAGTAGCAAGTCCTATCATTGCTAAAATTATTGAGATAATCCAAAATCTAATAACTACAGTAGATTCAGGCCAACCTTTTTTCTCGAAATGATGGTGTATGGGTGCCATTCTAAAAATTCTTTTTCCTGTAAGTTTAAATGAAATTACCTGAACCATTACGGAGATTGCTTCTAAAACGAAAAGACCTCCCGTTATTGCTAAAACAATCTCATGTTTTGTTATAATACCTACTGCTCCTAAAGAACCACCTAAAGATAGAGAGCCTGTGTCTCCCATAAAAATTTTAGCTGGAGGAGCATTAAACCACAAAAATCCTAAACATGCTCCAATAATTGCTCCACAAAAAATTGCAACCTCACCTGTTCCTTCAATATAAGGAATTTGTAAATAATTTGAAAAAACAATATTTCCAGTTACATAGCTTATAAATGCAAAACAAGTCGCTACTAATATAACTGGAACTGTTGCTAAACCATCCAAACCATCTGTAAGATTTACAGCATTAGAAGAACCTATTATTACAAATACGGCAAAAGGTATAAAAAACCATCCAAGATTAATTATTAAATTTTTAAAAAAAGGAAAATATAAATTATTTAAATCTTGATAATCGTTTAAATAAACAAATAAACCTACTCCTAATAACGCTAATATAATTTGTGCAATTATTTTAAACTTCGATGAAATACCAGAGGAATTACTTTGCTTAATTTTTTTATAATCGTCAAATGCACCAAGTAATCCAAATGAAAAAGCAATGTATAAACAAAATAAAATATTATTATTTGATAAATCTGCCCATAAAATAACTGAAATTATTAGGGCAAGTAAAATAATAATTCCACCCATTGTTGGTGTTCCAATTTTTTTAACTATGTGATTTTCTGGTCCATCTTCCCTAATTGGATTCAAAATTTTTTGATTTGAAAAAAATTTTATAAAAGGACCTCCAATAAATAAAACTATAACTAATGACGTAAAAAAGGATAAACCAGTTCTGAAAGTTAAATATTTAAAGACGTTTAAAAAGCCAAAATTATCAACAAAATTTAATAGAAACTGGTATAGCATTTAGTTTAAACCTTTTAATTCATTAACTATCTTATTGAAACCTGTCGCAAGTGAGGCTTTAATCATTAAATAATCATTCTTTTTAATATCATTTCTAATCAAATCATCTATCTGAGATTTGTTACTTAATATTCTACCTTTTTTACTATTTGATAATTTTTTATATATCAAAGAAGCCATTTTTCCTTTTACAAAAACTTTATCAATTTTAGTTTGATTTATTAATGGAGCAATAGATTCATGAAGTTTTTTGGAATAACTACCAAGCTCCAACATATCTCCAAGCAACAAATATTTTTTAGACTTGTTTAATTTTATTTTATCAAAATTTTTTATAGCAGAACTTAATGATAGTGGATTTGAGTTATAACTTTGATCAATTAAATTTATTTTTTTATTATTTATTTTTATTATTGAATGATCCCCTCTTCCATCAGGAATTCTAAAATTTAAAAAAATATTTTTATTTAAATTAAATATATTTAAATTCACACTAATAACAGCTAATGCAGATAGAATATTATAAATATTATTTTGATAGTCATTAGATATTATAAAATATTTAATCTTATTCATAAATCTAATTTTAATTTTAAAATTTTTTCCAAACGATTTTATATCAATCAACCTCATGTCTGCTTTATTACTTTTTATACCAAATGAAATTAATTTTAGATTTTTCTTTTGAGAAATTTGTTTATGAAGTTTAAAAAATTTATCATCTGCATTTAAGATCATAGAACCATTTGATTTAATATTTTTTATAATCTCTGATTTTGCTAAGGCAATCTGTTTTATATTTTTAAAATTTTTTGCATGGGCATAATTTATATTTGTAATAACTCCAACATTTGGCTCAAGTATTTTTGTTAGATAATCAATCTCACCCTTTTTATCCATTCCTACCTCTAAAATTCCATATTGATCATTTTCTTTAATATTAAGAAGACTTAAAGGAACTCCAAATTTATTGTTATAAGACTTTGGTGATATGCTTGTATTTGAAATTTTTCCCATCACACTTCCCAATAATTCTTTGAGAGTTGTCTTCCCACAACTACCTGTAATAGCTATAATATTTGTACTTATATTTTTTCTATAAACTTTTGAGACATTTGTTAAAAATTTTAAGGTATTTTTAACTTTTATCTGCCGTTTAATGTCAAGATTATTTTGAATTTTGTTTACAATCGCTAATGATGCTTTTTTCTTAAATGATTGTGAAACAAATTTATTTCCATCATTTACTTTTCCTTTGATAGCAAAAAATACATCGTTCTTTTTCACTTCATTAGAATTAATTCTCACATTATTTATAGAAATAGATTTTGATAATTTTTGAGTTTTGGAAAGCTCTTTAATTATATTTATCTTTAATTGATTGGATAAATTTTTGTTTTTTTTTTTGATTTCAGTTAGGATTTTTTTTCTATCAGAAAACTTGATTTTTTTTTTACCAATTTCCTGGGTGTTTTCGTGACCTTTCCCTGCAACTAATAAAACATCACCACTTTTTAAATTTTTGATGGCCTCTGATATTGCTATTGTTCTATTAGGAATTTCTATAATTTTTTTAGCTTTAATGCCCTTTTTGATTTCTTTTCTTATTCTTGTGGGATTTTCTAAACGAGGATTATCATCTGTTAGATAGATATTATCTGCATGAATACTGGCTATTTTACCCATTTTAGCTCTTTTGTTTTGATCTCTGTTTCCCCCACAGCCAAATAAAAGATTTAACTTTTTATCAGGAAATTGCTCCTTAATGTTTAATAAACAAACTTTTAAAGCATCAGGAGTGTGTGCATAGTCAAGAATAACAATTGAATTATTTTTAATTTTACCAATTTTTTCTAATCTACCTTCAACTGGTTTTAATTTTGGTAAGACTTTTAAAATTTTTTTAAAATTTAAATTACTTTTTTTTGCTGCAATTGCAGCCATCAAAATATTCTTTATTTGAATTTTACCTATTAAATTTAAATTAATTTCCTTAATTAAATTTTTATATTTTATTTTAATTAATTGATTTTCATTATCGTATCTATGAGATAATATTTCAAAATTATTTTGTTTTTCATTTATTACAAATAATTTTAATTTTTTCTTTAAAGAGATTTTCTTGATTATTTTATATTGAGGGATATCTTTATCTGTAATTACATTTCCTTTTTTTTCAATTAAATTCTCAAATAAATAAAGTTTTGCTTTTAAATAATTTTTTAAATTTTTATGATAATCAAGATGGTCTTGTGATAAATTTGTAAAAATTCCAGATTTAAAATTTAACCCATCTAATCTATTTTGTTTTAGTCCATGACTAGATGCTTCCATGATAACATTTTCAACTTTTTCTTTTTTTAATTTTTGTAAGATCTGGCCTAATTTAATTGGATCACTTGTTGTATTAAATAAATTTAAATTTATATTTTTTGATTTAACCCCCAGTGTTCCAATTGAAGCAACTTTTTTTTTATTTAATTTCATTATTTGAAGATAAAATTCAGCAACTGAAGATTTTCCATTTGTTCCTGTAACAGCTACTAAATTTTTTGGTATTTTGTTGTAAATTTTAAATGAGACTTCTGCTAATAATTTTCTTAAATTTTTTGTTCTTATAAATAAAATTCCATTACGAAAATCTTTTATTTTTTGTTCTGTTATAATTATTTTAGATCCTTTTTCTACAGCTTTAGAAATGAATTTATTTCCATCTATATTATTTCCCTTTATAGCAAAGAAAATATTATTTTTTTTTAAAGATCTAGTATCAAAAGAGATACCTGAAAAAAATAATTTCTTATAATTTTTGTGGATACCATTAAAATAATTTCCAAGTAACATTATTAGTCAACCTGTATATATTTTGTGGCTAAAATAGGCCCAATTTTATCTATCACTTTTCCTGCCACCTCTACAGATGTCCACCCAGCTGTATTATAAAGTGTTCCCTTCCATCCTCCTTTTCTATGCCTATATTTATAATAATAATCTTTTGATTTTTTAGGAGTGTCTAACATTACAACAAATACAAATTGAGGATTTGATGTTGGAAATATTGAGCTAAAAGTATTTATTTTTGCCTCTGAATATTTTCCACCTACTGGTTGATCGGCTGTGCCTGTTTTGCCTCCAATTTCATAATTTTGAACATCTGCAAATCTAGCCGTACCCTCCTCTGTATTAACAATTTTTCTTAAAGCAGTAACAACTTGTTTTGAAATTCCTTTGTTAATTATTCTTGTATTGATATTTTTTTTATTATCTTCTTTAAAAACCAATGTTGGGTTTACATCATAGCCACCATTAGCCAAAATAGCATATCCTTTTGCTAATTGGAGAATGGTAGTTGCTACTCCATGACCAAAAGAGGCTGTTGCCAATCTACATTTTCCAAAATCATAATCAATTTGAGGCGCCACTTCTTCGATGTCAAAATTAATCTGAGATAATACTCCAATATCCTCTAAAAAAGATTTAAATTTTTCTTGGCCAACTTTTTGTGCAATTCGAACAGATCCTATGTTTCCAGATCTAACTAAAATTTGTTCAGCAGTTAAATCGGAAGGTATTTCATTATCATATTCTCCAATTCTGTATCTGTCACACTTAATTGATTTTGGTAAATCTAAAAATTCAGTATCAGGTTCAATTAATTTTTCATTTAAAGCACTTGCAAAAGTAAATACTTTAAAAACAGAGCCTAGTTCGTAAGTTCCCTTTGTTACTCTATTAATATAATTTAAATCTGACATATTTTTTCTTTCATTTGGATTGAAATCAGGTAATGAAACTAAAGATAGTATATTGCCATTATTAACATCCATTAAAATTGCTGCACTTCCTTTGCTTTTAAAAATTTCCTGATATTTTAATAATTCTTTTCTAATTAAGAATTGAATGTCTTTATCAACAGTTAATTTAATTGGGTCTCTAGATGATCTAAGATTTTCATTTAATGATTTTTCTAATCCAGAAATACCATTGTTGTCATTATCTATTTGTCCTAAAATATGACTAAAAAGATTTTTCTGTGGATACATTCTAAGCACTTTTTCTTCAGGGATAAGAGATTTATCTCCCAACTTCATAATTTGCTCATATTTTTCCTCTGAAATTTTCCTCTCTAAATAAAAAAACTTTTTGTTTTCTATTTTTTTTTCAATTTCATTAAAATCTTTATCTGGAAAAATAATTTTTAGGCTTAACAATAATTTTTCTTTACTAATTATATTTGAAGTTTTGAGACCAATATCAATTGATTTAACCGTCTTTGCTAAATAACTTCCATTAATATCTAAAATATCTGCTCTATAAAGATCATTGATGTAAGGAAGCTTGTTATTTGTATTTTCAAGCTTTGATACTCTAGAACCTAAATGAATTAAATGTATTGAGTAAATTGTATAAATAACAAAAAAGACAAAAAAAATAAAAGCAACTCGATTAAATTGAATGTTCAATCCAGTATTGCTTTTTTTATAAGCAAAATCATTTTCATGATCTTCAATAGTTAATCTTTTTTTATAATTGTTCATTTTTCCTTAGTTATTTTATATTGCTCTAATTTATTTTCATTTTCTGAAATTTTATAAATTTTAATATCTTCTATTTTTTTTTGGACTAATTGATCTTCAAAATATAAAGATTGAAATTCCAATAATTTTTCAGCAGAACTTAAATAATCAAATTCCAACTGAATATTTTCTAAATCTGATTTTAAAAGTCTTACACTTTCTTTATAAGCAAATATTTTATCTTCAATTTTTTTTGTGGTATTTTTTATAATTGCTGTAGTTAAAACTAAAATTATAATCGTAACTGCAAGAAATAATTTTTTCAAAGTTTATCTCCAAACTTTTCAATTTCTAAAAAATTTTTAAATTTCTCCTCTATATCTGTATCAAAATCAAAGAAATCACTTTTCTTAATTGCATATCTTAGTTTTGCAGATCTTGAAGGTGGATTTTCTTTTATCTCAAGATCGGATGGAACGATCGGTTTTTTTTGATTTAAATTATATAGAGTTTCTTTTTGATCTATAATAGGTGAATATCTTGAAATACTTTTATTTTGAGAAAGACTTTTTAAAAAATATTTTACAATTTTATCTTCTAAAGAGTGAAAAGTAACAACAGCTAAAACACCTCCCTTTTTTAGTACTTTTGTAGCATTTACCAGTCCATAAATTAATTCACTTATTTCTTTATTCACAAAAATTCTAAGAGCTTGAAAAACTTTAGTTGAATTATGAACTTTAAAATTTTTTCTTATTTTTGATTTATTAACAATTTTAATTAAACCCTGTGTATCAATTTTCTTATTTAATCTTTCTTTTACAATATTTTTAGATATATATTTTGCATCTTTTTCATCTCCAAAGTATTTAAAAATTTTCTCCAACTCTTTTGCATCAAGTTTATTTATAGCATCAGCGGCTGAATAGTTATTTAAACCCAATTGCATATTTAAATCTGTCATTGAGTTGAAAGATAATCCTTTTTTTGGATCTTTCATTTGTGTTAATGAATATCCAAGATCAAAAATAACACCTTTGATATTTTCGTTTTTAATTTTTAAATTAGTTAATTGACTAAATTTTAAATTTTTGAAAACAAATCTATCTTCAAAATCATCTAATATTGAATTTGCAATTTTCTGACTTTCAATATCCCTATCAAGTCCTATTACCTTTGTATTTTCAAACTCTAGTATTTTTTTTGAATATCCACCTTGACCAAATGTACAGTCTATAAATGTGCCACCATGTTGAGGGGTGATAACGCTAATAATTTCTTTTAGCAGTACAGGATAATGTTTTTGTACATCCGGTACTATGGTGGCTTCCATTTATTTCTTTGAAGACCATTAATTTTTTTGTCTTCTTAGGAAAGCGGGAATTTCAAGATCGTCTTCATCTTCCTGATCCTCTGAATTTAACAAATCTGAAGGAGAAGAGTTTTCGCTTTCAGAACTAAATAAATCTGGCGAATCCGAATCTACACCAAATTCCTTAAGATCATTTGATGGTTCTTCTTGAATATTTTCATCATGATTTTTTTCTTCAAGTGTTTCTACTGCTTCTTGTGTAAACGATTTTTCCATTTCATTTACAGTGCTGTCTTCGACAATGTTTTCTGTTACTTCACTGTTTTCTGTGGTGAAATTTTCGTTCATCATGTTATTTTCAACACTCACTTGTTCTTGATCTTGAACAATCTCATTCTCAACCTTAAGAGCGTTAGCACCATGAGAAATTGGGCTTGATGCGTTTGAAAAATTAAAAGCTTGAGGACCCATATTTGTAAAATCAGAGTAGCCTGGATTACGATTTTGTATTCTATGCACCATATTTACCACCGATTTAGATTCAGGTTGTTGACCATCTAATGAAGTTGCAACAATTGAAACTCTCATCTTACCATCTAAATCAGCATCAGTTATTGCCCCTATAATTAACTCAGCTTC